>NZ_JAYERP010000001.1:3137500-3760000 GCF_034718895.1 Paenibacillus phoenicis | reverse complement strand
TTGCGCAGCTGCTGATAGCCATAGGTCGTGTGCATCCGCATTTCCTCAGCTTCATCCGCAGTCAACTGCGTTGGCTTATACAGGATCAACGGATCGATTTTCGTATTTCCGATATCGTGCAGCAATCCGGCAAATGCCACCTGCATCCAGTCTTTCTGGGGCAACCCATGCCATTGCGCCAGCAAATAGGACGTGATAGAGCAGAGAATGGCGTTATGGTACATATAATCGTATTCGTTCATATTGCGCGGCATAAACGTCAGCACATTGTAATGCTTCAACTGGCGGACGAGCACCTCCAATTGATTGCGGAGCTCGTAAATCGGCAGCTCTGCAGCCAACACGGATTGAAACGCGCTTTTCGTTAAATGCAGCATCCGGTCGTATTCAAGGTGCAACGAAGTTAATGGACTAATCGCCGCCCCCGCTGCTCCTGCCGAAGCTAACTTGGTAGATTCATGAACCTCTGTCGCCTTTCGCTCAGGAACCACAAAGTCTTCCACTTCAATCTGACGGATCATAAAGGCGCGCAGGATATCCAAATCTCTCGGAAGCAAAACCTTGCCCTTCTGCAGCAAAAGACCGCCCAATGGACTATATACGTGATTCATCAACTTAACTCCCGGTTTGACATCCTCGATTGAGATACTAACCATCCTTTATTCTCTCCTTAGGGTAAGACTAGGATTCCAAGTCACTACAAACCCAATATTTTCTAGGTATAAAGAACTATTGAGCACTAATCTTATTATAGTACGCTGCTAAAATAGCAAGCAATCTTTCTTTTTCGTAGGAAAAGAACGCCACAAGAGCCTCCGAAACTAGACAGCCAAAAACGTGCTTAACTCCAAAAAAAAACGAGCCTTAGACTCGATTTCTAAGGCTCGCTTGCTCCCGAGGTTGGGCCGTCATTTACGACTTCCCAACCTAGTTAGATTTTCAAACACGCGACTATTGCTGCGGTCTCGAAACAGGGGAATCATTATTCTTCGTTAGGATCTTGCCCAGGTTCCGAACCATGGCCTTCAACCGCTTGCCCTTGGTCCTGGGAGGACTCAGCTTCTCCCTCTTGGTCTTCTTCCTCACTCTTGTCCGTGCGGCAAACCGTCGCTACGGTATCGTCTTCGCGGATGTTGATCAGCTTCACGCCTTGCGTGTTCCGGCCCATGGTGGAGATCCCCTCCATGCTCGTTCGGATCAGCGTACCGCTCGCGGTAATGATCATCAGGTCCTCTTCATCCTTAACGACCTTGAGTCCGACAACCGTACCGTTCTTCTCCGTGACATTGATCGTTTTGATCCCCTTACCGCCGCGGCTTTGCGTGCGATATTCGGAGATCGGCGTCCGCTTGCCGTAACCATTCGCGGTTACGATCAAGACATCCTGCCCCGGAACCACAACGTCCATGCCGATGACAGAGTCGCCTTCATCCAGCGTGATCCCTTTAACACCGGTAGCTGCCCGGCCCATAGAGCGTACATCGCTTTCTGGGAACCGGATCGACATGCCTTGTGCTGTACCCATGATCACTTCTTCATTGCCATCGGTCAGCTTCACGTCGATTAACGTATCGTCTTCGCGCAGGTTGACGGCAATCAATCCGCCCTTGCGAATGTTGATATAGTCTTCGATTGGCGTCTTCTTGACGATCCCTTGCTTCGTAGCAAAGAACAAATACTTGTTATCGTCAAAACGCTCGACCTCGATAACCGCATTGACCGTCTCGCCCTGCTCAATCTGAATCAGGTTAATAATTGGCGTCCCCCGAGCCGTACGTCCCAGCTCTGGAATCTCGTACGCTTTGAGGCGATACGCCTTGCCGCGATCGGTAAAGAACATCAGATAATGATGGGAGTTCGTCACGAACAGATGCTCCACGAAATCATTATCCTTGGTGTCCATCCCGACAACGCCGCGCCCGCCGCGCTTCTGGCTGCGGTACGTTGTCACCGGCAACCGCTTGATGTAGCCGGTATGCGTAATCGTGATGACCACTTCCTCTTGAGGAATCAAATCCTCGTCGAGGATGCTTTCTTCACCGATCGTAATTTCCGTACGGCGTTCATCCGCGTATCTCTCACGGATTTCCTGCAGCTCTTCACCGATAATTTTCAGCACGAGCTGTTCATTGGCCAGAATCTCACGATATTCAGCGATCTTCTGGAGCAATTCGTTATATTCGTCTTCGATCTTCTCGCGCTCCAATCCGGTCAACCGGCGGAGTCTCATATCGAGAATCGCTTGTGCTTGTTCAGGGCTCAGACCAAAACGGGTCATCAAGCCTTCACGGGCTTCTTCATCCGAATTTGATCCCCGGATCAAAGCGATAACTTCATCAATGTGATCCAAGGCGATCCGCAAACCTTCCAGGATATGCGCCCGGGCTTCGGCTTTCTTCAAATCAAATTCGGTGCGCCGGCGAACAACTTCAACCTGATGCTGTAGATAATGACTCAAGACATCTTTCAGCGTCAGAATCTTCGGTTCATTGTTTACGATCGCCAGCATATTAATGCCAAAAGTGCTTTGCAGCGCCGTATGCTTATACAGGTTATTCAGCACGACGTTCGGATTGACGTCCCGCCGAAGCTCGATAACCACGCGCATGCCGGTGCGATCCGACTCGTCGCGCAAGTCGGTAATCCCGTCAATTTTCTTCTCACGTACCAGTTCGGCGATTTTTTCAACCAGACGGGCCTTGTTGACCTGATAAGGAAGCTCCTCCACGACGATCCGTGCTTTGTTGTTGTGCTCCTCAATCGTGGTCTTCGCCCGCATCGTAATCGAGCCGCGTCCCGTCGTATACGCCTGGCGGATCCCCGAACGGCCCAAGATATAAGCAGCCGTAGGAAAATCCGGGCCTTTGATATAATCCATCAATTCCAGCGAACTGATCTCCGGATTCTTGATTAACGCCTGAACCCCGTCAATGACTTCCCCTAAGTTATGCGGAGGGATATTCGTCGCCATCCCAACTGCGATCCCCGACACCCCATTGACCAGCAGGTTCGGAAAGCGGGAAGGCAGCACGACCGGTTCCTGCTCCTCGCCGTCGTAGTTCGGCATGAAATCAATTGTTTCTTTGTTGATGTCACGCAGCATTTCCATGGCGATTTTGGATAAACGCGCTTCCGTATACCGCATCGCCGCGGCCATATCCCCGTCGACGGAACCAAAGTTGCCATGGCCTTCGACAAGCATATATCTCATCGAGAAATCCTGCGCCATCCGCACCATCGTCTCGTAAACGGCGGAATCACCGTGAGGATGATATTTACCGATGACTTCACCGACGATTCTCGCTGACTTCTTAAATGGTTTGTCCGGATGCATTCCTAAATCCGACATCGCATAGAGAATGCGACGATGCACCGGCTTCAAACCATCCCGCACATCCGGCAACGCACGGCTGACAATAATGCTCATGGCATAGTCCATAAAGGACTCGCGCATTTCCACATTAATGTCCCGATCTATGATTTGAGAGAATTTTTCTTCCGCCATGCTGGACCTCCTTCATAATCTATCCACGTGCCTTCGTATGGGAAAAAGCCCGAAAAACCGCCACTTTCATTATATTACTTTCACAAATCAAGCTCAATTAAACGTGACCGGCCTTGTAACACGATCCATATAGACAGCAAAAAATTAGGGATGTGTCCACTCCCATCGAATCGAACGTTCATACACTACGGATATAGGCATTTTCTTTGAATCGCTGAAAAAGCTTATAAAATCCCCATATCTTATAATTATACCATTGTTTTTCTCTTCTGTCCTATGTTTTTCGCATATCGCATAGATGACAACGGGCCGGTTCCGGTCCGAAAGAAAGGAAGGATAAACGATTTGACGATCCAACGTATTGCAAGCAAGTGGGAGAAAACGAAAGTGATCTACCAGAAGGAATCCCTTCGTCCCTACATTCCGGATACGCGAAAATATTCCTTTGAGCATCTTCGGGATATGCTGGAGGAATACGACTATGTCTTCGTCAAACCGGATCACGGCACCTATGGCATCGGCGTGATGAGCATTGAGAAATGGACGGATGACCTTAGCCCAGGCAGCCCGCTTCAGTATAAGCTCAGGTACGGAATTGAATACGAGCTGTACCCGACGATAGAGGAGCTTCACGACGCACTTGTCGCCAAGATGGGGTCTAAACCTTATCTGATCCAAAAAGGCATCCGTCTGCTCACCTACCGCCGCCGCAGGTTCGATATCCGCGCCCTCGTCCAGCAAACCCCGCGTAAGTCCTGGGAGACGACTGGATTTATCGGACGGATTGCTGCACAGCAGAAGGTCATCACCAACTATCACGGCGGCGGCAGCGTCATGCTCATTGAGGACCTGCTTAGCTCCTATATGACCCCCAAAGAGTTTGCCGAGAAGTACAAGGAAATGAAATCCATCGGCGTCCAGGCAGCCATCCAACTGGCTCGGAAATTTCCGCAGCTCAAGGAAATCGGGTTGGACATCGCCATCGACGAACAGTACCAAATCTGGATTTTGGAAATCAATACGAAGCCAGCTCTCTTCCCCTTCAAAATACTTCATCCCAAAGAGGTTTACCAAAAGATCCGGCGCTACGCTATCGCTTACGGCCGATTGAAGGCCAAATCCGCCAAAGCGAAATAGGAAAAAGGCTGTTCCCATCCTTCCGGATGCAAGTCCGGATCGTATAGAACAGCCTTATCTATTGGCTCCCGATATCGCTTAGATATCGAGATTCTTAACGTATTTCGCATGCTCGTGAATGAATTCGCGCCGCGGTTCGACGTTATCACCCATCAGTGTATCAAAGATCGCATCCGCCTGGATGGCGTCAGAGATCGAGACTTGCTGCATCACACGGCTCTCCGGATCCATTGTGGTTTCCCAGAGCTGTTCGGCGTTCATCTCGCCTAGACCTTTGTACCGCTGCACGTTCACTTTAGCGCCCTCGCCAAATTCAGCGATGATTTGATCACGTTCTTTCTCGGAGTTGGCGTAACGAACGACTTTGTTGCGTTCGATTTTGAACAGCGGCGGCTGCGCGATGTAAACATAGCCTGCTTCAATGATTTTGCGCATGTACCGGAAGAAGAAGGTTAAGAGCAATGTACGGATATGCGCCCCGTCGACGTCAGCATCCGTCATGATGATAATTTTATGGTACCGCGCCTTCGAAATATCAAAATCTTCACCAATTCCGGTGCCAAGTGCCGTGATGATCGCCCGAATCTCCGCATTGCCGAGGATGCGGTCAAGCCGTGCTTTCTCGACGTTCAGGATCTTCCCACGCAGCGGCAAGATCGCCTGGAAGTGACGATCCCGTCCTTGCTTTGCCGACCCGCCCGCCGAGTCCCCTTCGACGATATACAGTTCGCTGATCGAGGCGTCCTTCGAAGAGCAGTCCGCCAGCTTGCCCGGCAGGGCGCTGACTTCCAGTGCGCTCTTGCGCCGCGTCAGTTCGCGCGCTTTCCGAGCAGCTTCCCGCGCCCGCGAAGCTTGAAGCGATTTCTCCAGAATGCGCCGGGACACGGACGGATTCTCGTCCATGAACTCCTGCAGCTTCTCGGCAAAGAGCGATTCCACGATACCGCGGACTTCACTGTTGCCCAGTTTGGTTTTCGTTTGACCCTCAAACTGAGGCTCCGGAATTTTGACGGAAATAATCGCTGTTAACCCTTCGCGCACATCATCCCCGGTCAGGTTCGAATCGTTCTCCTTAATCATGCCGGTCTTGCGGGCATAATCGTTAATGATCCGCGTCAATGCACTCTTGAAGCCAGACTCATGCGTCCCGCCCTCGTGAGTATGAATGTTGTTTGCGAAAGAATAAATATTTTCCGTATAGCCATCGTTATACTGCAGCGAGATTTCCACCTGGATCATATCCCGCTGACCTTCAACGTAAATCGGCTCCTCATGAAGCACTTCGCGGTTCTGATTCAGAAAGCGGACATACTCCATAATGCCGCCTTCGTAGTGGAACGACTCGCTTTGACCTGTCCGTTCGTCCGTCAGCGAAATGTTAATCCCTTTGTTCAAGAAAGCGAGTTCGCGAATCCGCGTCAACAGCGTATTATAATCAAAGACCGTGGTCTCTGTAAAAATTTCAGGATCCGGATAAAAAGTCGTTTTGGTCCCCGTTTCAGTCGTGTCACCGATCACCCGTACGTCGTATTGAGGTGTGCCACGGTGATACTCCTGCTGATAGATATGACCGTCGCGCTTGACCTCGACGATCACCTTCGTCGACAGGGCATTAACGACGGAGACACCTACACCATGCAAGCCCCCGGATACTTTATATCCGCCGCCGCCGAATTTCCCCCCGGCATGAAGCACAGTCATGACGACTTCCAGCGTCGACTTCTGCAGCTTCTCATTCATCCCAACCGGAATCCCCCGGCCGTTATCCTCAACCGTTACGCTGTTATCAGGATGAACCGTGACATCAATTTTATTCGCATAGCCGGCCAGCGCTTCGTCGATACTATTGTCTACGACTTCCCATACCAGGTGATGCAGGCCGCGTACGCTGGTCGACCCAATGTACATCCCCGGGCGTTTGCGCACCGCTTCCAAGCCTTCAAGCACCTGAATATTACTCTCGTCATATGTTTGTTCGTTCATTGACAATGCCTTCACCTACTTCTCTAGAATCAAATTCAAGGCTAAACCGTCAAAATCACGTTCGCTTTCTTCTTCAGCGTAGCGGAGGAGATCGGCGAGTAATAGATCTCGTTTTGGGTCACGACGATAGACTTCGCTTCCTCCTCGCCGATGCGCACCACGTTCTTGGTCTCCAGCGCATGGCTGAGGAATTGCTTGGATATTTTTGAAGACTTCTCGATCGTGATATCGAAAATTGCAATCAATTCCGAAGAGAGGATCACCTTTTCTCCGCCCAAATGTATATACATCCGTTTCCCTCCGTCCTTAACCTTGGACTTGTCCTTCCTGAACATGAAAAATGCTGGCGTCCTGTAATCGGCTTGCATTGATGCTCTCAATCCCTGTAGCCGTGATGAACGTCTGCACTTTACTCTGAAACGTTTCGATCAATTGGGTTTGGCGGTACGGATCCAACTCCGACAACACGTCATCCAGCAAGAGAATCGGGTATTCGCCGATTTCCTCATGAATGAGTTCAATTTCCGCCAGTTTTAACGATAATGCCGTCGTCCGCTGCTGGCCTTGGGACCCGTAGACTTGCGCTTCATTGCCGTTGATGATAAACGACAGATCATCGCGATGTGGTCCACACAGCGTCATGCCGCGGCGAATCTCCTGATCCTTCATTTGTGATAACTTTATCATAAATTGCTGCAATAGGACAGCTTCATCTTCTTCTTCGGCTGTGCCAAAAGAGGGGAGATAAGCCAATTTCAAGGTTTCACCGCCTCCGGTAATTCCCTCGTGAATCTGCTCTGCCCACTTTTGCAGTTTACTTATAAATTGTTTCCTTTTTTTAATAATTTTAACACCGTGTTGGACCAGCTGTTCGTTCCAAATCTCCAGCATGGTCTTGATTTCGGGACCGGCGCCCCAAGCCTGTTTAAGCAGATTATTGCGCTGAATCAGCACCTTCTGATATTGCTGCAAATGATACAGATAGCTCGGCTGTACCTGCCCGATCTCCATGTCAAGAAACCGGCGCCGTACCCCAGGAGTTCCCTTGACAATTTCCAAATCCTCGGGAGCAAACATCACGACATTCATCGCCCCGATAAAATCACTCAGCTTCCTCTGTTCCAGGCCATTGAGCTTCGCCTTCTTGCCTTGCGGCGATAAACGAAGCTCAAGTTGGACTGGGCCGTACTTCTTCTCCACCTCCGCGGACACCAGCGCATGGTCGCTGCCAAACGCGATCAGCTCCTTGTCTTTGCCGGTCCGGTGCGACTTTGTCAGCGCAAGGACGAACAACGCCTCTAGCAGGTTCGTTTTCCCTTGGGCATTCCGTCCGATGATCAGGTTCACGGCGCCGAAGGCGTCCAGCGTAAGGGTACCGTAATTCCGGTAGTTTTGCAGCGATAAACGATTTACAAACACGTTCTAAGCCCCCTCATTCTCCGCCAGTCCCCGGCCGTTTGGCCACAGGCAGGCCACTTCAGGGAGCCTGTTCTCCCGCCACCTGAAAAGAGCCGCAACCTTCCACCTCAACGCTATCGCCCGGATACAGCTTCCGGCCCCGCCGCTCTTCCGGTTTGCCATTCACCTTCACGGCACCTTCCTGGAGGATCGCCTTGGCCATTCCTCCGGTTGGCACGCAATCCGCCAGCTTCAGGAAAGAATCTAATTTAATATATTCGCTCGAGATGGGAATTATTTTCATGAGGAATCGGTTTCCTTTCTGTTGGTATCGCCAAAATGCTTCCGCTAGAAACATGCTTTGGACGCCAATGATCTAGTTCGTTGTCCGGTATGGCAGAATCAGATAAAGGCTCTGGCTGTCGTCCACCGGCTTAATGATGATAGGGCTCATCGCGCCTGTAAACCCGATGTGCAGCTGCTCGCTTTCCACGACCTTCAGAACGTCCAGCATATATTTCGAGTTAAAGGAAATGCGCAGCGGATCCCCCGAAAAATGAGCCACATCCAACTGCTCCGTAACCTTACCCAACTCCGAGGAGCTAGAGGAAATTTCAATGGTTCCGTCTTCCATCGTTTGCAGGCGGACGATATTCGTTTTCTCCTCGCGAGACAGCAAATAAGCGCGGTCGATCGAATCGCTTAACTTCTTCGTATCCAAGATGAGTTCTGTTTTATACGTAGTCGGAATAATCTTGGAAGTATCCGGATAAGTTCCGTCGAGAATGCGGGTATAGAACAACACGCGATCGATTTTGAATAACACCTGGTTGTCGGCAACGACGATTTCAACGCGCGTATTTTGATCCGGGATAATTTTGCTCAGCTCATTGAGCGTTTTGCCGGCAATGACGATGTTGCTGAACCGTACGCCCTCCGCGTCATCCAGACCGGCAATGCGGCTGGCCAGGCGGTGGCGGTCCGTCGCTACGAATTTGAACTGGTTATCTGCCAGGTTCCAGAGCACTCCGGTCAAGATCGGCGAAGTTTCGTTCGTCGAAATGGAAAATACCGTTTGCCGAATCATGTTCTTCAACAAATCGCCGGGAATCGAAATGACCTGATTTTCTTCGATGCTAGGCAGTACAGGGAATTCCTCCGGATCCAGACCTACCATTTGGATATCGGTGGATCCGGAACGGATGAAGGTTTGGAATCCGTCCTGCACTTCCATTTCGATTTCGGAGGAAGGCAGCTTCTTGATGATCTCGACAAAGAACTTCGCAGGCAGCACAACGCTCCCCGGACGCTCTACTTGTACGATTTGCTTCTCTTGATCCTCCGCCGGAATAAAGGCCTGAATCGAAATGTCCGTATCGCTGGCCGTCAGGGTCATCCCTTGAAAGTTCACATCTAGCTTGATCCCGGTCAAAATCGGAATCGTTGTCCGGCTCGAAATCGCCTTGGATACGTGTTGGATCGATTCATTGAGATCATGCTTCAAAATACGGATTTTCATAAATTCAACTCCTAAAAGTGTTATGAAGCATAAAGCTTCTAAGGGCATACTTCACATTGAACACTGCCTCGAAAGGGAACAGTCATATTCTTCGCCTCCGAAGCATAACCTTGAGGTATGTACGGTTTTGAGGCGGTTCATGCAGCCATCCTTATGATCTTCTTCGTTGAACTGGACAAGCGCAGCGTTGCAGCGACTGGCTGAAGCGAGCGGCTTGCCGCTACTTATGAAGATGTTTATATCTTTATAGATTAGAAGAAGTAGTAGGGGCACTGAATATGTGGATAACAACCGAAAAAATATGAAATGAAGCCTATCCACATGTGCATATCATGTGCATAGGCTTATCCCTTATTCAGGTAGCACTTTTTATTTTTTCGGTTATGTTGTTGATGATTTTATATAGCTCCTGATCCGTTTTGAGCTGCTGGGTGATTTTCTCATGCGCATGGATGACTGTCGTATGGTCCCTTCCGCCAAACGCATCGCCGATCTTCGGCAGCGAGAAATCGGTGAGCTCCCGGGCCAAATACATGGCGATTTGCCGCGGAAACGCGATCGCTTTGGTTCTTTTGCGCGCCTTGAAGTCGTCCAGCTTCAAATTGTAATACTCGCCAACCTTCTGTTGAATGTCCTGAATCGTGATCATCTTCGGACGACTGGATGGGATAATGTCCTTGAGCGCTTCGGCGGCCAAATGAGTCGTAATGTCCTGATTGATCAAGGAAGAGTAGGCGACGACGCGGATCAGTGCACCTTCCAGCTCGCGGATGTTCGTATCGATCTGATTGGCGATGTACATCATCGCTTCGTTTGGGATATCGAGGTTTTCCGCTTTAGCTTTCTTCCGCAAAATTGCGATCCGGGTCTCCAGGTCCGGCGGCTGGATATCGGTGATCAGTCCCCATTCAAACCGGGAGCGGAGCCGTTCTTCCAGCGTCGGAATCTCCTTTGGCGGACGGTCGCTGGAAATAATGATTTGCTTGCGTTCTTCATGCAGCGCGTTAAACGTATGGAAGAACTCCTCCTGGGTTGATTCCTTGCCGGCCAGAAATTGAATGTCGTCGATCAGCAAAATGTCGATATTGCGGTATTTGTTACGGAAGCTTTCCGCGCGGTTGTCCCGGATGGAATTGATGAATTCGTTCGTGAATTTCTCGGAGGAAATGTACACGACTTTACTGCTGGGGCTGTGCTCCAAAATGTAATGGCCAATCGCATGCATCAGATGCGTCTTGCCAAGTCCCACGCCGCCGTAAAGGAACAGCGGATTGTACGCCCGCGCCGGTGCCTCGGCGACCGCCAGCGACGCGGCATGAGCAAACCGGTTGCCGGAGCCAATAACGAAGGTGTCGAACGTATACTTCGGGTTAAGCATATGGGAAACGCTTTCCTCGCTTGGGACGGGAGCGGGGGGTTCCTTGTAAACCTGAGCTTGCTCGGGGGGAGCCGACTCTTCGATCACGAACGAGACGTCCACCTGCTTGCCGATCACCTCAAAAACCGTCGTCGCCACCAGTTTGGTGTAGCGGCTTTCGAGCCATTCTACAGCGAACGTGGTCGGAGCGGAAATCACAATCGACTGATCGGTTAAGGAGACTACCTTCGTCGCCTTAAACCAGGTGTCAAAGCTCGGTTTGCTTAATTTCGTATTAATAATAGATAAAATATGTTGCCATATTTCCGAAGTATGGCTGTCCACAGACTGTCACTCCTTTTAAATCTTCCAATTGTGGCTTAAGCCATGCAGAAAGAAGTCGAAATAAACATAAATAAAGGGGAATTTTATCCCCAATGTTCAGTAAAGTATCATCATTATAAAATAAATTATCTTCGAATTGTTCACAATGTTATCCACAACCTGTTAATAAATCAGCGGATAAACAGAGATATTCACAACGAAAACAATATAATCATAGCAAAAGAAGGCTTGTTTTTCAATGAGCTCTCGGCTTTTATCCACAAATTCAATAACTTGTGCATAATTCTCATTCACACCACTACATATTGTTTATAAATTGTTTAAAATTCGACAGACAGCTGCAAAATCTCATAAAAAATATTCACAACTTATTCTGATCTCTCATCAATCTTCGAGTTTCGGCTGTGAATAATTCAACCGTCCGGGATAGAGAGCAAGCTTTGCTTATTATATAGAAAATAAAAATCCGACCGCCCCATAGGGACGGTCGGATTCGTTTTATATGGATGTAAGAGCGTCTTACTGCTCAGATTGTTGTTGTTGCTGGAACTTGGCAATCGCCTCGTAATCTTCCTCCAGCTTCCGCGAGATGCGGATGTAGATCGGCAGCAGCTGCTTATAAATCGCCGCATGCTCCGGAATGGGCGAGTGTTCGTGGGTGCCGCCAACCATTTCCTTGACGACTTCGAAGGAATCAATCTCTCCCAAAGCATACAGACCAAGTACCACGGCCCCTAAGCAGGAGCTCTCAAAGCTCTCCGGAATGACGACTTGTTGGTCGAAGATATCAGCCATCATTTGCCGCCATAACGGGGAGCGGGCGAAGCCGCCCGTGGCCTGAATTTTCTGCGGGCGCCCGATCTGTTCCTCCATCGCCAGGAGCACCGTGTACAGGTTGTAAATGACACCTTCCAGCACGGCACGAATCATGTGCTCCTTCTGATGATGCAGCGTCAGCCCGAAGAAGGAGCCGCGCGCGTGGGGATTCCAGAGGGGCGCTCGTTCACCGGCCAGGTAGGGGTGGAAGAGCAGGCCGTCCGCGCCGGGAGCGACGCGCTCGCCAATTTTGGTCAGCACGTCGTACGGGCTGATCCCCAGCCGTTTCGCCGTTTCGACCTCGGAAGCGGCGAATTCGTCCCGCACCCAGCGGAAGATGACACCGCCGTTGTTGACCGGCCCCCCGATCACCCAGTGCTTATCCGTCAGCGCGTAGCAGAAGATCCGGCCTTTGGGATCGGTTCTCGGCCGGTCGACCACGGTGCGGATTGCACCGCTGGTGCCGATCGTGACGGCGACAACGCCGGGGTCGATGGCATCGACCCCGAGATTGGACAAGACGCCGTCACTGGCGCCAATGACGAAGCGGGTGGAGGGAGCGAGTCCCATGGCACTGGCGTAGTCTGGCGCCAGGCCTTGCAGGACGTGCGTCGTCGGCACGAGCTTGGACAGATGCTCCGGCGTAATGCCGGCGATCCTCAGCGCTTCTTCATCCCAATCTAAGCGTTCGAGGTTCAGAAGTCCGGTGGCCGACGCAATCGAATAATCGACGACGTACTCCCCAAACAGCTTAAGGAAGACATATTCCTTAATCGAGACGAATTTGCGGACTTGTGCAAAAATGTCAGCCTTCTCATGGCGCAGCCAGAGCAGCTTGGTCAGCGGAGACATCGGATGAACTGGCGTGCCGGTGCGCAGGTAAATCTCGTGTCCGCCCAGCTCCTTCTTCAGCTTCTCCGACCAATCCGCACTGCGGTTGTCCGCCCAGGTGAGACAGCGCATCAGCGGTTTGCCCTCGCCATCCAGCGGGATGACGCTGTGCATTGCGGAGCTGAAGGAGACGAAGCCGATTTGATCCGGAGCGATGCCGCCTGTTTTCATCACTTTTCCCACCGCGGCGATCACTGCAGCAAAAATCTCTTCCGGATCCTGCTCCGCCACGGCAGCGGAAGGGGTATACAGCGGATACTCCTCATTGGCCGTAGCGATGACTTGGCCGTTGCGTTCATACAATACCGCCTTCGTGCTGGTTGTTCCGATATCGAGGCCGATCATATGTGTTACGGTACCCATAACCTACCTTCTCTCTACTTCAAAATTTCGTATTTCCATTGTAATGAGGTTTACCTTAGAAAATAAAGCTCAACACGAGGATCAACAACAATCCCACGACGGACAGAAGCGTTTCCATCACGGTCCACGACTTTAAGGTTTGCGGCACCGACATATTAAAGAATTCCTTCACCATCCAGAAGCCGGCATCGTTAACGTGGGAAAGCACAATCGACCCGGCGCCGGTGGCAAGCACGGCCAATTCGACGTTGGCCCCAGGGGTCATGGCCAATACAGGAGCTACGATGCCGGCTGCCGTCGTCATCGCGACCGTTGCCGAACCGGTAGCTACACGGATCAAGGCCGCCACGAACCAAGAGAAGAGAATCAGGTTCACGTTCGCGCCGGTGGCGATTTCCGCGATGGCTTCGCCGACGCCGCTGTTGATCAGCACCTGCTTAAACGCACCGCCGGCACCGATAATCAACACGATCCCGGCGATCGGCGCCAGGCATTCGCTTGTGAATTTGGAGATATCCTGCTTGCTGAATCCGCGGCTGTAGCCCAGCGAGAAGAAGGAGAACACGACGGCGATCAGCAGCGCCATAATCTCGTGTCCGATAAACTCACAGAACAGCGTGATCGGACGAGTGGCTTCTGGATCGAGGATATCGGCAATGGAACCAATCAGCATGAGAATGACCGGCAGCAAAATCGTAAACAGCGTGATACCGAATCCCGGCAGCTTGCGATTCCCTTTGACGGCAAATTGCTCCGCCAGCTCGGCCGGAGGTTCCAGCACAATCCGCTTACCGATATATTTACCGAACAGAGGACCGGCTACGACCGCTACCGGCAAGCCGATCAGGATCGAATACAACAGAGTCTTGCCCAGATTTGCTCCATACGCGTCAATAGCGATCATCGGCGCCGGGTGCGGCGGGACGAGTCCGTGTACAGTGGACAAACCAGCTAAAATCGGGATACCGATTTGGAGCAGGGACATTTTTGTTTTCTTGGCAACTGTAAAAACAATCGGAATAAGCAGAATGACGCCAACTTCAAAAAATACCGGGATACCGACGATAAAACCAACGAGCATCATCGCCCAATGCACCCGCTTCTCGCCAAACCGATTCACCAGCGTTGTGGCAATGCGCTCCGCGCCGCCGGATTCGGCCATCATTTTCCCCAGCATCGTACCGAGACCAATGACGATCGCGATCGTGCCCAGCGTTCCGCCGAGACCGCTTGTGATGGAGCTGACGACGTCCAGCGGTTTCATTCCAGCCAGAAGTCCAAGCAGCAGCGCGGAGATCAGCAGCGTGACGAAGGGGTTCCATTTATATTTGGAGATCAACACGATTAAAAATACGATGGTGAGCAGCGTCCAAAAAAGAAGCGTTGCATTATGGCTCATACCAAACAGGGTATCCAAAGTGATTCCTCCTCTTTAGGGTCATCTTGATGTGTTCAGTTCAGCGCTTTCATAAATGATCATGCTGGAAATTGTTCTTATTATGATCAAAACCAACAGAATTTGATTATTGTATACTTGTCGACAATAAATCCGGTGCAAAGGGCCGATAGGCCACTTCTGTTAGTTATTGAGGAAGGCTCGTATGCAGCGTGCGGTGGGAGTCGGCGAAGTACTCTTCCACGTTCCGCGCGATAATCCCGGGGTCACGCGATTCCAAGCCTTGCAGCAGCTTGCGATGCTTGCCGATAACATAGTTAATTTTGTCATCGCTTTGCGACAACACCTCTCGCGTCGTAATCAGCATCACCGTCATAACAATATGGCGGATGCTGGTCCATAGATGCATGATGCGCGTATGGTTAGCTCCAGCAATAATTGTCTCGTGAAAACAGAGATCCTGGTAGGCAAATTCCGCGATATCCCGGTGTTTGCCGGCCAGTTCCATTTTATCGATGATTTGTGCGAGCGGGGCGAGCAGCGCTTCCGGATTCTCCGCCACCCGCTGCGAGGCGAAGCTTTCGATCAAATAACGAACATCGTACAATTCGTCGACGTCCTTCAGGCAAAGGCCATTCACCACCACCCCCATGCGTTGGAGGCTGATCAGCCCTTCACTAGAGAGCGTTTTCAGCGCTTCGCGAACCGGGGAACGGCTCGTGCCGAAATCCGCGGCAATGCGGTTCTCTGACAGAACGGTGCCCGGTTTGATCGTACCGTTAATGATCTGCAGGCGAAGCTCCGCTGCGATCGATTCGCCAAGCGAGCTGCCTTTTAACCAAGAAGAAGGGTATTGCATGCGATATTTCTCCTATCCAAGGGATATGATCCCGCTTAATGATCGTGAAGTTTTAAATACTTCGATCATAGCATGAAAATCGTAAAGATGGGGGAAACTCGCGCTAGGTTTCGGCAATTTTTCAGCAGTTATTTCGCTGATTCAACCGCGTGGCCGCCAAATTCGTTGCGCAGCGCTGCAACAACCTTGCCATGGAAAGTGTCCTCCTGGAGTGAACGGTATCGCATAAATAGCGACATGGCGATCACCGGCGCGTTCGCTTGCAAATCCAGCGCGGTCTCTACCGTCCATTTGCCTTCACCTGAGGAGTGCATCACGCCGCGAATGCCTTCCAGCTTCGGATCCTTGGCAAAAGCGTTCTGCGTCAGCTCCATCAACCAGCTGCGGATGACCGAACCGTTCGACCATACCCGGGCGACCTGCTCGAAATCGTAGTTGTACTGGCTCTTGTCAAGCAACTCGAAGCCTTCGGCGATTGCTTGCATCATGCCGTACTCGATCCCGTTATGGACCATTTTGAGGAAATGGCCGCTGCCGGACGGACCCGTATACAGATAACCGCCAGATACGGCGATATCCTGGAAGATGGGCTCAACCAGACGGAAGGCTTCTTCCTCGCCGCCAATCATAAAGCAGCCGCCTTGCTGCGCACCTTCCACACCGCCGGAAGTTCCGACATCCAGGAAGCGAATCCCATGCTCCGCCAGTTGCTGAGCGAGTTCCAGCGAATTTTTGTAATGGGAATTTCCTCCGTCGATAAGGACGTCGCCCGCTTCCAGCAACGGGGTTAGCTGATCGACAACCGATCGCAGCGGGGGACCGGCCGGAACCATGACCCAAACGACCCGCGGTGCTTCCAATGATTTGACGAGCTCCTTCAGGCTGGCGGCGGGAACCGCGCCTTTCTCCGCTGCGTTTGTTACGGATTGGGAATTCATATCGTAGGCGACCACGTCATGTCCATGCTCCAGCAGATTCAGAACGAGATGGAAGCCCATTTTTCCAAGCCCAACCATGCCTAATTTCATCTATAAAACACCTCGCTATCATTATTGTATACTTGTATACAACTTACAATTTGACTATACTCCGATTCGATTCGGCTGTAAACTACAAAAATGAAAGCGCTTTGGTGAAAAGATGTCCGATCAAGTTGAAACTACTTTTCCACATGTGCATAACTTCTATACGAAGTGATTCTCGGGCAAGCCTGTGGAAAACTGGGGACGTTGAGGTTCCAAAACGGAAGCTGTGGATTGTGTATAACGGAAAAGGAGAATGGAGGAAGGGGGAAGTTCGGTTGACTTTTCCCAGGCGGTATGGTTAAATGTATGAAGGCATTTTCTGTGGATATGAAAATGGGTAACATAAAGATAATGATGATATTCCTGTAAGGGGGTGCGATAGATGAAACCAACTTTCAAACCGAATGTGAGCAAACGTAAAAAAGTTCACGGTTTCCGTAAAAGAATGAGCACGAAAAACGGCCGCAAGGTTCTCGCTGCTCGTCGTCTCAAAGGCAGAAAAGTACTGAGTGCGTAAAGCGTGCGTAAGGACCACCGCGGTGGTCTTTTTTTTTTTATATTTCGATCTTTGTGCGATCGTTGCGGCGATGTTTGGTCTATACTATTTGTTAGAAAATCAGGTGATCGTAGAGCCGCAGCTGATTTTTTAACCACCTCTTAGTAGAAGTTTGAATCAAGGAGATAGCTCGTGCATAAACAACTTCGTTTGAGAAACCGCGCCGATTTTAACCGGATCTACCGGTTTGGCAAATCCTTTGCGAATCGCCAACTGGTGGTGTACTGGTCGAATAAACCGGAGATTGAACGTTTTCGGCTGGGGGTTTCGGCCAGTAAAAAAATCGGAAATGCCGTCGTTCGCAACCGGATGCGGCGGATGTTGAAGGAGATCGTCCGGCTGCATGAAGCGGAGATTCGCGACCATGTCGACCTGATCTTGATCGTGCGGAACGGGGCCGTCGGAATGGAATATAAGGACCTCGAAAAAAGCGTGCTCCATGTGCTGCGGAAAGCTTCGCTGCTGCGGGATTCCGGGCGTTAGGCAGGCTTGTTTCTTTGTCTCTTCAAATATGTTATGATTTACGGTGAATGGATAGGTTAAGAGAGGGGTTTTGAAGTGTCGCGATTGATGACTAACCGAAGAATATGGCTTCTTCTCCTTCTGGCGGCCGTGATGGTTGCGGTTCTCGCAGGCTGTGCGCCTCAGAATGCACATCAGGCAACCACGACGGCTGATATGAGGACAAACGGATCATGGTGGACCTCCAATGTGGTTTACTATTTCTCGCTCGCGTTGGATACGTTTGCAGAATGGTTTAACGGGGCTTATGGCATCGCGATTTTGATTATGGTGCTGATCGTGAGGACTTTGATTCTCCCGCTCACATTGAAGCAGGTAAAGAGCTCCAAGGCGATGCAGGCCATTCAGCCGCAGCTCCAGAAAATCCGGGAGCAATATAAGGATAATCCAGAGAAGCAGCAGCAGGAGACGATGAAGCTCTTTCAGGAACACAAGGTGAATCCGATGGCGGGTTGTTTCCCGCTGCTCATTCAAATGCCGGTGTTCATTGCGCTGTATAACTCGATTTATTACAACTCGGCGATCCGGGAGCATTCCTTCTTGTGGCTGCAGCTCGGGGAGCCTGACAAATTGTTCATCCTGCCGGCGATCGCTGCCATTACGACATTCATTCAAACGAAGATGATGTCGAGCATGAACCCGCAAGGGATGCAAGGCCCGATGGCGTTTATGATGTGGGTCTATCCGATTTTGATTTTTGTGATGGCGTACAATTTCGCCGCTGCGTTGCCGTTGTACTGGATCTTCAGTAACCTGTATACGATCGCGCAAAACTACTTTATCTACCGCAAGAAAGATCCAGCTTTGTCCGCAGCTGCCGCTACGGCAGGCGGAGGCAGCGGTTCTTCTTCCAGTTCAGGGAAGAAGCGGGGCGGCTCCAATCTAAAAGCCGGTCATCCCGGTAGAGGTGCCAAGGAGGCCAAAAAATCGAAATGAATAAAATTGTGACGTCGGGAAAAACCATTGAAGATGCTGTTAAACAAGGATTGGCCAAGCTCGGCACCACCGAGGATAAAGTCGCCGTGAACGTGTTAGAGCAGCCGTCAAAAGGATTCCTGGGGCTGATTGGGGTGAGGGAAGCGAAGGTTGAGCTGACTTTGCTTGAACCACCTACACCTGCACCTGAACCTGCATCAGTACCTTCCTCAAATAGGACCCCTTCGGTGCCTCACTCATCTGCTTCCGTGGTGGAGGAGAAGAGTGCGGGCGGCGAGAAGGATCCCTATGCGGAGGCGGCGTCATTCATTCGGGAGGTCGGGGAGAATATGGGCTTGGATGTCAAAGTCGAAGTCTCCCATAGCAAAGACCATACCGTGCTTAACATTTCGGGCCAGGATTTAGGTTTAATGATTGGGCGCAGAGGACAAACCCTCGACGCTCTGCAATATTTGGCGAATATCATCGCTAATCGTTATTCGGACAGCTTTATTCGTATCGTCCTCGATGCCGAGAACTTCCGGGAACGCCGGAAGAAAACGCTGGAGGACCTTGCCGTCAGATTGGCCGGACGGGTCGTTCGAACGCGTAAAGAGGTTACGCTCGAGCCGATGTCGCCGCAGGAGCGCAAAGTGATTCATTCCAAACTTCAGGATCACCCGGAGGTCAAAACTTATAGTAAAGGTGAAGAGCCCAACCGGAGGGTCGTTATTACTCTGAAGCACAGCAAATGAATGAGACGCAATGACGTTTGCTCGGCGTAAGCTGGGGGACGTCATTTTTTTATATTGGATTCGCCCCTCCCCAGGGGAGCCTCCCTTACCGGACTCAACCCTCCCCACCCCTCCCTTACCGTAAGGGAGGGCGCCCGAGGGCTTGCCGCCCTCTGGTCTCCCGCAAAGGAGAAGAACGTTGGAGGTAATGAGTCGCTCCTGCTCGCTGTCCCCTTCGGGGATGCGTTCTACGTTGGTGCAAGGAACGCTTTTCCCCCCTTCAGGTACGTCTTACTTGGGGAGCACCCGGGCTACCTGGAAAACCGTGCTGCTCATGACTACTGCTTTCGGCTCACCCGTGTGGCAGAGGCTGTGTGAGTCGCTTCTCGCCCCTTCGGGGCCCGCCTCTACTTTTAGATCTCCTCCAGTTTGAAGGCGAATGCTACGAAGGGGAGCGTGAAGAGACGCAGGCGGTTTAGGAGAGACTACGAGCAAGGAGGCGCTGTCTCCTGCGGAGATGTGCTCACGTTAGAGCAGAAATATGTGGGCGGGATGCTGGATGGTGAGTGAATTGGGAGCGGAATGGGGCGTATGAAGAAACGTAGTGGTCGCCTTTGCTATTGGATTGTAGCCTTGTAGGGTGTTCTCTATTCAGAACAATCCAATGGCAACCTCGATCGTAGGATCATACGACCAGCGGAGCTATGAAATTCACGAATAGTTTTGATATTTATCATGCGAGGTGAAACCAATGCTTAGTGATACAATTGCTGCGATATCGACGGCGGTGGGCGAAAGCGGCATCGCCGTGATCCGCGTCAGCGGGCCGGAGGCGATCTCCGAAGTGGGGCGGTTGTTCCGCTCCAAGACGGCGCTGCCGGAGGCGGAAAGCCATACGGTACACTATGGCTTTATCGTGGACCCGGCGACGGGCGAGAAGCTGGAAGAGGTGCTCGTCAGCGTCTTTCGCGCGCCGCGCTCCTTCACCACGGAAGACGTGGTGGAGATTAGTACGCACGGCGGGATCATCTCCGTCAAACGCGTGATGGACCTGCTGCTCCAGCAGCGCGGCATTCGCCTCGCCGAGCCGGGCGAGTTCACGAAACGCGCGTTCCTGAACGGGCGGATCGACCTGTCGCAGGCGGAGGCGGTCATTGACCTGATCCGCTCCAAGTCGGATCGGGCGTTCTCCGTGGCGCTAAAGCAGGTCGAAGGCCAGCTGTCGCGCCAAATCAGCAAGCTGCGTCACACGTTAATTGAGACGCTGGCGCATATTGAGGTGAATATCGATTATCCGGAGCATGATGTGGAATCGATGACGATGGCATTTATCAAGGAGAAGTGCGCGGAGGTGTCGGAAGGCATCGACGCGCTGCTGAAGACGGCGAATCAGGGCAAGATTCTACGCGAGGGGATTACGACGGCGATCGTTGGCCGCCCGAATGTCGGCAAATCCTCGCTGATGAACGCCCTGGCTCGCGAAAATAAAGCGATCGTCACCGACATCCCGGGCACAACCCGGGACGTGATCGAAGAATATGTGACGATCAATAATATCCCGCTGAAGCTGCTCGACACGGCGGGGATCCGCGAGACGATGGACGTCGTCGAGCAGATCGGCGTGGAGCGCTCCAAAGCGGCAGTGAGCGAAGCGGACCTGATTCTGCTCGTCCTCAACAGTGCCGAAGCGCTGCATGAGGACGAGATCGCCTTAATGGAGCAACTGAAGGGGCGGTCCACGATCGTGCTTTTAAATAAGATTGATTTACCGCAGCAGTTGGATCGGGAGGTGGTCCGGCGTTATTTTCCCGAGGAATCGATCGTCGAATTGTCGGTCAAAACGGAGGAAGGGCTGGATCATCTGGAGGACGCCATTGCCCGGATGTTCTTTGGCGGGGAGCTGGAGTCCAACGATCTGACGTATGTCAGCAACGTGCGGCATATCGCCTTGCTGAAGAAGGCCAAGCAGTCGCTGGCGGACGCTTATGAAGCGGCGGACAGCGGCATCCCGATCGATATTTTGCAGATCGATGTTCGGCTGGCTTGGGAGCAATTAGGTGAAGTGATTGGGGATTCGGCGCCGGATGCGTTGATTGATCAGATTTTTTCGCAATTTTGTTTGGGGAAATAAGGAGGCTTTCGTATCAGCAGCGCCTGTTCATGGTATGATGATACGGATAGCGTTTGAATGGTGTAAGGTAAAGGAGGTTGACGATAGATGGGTTACGCTGCCGGAAATTATGAGGTGATCGTGGTTGGCGCAGGGCACGCGGGCTGTGAGGCGGCATTGGCTGCAGCGCGGATGGGCTGTCGTACGCTGATGGTTACGATTAATTTGGATATGGTTGCTTTCATGCCGTGCAATCCTTCGATTGGAGGTCCGGCAAAAGGCCATGTCGTCCGTGAGATTGATGCACTGGGCGGCGAAATGGGCCGTAACATCGACAAGACGTTCATCCAAATGCGGATGTTGAATACCGGGAAAGGTCCGGCCGTTCATGCGCTGCGCGCGCAGGCGGATAAATTCTTGTACCAGCACGCGATGAAGGAAACGCTGGAGAAGGAGCCGAATCTGACGATGCTCCAAGGGATGGTGGAGGAGCTGATCGTAGAGGACGGCCAGTGCGTGGGCGTCATTACGAAGACCGGGGCAGAATATCGGGCGAAAGCGGTGGTGCTGACAACCGGTACGTATTTGCGCGGGAAAATCATCATGGGCGAGCTGATGTATGAAAGTGGTCCAAACAATCAGCAGCCATCGGTGCGTTTGGCGCAAAACTTGAAGGAGCTGGGCTTCGAGCTCGTTCGCTTCAAGACGGGGACGCCGCCGCGGGTCCATAAGGATTCGATTGATTTCTCGCAAACGGAGATTCAGCCGGGGGATGAGAAGCCGAAGTTTTTTTCCTATGAGACAAAGAGTTCGGACAATGAGCAGTTGCCTTGCTGGCTGACGTATACCTCCGAGGAAACCCACAAGATTATTACGGATAACCTGCATCGTGCACCGATGTTCTCGGGTGTCATCGAAGGTACGGGTCCGCGGTACTGTCCTTCCATCGAGGACAAAATCGTACGGTTCAGCGATAAGCCGAAGCATCAGATTTTCTTGGAACCGGAAGGCAAAAATACGTCCGAATATTACGTGCAAGGCTTCTCCACCAGCATGCCGGAAGAGGTACAGTTGCAGATGCTGCGTTCGGTTCCTGGCTTGCAAAATGTGCAAATGATGCGGACCGGCTATGCAATTGAATACGATGCGGTCGTGCCAACCCAGCTGTGGCCTTCGCTGGAGACGAAGCGATTGCCGGGTCTGTTCACGGCGGGGCAAATCAACGGGACTTCCGGTTATGAGGAAGCGGCGGGACAAGGCATCATGGCCGGGATTAATGCAGCGCGTAAGGTGCAAGGCAAAGAGCCGATTGTGCTTGACCGCTCGCAAGGCTACATTGGTGTCTTGATCGACGACCTGGTAACCAAGGGAACTAACGAGCCGTACCGTTTGCTGACTTCACGGGCGGAATACCGGTTGCTCCTCCGTCACGATAACGCAGATTTGCGCTTGACCCCGCTTGGGTATGAAATTGGATTGATTTCGGAAGAGCGGTATGCCCGGTTTTTGGATAAAAAGCAGAAGGTTGAGCAGGAGATTGAGCGGTTGAAGACGACGAAGATTCGACCAACTGAAATCAATCCATTGCTGGAGTCGATTGGTTCCGCTCCGATTCAGGACGGAAGCAATTTGCTGACGATTTTGCGGCGTCCGGAAGTGACGTATGCGCATATCGCTTCGATTTCTCCATCTGAGGTTGAGCTCGATGAAGAAATGCAAGAGCAAGTTGAAATCCAAATCAAGTACGCCGGTTATATTGAGAAGCAATTGATCCACGTTGAAAGATTACAAAAAATGGAAAAGAAAAAGATCCCTGAAAATATCAACTATGACGATATTCAAGGCCTGGCCATCGAGGCGCGGCAAAAGCTGTCCAAAATCCGTCCGATCTCCATCGGGCAAGCCTCGCGGATTTCGGGGGTTACGCCTGCGGATATTTCCATCTTGTTGGTGTATTTGGAGCACTATAACCGGGTCACGGCTGCGGGAGGGTAACCATTGGATTCGATACAAGCCCAGTTTTGCTCGCTGCTACAGGAACATGGCATTGAGGTGTCGGAGGAGCAGCTCAAGCAATTTGAACGTTATTATGAAGAATTGGTCTCTTGGAACGAAAAAATGAACCTCACCGGGATCACCGAACGGGAGCAGGTCTATATCAAGCATTTTTATGATTCGATTAGCCTGGCTTTTCATGTCCCGATGGGGGAGATCGAGTCCATGGCGGATATTGGATCCGGAGCAGGTTTCCCCGGCATTCCCCTGAAAATTTGTTTTCCGCATTTACAGCTCACGATCGTGGATTCGTTAAACAAACGGATTCAGTTCTTGCAGCATGTGGTGAATGAATTAGGGTTGAACCAGGTGCGTCTGCTTCATGGACGTGCAGAGGATTTGGGACGCCAGGAAGATCTTCGTGACGCTTTCGATTTGGTTACAGCCCGGGCTGTTGCCCGAATGGCGATACTTAACGAGTTTTGTTTACCGTTTGTGAAGCCAGGTGGATTATTTGTAGCCATGAAGGGGAGTAATCCGGAGGATGAAGTGAAGGAAGCGGCCCGTAGTTTATCCGAGCTGAAAGGGAAATGGGTCAGCACACCGGCATTTTCTCTCCCGTTGGAAAACTCCGAACGCCATTTGGTGCTGATTCAAAAAACAGCCCCTACGCCCCAAAAATATCCGCGAAAAGCGGGAATTCCAGCGAAAATGCCGTTGGTTTAAACAACCATAGTAATTTCCCCCTTAGCAAAATGTTCCACGTGAAACATCGCTAAGGGGGCTTTTTGTCCGTTTGCAGGCAAATCTTACTTCTTTTCTATAACTTCTCTAAATTAGAGAATAGGATTATAGAGGAAAAAGTGGTAGAATAGATATATCGGGTTGGTTGAGGGTTGGATGGACGTTCCGAGGCCACGGTTATCTTGGTGGACAAACCCTTAACGAACGTGCATTTCGTTTAGAGCAATGTCATCCCACGGGGATGATCCGTAAGGCTTGGCCTTATGTCACTTTGAAATTAGGTGGTAATCGACGGAATGAAAGAACAATTTTCTAAATTGTTTGGGCTAACCGAACGAAATAGCGGAGATGAAGTGAGACAAATTCCGGTGGGGGAAATTGTCGGCAGTCCTTATCAGCCGCGGACGATCTTTGACGACGAGAAAATCGATGAACTCTGCCAAACGATTCGTACTCATGGCGTGATTCAACCGATTGTCGTACGGTACCGGAATGAGAAGTATGAGATCATTGCCGGAGAGCGTCGCTGGCGTGCCGTCAAAAAGCTGGGCTTGGAGTCCATTCCTGCGATCTTGCGCGATTTCAATGATTCGCAAGCCGCTTCTATCGCTTTGATCGAAAATCTCCAACGGGAAGGGCTGACTTCGATTGAGGAGGCGATGGCTTACCAAAATTTGATTGATTTGCATCAGTTGACACAAGAGAGCTTGGCTCAACGTCTTGGGAAGAGCCAATCCACGATCGCCAATAAGATCAGGCTGCTTCAACTTCCGGATGAAGTAAAAAATGCGCTGATGGAACGGAAAATTACAGAGCGTCATGCGCGTGCTTTGCTGTCCTTGGACTCGGAAGAGCTGCGACTGAAGGTGTTGGGTGAAATTATCAGCAAAGAGCTGAATGTAAAACAAACGGAAGCCCGAATTGCCTTTTATAAGGAAGTAGCCAAAAACAAAAAGTCTCCTTCGAGACGAATCTCCTTTACCAAGGATGTTCGATTGGCTCTAAATACGATTCGCCAGTCGATTGATATGGTTACGGGTTCTGGTTTGCAAATTAAAACGGAAGAAAAGGATCATGAGGATCATTATGAAATTGTGATTCAGATCCCGAAACGTTCATAAACTTCTCTCGCTGACCCTAACCGCGAGGTTCTGGTCAGCTTCTTTTTCGGTCTTTCTTGATTGGTTGTGAACATGTGATTGCTGAACTTTCTATGCACATGTGGATAATTATTTTCCTAATGTACATGGGATGGATACATCGGTTCATAGCTACTCATCTATCGATATCGACCGGCAGGTGTATTCACCACGCATTGCTATAGGTCTTTTTGTAGCTGCAGCCTAGAATGCGTACATGAGTACTACAAAGAGATTCTTCTATTATATTGAGGTGAACTGGATTGTCTAAAATCATCGCCATAGCGAACCAAAAAGGGGGCGTCGGGAAGACGACGACTTCTGTCAATTTGGGAGCGGGACTAGCTGCCATCGGAAAGAAAGTGCTGCTGATCGATATTGACCCCCAAGGGAATACGACAAGTGGTGTTGGCATTAATAAAGCGGATGTTGCGAATTGCATTTATGATGTACTGATTAATGAGGTTCATCCAAAGGAAGCAATTGAACATACGGAGATTGAAAATTTGCATATCATCCCGGCTACAATTCAACTGGCTGGGGCTGAAATCGAATTGGTTCCAACCATTTCGCGTGAAGTGAGACTTAAGAAATCGTTACAGCCTATTCGGAACTTATACGATTATATTTTGATTGATTGCCCGCCTTCGCTTGGAATTCTAACCATCAACTCCTTGACCGCCGCTGATTCCGTACTCATTCCTATTCAGTGCGAATATTACGCTTTGGAAGGTCTTAGCCAGTTATTAAATACGGTGAGATTGGTTCAAAAGCATTTAAATACTTCGCTGCAAATCGAAGGGGTCTTATTAACGATGTTTGATGCTCGGACAAACCTGGGGATTCAAGTCATTGAAGAGGTTAAGAAGTACTTCCAGCAGAAGGTATATAAAACAGTGATTCCACGTAATGTGCGTTTAAGTGAAGCGCCGTCCCATGGTCAATCCATTATTACGTATGACCCTCGTTCGAAGGGTGCGGAAGTATATCTTGAGTTGGCAAAGGAAGTGGTATCTTATGAGTAAACGATTGGGCAAAGGATTGGATGCTCTGATCCCGGCACTGTCTATTCAGGATGATGATAAGGTTATAGAGATCCCACTTAACCAACTTCGTGCCAACCCGTATCAACCACGCAAGACCTTTGATGAGGAGGCTATACGGGAGTTGGCCGAATCGATTCGGCAACATGGGGTTATTCAACCGATTATTGTACGCAGCGTACTCAAAGGTTATGAAATTATCGCAGGGGAGCGCCGGTTCCGTGCATCGCAATACTGCGGTAATGCAACCATCCCGGCCGTTGTTCGGAGTTTTTCAGATCAACAGGTCATGGAAATTGCACTCATCGAGAACCTGCAGCGGGAAAATCTAAACGCGATGGAAGTAGCGGTTGCGTACCAAGGGTTGATGGATCAATTCCAGCTAACACAGGAAGAGCTTTCGTTGAAGGTAGGGAAGTCTCGTTCTCATATCGCGAATTTTTTGCGGTTGCTTTCCTTGCCGGATGAAGTGAAGGAATGTGTTTCACGTGGAACATTATCGATGGGACATGCCCGAGCTTTGGTTGGGTTGAAGGATCCAGATACGATTAAGCAGTTGGCCCAGCAATGTATCGATCATGAATGGAGCGTTCGTGATCTGGAAAATGCGGTGCAACAACTGGATCGCAAAAAGCAGGAAAAACCAAAACCGGCTGGGAAGAAACGCGACCCCTATATCGAAGAAGTAGAAGAGAGTCTGCGTGAACGATATAAGACGACAGTCAAAATTAAAGCAAATAAAGACAAGGGTAAAATCGAAATTAACTATTACAGCCAGCAGGATTTGCAACGGCTGCTTGATATGTTGACTTCGGGATAAATGAAATGACATATCCAACTTTTGGACAGCTCCTAAAAGTGGGGGGCTTCAGAAGGAGGGTATGTCATTTCTTGGTCTGGCATCCGATTGAACTGGAACGGATCATAGAACTGAAATCCAAATCAAACTTATACCTGATCCTAAGGAGGGGAACGTGTTGCACGAGAAGAAATCCGTTATCTATCTGGATCATGCGGCTACATCTTGGCCAAAACCTCCTAGGGTAGGAGAAGCGATGTTGGAAATACTAAACGGACCAGCTGCCAATGCAGGACGTGGAAATCATGGGATGGCGCTCCAAGCGGGGAGGGTGCTGTACAACACGCGCGTCAAGCTTGCCCAGCTATTTGGGGTCTCCAATCCCAATGATATTGTGTTGACCTCCAGCACAACTTCAGCTTTAAATTTAGCCATCAAGGGATGGCTAAAACCAGGGGATCATGTGGTGGCGACAACCGTTGAACATAATTCGGTAAGGCGTCCACTTGAGTTCTTGAAGCGGACCGCAGGTATCGAAGTGGATTATGCTGAGGTGGATCCACGCGGTCAATTAGATTTGCAGCAGGTGGAGAATCTTTTCCGCCCCCACACACGTTTACTTGTATGTTCCCACAGCTCGAACTTGTTGGGATGTATTTTGCCAGTTCAAGCTTTAAGCCAGATGGCTCATGCGCACGGAGCGATTCTAATGGTGGATGCTGCGCAAACGGCAGGGTGCTATCCGGTAAACGTTCAAGAGATGGGGATCGACTTGCTTGCTTTTCCAGGGCATAAAGGGCTACTTGGACCTCAAGGTACAGGAGGATTATATATTCACCCGGATATTGACCTGGAGCCGCTGATGCATGGAGGAACTGGCAGTCAATCCGAAGAAATCGAGCAGCCGTCTGTTCGTCCTGACCGGTATGAAGCGGGCACTGTGAATACTCCAGGGATTGCCGGGTTAGGTGCTGGGGTAGAAATGGTGCTTGAACGTGGCGTGGAACAGATTCATCGTCACGAGTGGGAGTTAACCCAGTTTTTAATGAAGGAACTGCAAAAGGTTCCTGGCGTTCGTCTGATCGGTCCGGAGATCGGTCAGCCTCGAACGGGTATCGTCTCGTTTACAATCGAAGGACGGGATGCCTCGGAAGTCGCGTTTGTGCTGGATCGGGAATATGGCATCGCGGTTCGTGCAGGGTATCACTGCACACCGTTAGGCCATCAAACTGCCGGCACGCTGGAGGGCGGAGCGGTTCGCGCCAGCGTAGGTTATCTGACGACCGAGGCAGATCTTCAAACATTAATTGATGCAATTCATAAAATGGTGAACTGATCTCAAGCACAGAGGAGTAGAAAGTCGCATGCGGGAATGGAATGATCTCATCTTTGAGCAACTAAGCTGGATCGTTGGAGGTTTGGTTCTCCTGATCCTTTGGATGTTGATCTGGAATCTGATTCAGGGAAGTAAGCTTCGCAAGATGAAGCAAAGATACGAACTGATGATGAAAGGTACTGGCGTACAAGATCTGGAGACCTTGCTGATCGATTTGAAGATGCAGCAGGACAAAATCGAAGACGTCCAGGAAGAACAGAAGCAACAGCTTGCACAAATCCAAAAATGGATGCCTATGCAAAAATCTAAAATTGGTATCAAACGCTACAATGCTTTCGGTGAAAAGGGAAACGACCTGAGCTTCTCCATTGCGATCGTTAATGATCAGCAAGATGGCGTGGTCCTCACTGGCCTGTATAACCGTGATGGTTCTTTTGTTTATGCTAAGGGCTTGGAGAAAGGGGAGTCACCGCATGCGCTTTCTCCGGAAGAACGGGAAGCTATAGCTCTCGCCGGGCTAAGGAAATAGACCCTTGAGTCCACTCTTTAATCGCGGTATACAAGCATTTTGATATAATCTCTGAAAGACGCATAACTAGACTGAGACGTGTGTTTTGCAATACGAAGTATTCCATGAAGCCGCCGACATTGACGATGCCCGTAAGATGGATATCGCCGACCGGCGGTAATTCTTTATTCACCCCTGCTCCAGGGCGGAGGGGGCCTTGCACCACTTGGATGGATCCAACGCTGGATGTCTGACCGAGGCAGGCGTCAATGCTGATAATATAAGGGTTAGCGAACCGAGCGTGGATTTCATCTAAGGTTTCTCTTAGATTCATGGCATGTACAGGCTCATCGAGTGTGCCGTAAAGGTGAAAATACGGGCATTGATACTTCGCCAACGCGCTGCCGACCAGGGGGCCTAAGCAATCTCCGGTGGAACGATCGGTTCCAATGCAAACGACAACAATGTCTTGTCCTGGGGTAACCTGTCCAAAATGCAGAAGCAACCGGTGAATGATGGCCGAATGAATGCCGGGTTCGGTATGAAGGATTTTTAAATAAGGAATTTCTTGTCCTGGAATGGTCGGTTGAATCTGTGACATGGAATCTTCCTTTCCGCTGAAGATCAAGTGCGCATGCTGCACTTTATAGATTTAGTAGATAGTATATGGAAGAAATGCGTATTATATACTCGTACAAAAGTCTTAATGGACAAAAGGAGAGGAATCTGAATGGAAGAGGACTGGCTGGTGATGGCGTTTGATTCAACACAGCAGGCGCTGCGTGCGGAGATGCTGCTGGAGTATGCTGAGGTAGATATCGATTTATTTCCTACTCCCAAAGAAATCACCGCAGGATGTGCGTTGTCGATTCGTTTTCCCCAAAACGATTTGGAGGTAGTTAAAGAGATCATCACTTCGGAATCGGTAGAGATACGGGGGATTTACTCCCACGACGGGATGGGCTATCATAGCATCAAGCTTTAGGGCTTGACGGCCATGGATGATACATTGATGAAATCTCAAAAAGGATTGATAGATATGTTACTGGCAAAAGAACCGGAAGTGATCCAGGATGCTGCCGAAACGGTGACGACCTGGAAAGATAAGATATGGAATTGGTTTACAGATATGGATATGTGGATGAACGTGCTTTATGCCGGGATCAAAATTATCATTATTTTCACCCTCACCCGATTGTTCGTTCATATCGTATTCCGCTTAATCGATCGATCGTTGCAGAAGAGGGAGAAGAGCCGGTTGCAGATGAACCCGCGACGGTTAGTTACGGTTGGTGAACTGCTCAAGAATGTCACCACCATCACCAGCAATTTTATTATGGTCATGTTAGTGATGGGGGAGCTTGGGTTTGATCTGGCGCCGTTGCTAGCGGGTGCCGGAGTTCTTGGCCTTGCAATCGGTTTTGGTGCCCAGAGCTTGGTGAAGGATGTTATTACCGGCTTTTTTATCATTCTGGAGGATCAGTTTGCTGTTGGTGATGTCATTCAAACCGGAAGTCTGAAGGGGACGGTAGAGATGATTGGGCTGCGCTCCACTCGGTTAGTGAGCTACACGGGAGAGGTCCACATCATCCCTAACGGGATGATCACGAACGTAACGAATTACTCCGTGGGAACCGCATTGGCGGTGGTCGACTTGCCGTTTAGCAACTCAAGGAAGCTGGAGGACAGCGTAGAGCTGCTCAGAAGGGCCATGCAGCGCCTGAAAGAGGAGAAGGAGGGGATCCCTCAGGTTCCGAATGTGCTGGGCATTCAGTCGTTAACAGCGAGCGAGTACGTGATTCGAATTGCGGTGGAGTGTCCTCCAGCCATTCGATCGGAAGTGGAACGTCAGATCCACGCTTATGCCAAAGAAGCTCTGGAGCAGGAGGAGTTGGAGAACCAACGCGGGCATGCAGAGATCTAGGGTTCAATTTATTCGGAATAAATTAAAAATTCAAGAAAAGATCGGGGGATTGTGTGATGGAGCGGAAATCCTTTCAATTAGGCGATATTGTACAAATGAAGAAAAACCATCCTTGCGGGAGCAACGAAATGGAAATTATCCGGATGGGCATGGATATCCGCATTAAATGTATCGGCTGCAAACACAGCGTGTTGGTGCCTCGGGCGAAGTTCGAGAAGAATATGCGCAAAGTGCTCCGGTCGGCGGCTCTAGCACCAGAAAATACGGCGTCGGACGGGCAATCACCACCTGGAGAATAAGTAATTTATGGGATGAAGGGTACTCTCTATTGCAATCGGAATGAATTCATGGTACAATCATTCTTGCTGTGGAGAGGTACCCAAGAGGCCCAAGGGGGTTGACTCGAAATCAACTAGGCGTCGCAAGGCGTGCGTGGGTTCGAATCCCACCCTCTCCGCCATCACTCGTAAACCGCGTCATTATCACGTTTTCAGTACGTTATGTGTACGAAAACTGGACGCAAACGAGCGCTAGATGATTCGTACATACCTGAATGATTCCGACCTTCTACGTTAGAAACGCGTAGGAGGTCTTTTGTTTATGGATAAACGCACTGGAAAGAAAACGTTAACCCAGCGGACGCCCATTGCGGAGGTCGGCCTGCCGTCGTTTACGCTTGAGGAGGCGGTCGACTTCGTTGTAAAGGTGAAGCGCGCGAACAACCTCAAGGAGCGTACGATTGAGGGCTACGTTAAGAATATGCGCTATTTCATCGAATGGGTCGCGGATCACTACGGAGAGATTACGATCCAAGACGTAACGGCGGAAATGCTGCGCGACTATGTGATCTGGTGCGCCAATGAAAAGGAGTATTACGCCGGGCACCCGTTCAAGTCCGAATACAAGAAGGACCAGCGCGGGCTCTCGCCGGCTTCCGTTAACGTCCGTATCCGCGTTTTAAGGACGTTCTTTAACGTTCTCCATGCCGAGGAGGTAATCGACCGTAATCCGGCCGCAAACTTATCTCTAATGCGCCAGGACGTCGATACAGTTACGCCATTGACCGAGGAGGAGCTGCGGCGGTTCTTAAAGGCTCCGGACCGGCAGCAGTGGGCGCAGTGGAGAGATTACGTAATTATGACGTTGATCCTGGATACAGGTCTACGTCTGAACGAAATCTGCGCGCTGGAAAAGTCGGAGGTTGATTTCGTACGGAAGTTAATCGTGCTTCCGGCCGCGAAGAATAAGAACCGGAAATCCCGCGTATTACCGCTGTCTACGGAAACAGTACGGCTGCTGAAACAGCTTATTGCGGAAACGGAGCGGCATTTTGAGACTACGCGGGTATTTACGACGAACTACGGGGAGCCGCTGAACGAGAAGACGATCCAAAAGGCGTTTGATAAGTACGCGGAAAAGGCGAAGCTCGGGCGTAGTGTGTCGCCGCACGTTCTGCGCCACAATTTCGCGACAATGGCCGCGGAGAATGGCATGAGTATATTTCACCTTCAAAAGATTATGGGCCATGCGGATATAGCTACGACGCGAAAATACGTCCAGATCAGCGAGGAGAGTATTGCGGACGAACACCGGAAGCACTCGCCACTTGCGCGGATTTTGAAGCGTGGAGGTGTATGACGAGAACATTTGCTCGTGTTGAAAATTGCTTTTATATCCCACTGGACAAATTATCTGCTATAATATGGGTAGGTAGGGTGAGCGGCCCGGTGGTGATGTATTATTGATACGTATCAGGTGATCATGCTCATTTTTACAGCAATGACTTTTACTTTAGCAGCAATGAAATTCATAATTGATTTAATTGTGGCAATGGAAAAGAAAAAGTAGCCGATCTCTGTGGTGGAGAAATCGACTACCTCTGGCCTTACTTACACTTTGTATTTATAACCCTTGCCCTACCGATCGGCCGCTAGCGCAGGTAACGTTAGCGGCTTTCTATCTTCATTCTAAACTGGGTGTTTACAAAAGTAAAGTAATTTGATATTATTTTTTGCTGGCCTACGGAACATATATTAGAACATTTATCGTCTGTTTTCCGCTCATTTACCGCGAAATTAGCCGCTATGGCCGCGTCTGAATACAAACGGTAGGGCAGGCGTATATAAGCGCTAATTTCACGTAAAAATCACGATAATAGTACGTAAGAGGGGCGCAAAAGAACGCACCGATTGAAAAGAGGGGCGCAGGCTTGGCGGAGTAAAATCCGTTTGGCTTGCGCCCCATTTTTGCGTTTTATGACGAAATTAATCGTCCGTCGGACGTGCGCGTTACTCGCGTACGGTCATCTCATCTACCGTTTTTGTGACTCCGGACTTGAGCGTGTGTTCTCGCGTGCGTTCTTCGGGCGGAAGCGTTGCGATTTCGTAGAGGGCGCGTAGTCCAAAACGTTGGTACGTACCAACATCGCCTAATTCCTCAAAAACGGTTATGAATCGGTGTGCCTGACTTCGATCGAAATCAACGTGTTCTTCCAGCCAACGTATCCAACCGCCGGCCTCTTCGCGTTGTCGCGCAAGATTTCTCTCGTCGGCCCTACTGCTATCTATTTTTGCGTCGCGTACCGATTTGAGGCGGCGTCCGATTTCGAATATGGCTTCGCCGGCGACGCGCTTGTATGCGTTGATTTCGGCGGTGATTGTTGGTAAAAAAGACCGCGGACTCAACGGTCGGCGGTCAGCTATTGGACAGCATTCCATATAATAGAGAGTATTATTGCGACAGTAAACAATGCGGCAGCGGTGGCTATTAGTTTTTTCATTTCTCATCCTCTATATACTCAATTAAATCCCCAGGCTTCACATTCAAACCCTTACATAATGCGTCCAATGTTGGAAAATCGATTCGTGCATTAGCGTTTGTTGCGAGTGCTTTAACAGTATTTCGACTTATCTTTGTAATTTCGACCACATCTTTCTGCGTTAATCCTTTGGCCTCCATAATTTTATCCAACGAGAAGCGGATCATAAAAAATTCCTCCAAAATAAACAAGTAAACTAGTTGACAAGCAGACTGGTTGTGTTTAAACTAGTAAACAAGATAACAAGTCAACTAGCTGACATGTTAGCAAGTTTACTATTCAATACGCTTATCATACCAAAAAGATTCATTTTTATCAATTTAGGAGGTTATCGCAATATGAAATCTGCTATCATCATCCCGACCGTTACTCTCGGCTACTACCGCAATTGCCGCACGCAACTTATCGAAGTCACTCTCGGAATGGGCCGCACCGCCAAGCGCGCCGCCGTACACCCAACGCTATTCATCGCGGTATTTCCCGACGTAGACCGGCGCTGGACCGGCGGCACGATCGACGCAAACCCTTCGCAACTCTACGCGCTCGGCCTCGGCCCCAAACCGCGCAAAGAGATGACGGTCAAGCTCGCCGACATGCCGTACCAAGTGCGCTATGTCTACGCGCCGCAGATCGACCGCTATATTGCGCGCCTGCTTGGAACGCGCCAAGAGTTATCGTCCGGGGCGCGGCACTTTCGCCATGTGACCGGTGTATCTAATCGCGCGGTTCTCGGCTCCATATCGTTAACGGCGGACCAGGCGCGGGCCCTCGGCTTCATTATCGCGCAAGAGGAGGTGGCGGCAGATGAACTATCGGCCTAAGTCTGCGACTGAGTACCATTATATCTGCGTTCTCGACCGCGACGGATGGCGGATCACCGTCAACGTATTTACTCCGCGACCAGTCACGAAAGAGGAACTGCGTGGCCTTGCGATTGATCGCGCAATTGAGCACTTAGCGATAACTGGTATTGACGCGCAGCCGGACGAGTTTGAGCCGATTGGTTTTCGGGAGGTGCCTGTTTATGTCGACGAAATCAACAGCTAGCCGGATCGCATATTTCACACGTAAGGCTAACCAATACGGGGCACGCCGATACGATTTCCTTCGCGGCCGATCCGCATCCAGACCGCCGGCTCTCCGCTATAAGCGGTTGCTGGCGTACAAGGCGGCCGTACACCGCAGAATCCTCGCCGAAAGGGGCGCTATTAATGGGTGATCTGACGCAGGTTGCGCTCGTTCGCGGCCCGTATGATACGCCGTTTGATTACGAGATCACTACCGGTTACCTCGTCGATAAACCGTCCGGTAGCGATCCGGTCTTTGTTATGTACGCGGAGGGGGCGGCGATATACTTCACGCTTGCGGACAAGCTGCGCGACTCGCTGTACGTTGTGAATACGCAATCGAACTGCGTTGATTTTTATATCGATGCCGGGCGCGATCCCTCCGCCCTTATTGCGGAGATCGCCGGCAAGCTCCGGAGTATGACTGCGCTCGATTTCATGCGCGCTTTGGTACGTACTCCGGGCGACCACGCTATTTATTACCGTTGATTCCGCGTAAATGAGCGAGTAGCTCTCCGATGAACCTATACGCCGTTGCCGCGGCTCAAGGTGCGCCAACACCGAATGGGGAGGAGATGCGCGTTAAACCCGTACCTGCCGGCCGCCAACCGGTGGGATCGCCATTCGGGGGATTATCGCCGAGTAGCGCCAAATGCTCGGCGGATTTATCCGGTCGGTTCTGCGCCAACAGTTCCGGCCGGGTACGTAAATTCCTGCGGTAAACACCGCGATTATCGCAAGCGGGCGGCCGGTGAAAATCCGGTATAGGGCACCGCTCGTTTGCGTTTTATATAGGATAATACGAATGTGCGTTCGCATGGTTTCGTTTTTTTTTGAAAGTTCTCGTTAACAAAAACGGGGTTACGGGCTATCCTTATATTGAGAGGAGGCGATCGCCGTGCAACCGGGAGAGGGCGCGGTCGAATACGCGGCAGAATTAACGGAAGGGCTCACGCGGGAAGAGGCGGCGGCAATAATACGTAAGCTATTGCGGGAGCCCAGCGCCGATCCGCGCATTAAACGGTGTGAAATTTGCGGATACCCATTCCGCGATAAGACACGGCCTGGCAACGCGAAAGTATGCGGTCCGTCGTGCAAAACTACGCGGAAAACGGTCCAACGGGCGGAGCAACGAGCGCGGAAAGACGTAAACAAGCCGAAACGGGAGCGTCGGTACGACCAGGAGGCGTTCATGCGGCGGTTGTGGAACTACGAGAAACCGTACGATCCGGACAAGCTGGCGCAAATTGCTGCGGCACGGGAACGGGCGCGGCTCATGGGAGGCGGTCGGAGGAAGCCAATCCGTAAAGTAGAGTACTAAAAATTTAGCTGGCGACAAAATACATAAGTGAGAGGGCCTAATTGGGCTCTTTTTATTTTACGTTCATACGTATATTTTGCGACGATATGTGCCCCTGATAATGAGTAAAGATTTTTTGCGTTATGGTTGTATTTTGCGCCAATATGTGCCTACGGGTTATGAAGCCGACGGAGAGCCGGCCTTTTGTCCGTGGCTAGGATTCGCGGTCCGAAAAGCAGGATACTCCGACACCTGCGAGCCACGGCTATTTTATTTTCGTCGGGAAATTAAACGCAAAACTGCAAACGTGCCGGATGCTCGGCGGCGCGGGAGCGGTTCTTTTTTATTTACATCTATGTAGGAACTAAACTCTACTACACAAAGGAGGTTATTCTGATGACGTTGACTCCGGAAGTAATTCGTATTTGCCGCGTAAATCTTGGGATGTCGCAGGGACAACTCGCAAAAAAGGCGGAAATTTCCTGCCCGCTGCTTGGCGCAATCGAACGCGAGGACAGAGCGCTATTGCCGCACGTTGCTAAAAAAATCCGCGAAGCAATTCCGCTTACAGACGAGCAGATTGCGGATATTGTTGCCGCGAACCGCAGAATCAACCGCGCCGGGTAAGACGCTACAAAGACTGGGCTAAAGTGTAGTTTGAACGGATACTTTGCGTATGTTCCCGTACGTTCAAATGAACGAGCGCGAACAGGGTTGAGTCGCTACGCTCCTCACCACTGCGGCCAAAACCGGGCCTTGTGGGATTATTATATATCTTTTGCCGCGTCAGAGAAGTTGATGATCTTTATCCGCGGTTAGAAATAGATATGGTGCCGAAGGTGCGAAGCAACAAGGCCGACGGGGCCGGTAGGCGACGGCGACACATCATTGTACAATCTCACGTTTACTCATGGAGCGCATCAATGAAGTAGTTCATGATGGCGTGATAGTTTCTGTGCGCGTTCAAAGAATACAAAATAAATAGACTAATAAATAAGGATAGACACGGCCGAAAACGCTAAATGCCGCACCAGGCGCAGGATTTCGGCTTTTTGTGTTGTTCCTGAAAAGCATGGTATTTCGGCAGTTTTGTTCCTGAAAAGCATGGTATTTTTTGAGGAGGGGTCAAATGGCAATCGATAGGAAACGAGAACAATGGCATTGGGCGAACCTCACGCCAAAAACAAAGCGCGGTGTCCTTGCACAGAAAGAAGCGATTGAGTCGGAATTAGGCGAGAGATTAGCTTATTTCGAGATTGTACCAAAAATGACAGAGCCCCAAGTTCGCGGAAAAAAGGCGCTTGACGAGCTACGTACGCACTCAGACGAGAACGGAGGATTTGTATTCGCGTTATTCCATAGTTGTATGACGATGTCCGAGCGGTTCCCGTCACTCAATCAATCGGACCTTGCGCGGCTAATGTTTATCGGAACGTACACCAATTACGACGGCCGCCTTCAATACGATAACGGTCGTCCGATTAATCGTAAGGCGTTGGGCTCGTTATTGAGCATGAGCCGCGCTAGGTTCTCGCAGTTCTACGGCAAGCTGCTTGCGGATGGGATCGTAAACGACGACAACGAACACGGCGACATCTACGTTAACCCGTCGATATTCTACCGGGGATCACTTGATGACGCGGAGTATAAACTAGATGAATATCGGCATACACGGTTATTTCGGAGAACGGTGCGCGATTTGTACGAGCGGTATAATGGCCGATCAATCAAACAACTGGCGATTGTGTTCGCGGTACTTCCGTTTATAAATTTTTCGTTCAACGTTGTTTGCTTTAACCCAGAGGAACAAAACGAGGACCGTGTATCGCCGATGGACTTGGATCGGTTAGCCGCGTTACTCAATTATAAGGATACGCAAAAACTGCGCACTGCGCTCGGCTCGCTTAAACTTGACGGGAAGCCGGTGTTCTTGTTAGTACCGGACGTCAACGACAAAAGAAAGCGCCGTATCATCGTTAATCCGCGCGTTGTATTTGCGGGAACCGATCCAGCAAAGTTAGCCGCTATAAAGGTACTCTTCAATTAAGGCGCAGCCATAGCGCTTTTTTATTTTTGTCCGCACGGTATGACGTTAAACTAGCCGGGCAACACGCAGGAAAAAATCCAAAGGCAAAACTGCTAGGCCGCTGAATGGATGAGTAGTAGATGCAAGATAAGCACGTAACAATCGTTAAGTACGCTGAGGACAAGCGCCCGCTCAAGATCGTGCCGTACATTGTGCGTAACGACGGCGACCGCGGAGTATTATGGGAGATCCTCACCTTTGTAGAGGCGAACGCAAACGCTCCGCATCACCTCGCGAAAATGGAAGAGTCGAAATTCTACGCGCTAGTCGAGCGCCTATCAACGTTAGCCTGCCGCAAGTTCTCGCCGATGGCGCAATGGGGCGTCACCAAAGCGGAGATCCGCGGCATCGTCTTATTTACGCTAAAGGCCGCCATTGCTGCCGGGACCTGGCCGGAGTCATACGAAGTTTCGCAGGAGACGTTTGTGAGATTCGGAGGACGTTACGATGAATAACCGAATTAAGACACTCGCGCGTAATCAGTGCGCTAACTTCTGCGGCACTAACGGTTGCCAACTCGAACCTAACGGACAACCGCGCTGCAACTTTTACCGCGAGAAATTACGCTGCTTACCCGCTCAAGCAAATCGCCGACGAGCACGCGAAGTACATGCTCCGCGTCCTAAAGCGCAGCCTATCGCCGGATCGCGTCATTTACGACTGTAATATCCGGGGCCGCGTCGAATATACGGCGACGGAGAGCGGGTTTAGCGGTAAATTGACGTATCATCCGCGCATGGACAAGGCGGATAACGTGCGCCTGCAATGGGCGGAGCCGGAACCGGAAGAAGAAGACGAAGAGGAGATGGAGGAATAAGTATGTCGTATCCAGTAGCGATTACGTGGCAAGGACTAAAAGGCGAGGAGATGGCAGAGGTTTATTCGCGCATCGGCCCGAGCCTCGGCAAATCACCGGTCGCGCCGCCAAAAGAGAAGCGCCTGAGCGGCTATGTCCGACGGTATTATGACGATCGCGGCTTCGGATTCATTGGGCGCGAGGATGGTTCAGACGTTCATTTTCATATCAACGCTGTACAAGGGGCGGACAAATTGCGTACCGGAGACCGGGTAACGTTCGAAGTCGGCGAGGACGCGCGCGGAAGGTTGACGGCAAAGAACGTGAGGTTGGCGCGATGATTACCGCGCGGGGATTAATCGGTGAAGATTCCGGTATTACGACGCGACGGATCACGCCGCAACCAGCGAAACAACCGCAGCAGACGTTAACGGTGCGCCGCCGGGTAACAACGAGTCCGGGCGATATGTACGCGACGGTTACGTTTGAGGCGTTAGACCAGGCGGGAGCCGTTGTTCGCGCGGAGTCACTACGGACCCGGCAGCCGGTCATGTTGAGCGCGATAATTCCGCGACAGCAGGACTTTGTTGACGGGCTGGCCGCGGAAGGGTATGCGGTGAGAGTATGAGGCCGATCATTCTCGCGGATTTTGTCCGGATTGACGGCGTGAAACCGCTGCTCGTCGCGCAACTCTACGATAGACACGGTGATTATCAGACCGCTATTGCCGCGCCCTGCGATAATGCCGTTTTGGCCGTCCAGGTTGCGTTAGAGATGGCGGAGTTCGCGGGCTATTACGAGATTATCGATTTCAAGACGTCGGATCGCGCCATCTTTGCGGCAGCGATGGCGGAGCCCGACCTTAACGCGGAGATCCTACATCCGTCAGACACCGCTCACGTTAGGCGCATGGCGTCAGATCACGCGGAAGTCTACCGGGAACTGTATCCGGATGATCCGCCGACTCCGCCGTCGGTCAGCGAGGGAATACGTCCGGTACTCACAGGCTGGCGCGCAAAGGTAGTTACCTTCTTGCGGTATTTGATAACAAAAATTGAATCAACGGGGGAATTGAGTAAATGAAGAAATTTGAAGCGCTTGAGACGTATAAGCAAAAGAGCGCTGAAATTGGACAACGTCGATCGGAGTTGCAGGCGCGTCTACGGGCGGCACAGGAGGAGGTTCAGTCTTTAAAAGCAGCGTACGCCGAGGCTGTTCGGAAGTCCGTTGTTGAGGGCGCCGACAACGCAGCCGAGATCGAGGAGATCGATAAAAAGATCGAGCAAGCAGAGCGCACATTAAGACGGGTCGAAGCGGAGACTGACGTAGGACTTACCGCGTTCGTGGGAGTGGGCGGAAAAGACGACATAGTTACCGCGTGGAACACGGAGTATTACCCAAACACCGTAATGCGCGAAACGTTAGAGCCGGCGCTGGAAAGGCTGAATGCCGCCGCTTGCGCATATGCGGATGAGTACCAGAATGTTCTATCCATTGTTGATGAAGTAGACGCGATTTACTACGACGCTAAAACCACGTTAGGGCATGGCTATGAGTATAAATTGCGCAATCTTAAACAGGAGCTGCAGCATGTAGATAACCCGGTTGCTAAGGCGGGACTAACTCCTAGTGATTTGTCACAACTCGCCAGCGGCATCCGTCCGGCAAAATTACCGAAAACCGGAGGTAAAAAATAATGAAACTCGGAACAACCCTAGCGCAACTTGAAGAGATGAAAAAGATGGCCGCCGGTCATCCGGAGAGAATGGCACAATATAGACTCGCCCAAAAGCGTTACGACGAAATGATTGCGGAGTATTTTAACGAGGAGTCCGGCGTCAAGTTCATCGCGCATCCGATGGAGTCTTTTGTCGCACAACTCGAGGCCAAAGCGAAAGAATCCGGAGACCCCGGCGACAAGGCCCGAGCGGTTATTATGCGCGACCGCCTCAACCATTACGAGCTTGAAAAGACGCAGCATCTCGACTGGCGCAGATCGCGCGAACGCTTAAGCGGGTTGATAGACTCCGGCGCTAAGGTGACACAGCGGGATATCGACGAGGCGTATAAACTCGCTCGCCACAATCCTTCTGCGGAAGTGGTCACGTTATATTCGCGGCTGAAATCCGTCAAACAGGCGCAAGAGGACGGAACATATACGCCGCTAACCCCGCCGGAACCGCCGAAGGTAACGGCCGAGGACGTGGAAGCGGCGCGGTTGAAGGCGCAAAGGACGAGTTCAGCGCGGGACATCGCTGATTACGCGGTCCTAAAAAGACAATACCAGGCAGTCGAGGAAGCTGGCGAGTAACTGCGCTGGCTTCTTTTTAATTTCGGAGGGGGAGAAACATTTGAATAATGAAGTGATGGGGTTACTGGTTACGTACGTCATCCGCGACATTCTGCATATGTTTGAAATCATGGCAATCGATGGGGATGCAACGGAAAAGGCTCAAGGTATACGTGAAGGGGCGTCGGCTATCCTAGAAAAGATTGAACTGTCCGGATTGCTGGGCGACGTTAATATCCCGGAAGAAATGCGAGAGGCGTTTATTTCGCTGATTTGCGAGCAGGTTCTTGATGCCGTCGGGACGGTGGTTAAATGAGTGAAGCGGTAGACGTCGGGGCTGTTAGGGCCCGCGTAATTGCAGATATTTCCGGATACACCACGAACATGGATAAAGCGAAGGCGAAGGCGGCAGAACTCGGTAAAGCCGGGAAGGAAGCGTCGGCGTCTTTTTCTGCGTTAAAGGGGAAATTGGCGGAGCTCGGCATGTCTTCCGCGCAGATCGATAAGGTGACGGCCGCCATCCGCAAAGCGAACCCGTCGCTATTAACGAAGCAAATCGCAGACGCGACCGCAGAAATGAAGCGCCTGGGCGCAACGGACGCGGACATCGAAAAGGTAACGAAGGAACTCGAACGATCCGCGAAAGGGGCCGGCGCACTCACAGGCGAAACAAAAGCACTCGGAGCCGCGTATAGTGCGCTTGCCGTCGCGATGGGGATCGTCATCACAAAGGCGATTGAGACGTCGAAGACGTTCGAACAGTCGATGGCAAACGTCAAAGCCATTACGGAAGCCACCGGGCGGGACTTCGAGGTGCTCCGGGAGAACGCGATTAAACTCGGTGTATCGACGGTATTCAGCGCATCACAATCCGCCGACGCGATGGCCGAACTCGGACAGGCGGGCTTTAAGACGAACGAGATTATTGCCGCGATGCCCGGTATGTTATCGCTTGCGGCCGCATCCCAAACGGATCTCGCGACAACGGCGGATATCACGTCGAGTGCGCTTCGGGGCTTCGGATTGGAGGCGGACCAGGCGGCCAGAGTCGCAGACGTCCTCGCAAAATCCGCAATCGATACCAACGCTGACGTGACGGACTTAGGAATGGCGCTCAAGTACGTCGCCCCGGTCGCCGCGAATATGGGAATTTCGATTGAACAAGCGGTGGCCGCGATCGGTGAATTATCTAACGCAGGCATCAAGGGCGAAATGGCCGGTACGCAGCTTCGGGCGATCCTCCTTGCGCTGTCCTCTCCTACGAAGGAGGCCGCGTATTACATGCAACAACTCGGCGTCAGTATTAGCGATTCGGCCGGAAACATCCGCCCACTTTCCGAAATTATCGGCCAGTTGCAATCCGCATTTACCCGGCTCACACAGGCGCAGCAGGCGGATGTCGCCGCGACATTGGCTGGGCGCGAAGCCGCATCCGGATTTATCACGCTCATTAATGAGGGGCAGGCCGCATTCGACGCGTACACTCGGTCGCTGCAGAACGCCGGGGGAACGGCGGAAGAGGTTGCTGGCACGCAGATGGATACGCTAAACGGCGCGATTAATGAGATGCAATCCGCCCTCGAAGGCGCGGGAATTGCGGTAGGGGATACGTTCGCGCCGGCGATCCGTGGCGTGGCGGAAGAGGTAACGAAGCTCCTAGCCGGATTCAACAACATGAACCCGGAGCTCCGTACGATGATTATCGTGTTTGGAACGGTTACACCGCTCGTAGCTGGCGCGACTGTTGCGGTGATTGCGCTCAAAACGGCGTTTGATACGATGCGTGCAGCAGCCGCGGCCGCCGGCGTGCAGATGACGGCGTTTAGCGCGAGCATTCCGATTATTGGCGCACTTTCCGTCGCGGTTGGCGTTCTCTCCGCAGGCGTTGCCGGATTGGCCGCGCGTAACCGGGAAGCCGCAGAGGCCGCAAGACAGTTCGATGAGGCGCAGAAAAAACTCAATGAAACGCTGAATGCTTCGCCCTTGTCGCGAACAACGTCCGACATCGAGCAAATGAAAACGGACATGAAAACGTTAGAGCAACTCGTTAATAATGTCCGTAAAGCAGAACAGGAACTCGCGGAAGAATATGCGAAGCCGTACGATATCCAGGACGCTAAGGCGCGGAAACGGCGGAAAGAGCTGCGGGACGCACTGGAAGAGGCGCAGGATGCGCTTAAAGCGTTCGGGGTGGATGGTGTAGAAGAGGCCAGCCGGGTCATGGCGAGGTATACGGAGGAAATCAACAAATCTACGCCGGCGTTGCTCCAAATGAACAAAGCGGAAGTTGCGGACCTCGCGACCAAGAACGATCAAATTACGAGCATGGAGAAGTTATCGGCGCGCTACAAGGAACTGAACGCTCTCCAAACTCTTGACTCCGCGCAGAAACAGGAACTTGTCGACATCGCGAATGCGCTCCAAAAGCAGTATCCGGAACTCCATGCGCAGATGGACAAAGAGGGCCGGCTCCGGATCGAGAACATCGACATCATTGACGGCCAGATTAGCGCGGAGAAGGCGTTGCTTAGTACGTCGTTGTCCGCCGAGCTTGAGCGAATATCTGCGATTGAAAAAACCACAGAGGCGCAGCGTAAAGCGGTACAGGCGCAGATCGACAATAATATCGCGCTGATTCAATCGATTGTCGCAGTAAATAAGGCGCAGGCCGATTCGGTTCTGACCTCTCCGGACGGGCTTGAGGACGAGAAGATTTACATCCAAGCCAAAAAACGTATCTCCGCGGCGAATCAGCAGGCAGCAGTCCTGGACGCGACGCTCTTAGAGGCTCAACGTGCGCGGGCATCGTTACAAGGCGGCAACCTCGATTACTTCAAGGGAAGCAGCGGAACGGGAATCGACTTAACAAAGCCGGAAAAAGAGAAAAAGGCGAAAACAAAGAAAGGCAAATCCGCGGCCGAACTCGCAGCCGAAGCGCGTAAAAAGGCGTATCAGGCGGACCTTGCGACAATCCAGTTTCAGGCGGAAATGTACGATTGGTCGACCGAAAAGCAAATCGCGGCGTACGAGAAACTGCGTAAGAATCACGCGAAGTTTTTGAAAGAGTCCGTAGAGGACCGGCGCACGCTCGACCTGCAAATTAAGCGGCTGAACGAAGATACGATTAAATCGCAATTTGATTTTAGCGCGGAATGGATCAAGCAAGAGGAGCGGCGCATGGAGGAGTCCGGCAAATCCGAAAGCGACATCGCGAAAATGAAACTCGACGCCTGGACGCGGGTGCGTGACCGTTACGCGAAAGACAGCGAGTTTTATAAACAGGCGGACGAGCAGGTGTACCAGGCGCGTAAGGATTTGACGCAGCGCACGCTCAAGCTTACGGAGGACCTCGTCAAAACGGAGAAAACGCGCATCGACGACGTGAAAAAACGCGAGCTCGACGCCATCAAAAAGAGCAAGGAAGCCGTGCTCGACAAGTATAAAGCGGAAATTGACGCGATCGACGAACTAATGGCGAAGCAGGACCAGCTCAACGCGGATGTCGATTACGAGACGGAACTTCGCGAGAAACAGGCGCGCGCTGACCTTCTGGCGTCCGCGGTAGGCCCCGAAGGCATCCAAGAGCGCGAAGACTTGCTCAAGGAAATCGAACGGATGCAGCTCGAACATGAGCGCGAATTGCAGAAGCGCAGTCTCCAAGAGCAAAAATCCGCGTTAGAAAAGGAACGCGATGCACAGGAGGCGGAGTTCAATCGCGAAATTGAGCGGACTGAGGCGCAGTATGACGCCCTCATTGACGCATTCAACGCATATGGCGGCGACATTAAAACAATCGAAGCCGCTATTGCCGATTTCCGCGTATCCGAATCCGCGAAGGCTAACGCGGCAATCCTCGCAGACCTAGACGCATTCGTCGCGCAATATACCGCTAAAATGGCGTCAGTCACAGCGGCGAACCAGGCGGCCGACCTTGCGGAGTATAACGCTAATAAGGATGCATACGACGCGGCGGCGGCACGGGGCGACCGGGCGGAGATGGAGCGGCTGCGTGCGCGTAATCAGGCGATCCGCGATAAGTACGGGATTACGCAGGATACGGGCCGCCTGCAATCGTTCGCAACTGGCGGTATTGTGCGCGGAAAGAACGGCGAGCCGGTTATCGTACAGGCGCACGCTGGCGAGATGGTACTCAATGCGCAGCAACAGGCGGTACTCTTCGAGGCGCTGTCCGGTGTTTCTACGCGGCCAGTATCGCAACCGGCCGGAGCCGTTACGCAAAACACGTACAACATCGATATGGGTGCGGAAGAAATCGTAATAGAGGACTCGGCGACGGCTCGCCAATTCTTCGACGAACGTGCGCGCGTTGTTCAGCGGTTGCAAACGGAAGGTGTTAAGACGCGATAATATAACGGGGGCCGGCGTACATGGTGCGCTGGCTCTTAAATAACGGAGGGGTTCATTTGAGTTTATGCGTTTCATTCTTTCTTGACGGCAATATTTACGTTTATGCAGACTCCCGCGTATCGGCTTATACGGACGGCCGGAGTTATTATGTCCACGACAATTACAATAAACTGCGCGAAGTAGGCGACAAAGTAGTATTCACGTCCGGAGAGCTTGAGATTTGCGACAACCTTTTCGCGGCTATTGATGAGCGGAGTACGGTCGAAGATATTGCGGAGGCCGCCCGCAAAGTCTATAACGATTTCAAACGCGCGAATCCGGACTATGACGGCGGTAAATATGGTATCGAGTTTGGCGCGTATGTTCACGCAATCGAGGACGGCGTACCTGTATATTACCAACTCCGCTATATCGACGATTTTAAAGTAGAGCGCCGGGTCCCGAACAATCAGGAGTTATTCGCGGTGGCCGGAAGATCGGAGGAGGCACTCGCATATATCGCAAAGCTCGCCGGGAAAGGGGTGCCGATCGATGACGCAATTATGCGGACGTATGAGCACCTTGCTAACGAGTTTATAGGCGGAAAGCTCGTGCGCTATACGGTATCACCTAGCGCGGTTGAGCGTCTTGTTCGTCCGATCCGAGATACGAAACCGCTGCGGATGTGGTCGGTTAGAGGCGCGTCATTACATGCGGATATGCAGGGGAACGTTGTCGCGCGGAAGATTACGCTGACGGGAACAGTCGAGAACTCGGACATCGTTTCCGGTACGATTACCGGCGCGCTTATTCGAACCGCGGCGAGCGGAGCGCGCGTAGAAATGGATTATCGGGGCTGGCGGACTTATGATGCGGCTGGCCGCGAGCGAATCTCAATCAACGCGAATGATACGTACGGGATGAGTGCGATCTCCTTTGCACGGTCGAACGGATCGGCGCTCGGGTATATTAATGGCGGTGATGATCTATTCCAAATCACTTCACTTTCGGACATGTTGCTTGCCGCGCCCGGTCGTCGGGTTTATTTTAACGGAACCGTCGATTTTTCAAACTCTAGCGGCGTCATCGGGATTACAATGAGTAGCATCAACGGACTGTCGTCAGCCTTATCGCAAAAGGCGGATCGCGGGGTCTCTACGACGTCAACTACGGTCGCCGCGCATAACCACGGTATTCCGGACGGTACTGTATTGCGTACCGCTGACGGTGGTACTGTTACGTATCGTGTGTATGCAGGTGACACACACTCGCATAGCACTCAATAAGCGATTGAAACTTATAGTCCTTCCAGACGATAATATAGGAAACAAGTATTTTCCATGGAGGGATATTTTTATGAAGAATAGATTTTTTGCAGGGGCCTTGTCCGGACTGCTCGCCGGCGCGATTATCTTCGGTGGCAGCTCGGCGGTCGCCGCGGTTCAATCGCTAATCGGCGCGAAGGTTACTGGATTGTACACTGTTAAAAATTCAGACGGGACTAAGATTGCGGACGGGGCCGTAATTAATGGTTCAGCATACGTCCCCGTTCGTGCCGTCTCCGAAGCAGTTGGGATACCGCTAAAAGTGGAGGGGAAGACAATTACAGTCGAAGCTAGTAAAGCGCAAGAGGTAATAGGAGAGAGTGACGCGTTGAGTCCGGAAGAGTTGCAGATAACGAACGAAATTGGGCGGAAGAAAGCGGACATTGCATCGTGGCAGAATCTCATTGGTATCGAGCAGGCAACATTGAAAACGTACGAGGAAAGCCGCGCGAGAGCAGCAGAGCACGCCAGCGAAGCGCCTTCTATCGTCGAGGGCATCGACGCAAATATCGAGAAAACGAAAGCGCGCATTGCCGAATACCAGGCGAAAATCGACGCAGCGAACGCGGAGATTGCGGAGCTGCAAAAACAGTTGAACAAGTAACATAGCGTGCCGTCCTTCGGGGCGGCCTTATTTTTGTATACGGAGGTGGACGGAAATGCCGAAGCGGGGCCGGCCGGCATCACCGCTTGATGAGCGCCATTACCGCGCGATAGAACTGCTTACGACAGTACCGACGCCGAACCTCGAAGAGATTGCGCAAGCTTGCGGAGTGAGTCGACGCCAACTTTATACGTGGAGACAGCGCAAGGACTTTACGCGTGAGCTCGAAAAGGTTAAGCGCAGGAAAACGGAAGCTCATCGGCGTTGGGTTAAAGCGAAGATTAAATACGTGATGACCGCGCAGGATATCGAGGAGACGTTTCGCATGTGCGGATTGATTGCGTAAAGTTGATTACGTTGCGGATGGCGATCGCTAAACCGTTGAGATGGCGCGGATTAGATACGATAAATGGCGTGAGAATTAGCTTCCCAAAATTGCGCTTTATGGGCGATTTTCCTGCGCGGGGGTCGAGGCGCGTGCCCCTCCGGAAACTTTTCGCGGGCTGGCGGCGCAGGGCGGACGGCCGCGCAAAACTCGGGGGGTTCAGCGGTAGATTTCGGTACAATAGTGCAAATAACGCGATGATCCTGCGTAGTGTTCGCGCAAGTAAACGCCGAGAACGCAAGCGGGGCGCGGGATTGCGGTTATGGGCGGAGGGCCTACGTGATTACCAATCACCTAGGTATGTACTGATCGCGAAGGCCGAGCGCTGACCCCCATGGCACCCCCTCGCTGGCCGCCCGACAGGCCCCTGCACAATACGCGTAGCAAAATAAACTCGTATGGTAATAATTGTAAGTATGAACTTGACTCCTAGCGCGCTTCTATTATAATAGTAGATAATCGAAACAACGTAGAAGTATCGGAGTCAGTCCGGTATGTGTCCGTAAACTGAACGTTGATATTACGGGACATTTCCGAAATCAATGCGCAGATATGCGACTCGAAATCAACTAGGCGTCGCAAGGCGTGCGTGGGTTCGAATCCCACCCTCTCCGCCATCATCTAAATATTGCCTAGAGACGAACTCTTACGTATGCGTAGGAGTTTTTTTGTTTTATGTATAAACTTATGCAAAAGCAAGAAGGACCCTTTCGGGTCCTTCCTGTGGTTGACGGCGAACTTTATTGGAAATTCTCTTCTCAGCGACAAACAGAAACATTCGATGTTTGCCTTAGCAAGCACGAATTAGGGAAGAGGGGTCTTCACTAACTCGTGATCTGACGCTTCTACAAGTCGTGAACAAGATCTCCTTGCGGTTTGTTTCTCGCGGAACCCTTTAACTGGACCAACGGAACCACACCTCTCTTGCTCGCCGTCGATTGTATTATGTGCAGGATTCGCGGTTTTATACACGCCGAGTAAAACGGAATGAATTGGTTAATGGACGCGGGCTTTCTCTTCTTTTTTCCACTTGCGGTTCTTGTTGGACGTCTCAGGGAATTTATCGCCCTTTTTCAACTTAATTCGCTTTGGATTTTGAATTTGCGTATGAAAGCTCCGCGCCTCACCAACCTCCACATATACCCCTGGGTTTGGAGCGCGCATGCCTTCTTCATATTCTGTTTGTTCACCCATACAGCGTTCCTCCTTTCGAACTTTAGCTTGGAATCCATGCTTATTGTTTGTCGAAGGGATGGAATCATGTACGGCAGGGGCCCGATAATTATTGACAAGCATAAATGAAATGAAGCCGATTTTGGGGCTTAGAGGAAACCGTACGAACGGATGAAAAGGGAAAGGCATATCAAACCCGCAGTTACAGAAAAGATTGGCTGCTTGCACACCCACGTCCAATTTGATATACTACAATGGTGCGAGTTTACTCTCGCTCCTTGCTCCTGAACGGAATACGTATTGGGGGCCATAGTCCAAGAGGAGGTGAATCAGAATGCGCAAATACGAAGTGATGTACATTATTCGTCCTGACGTTGAACAAGAAGCTGTTCAAGCTACAGTCGAAAAATTCCAAGGCATCATCCAAAACGGTGGTGAAATTACCAAACATGAAGTTTTGGGCAAACGCCGGCTTGCGTATGAGATTAACAAGGTTCGTGATGGAATTTACGTTCTCGTGAATTTCACCGCTGCTCCAGAAGTTGTTGCTGAGCTGGAACGCATCTTGAAGATTTCCGACGAGGTTATCCGTTATCTCATTACGAAAGACGTAGCCTAATTCAAGTTTGAGTAACCATTGCCCGAAGGAGGGGATTTGATTGTTGAACCGTGTCATTCTCATCGGACGTCTTACCCGGGATCCGGAGCTACGATATACGCCAGCTGGCGTAGCGGTAACTCAGTTTACGCTTGCTGTGGACAGACCGTTCACCTCGCAAGGGGGCGAACGTGAGGCGGATTTCATCCCGGTTGTCACCTGGAGACAGCTTGCCGAGACTTGCGCTAACTATTTGCGTAAAGGGCGGTTAACGGCTGTTGAAGGACGTATTCAAGTACGGAACTACGAAAATAACGAAGGCAAGCGTGTATACGTAACCGAAGTTATTGCCGATAATGTCCGTTTCTTGGAATCGAACCGCGAGGGCGGTGCAGGTGGCGGCGGTACGCGGGAAGAGTCACCGTTCGGAGGCGGCAGCAGCCGTGGCGGCGGATTCTCGCGCAGCAATCAGAACGATCCTTTCTCCGACGACGGGAAACCGATCGATATATCGGATGACGATTTGCCATTTTAACAACGGAAAGGACTGAAAAGCATGAGCTTCAAGCAAAGAGAAGGCGGAGACGACAAAAGACCGGCTCGCCGCGGCGGACGCAACAAACGTCGTAAAGTGTGCTACTTCACTGTGAATAAAATTACTCACATTGACTATAAAGATACGGAGCTGTTGAAGAAATTCATCAGCGAACGCGGCAAAATTTTGCCTCGCCGTGTAACTGGCACCAGCGCGAAATACCAACGCCTTTTGACGATTGCAATCAAACGCTCCCGTCAAATCGCATTGCTTCCATACACAACGGAATAAGCGTAATCTGTTAGAGCGACAACTGAACCCATTAGGTTCGGTTGTTTTTTTGTTTCTATACGAAAAGGACTTAAGTCATGGAGATTAGTGCGCTTACGACAAATTCCAAGTAAACCGATAAAGAATAAAGTCGATATATGGCGAGAAAGAGAGAATAAACTCGAAATTTGTTAACACTAACAGTAAAGTGTGAGTAAGAAAAATTAACATTTAACTTTTTGCAAACGCTTCATATTAATAAATTCTATAAAATATTAGTAATTGAAGGGTGAAAAAGGGCCGATAAACAATTAAAAAATTATTGACGTAAGATATTTTCACATGTATTATGATCAATAATTGAACTGGTGCATATCCCCTGATAGGGACCGGCTTAAGACACTTATTAACCGATGGTTTATATCAAACCTATGTCACACTTTGTTACAAACGGCTGACGTTGTGTCTCTGTTTTTAGGGTATGTAGTCATGGGGAGATAGAACCATAGGGAGCGCAAGTAAGTTGTTTTATCCAGGATTAAGCACTGTGAGAAACAACTAGAGAGTGATGAAGGGGGAGGTCGGAAGGAACATCCTGGCAAGAGGAAAGCAAGACGAACTGCACGTTCTCAACAATTAACAAGGAGGAGTCAACTCACATGGTGGCAAAGAAGAGAAGATTATGGTCCATCTTACTTATTTTATCCCTCGTAGGTATTTTGTTTGCAGGCTGCAGTACCAATAACACAGCTTCCAACACGCCGACTCCGACAGAGAACAACACAACTCCAGAGAATACAACGGAACCGGAAACAGAACCAACGGCAGATGAGCCGGTGGATGGTGGTACGATTGTGCTTTCAACATTTTCGGATATTGTTACTTTAAATCCTATTTTTATTGGTGATACTTCTTCCGGAGATGTGGAGCAGTTCCTTTTCGCCAAGCTGTACGATATTGACCGTGAAGGGAATGTGGTTGTTGAGCCTTGGTCTTTGGCCGCCGAGCCACCGCAAATTTCTGAGGACGGTTTAACGTATACCGTGAAACTGAAGGATACCGCAAAATGGAATGACGGGCAGCCGGTAACGGCCGACGACATCGTATTTACGTTTGATACGATTCGCAACCCAGAAACGGGTTCCCCAGCGATCAGTTCCTTCGATAAGGTAGAGAGCGTCACGAAAGTGGATGATTTGACGGTTAACATTAAGTTGAAACAAATCTACGCTCCGTTCTTATACACGCTGGTAACTGACTTGGTTCCTTATCATATCCTGAAGGATGTTCCTGTGAAGGAGCTTCAACAACACCCGTATGGTACGGATCCATCCAAAACCGTAACGAACGGACCTTGGAAGTGGACGGAATGGAAACAAGGCGAAAGCCACACATTGGATCTGGATCCAAACTACTGGGGTGCACAGAAGCCGCATATCCATCAAGTCATCTATAAAATCTACGCTGACCAAAATACCCAAGTCCAAGCCTTGTTGAAAGGCGACGCAGACCATGTCAGCGCGATTCCGGTCACACAAGTTGAGGCCGTAAAAGCGAACAAGGATATTAATGTTATTCAAAAACCAGGTCCGACTTACGAATACGTCGGGTTTAACTTCGATCCGAAGAACTTCCCGGACAATTACGGACTGTTCCAAAGTCAAAAGACAAGACAGGCGATTGCCTACGCGATTAACCGTCAAGGGATGGTTGACAATGTCTTGAAAGGCGTCGGTGCGCTGATGAACGCTCCGTTCCTGCCGGACACTTGGGCAGATCCGAAGGATGCCGCTGTCAATTATAACTATGACACTGAGAAAGCAAAACAATTACTGGCAGAAGACGGTTGGGTTCCAGGCAAAGACGGGATCCTCGAGAAAGATGGTCACCGCTTCTCCTTCGAACTGCAATATAACGCCGGCAACAGCCGCCGTGAACAAGTGGCTGCGATTATCCAACAAAACTTGAGTGATGTTGGTATCGAAGTCACGCCAAAAGGCATCGACTTTGCTGCATGGATCGATCAGAACGTAAACCCAGGTAAATATCAAGCCATTTTGTTGGCATGGTCCCTGAACAATCCGGATCCGGATGCAGAAAGCATTTATTCCTCGAAGTACTTCCCGCCGGCAGGGCAAAACACCGGCTGGTACAAGAACGAAAAGCTCGACCAATTGTGGGTAGACGGCTACTCCACGGTCGATCAAACGGAACGTCAAGCGATCTATAAGGAACTGGCGAAGGAAATTTCTACAGACTTGCCATATGTATTCCTTTATCAATATGGTAACGCCATCGGTACCGGTCCGAGAGTTCATTGGAAAGAAGAAGACCGTCCGGAGCCATCGTTGGGATACGGATACTACTTCCATCTGATCAACTGGTGGGTAACGGAATAAGGAGAAGAACGGATACAGGAAATAGAACCGCAGGAGGGGAAAGGGAGTATTCTCTTTCTCCTTCTCCCTTTCAAGATAAATTTTTGATCCTGCGGATCTATACCTATCTAATCTTAGGAGGATAAAAGATGACAGAATATCTGATCCGTCGCTTGTTGCAATCGGTCTTGGTAATTTTCTTGATTACCGTCGTGACGTTTTTGCTGATCCATGCCGCTCCGGGGGGACCGACCCAAATGATGCTTGCACCGGGGTTATCTCCGGAGGCATTCGAGCAGCAAAGACAGAATCTCGGTCTGGATAAACCCTTGCCGGTTCAATATCTCCGGTGGGTTGGGGACTTGCTGCAGGGTGACTTAGGGTACACATTCAAAAACCATTTGCCAGTTGGGGATTTGCTGTGGCCCCGCATCGGAAATACGTTCATTTTAATGGGCTCTGCTTGGTTGTTAACCTTGATTATCGCGCTCCCTTGGGGCATTTATAACAGTACGAAAGAATATGGATTATCTGATCAGACGGCATCCTTTATTTCTTATTTAGGTTTTGCTATGCCAACCTTCTGGTTCGGTATTCTTTTGCAACAATGGTTCTCGTTGGGCCTCGATTGGCTGCCTCTATCGGACATGCACTCTAGGGGGAAAGAAGACAGTCTTGTCGACCTATTCATGCATCTGGTGCTTCCGGTCACCGTATTGTCGTTAGGTTTCCTTGCTTCTTATATTAAATATGCCCGCGCAAGTATGTTGGAGGTCCTCGAAATGGATTACATCCGCACGGCTCGGGCGAAGGGTGTTAAGGAAAGAAAGGTCGTGTTCCGACACGCTTTACGTAATGCGCTTATTCCGATCATCACCATTTTAGGACTGGATTTACCGCTGCTCGTCGGCGGCGCTGCTCTTACGGAGAACGTATTTAACTGGCCGGGGATGGGGCGCCTCTATGTCGAGATGGCTACGGCGCGGGAATACTCCGTTCTAATGGCGATTACGATCGTTACTTCGGTTATGGTTATCCTCGGAAGCTTACTCGCGGATATTCTGTATGCGATCGTAGACCCGCGGGTTAAATTGGGTGGAAAGGGGACGAAAGCAGCATGAGTGATCTAAAGGTGACGATATCGCCAGGAGCGTCTCCCAACGTGCCAACTCCTGAGCCAAATCATGCGCTGGACCCCCGAAACGCGGTAGATGCACTTTCTGCCAAGAAGCCGCTTGGTCCTTGGGGGTTATTATGGAGAAAGTTTTCGCATAATCCCTACGCAATGACGGGATTAGTGTTGTTACTGATCTTTATTTTGGCTGCGATTTTTGCGCCTTGGCTTACCAAGTATGATCCGGCAAAGATCGATTTGATGTACCCGAATCTGCCGGCAGGGACCGATGGGCATCTGTTGGGCACGGATGAATTAGGTCGTGACGTTTTCACAAGGCTGCTGTACAGTGCAAGAATTTCCTTAATCATTGGTTTTTCCGTCGCTTTGGCTTCGGTTGTGATCGGGTCGATTATCGGCGCGCTATCCGGCTATTTCGGCGGATGGGTCGATACGGTCTTCATGCGGATCGTCGACGTGATGAACTCGGTACCTACGTTGTTCCTGAACATCTTGGTACTCGCGATTTTCGGATCAGACATGAAATATATGATTATGATATTGGCCTTCACCAGCTGGATGAGTATCGCACGGTTGGTGCGCGGGAACTTCCTTCAATTACGGGAAATGCAGTATGTTGAAGCCGCGCGTGCTATCGGGGTATCCAATACAGGCATTATTTTCCGTCATTTATTGCGAAACTCTACGTTTCCGATTATCGTGAACGCTACCTTGATGGTCGGTTCGGCGATTTTGAGCGAATCGGCGCTGTCTTACCTTGGCTTAGGCATCCAGCCGCCGGCGACAAGCTGGGGATTGATGTTAAGCAATGCGCAAGAATTTATGCTCGTTGATAAAATGCAGGCAGTTTATCCCGGCTTATGCATCTTGATCGTCGTTCTTGCGGTGAATTTCATCGGGGACGGCATCCGCGATGCGCTGGATCCAAGACAGAATCTGAATAAATCCCGGAGGAGGCTGGCAAAATGGCGGAGAAACTTCTCGAAATCCGGAAACTGACGGCGGGCTTCTTAACGGAAAATGGGGTCGTCAAAGCGACGGACCGGATCTCGTTATCCATAGACAAGGGACAGACGGTTTGCTTGGTTGGTGAATCGGGAAGCGGAAAGAGCGTCACCTCGCTCGCCATCATGCGGCTGATCGATTACGCCGGCGGAACGATCATGGAGGGCAGCATTAAGTTTCGCGGCCAGGACTTAGCCGCTAAGAAACAGGAAGAGATGCGGCAGATTCGCGGCAACCAAATTGCGATGATCTTTCAGGACCCTATGTCAGCGTTAAACCCGGTATTTACGGTAGGGGACCAGATTGCCGAAAGCTTGCGGCTGCATCAGAACAAGAACGCCGATGAGGCTTGGAGCATGGCCGTTAACCTGCTGAAGCTCGTGGGGATTCCTGCCCCGGAAATTCGCGCTAAGCAATACCCGCACGAATTGTCGGGCGGGATGTGCCAACGGGTCGTCATTGCCATCGCCTTAGCCTGCAATCCGGAGCTGCTGATTGCCGACGAACCAACCACTGCGCTGGATGTGACGGTACAGGCGCAAATCCTTGATTTGTTGCGGAAGCTGCAGGCCGAACTTGGCATGTCCATTCTGCTAATTACCCATGACATGGGCGTAGCTGCAGAAATGGCAGATCGGGTCGCTGTCATGTATGCGGGGGCGATCGTCGAGGAGGGGCCGGTGGAGGATATCTTTAATCAGCCTAGCCACCCGTACACTTCGGGGCTGCTTCAATCGATCCCGGGATTTGAAGGGGAACGGGGAGGCGAGCTGTACACGATCCAAGGGACGATACCGCCGATCGGTCAACTGCCTTCCGGCTGCCGGTTTCACCCCCGCTGCCCGCATGCGACGGAAGTTTGCCGGCAGAAGGAACCGCCAGAGTTTATGGTCGGAGCAGATCATCGCGCGTCCTGCTGGCTTTATGAGGATAAGCCAGTAAGCAAGAGCGATGACCACAGCAGCAGAGATGAGGTGAAACTCGCATGACGACGGAAACGGTAAATGTTGAGGTCAAGCAACCGGGCGGTTTGAAGTCCGAAGAGGTTTTAGTAGATATCCGCGGGATTAAGAAGTATTTTCCGATTCATAAAGGCCTGCTCAGCCGGGTCGTTGGTCAAGTGAAAGCGGTGGATGATGTATCCTTAGCGATTCGCCAAGGAGAAACCTTCGGGCTCGTCGGCGAATCCGGCTGCGGCAAATCGACGTTGGGGCGCGTTATTCTTCGCTTGCAAGGCGCCACGGAAGGGGAAGTCATCTACCAGGGGCGGGATATTCATTCTTTGCGGGGGCAAGAGCTCCGGAAGCTTCGGGAAGAGATGCAGATTATTTTCCAGGATCCGTTTGGTTCCTTAAACCCTCGTTTTCTAGTGAAGGATATCATCGGCGAGCCTTTACGTGTCCACCGCAACCTCACTGCCAAGCAAGTGGATGCTAGAGTTGTTGAACTGATGGAGCTGGTAGGGCTGGACGCCAGCCGGCGCAATCGCTATCCGCATGAATTTTCCGGCGGTCAGCGGCAACGGATCGGTATTGCCCGGGCAATAGCGCTGAACCCGAAGTTTATCGTAGCGGATGAGGCGGTATCGGCGTTGGACGTGTCCGTGCAATCACAGGTAATTAACCTGTTGATGAAGCTGCAGCGTGAGCTAGGATTGACGTTCCTCTTTATCGCCCACGGCCTGAACGTCGTTCGGCACATCTCCGATCGGGTCGGAGTCATGTATTTGGGTAAGCTGGTAGAGGTCGGAGAGACGGAGACGTTATTCGCTTCGCCGCTGCATCCGTATACGGCTGCCTTACTGTCGGCCATTCCAAAGCCGGTGCCTGGGCAGAAGCGGGAACGGATTGTGCTGCAGGGGGATGTTCCTTCTCCGGCGAACCCGCCTTCCGGCTGCCGCTTCCACACCCGCTGTCCGTTTGCCCAGGAGCAATGCTCCAAGGTGGAACCGCCATTGATTGAGGCGGCTCCCGGACGTCAGGTGGCTTGTCATTTCCCGCTGCAACCGGGGACCGTATTGGCCTAAACAGACGCCTTCTCGTAAGCAAAATATGCTGGTTGATTACGGCAGAGGCCCGATCTCCGGAAGGAGCGGGCCTCTCTTCTCTTTTCATCCCAAGCTTCATTGGTTGGTTGACCAGCATCTGCATATGCCGCATTGTTGTACCCGATTTCCCCGATGTGTTATAGTACAAAGCGGTAGAGTTGTTTTGAAGAATGCTAGACAAGAGAAGCGCGAATGAGCAGAAACGTAGTGCAATTGCAGATAGAGAAGGAAATCAACCAGATTGGCGATGGAGGCGTAAAATCATGATCGAACGTCGAAGTAGGCAGAAGATGAAATCAAAGAATAAACGCAAGAAAATCGCATGGATTGTGCTCATAATCCTGTTGGTGGCGGGAGCAGGGGGATATTTGTTCCGCAAACCGCTTGCTGTGATGGCCTTTGACTTGTTCTTGTCAGGCAAAGTCGAGGAGACGTTGGAACGCTCGTATTCCCCGCTGGAAGGGGAAGAGACCCGTCCGGTGGAGCCGGCGGAAGAGAAGATGAAGCCGTTCAGCACCCTGCTGCTGGGCGTGGATCAACGGAATAACGAGCCTGCCCGTTCCGATACGATGATCTATGCGGTGGTGCGCCCGGAGGATGCCAAGGTGTTGTTGATTTCTATTCCGCGCGATACCTACACCGAGATCGTTGGCAAGGGTGATGAAGACAAGATTAATCATGCGTATGCTTTTGGCGGGGAGAAGATGGCTAAGGATACGGTGGAGAATTTCATCGGCTATCCGGTTGATTACTATGCGGCTGTTAACTTCCAAGGGGTGCGTGACATTGTGGACGCGCTGGGCGGCGTAGAGCTGCCGATTACCAAGGATATCGTGAATAAACAAGCGGATCATGAGAAGTTTACGATTAAGGCGAATAAACCGTTGTACGACGGTACGGAGGCGCTCAACTTCGTACGTTACCGCGAAGACAGTGATTTTAACCGAACGAAACGGCATCAGGTGTTTCTGAATGCCATGGTTAATCGGATGTTAAAGCTGAACCAAGTGACAAAAATCCCTGAATTAATCAACCTGATGGGTGATAATTTTAAGACCGACCTGCCGCCTAGCCAAATTATCGAATTGTCCAAGAAGGTCCTGTTGGGAGATGCTTCTCCGCAAATTAGCGGCTTTACGATTATGGGCGAAGGCATGCGGATCAATGGGGTTTATTATGATAAAGCGAATGAAGAGGATGTCGATTTCGCCAAAGAGATGATCGACAACTGGCTAAACCCGGATACGGAGGCATCCGATTTGATTCTGCCGGAATCCCGTGATGCGGAGAAGGCGGATACGGAGCAAAACGGCGATCAAGGAACGGCGGCAAACACGAGCAAGAATGAGTGATCGTGGGGCATCATACCTTAGATTATAGTGTTAATATACCCTGATTTCAGACCTCGGCAGTCCGGTGTTCCGGCTGCCGCTTTCATGCCGCCGGCTCTGGAACAACTTCGGTTTCGAAACGTATCCATTAGGGGAGTCTGAATGAAAGGATGAGGAGGATTTCGTTCTCATGAATATAGCGTTTTTTCTACTTCCGAAAAATGACGTGGTCACCATGACGCTGGATTCCACGTTACGGCAGACGCTGGAGCGCATGGAGTATCACCGTTATACGGCCGTGCCAATCATCGATCACGATGGGGTGTACGTCGGTACGGTAACGGAAGGCGATTTGTTATGGCACATGAAAAATTCGAACGGCAAGATTAATTTTGAGACCGCTTCAAAGTTTCTCCTGAAGGACGTGCCGCTGAAGATGGACATCAAGCCGGTGCGGATTGATGCCGACATGGAGGATTTGATTAATCTTGCGAAGGTGCAGAACTTCGTACCGGTCGTCGATGACCGGTGCCGGTTTATTGGGATCGTGCGGCGCAGTCAGATCATCGAATATTGCGAGAAGTTCGTGACCCGCAATACGGCACAAACCCAATAAATCCTAAAGGTTTGCGTCTTTTGTGGCGTTTGCTATATGCTATAATGAAGAATAAAGCTTTTTTCGGGGAGGGTCGAAGCTGTCCGCGATGCAAAGGGAAATGGATGTAGCCAAACGTGCCAAAGTGATTGAATGGCTCAAAACGGAAGTAGTCGATCACGTATCCCGTTTGTTTAAAGCATTATGGGAAGGCAGCACGACACGGGTAACGGACAGTCTTGCCAGCCTGATCGTCAGCAGTTATATTTTGGGGCGGAGACTAGGTGTTTCCTATCGGGATATGGATGACAGCATCTTGGAGAAACTGAGAAAACATAAGCAGGAGGGTCACCAGCTCGAGGATTGGTATCAAGATATTTCTACCCTGGAAGAACATATGTCTAAGAGGTGAACCCATTTGAAGTTACGCTGGACATCGGTGGCCTGGAGCGCCGCATATTTGCTGCTTCTGTTGTCACTTGCAACTCCGCTGACCGTGATCACGATGTTTTTTCTGATCGTGCCGGGCATTTTGCTGTATACGACCTTGTCAACAAGAGTGTTTCTTGTGCACGTGGCGGCGGTCTGGCTGGCGGTTGCGTTGATCTTCGGCCCGCTGATCTTGCTGCAGGCCGTCTATTTTATCATTCCTTCGATCGTGATGGGCTATTTATATAAGAAAAGAAGCCCGGCGTTCCGCACGGTCATGGCGGGAGCCGGCACCATTTTGCTGGAATTTTTGCTGGTTCTGCTGATCAGCACAGTCTTCTTCGACTTTAATCTGGCTAACGCGATTGAGGACCTGGTGAATGCGGCCATGGCTCCGTTCACGAATGTCGCCGATAGCTCGCTGACCGGCACCATTGTCTGGTCGCCGGAGATGAGCCAGCAATTCTCCAGCCTGACGGTGCGGATGATTCCCTTTACGATGATCGTCTGCTCGTTGCTTATGGCTGCGGTAGCCCATGCGATCTCCCGGCCTACGTTGTCCAGCTTGGGTCATGCGGTGCCGAAGCTGCCGCCGATCCGCGATTGGCGGCTGCCGCGTTCGCTGATTTGGTACTATTTGATCGGCGTGTTGCTGCAGTGGTTTGGCGGAGACGCGGTAAGCCAAGGATTCCTGGGCACGATTGTGCTGAATCTGATGCCGCTGCTGCAATTTCTCTTTATGGTGCAAACGGCAAGCTTCTTCTTCTTTGCCGCCTATCATCGCAAGTGGAATCCGGTGATTCCGATTCTGCTCATTGTAGCGCTGTTGTTTATTCCGCCGCTTCGAATCGTGGGGATTTTGGACATTGCATTCCCGCTGCGGGATATGATTACGAGACCAAGACGATAGGGTGAGAAGGCATGCCAAATGTTTTGCAAAAACGTTGGTACGGTTACCAGACCGTATGGATGTTCATGCTTCAGTTGCTGCTCGTCATCTTCGTCTCCTACTTCAACTGGATTTTGGGGCTGGTGAGCTTATGCCTCGTGGGTGTGCTGACCTACAGCATGCTGCGGGCGGAGCGGCAGTTCCGCCAAGAGCTGATTCGATACGTGACCGATTTAAACTACCGGATCAAGCGGGTGGAAGGTGAGGCGATCAGTAAGCTTCCGTTTGGTTTGATCCTGTACAGCGAAGAACGGACGGTCGAATGGCATAATCATTTCGTGGCTGGCATGTACGGCAAAGATTCCGTCGTGGGCCAGCCGCTGTCCGAGCTGCTGCCGCAGCTCCCCTTGCCAAGCCGCGACAAGAAGGATGGGGCGGGCGCTCGGACGACGGTCGAAGTGATGGTTGGGGATCGTTACTATGAGCTTACCATCGATGCGAACGAGCGGATTATTTATCTCCATGACATGACGGAGCTGGCGGTGCTGCGCAGACGGTATGAAGACGAACGGGCCGCGCTGGGCATCGTGCTGCTGGACAATCTGGATGAAGCCACCCAGGGCATGGACGACCAGCAGCGGACCGCCTTGATCGCCCGCGTGGCGACGGCGATTACGGAATGGGCCAAACAGTACCGCGTGTACCTGCGGCGACTGTCCTCCGAGCGATATCTGATGATTCTGAATCAGAAATCGCTGGACGAACTCGAGCAGAGCCGGTTCGTCATTCTGGACGAGGTCCGCGAAATGACCGCGGACCTGAAGGTGCCGATTACGCTCAGCATCGGCCTCGCTTTTGGCGCCGAGCGCTTCAGTGAGCTGGGCGAACTCGCCCAGTCCAGCTTGGATATGGCGCTCGGCCGCGGGGGCGACCAGGCCGCTGTCAAGGCCGGTCAGCGGCTCTCTTTCTATGGCGGCAAATCCGGCGCCATAGAGAAGCGGACGCGCGTCCGCGCCCGCGTCATCGCGCATGCTTTGCGCGATTTGATGCAGGAGAGCGACCGCGTCATCATCATGGGCCATCGCGTACCGGACCTCGACGTGATTGGCGCCTCCATCGGCGTGCTGAAGGCCGCCGATATGTACAAGGTCGAGGCCCACATCGTGCTGGATGGCCCGAACCCGGCGATTGAGCGCCTGATGGAGCGCATCAACAAAGAAGAAGCCTTGCTCCGGCGGTTTATCTCGCCGGAGCAGGCCATGCATTTGATGACCGAGCACACGCTGCTCGTGCTCGTCGATACGCATAAGGCTTCCATGACGATGGAGCCTCGGCTCGTTGAAGAAGCGAGCCGCGTCGTCATCGTGGACCACCACCGCCGCGGCGAGGAATTTGTGACCGATGCGGTGCTCGTCTATCTGGAGCCTTATGCTTCCTCGGCCTGCGAGCTCGTCACCGAGCTGCTGCAGTACATTCACGAGAAGGTGGAGCTCAGTCCGCTTGAAGCAACGACGCTGCTTGCGGGCATCACCGTCGATACGAAGCATTTCGCGCTCCATACCGGCTCGCGGACGTTTGAAGCCGCAGCCTTCCTCCGCCGAAACGGGGCGGACACGGTGATGGTACAGCGATTGCTGAAGGAAGATCTGCAGGAGTACATCGCCAAGGCCGATATCATCAAGCATGCCCGCATGATCCATGGGCATATCGCCTTGGCGGTGACGGAGCCCAACCGCAAGATTCCACAGCTGTTGATCGCGCAAGTCGCCGATACGCTGCTGAATATGACGGGCGTCCTGGCGTCCTTTGTCATCAGCGAGCGGCCGGACGGCTTAATTGGAATCAGCGCCCGGTCGCTGGGGAGCATGAACGTGCAGGTGGTCATGGAGCGGCTGGGCGGCGGCGGACATTTGACGAATGCGGCTGTTCAATTGGAAGGAACCCAGGCGGAAGCGGAGAAGAAGCTGCTCGCCGTCCTGGATGAAATAGAGAAGGAAGAGGGGTTGTTCGAATGAAAGTGATCTTTTTGCAAGATGTTAAAGGTCAAGGGAAAAAGGGAGAAATCAAAAACGTCTCCGAAGGGTATGCACAAAACTTCCTGATTCCGCGCGGGCTGGTGCGTCCGGCAACCGAAGGTAATGTGAAGACGCTGGAGCAGCAAACGGCTGCGGAGCAGAAGCGGAAACAGAAGGAGAAGGAAGATGCGATCCAGCTTGGCAAGAAGCTGGAGGAGATGACCGTGCAGCTGAAAGCGAAAGCCGGTGAAGGCGGCCGTCTGTTTGGTGCGATTACGAGCAAGCAGGTTGCCGAAGCGCTGGAGAAGGCCGGCGTGAAGCTGGATAAGCGCAAAATCGAAATGCATGATCCGATCCGGACGCTGGGTGTGACGCAAGTGCCGGTGAAGCTGCATCCCGAAGTGAAGTCGACGTTGAAGGTTCAAGTGACGGAGGAATAAGATGAGCGGCGATCTGTTTTTTGACCGGATCCCCCCGCAAAATCTAGAAGCTGAGCAGGCGGTACTCGGGGCAGTGCTGCTGCAATCGGAAGCACTCATTACCGCGATGGAGCGGGTGCGGACCGAGGATTTTTACGATAAGCCTCATCAATTAATCTTTGAAGCGATGGTTCAACTCGGCGAGGAAGGCAAGCCGATCGACCTCGTGACGTTAACCGCCAAGCTGAAGGACCGCGGTGAGCTGGAGGAAATCGGAGGCGTCAGCTATTTGGCCAAGCTGGCCCATGCCGTGCCGACGGCGGCCAACGTGGATTATTACGCGCGGATCATCGAAGAGAAATCGATGCTGCGGCGCTTGATCCGCACGGCAACGCAAATCGTCAGCGACGGTTATGCCGGCGGCGAAGACGTGGCCGACATGCTGAGCGATGCCGAGCGGCGCATTTTGGAGATTTCCAACCGCCGTTCGGGCAGCGGGTTTATCCCCATTCGCGATGTACTGATGGAAGTGTTCGAGCGTGTGGAGACGTTGCATCAGAACCGCGGGACGACCACCGGGATTCCTTCCGGGTTCGTTGATTTGGACCGAATGACGGCGGGCTTCCAGCGCAGTGACTTGATTATCGTTGCGGCGCGGCCTTCCGTAGGTAAAACGGCGTTTGCTCTGAACATTGCACAAAATGTGGCGGTACGCGCCAAAGAAACCGTGGCGATCTTCAGTCTGGAGATGTCCGCGGCCCAGTTGGTGCAGCGGATGATCTGCGCCGAAGCGAACCTCGACGCCAGCGTGATGCGGACCGGGGATTTCAAGAGCGATGATGATTGGGCAAAGCTAACGATGGGCATTGCCGCCTTGTCGGAAGCGGAGATTTATATCGACGATACCCCGGGGGTGACCGTGGCCGATATCCGGGCGAAATGCCGCCGCCTCAAGAAGGAACGCGGCCTAGGCATGATCGTGATCGACTACCTGCAGCTGATCCAAGGCCGGGGCAAGCCCGGCGAGAACCGGCAGCAGGAGGTCTCGGAAATCTCCCGGACGCTTAAGCAGATCGGGCGGGAGCTCGAAGTGCCGGTAATCGCCTTGTCCCAGTTAAGCCGGGGCGTCGAGCAGCGGCAGGACAAGCGTCCGATGATGTCTGACCTTCGGGAATCGGGTTCCATCGAGCAGGACGCGGATATCGTGGCGTTTTTATACCGGGACGATTATTACAACCAAGAGACAGAAAAGAAGAACATCATCGAGATTATCATTGCCAAACAGCGGAACGGCCCGGTTGGGACCGTTGAGTTGGTGTTCTTGAAGAACTTTAACAAGTTCGCCAATTATGAGCGGGCGCATGCGGATGCGTTTGCTGGCTAGCTTTAGCTGAATACAGGAATTAAGGACTGACGATATGCGTCAGTCCTTTTTTAAGATATCAGAAAGTATAAACTTCGGGGCATTAGCATCCTGATATCGCAAGAAAAACTTCCGCTAAACGCGGTCTGTCTACTTTGAATGTACGTCGATAGACGTTTTTTTTATGTTTTTTAATAGAAATCGAAGCCCTCGATCATCGTCCCGTTCTCATTTGTGGGACAATTATGGGGCATTCTAGGACATCAAACCAGAAATCTTAACAATTTTCGACACATTCCATATCATGGAATATATGCCTGAGACTTATCTGTACGCGTTAAGGAATGTCTGTATAATTTAGAACTGTAAGGAAATGAAAATTGCGGAAAGAGGGTGTAATTATAAGTTTCAACTCACTGATCGGTCAAGCTTCTTGGGGCTCGTAATCCAGTAGAAAAATAAAAATGGGGGAGAGGATGGAGATGGAAATGAACGGCAAGCCAGATGTGCGGGATTGGTTCCCAAGTGAAGACGGAAATCCGGCACAGCGGAAGCGAATGTTAGATCTGATCGAACAACTGGTTCGCGGCGTGGATGAGTTGAAGGATCCCGATGGCGTTAACCTGAAAGGGGAGAAACGGCGGGATGCCAATTTTTACGGCCGGCTGGCGGCGGAAAGCGTGATCCCCAAAGAAGGTGCTCCGATGGAAAATGTCAACGAGGAGTTGCTCAAGCTGCTGCACGGCCATCCCTATCATACGAAATACTTTTTTACGAATATTTTGCCCATGGCTTCAATTCCCGGCATGCTTGGGACGCTGACGGCCATGTTGGTGAATGGGAATAACCTATGGGATGTTTATGGGCCAGCCGGCGCCGAGGCAGAGGTTCGGGTCATCGCCATGATGTCCAAGCTGGTCGGCTACGATGCTGAAACCAGCGGGGGATATACCACGTGGGGCGGGCAGGGGGCCGTCTTTTCCGGCCTGCGTATTGCGATCGCCAAAGCAGCACCGAATGCGATGAAGCAGGGGGTTCCCAACAACCTGTTCGCGTTCTGTTCCGAGGCAGCTCATTACAGCTTGCTCAAGTCGGTGGAAGCCACCGGGCTCGGCAGCGATCGACTGGTGAAGGTCAAAACCTTACCCGACAGCTCCATGGATATTGCCGATTTGAAACGGAAACTGGAGACGGTCGCCCGAATGGGAGGCGTGCCGGTATATATCGTAGCTACGACAGGAACGACGGATGCCATTGGGATTGACGATATCAGCCAAATTCGTGCCGCCGCGGAGGAAAACGCGGAACGGTTTGGTTTGCCATGCCCGCATATCCATGCGGATTCTGCCCTTGGCGGTTTCTTTGCCTTCTTTAATGACTACGATATGGAACAAAATCCGCTGGGGTTCAGTGAAGGCGTTCTCGCCATGCTGGAGCCGATCCGGCGTAAAATGCAGATGCTCTCGCTCGCGGATTCCCTGTGCTTTGATTTTCAGAAGCTGGGCCAGGCTCCGTATGTCTCCAGTTTGTTCCTCTTGAAAAATGCGGCCGATCTCAAGCTCATGGATCTGGATGCGGAGGATACGCCGTACGTAGGTCACCGGGGATATGGCGAATACCATACCGGCTATACGTTGGAATGCTCCCGTATGGCAAGTTCGATCAGCATGTACAGCTTGTTGCTGTCCTTTGGTACAGAAGGGTATCAGCGCTTGTTGGGGCAGTTCCTGGAAGTAAACCGGGTGTTCCGCGAGCAGCTGACAGCAGAAATTCCGCAGGCAGACATTGCGAATCCAGACAATCCGGGCATCTCTACGCTGATTCGCATCTATTTGCCGGGAAGCCCGAGGTTTGCCGACGAAATCGAGGGGACGTGCTCCGCACGGGAGATCGAGCGCAGCAACCAGCTTAACGAGCGGTTGTTCGAGAAACTGGGGGAACGTCGCGACCGGATGTTCTTTGGTGATACGAAGAAACATCTGTTGGTGGGCTCGTCCGAAGGGCGGGAGATTCCGCTGTACGTGAGCAAATTTTTCGTGATTTCGCCGCATACCCGGCCGGAGCATGTGCATGAAGTCGTGCAGTATTTGAAGGAATGCATAACTGAGGTATGTGAAGCATCTGGCGTACCGGCAGTGAACTAAGCAATGACCTAAACAATGACCGCAACATATTAATCAATCCAGGAGATGAACTCGCAGTGAAAGATAAAATAAAACGTTTACTGTTCGGACATATCTCTTCAAAGATCATGTTAGGTACGACAGGTTTGCTCCTGATCGCGGTGCTTTGCTTCATCGGGCTGCTCACCATCGTGAATTCCACGCTGAGCGGCAAGCTGAAGAACGAGCTGGATCACCGGCTGGAGAGCAATATCCGCATCGTACAAAGCGAATTGGAGCGGATTGAAGGCAATAAGCTGGAAATCGACGGCATCGATAGCCCGCTGTATCAAGAAACCCGTGAAGCGATGGACCGGCTGAAGGAATTATACAATTTGGAGAACGTGTATATTTTGTCCAATGACGGCGGCACGGAGCGTATCATCGCTTTGTCTGACACCGAAGGCGACTATAATATGGAGTATCCGTTCTCCGAAGAAATGAAGCAGGCCATTGCACACGATCAAAAAACGATCAGCAGCATTTATAAAGATGAGTTTGGCGTACATAAATCGATATTTGTTCCATTAAAAAATGCAAACGGTACGACCACAGGGCTGCTGGGGATCGATCTTGATGCCTCTGTCATCCCGGAAACCGCCTCTGCGGTGCTGCGGTACAGCACCGTGATCACCATTCTCGTTCTCGTCATCGGCTTGCTGTTCGCTTATCTGCTGGGCCGAACGATTGCGAAGCCGATCAAAACACTGGTGCATGTGACGGAACGTTTGGCGACCGGCGATTTGACCCAGGAGATCGAAATTCGCAGCCGCGATGAGGTCGGCCGGCTCGCTGAGGCGTTTGGGAAGATGAGCGGCAATATGAAACAGTTGATCGGACATATCTCCGCGTCGTCCCTCGAGGTATCGGGGACCAGCGCCCAGTTGATGCAAGTCGCCAAAGAATCCAGCGAAAGCGCGCAGCAGGTGGCGGTTTCGATGAACAATATGAGCGAAGGCATTAACGAAGTTGTGGAATCGATCGCTCACAGCTCGGCGTCGGTGCAGGAAATCCAACAACAACTAAACGGCGTCGTCACCGATGTCAACACGATGCAGTCGATCGCCGAGAAGGTCAGCAAGCAATCGTCCGAGGGGCAAACCATGGTGGATGAGACGCTGCGTCACATGAATAAGATCGAACAGGTGATGCAACACTCGGAAACGATGGCAGGACAGCTGGAGGAGCACTCACGGGAGATTGGCGAAGTGATCAACATGATCACGGAGATCGCTCAGCAGACGAATCTGCTGGCGCTGAATGCCTCCATTGAAGCGGCACGGGTCGGTGAATTGGGCCGCGGCTTTGCCGTGGTCGCCGGCGAAGTCCGCAAGCTGGCCGAACAATCGGCTGTAGCCGCCTCGTCGATTACCGAACTGGTCGCCGGGACGCAGGAAAATAGCCGGCTCGTTATCGAAAGCATCGGCGAAGGCAGCCGGGCGATCGAAGAGGGCCAGGAATGGATGAGCAAGACGCATCAAAATTTCCGGGAGATCTTCCAAGGCATCAGCGATTTCTCGGCCCGGACCGATCAACTGCTGCAGTCGCTGCTGCTGGTGGAAAACTCCTATCAAAGCATTTCCGCCTCGGTGCAGCAAATTTCCGGCGTGACGCAGGAGCAGGCTGCTTCTTCTGAGGAAGTCGCTGCAGCGTCCGAACAACAAAGCGCAGCCATGCAGGAAATCGCGGGGGCGATTCGTCAGCTCTCGGCATTGTCTGAGAATTTGCAGCAGGCCGTGGCGATCTTTAAATTATAAGCAAGATTCGTGTTTCGTTTAGCTATTGAGGTGCCATTGCCAATCCGGGCTTCGCTTGGATTCGGCGAGGCATCCTCTTTTTTTGGAAACAGTAATTCCGAACATTTGTAAAATTAAACAGAAACATCGTTCGCTTTTCAATTTGACTTTAAAAATGGAGCCTGTTAAACTGGTATTGCTGCGTTAAAGCGATAGATGGTCGGGTTGACGTTAGCGGCGCGTTTGTTAGCGCGTACAATTTGGAGGAAGTGTCGGATCAGCCTAAGGTTGGCGGAAAGCCATCCGCAAGACGAAGGCTGTCTTTTGCAATGTTCAAATACAGGTGCTTGACGCACCAAGCGGGGGAATGTACATGTCAACGGTAGTCGTTGTAGGAACGCAATGGGGAGACGAAGGTAAAGGTAAAATCACGGATTTCTTGGCGGAAAGCGCCGATGTGGTGGCCCGTTATCAAGGCGGTAACAACGCCGGTCACACCATTCTTATCGACGGCAAGAAGTACAAACTCACCTTGATTCCGTCAGGCATCTTTAATCAAAATAAACGTTGTGTCATCGGCAATGGGGTTGTTATCAACCCGGCTGCCCTGATTGATGAAATCAACTACGTGGAAGAGAACGGTTTTAGTACGAAGAATCTCGTGATCAGCGATCGGGCTCATGTGATTTTGCCGTATCATTTGGTCTTGGATAAGTTGGAGGAAGAGCGTAAGGGAGAGAACAAGATCGGAACGACCGGGAAAGGGATCGGGCCGGCATATATGGATAAAGCCTCCCGCAGCGGGATTCGGATCGCTGATTTGATGGATGCCGAGGAGTTTGAAACGAAGCTGCGTCACATCATGAAGGAGAAGAATCATCTGATCGAGACCATTTACGGCGGGCAGCCGCTGGACGTAGAGGAAGTGCTGCAGCAGTATCTGGAATATGCGGAAATCCTGCGTCCGTACGTCGCGGATACGTCGGTGGTTTTGAACGATGCGATCGATGCCGGACAGAAGGTGTTGTTCGAGGGCGCGCAAGGCGTCATGCTCGACATCGACCAAGGGACCTATCCGTTCGTGACATCGTCCAATCCGTCGGCCGGCGGGGTTTGCAACGGCAGCGGCGTAGGACCTACGAAAATTCATCAGATCATCGGGGTGGCGAAAGCGTACACCACCCGTGTCGGCGACGGTCCGTTCCCGACCGAGCTGTTCGACGAAGTGGGCGACATGATTCGTGAGACGGGCCATGAATACGGAACGGTTACCGGGCGTCCGCGCCGGGTAGGCTGGTTCGACAGCGTGGTGGTCCGCCATACGCGCCGCGTCAGCGGCTTGACCGGGCTGTCGCTGAACTCCTTGGACGTGTTGACCGGTCTCAAGACCGTCAAAATCTGCACTGGCTATAAATACCGCGGTGAGATTATCACTCACTATCCGGCTAGTCTCAAGGTGCTTGCTGAATGCGAAGCGGTGTATGAGGAAATGCCAGGTTGGTCGGAGGATATCTCGGGTGCGAAAACGCTGGAGGATCTCCCGGAAACAACCCGGAATTACGTCCGCCGGATCTCGGAATTGACCGGTGTGCCTATCGCGATTTTCTCGGTTGGCCGTAACCGCAGTCAAACCAATCAGGTGTTGCCGATTTACGAATAATCCAATAGGGTAGACGATTCAGACGATCTCTAAGCCGCCGAACGAGCGATGTGTTCATCCTTGGGTAGGCGGTTTCTTTTTCTAGTTTAGCCTCCTAGCTTAGGTTGAAATCTGGTTTTGCCGTCCATACTGAAGGTTGAGAGACTAGATTCTTAGGCAGTAGGAGGAAACAAACGATGAAATGGCTCGGATGGATCTTGAAATTATGCGTAACGATCGTAGCGGTTAGTTTATTAACCGTGGCCACAACGGGATACATCGTCAATTCGTACATCCAATCTTTACTCAGCAGTTATAACCTGCCGATCACCGCACAGACCCCTAGCTTCAGCGGGATCATGAAGGGCATGCTGGGACTAGGCGGTGCCTCAGACCGTACGGATCAGGCGAAAGGTGAAGACGATGTGGTAGACAGCACTGGGGACAAAACGAAGGACGAATTGGCAGATTCGTCTGGCGGTAGCGGGGAGAGCGGCTCCTCCGGGGGGACGGCAACGGAGACGAACGGAACCCCGGCTAGCGGGACAGGTACGGAGGGGAAGGACACCAACGCAACGGATGAAGATGCACCGGAGGATGCTTTGCCGGTGATGGGCGGGATGAGTGCCGGAGAGGCGTTAGGCGAGGATCAGCAGGTGGTGGTGACGCCGGATGATCTCGTGGCCAAGAAGAAGGAGTTGCCTGATCAGCAGAAGGAGGAAATCTTTGCGATTCTCATGAAGAAGCTGCCGCAGGAGGAGATGCAAATGTTGACCGTCGCCCTGGAAGGTGGTTTGACGGAAACGGAAATGATTAACATCGAGCAGGTCCTGTCGAAGCATTTGGATAAAACGGAATACGCCAAGGTCATGGAATTGTTAAAAAAATAATTTGCTTCAATTGCCTGATCCAAAGGGAATGTCAGCGTTAACATTCACAGGATTGTAAATTCAATGAACCGGCCTTTCAGCTGCCAAAACCGTGAGAACCCGCTTGTTAAGCGGGTTGTTTGCTTTTTGACCCAAAGTTGAAAATCTTCGCCCCGCTGTGTTAAAGTTAACAATAGCGACAAAAGGTTAAAATTTTGAAACCATTTCAAGTCGAATCGAGTCGATGGATAAAAGGAGATCGGTATGAAAGGTTTTACGGGAAAACGCTGGCAGCTGTGGCGCGTGAACGCTTCTCGGACGCAAGAGCAACACAGCCGCCCGGAAAACGATTCAGAGATATCCGAACCAGAGAGCGGGCGAAAATGGCGTGATCTTCTTATGCCCCGCAAGCTTGTCTTAGCCGGAGCCGCCGTGGTAGTCATTGCCGGAGTGGTCTATTGGGGAGGGCAGCAATACGTCAAGGCGAATACGGTATCCTATTACCGGGTTTACGTCAGCGGGAAGGAAATTGGCACGATCGCAAGCGAAGCGCAATTACAAGCTCTGATTGAACGCAAGGAGCAGGAATATAAGCAAAAATATCCGGATGTGGAGATGGCGGTGAATACCGAGGGCATCACCATTAAGCCGGAGCAGGCCTACAAAGCCGAAGTGGATGCTGAGTCCACGCTCGACGAGCTGTACGGGATGCTAACCGGCTACGCCAAAGGTGTGGAGCTGAAGGTGGACGGCAAAGTGATCGCCGTGGTGAAGGACCAGGCGGCCGCCCGAGAGGTTCTGGACCGGGTGAAATCGACATATGCACCGGATGTGGCTGCCAGCACGCTGGCCGCCAAAGTGAAACGAACCGGCGGCAGCAAGTCAGCTCAAGTGAAGACGAAGGCTTCCAACGCGACGTTGGAAACGGTGGAAATCGCCGAAGAGGTGAATCAAGGAGAGGTCAAGGCCGATCCGAACAAGGTGCTGAGCCCGGAGGAAGCGGTACGAAAGATCCTTCAAGGGGACGAAGAAGCAATTCAATATGAGGTACAGGAAGGGGATACGATCTCGTCGATCGCGGCCCGTTTTGGTGTGTCTCAGAAGGAGTTGTTTGCGAACAATCCCGGGGTTGAAGAGCTGACGCTGCAAATTGGAACGTTGCTCAACGTGAAGGCGGTGCAGCCGGCCCTAACGGTTCGCACGGTGGAGCATGTGACGGAGGAAATTGTTACTGAACCGCAGGTCATCGTTAAGACGAACGCAAGTATGCGGGCAGGAGAGACTAAAGTGATTTCTCCCGGCTCCAGCGGCCTCAAGACGATGGAGTACCGAATCACGAAGGAAAACGGCATCGTTGTGAATGAAGAGTGGCTGGGACAGGAAGTCACGAAGAAATCTTCGCCAAAGATCGTCGTACGCGGTACGAAGGTCGTGCTGGGCGAGGGCACTGGGCAGTTTGCTTGGCCGGTATCCAGCGCGAAAATGACAAGCAGCTACGGCGAACGTTGGGGACGGACCCACAAAGGCGTCGATTTGGTCTCCTCCAACCGCAGCATTCTGGCTGCCGATGACGGGGTCGTCTCCTTCGTTGGGACGAAATCGGGATACGGCAACTGCATCATCATCGACCACAAGAATGGCTATGAAACGTTGTACGGCCACTTAAGCAAGATCAGCGTGAAGAAAGGTCAAATCGTCGAGAAGGGCGAAAAGATCGGCGTCATGGGCAGCACCGGGCGCTCGACCGGCACGCATTTGCATTTTGAGATCCATAAGAACGGCAGCATTCAGAATCCGTTAAAATATTTATAAGATGCGAGTCCGCCACCCGTAAGGGAGGCGGGCTTTTTTTTGGGACATTGGTCGCCGGCTCCCTTTTTGAGGATTATCCCGTTGCATCAGGAGGTGAAAAAAGTGGAACAGCCCCTTCTCGATCAACCTCGTCTCTGAACAAAAGGGATAATCATGCAAAGCGATGTGAGAAAGGGGCATAAGGGTAGGAGATGAACGCGCGCTGCCAATCGTTACCGTCTCTGAAGATAGCTGATGCGGTGCCAGATATGGTAAGATAGAGGGAGCAAAAGCCCATGGCTGAAAGTTGGGGTGAACTTGATTCATGCAAGGAAAAATTCTGGTCGTGGATGACGAGAAACCCATTGCGGATATTTTAAAATTTAACTTGGAGAAAGAAGGCTACGAGGTCGTGCTTGCCTTCGACGGGATTGAAGCGACCCAGCTGGCCTTCTCCGAACAACCGGACTTGATTCTGCTCGATTTGATGCTGCCCGGCAAGGATGGAATGGACGTGTGCCGGGAGGTGCGGGCGAAGCTTGAGACGCCGATCATCATGCTGACGGCGAAGGACGGAGAGATCGATAAGGTGCTGGGCTTAGAGCTGGGCGCTGACGATTATGTGACCAAGCCTTTTAGTACCCGCGAGCTGTTAGCCCGGGTGAAGGCGCAAATGCGGCGTCAACAGAAGGCAGCTGCGGCGGCTGAAGGTGCGGAGGAAACGAAGCAGGGCATCAGTCTGTTCGAGCTGTTTATCGACACAGATATGTATACGGTCTATAAGAACGGCGAGCCGCTGGACCTGACGCACCGGGAGTTCGAGTTGATGCATTACCTGGTGAAGAACTCTGGCAAAGTGATGACCCGCGAACACCTGCTGCAAGCGGTGTGGGGCTTTGAGTATTTTGGCGATGTTCGCACGGTGGACGTGACGATTCGCCGGCTGCGTGAGAAGATCGAGAAGGATCCGAGCAAGCCGGAATACATTTTGACGCGGCGGGGATTGGGGTATATGATGCGGAGCTCCAAGGCGGGTGGACTCTAGAATGAATCTGCCCTCTTTTTTTCGCACGATCCAGGCTAAACTGATTATTATTTACGTGCTGCTCATCCTGATTGCCATGCAGCTGATCGGGGTGTATTTCGTGAGCGCGATGAAGACCTCGCTGACCAGCAACTTCACCAAGGAGCTGCAGGAGCGGGCGGAGCTGCTCTCCGTGTTGGCGGCACAAAACCTGGGCGTGACTGGAGAGTCGGCGGAGGAATCGTTAGAGAATTTGCGTGTATTGGTTAACAACCTGTTTAATATCGGCGGGGCCGAGATTCAGGTGCTCGATGCGAGCGGCAAGGTGCTGACGACGTCCAAGCCATCCCACGCCGATTACGTGGGCACGAAGAACACGCAGACGGTCGTGAGCCGGGCCCTGCAGGGCATCCGCGATAACGAGGAGTACATCATCGACGAGGACAACGTCCGGAAGAAAGTCGTCGCCAAGCCGGTCGTCAGCGGCGGGAAAATCGTCGGCGCCATTTACATTGCGGCGTCGATGAGCGAGCTGTACAGTACGATGGAGCGGATCAACAATATTTTTATATCCGGGATCTTGCTGGCGTTGGGGTTGACGGCGGTATTAGGCGTGATTTTGGCGCATACGATCACCTCGCCGATTAAGGAGCTGACCCGGCGCGCCACGGCGGTGGCTGAAGGGCAGTTCCATCAGAAAATGCCGGTGCTTGGCAATGACGAAATCGGCCAGCTTAGCAAGGCGTTTAACTACATGACCAGCCGGCTGCGCGATGCGCTGGCGCAGAACGAGGAAGAGAAGGAGAAGCTCGCTTCGATCCTCACGAACATGAGCGACGGGGTGATCGCCACCGACGAGACAGGCCGAGTCATCCTGATGAACCGGCGTGCGAGCGAGATGCTGGGGACGTCGGATACGGATCTCGATCAGGCCGATATCATGTCGCTGATGAACCTGCCGGATGAGGAATGGGACGTGCTGGAGCAAGGAACGATGCACTCGACGATCCTTGAGAATACCGGGCCGGACGGCGACGTCTTCTTGATCCGGGTGACGTTTACGCCGATTCATCGGCGGGAAATCGGGATCATTGGAACGATCGCCGTCCTCCAGGACGTCACCGAACAGGAGAAGCTGGAGGCGTCGCGACGGGAGTTTGTGGCGAACGTGTCGCACGAGCTGCGGACGCCGCTGACGACGATCAAGAGCTACACCGAAGCGCTGGAGGATGGCGCGATGGAGGATCCGGAGCTTGGGCCGCGGTTCGTGTCCGTGATCCAGAGCCAAACCGAGCGGATGATCCGCCTGGTCACCGACCTGCTGCATCTGTCGCGGTTCGACTCGCATGAGGCTGAGTTGCGGAAGCAGCCGACGAACGTGATGGAGATGCTGGAGGATGTGGTGGACCGGTTTTCTTTTCAAATGCAGGAGAAAGAGATCAAGCCCACGCTGTTTATCGCCAATGACGTGGATACGGCCTGGATTGACCGCGACCAGATTGACCAGGTGCTGGACAATCTGATCTCCAATGCGATGAAATATACACCGGAGGGCGGCGCCATCGCGCTGGAAGCTCGCTTGACCGAAGACCGTCAGCTAGCCATTTCGGTGCAGGATACCGGAATCGGGATTCCGAAGAAGGATCTGGACCGGATTTTTGAACGTTTCTATCGCGTCGATAAGGCGCGTTCACGGAATATGGGCGGGACGGGCCTAGGCCTATCCATTGCCCGGGAAATTGTACGGGCGCACGGCGGGACCATATCTCTGCAGTCCGAATTGGGCAAAGGCACGAAGGTGACCTTTACGCTGCCGGCGGAGAAGCAAGGAGGCGAAGCGCGGTGAAGGAGAAGGTCAAATCGCTGACGCTGGCCTTGCTGGTCGCGTGCAGTTTGGTACAGAGTTATTTTCTTATCTATCAGTTGCCGGGCAGCAATCCGGTGGTCAAGTCGGAGAGCGACTATATCCGTACGGAGAACATGGGGACAACCCTGGAAGCGGATGTGATGCTCTTTCCGGCGCAAATCGCCGTGCATTTGGGCGAGGAGCGGCACACCGTGTTTTATCCGGATTCGACGTTTTACAAGTTGATCTACAACCGGCTGAAGGGCCGCCAGTTCGACGGGTTCCAGCGATACGACATCGATAATATGAATTGGACGGACATTCGCAGCAAGGATATCGGTGTGGAACTGGACTTTGGCGGAGGCGTACCTGTGGAGCTGCTGCAGAAGGTGATGCAGATCGCGCCGGACCCGCTGTTTGACGCGGAGAGCGTTAACCGGCTGATGATCTTTAACTCGGGAAGCGACGATCAGGTGCGCGTGTTCTTCTTTAGCTCGCGAGGCGACGTGGTGTACGAGGCAACCAAGGCCGATTTGACGGTGCAGGACGTGCAGCAACAGGTTGATTTTGGCAAGGATTGGGTGCCGTATACGTTAACGGATGGCTATTATGTCCCCGAGAAGTCGATTGATTTGGTCGAAACCGGCTTGAACATCGGGTTGTATACGACGGAGCAGATGCAGCGAAGCTTGTTCTTTGATCCGAGCATCACCCGGTACATCCGGGAAAAAGACGGCTCCGAAATCTACACGGACAGTAAACGCAGCCTTCAGGTTAAGCAGAACCGGAACTGGATCAACTACACCGATCCGGCGGCTCCTTCAGCGGGCGAGAACAGCCCAAGCAAGAACGTGCTGTCGGCGATTGACTTCGTGAACCAGCACGGCGGCTGGAACGGCAATTACCGGTTGGAGCAAACGACCGAAGGCGTTGAGGAAGACCAGCATCGGGTGGTGTTCCAGCAGTATTACGGAACCGGGCAATTTGGCTCCTTCCCGATCATCGACCTGTCGACGTTCCATTACGGAGCGATCACGCTGGAAATGCGTCAAGGCACAATCACCGGCTATGAACGGTCGTTGATTTACGGCTCCGGCGGCAGCTGGGAGAAGAAAGTCGTCTCTCTGCCCGGCGGCAAGGCGTTGCGGGAGAGCATTGCGGCGCTTAATGCGGAGGCGCGGATTGCCAACTTGTATCCGGCGTACTTGCCTTCTCTCACCGAGCAGGGGCTGCTGCTGAAGCCGACTTGGGTAGTCGAGCTAAGCAACGGCGCGACCCGGGTGCTGAGCTTGGGAGCGGTGGAGAAGACCGGAGCGGATGTGGACACGGGTGCAGGTTCAGGAACGGCTACGAAGTAGTGTGCGTGGTACTCGCGTAAGGTTGGCGCGGATGGGCTTAGAGCCGAGGCAGTGGCGTTGAATGTGCTTCTTAATGAGAGACTTAATCTGAACGAAAGGGGGGTGAACCATGGATTGGGGACGGGCGAAAAACGTGTTGATCTACGCCTTTTTGCTGCTGAATCTGGTGCTGGGCTATCAACTGTGGAACGATCTGCGGGAGCAGGCCGACTCCAACCTGGATATCACCGCCCTGGAAAATAACACGCAGCAGGCGATGGATGAGAAGAACATTCGCGTGCTCGCCAAAATTCCGACGGAGACGCCGGAGCTGCCCAAGATCGCTTACCGGTTCTTGGACGATGCGCAAAGCGGCAAGCTGATCGAGCTGCCGGTGCCGGTGGACAGCAGGCTGATTTTTGCACCGCGGGAGTTAACGGCTGCGTTGAAGGACAGCATTCCGGACATCGGGGATTACCGCTATGATGAAGTGGCGAGCAGCGCAGACGTGTTCGTTCTACACCCGCTGGTGGACGGGAAATGGCCGCTCTTCAAAATCGAGCTCAAGCTGTTGGGCAGCAATCAGAAGATCATTTCGTACCAGCGCCGTGCGATTGAGATCAGCTATCCGGAGGAAGAGAAGCCACAGCGTGTGCTCTCGGCCTCCAAGGCGCTTGGCAACTTGATCGAGAACTTCCTGCCGGAAGGCTCGGTTGTGACCGAGGTCGAGTTAGGATATTACGGCGAGGTGTTCGATTCGGACGCGCATCTGCCGGCTGCTCCGGCTTGGCGATTTATGCTGGAGAGCGGCAAGGAGTATTACGTGCAGGGCATCAGCGGTGATGTCATTAGTCCGAATACAGAGAAAACGAAGGAGTAATGGGAGATTATGGGGATCCGATTTTCGGTGCTGTCGAGTGGTTCGACGGGAAATGCAACACTGGTGGCCAATGGGGAAGTCACACTGATGATCGATGCCGGCTTTAGCGCCAAACGCATCGAAGAACTGATGATGGAGCGCGGGGTGAGCGGGCAGGATTTGACAGGCATTCTGGTTACGCATGAGCATTCGGACCATATCAAGGGCTTAGGCGCGGTGGCGCGAAAATACAATCTGCCGGTATACGCTAACGAAAAGACGTGGGCAGCCATGGAAAAGGCGATTGGGAACCTCGCAGACGACCAACGCTGTATTCTGGGGACCGGAGAAACCCGCGATTTCGGCTCGCTCCGCGTGGAGTCGTTCGCCATCTCGCATGACGCCGCTGAGCCGGTGGGCTACAACTTTTACGACGGCAAGGAGAAGCTGAGCGTATGCACCGACCTGGGCTATGCCAGCGACAAGGTGAAGGAAGCGATATATGATGCCGATGTGCTGGTGCTTGAGGCGAATCACGATATCGAGATGCTGCGGATGGGACGTTACCCGTGGAACATCAAGCGGCGTATCCTCGGCGACTTGGGGCACTTGTCCAACGACGCGACCGGGGAGCTGATGAGCGAGATTCTGAACGGCCGTCTGAAGCGGACGTATCTGGCCCACCTCAGCCGCGAACACAATATGCTCGATCTGGCTAAGATGGCGGTTCGCAGCGCCATGGAGGATCGCGGCTGCTTCTTCAAGGACAGCGAGTTCAAGCTATGCGATACGTACTATGACCGGCCGACGCCGTGGGATGTGGTGAGCGAGCGGTAGCATATATTGTATATGATTTTTCGAATATAATGTGTTGCGGATAGAGGAAAACGGTGAATTGTATTCGATTTTTCATATAGAATCGGGCCGATTGAGCTTTCGAGGCAAGAATGTGTATGAAAAATCGAATAGATTGGGTTGAAATCGCCGAAACTGGCGAAATGTATTCGATTTTTCGCATACATTTACCGCGTAGACAAGAAGACCGCCTGGTTGGGATGGGATCCCTAGGCGGTCGTTTTTATTATAGCTCCCACCCCGGCAAATACGCCTTGGTGTTGTTCAGCATCGTTGTGAACAGCTCCTCCGCTTGCGAAGGAGTCAAGGTGGAGAGCAGCGGGTCGTTCAGGAAGGCGCGGAAGGCTAAGTCGCGATCCTTGGTTAAGGCTGCTTTCAGAATCGTCTCCTGGTTGTAGACGTGCCGGGTAACCAGATTGTTGATGTCCTCCGGCAAGCTGCCCGCCATCACCGGCTGGACGCTGTTCGCACCGAATACGGCGTTCGTCTCCACGACGGCGTTCAGCGGCAGTGAAGCCACTTGACCGCGGTTCGGCAGGTTGACGTTGGTGATCATCGGGGCGCTGGCACCGGTCAAGCTAAGCAGCATGGCGATCCCTTCCTCGCCGCTGGATTTGAGCGAGAACGTCTCCTCGCCGGCAACAAGACGGCGGCTGCGCTCCCGCAGCTTCTGCAGATTGTTGATCCGCCAGTCGACGGTCGTCAGGCCGAATTTCCACTGCTTTACGTGCTCGGGGCTCCGCAGATACCAGGTGTTTGGCATAAATTCGGCCAAATGTCGGTCACCGGCAGCGGCGATCAGGCCGAAGCGGCGGAACAGGTCGAAATGAATGCGGTTCGCGGATGCAAAGCTGTTGTTCATCCAGTGGTCTTTTTGCCCATGGGTACTAAAGCCTTCTTCGGCATATTTCTCGGCAAAAGCCTGATATAGCGGGAATAGGTCCGTACCGCGATAGGAAGCACGGTCCAGCCAGGTGAAATGGTTAATCCCCAGCACATTTACCTCGATCTCTTGGCGCCGGACACCGGTTACCCCCGTCATGTCCTCGAGCATCTCGGCAAGCAGCTCCTGCGTGCCGAAGACCTCATGGCAGCAGCCGAAGGCTTTGATGCCTGGGAACACCTCGTACAGCGTGCGGGTCAGGACGCTCATCGGGTTCGTGTAATTGATGACCCAGGCGTTGGGGGCATGGTCGCGAATTGCTTCGGCGATTTCTACGTACATCGGGATACTGCGCAGCGCGCGAATCGCTCCGCCCGGGCCGACGGTATCGCCCACAGACTGGTAGATGCCGTAAGCCTCCGGTGCGTGCACGTCGGAGCGCATCTCCTCGAACGTTCCGGGAAGGATGGAGATGATGACAAAGTCGGCACCCTTGAGCGCTTCCGGTAACGTCTGCACCGCTTCGTAACGCCAGCGTCCCACCGCATCAGGATGATCTTGTAAACGGTTACCAATGATCTCATTTGCTTGGGCTGCCTCAAAGTCGATATCGTATAAGGCCACGTGTCCCGAAAGCGCCGGTTCCAGAGCCAAGTCGCTCATTAATCCCCAGGCCCAGCCGCGGGAACCGCCGCCGATATAAGCGATCTTCAAATGTTTGACCATTGTGGCTTCTTGCATATCGTTCACTCCCTTGATTGATGTTACAATAAACATAGAGCAAAAATAGAAAAGTTACTGCACGGATTTTGTTAATTTGAGCTGGCATTCTACATTTTTTGCTGTCGAGAGACGAGCGTGTTGGGAGGGGAGCAGAATGACGTTGGAAGGGCAGTTAGCGCCGATTCGCCGGATGCTGTTCATCGAGGCAGCGAAGCAGCCCGGGCGGTTCTCGATGGATGGGGAGCATTTTCACGATGCGTGGGAGATTTATTATCTGGTGTCCGGGGAACGGTGTTATTTCATCAAGGATCAAATCTATCGCATCGGTGCAGGCGATCTGGTGTTGATCCCGGTGAATGTGCTGCACAAGACATCGCCATCGGGGAAGCTGTCGCAGCCCCATGAGCGGATCCTGGTGAATTTCCGTACGGAGGTGGTGAGCGCGCTGCTGCCCGGGAGGGAGGAAGAGCTGGAGCAACTTTTTGCCAAGTATCCGGTTCTGCGTTTAAGCGCCGAGGAGCAGCAGCTTGTGCAACAGCTGTTAGCTCGTATGCTGGCAGAGCAGAAGCAGCAGGCAGGCGGATATGAGGAATATTGCCAACTGCTGCTGGCTGAGTTGCTGCTTAACCTGCTGCGCCTGGCGAACGCTCGGCCAAACCATGATGGGGAAGAAGGGGGCGGGAAACGCCCCTACCGGGAAATTGCTGAAGTCGCCCGCTACATCAATGCGCATTACGATGAGAATCTCAGCTTAAGCGATCTCGCCAATCGATTTCATCTCAGCCCGTATTACCTCAGCCATCTCTTCCCCAGAGTTACCGGGCTGACGCTGGTCGCTTACATTAACCGCGTCCGCATCGAGGAAGCCTGCGCGCTGCTGCGCGAAACGGAGCTGCCTGTGACCGAGATCGCGTACCGCGTTGGCTATCAAAGCGGCACCCACTTTGGCCGCGTGTTCAAGAAGGCCAAGGCGGTGTCGCCGCAAAGCTACCGGCGCGAGCAGCGGATGCTCAGCGGCGGGGCGGGGGTGCGGTAAAAGGGGAGTGGTACAGGTTAACGTAACGACCTTAACCCGCATCATCGCCGCTCTTCACTCGCGCTCGGTCAACGGCCGCTCTTCTACCGCGGGCACGGTTAACTCCACCATCGTGCCCAATCCCGGCTTGCTGCGCATCCGGAAGGTAAATTCGTGCTCATAGGTTAATCTCAAACGCTTGCACGTATTATACAGTCCGACATGCTCCGTCCGCTCCTCGTCGGAATGCAGCCGCTCCACGAGCTGGCGCAGCTCCTCTGGCGGGATGCCGCAGCCATTGTCGATTACGGTAATGAGCAGCCGATCCTCCTTCCGCCGGAATTTCACCTTGATCAGGCCATGTCCGTCTTTTTCCTTAATGCCGTGGTAGATGCTGTTCTCAACCAAAGGCTGCAGCACCAGCTTGATCGTGTACAGGCGGGTGATCTCCTCCTCGTAGTCGAAATGGACGTCGAACTTGTTTTTGTACCTTTTTCGCTGGATATTGACGTAGCTGACGGTGTTAGCGATTTCTTCGCCCCAGGTGACGATTTTGGTCGGGTCGCTGAACGAGTAGGAGAGGATATCGGACAAGTCCTCGATCATCTCGCTGGCTTTGTTCGGCTTGCCGGTCAAGGCCACGGACTCCCAATACACCGAATGCAGCGTGTTGTACAAGAAATGCGGATTGATCTGCGATTGCAGCGCGAGCAGCTCCATGACCTGGAGGCGGTATTTTTTCTCCAGCAGCTGGGTTTTGATGTACCGGTGTTCGATAAAATGGGTGATCATGTTCTGGATGATATAGGAGTATTCGTCCCGAACCTTCAAAGGCGGCTTCAACGGCACGCAGCTGTCGTCGGCCGATTTGATCAAGGTGCGAATCATCTTGAGCTGCTTATAGTTGCGGCGGATCAGGTAAAACGTCAACGCAAACCCGCAGGCGACCGCGATCACGGCGAACACCAGCGTGTAGTTGAAAATACGCGTTGGCGTTTTGTATAACTCGCTGTGCGGGATCACCGAGACGTACTTCCACTTGTACCGCTCGGATTCAACTTTGGTCACGTTCACCTTGCCTTGGGGCGTGTCCATATCGAAGAAGGACGCCGGATTTTCGGCAATGGACCGGAGTTCGCTCTCCTGCAGCCGATCGCCGTGATGATTAGAGAAAATAACGTGGTTCTCCTCATCCAACACAAACAGCTGCTGGTCCGGGTACTTGGTGATGTCGTCCAAAATGCTCTCGATATACTTCGGCTTAATGTTCAGAATGATTGCGATCTTTTGCGGCACCAGCACGTTATAGAAGGTGACGATCGGCGTCGCGTCCGATTCGAAATCGTAAAACTTGATGTTCCGCCGCGACGTCCATTTGGCCGGCGGTCCGGTATAGTCCATAAAAGCATCATACCAAGCGGTATCATAAAAATGATCCAGCGTCACCAGTCCCCCCACCGACGACAGGAAACGCTGATACGGGTTGTCGACGTACAGGTAAAAGGATTGGATATACGGTTTCGCGCTCGTAAATCCGTTGAGGAAGCTGGAGATAATCCGGTATGAAGTGGAGCTTTCGTAGGTGTAATGCGGATTTTTCAATACGGCCGAGAGTTCGTTGAAGATCGCGGTATTATCGTAAAGCGCCAGATACAGCGTATCGATTTCGTTTAGGATCATCTCCAGTTGGGTCTGCGATTGATGAAGCAGGAAGCTGCTGTTCTGGTTGATGTCTCGCTTGACGTCGTGTTGTGTCGTCAGGAAGGAAAGCGAGCCAAGCAGGACGATGGGCACGAGCAGCGGAACAAGAAACGCGGTCAGCTGTTTGGCGAAATATTTATCTCTCATGGGCTCGAGGGACCGTTTCGGAATTCGCTGGGCGTTTGACCGTAATAGCTTTTAAACGTCCGCGTGAAGTTTTTGGCGTTGCTGTAGCCGACTTTTTCGCTGATTTCGTAGGTTTTGTAGCTCACGTCCCGAAGCAGAGCGGCTGCCATTTCCATTTTTGTCTGCAGCACGTAGTCGGAGAAGTTTTGTCCGGTTTTTTGCTTGAAAAAGAAGCTAAGATAGTTGGCATTCATATGCACAAGCCGCGCGACCTCCTCAAGGGAGGCATTTTTATAGTTGGCTTTGACGTATTCCTTGATCTTCTGGATAATGAGGCTTTCGCCGCCTTGTCCGGGTGCGGAGGGGTTCGGCCCCAGATCTTGGTTTTCCGCAGCAGCCTCTGCTTCCAGTTCCTCTTTGATCTTGCCGAAAACATCCAATAGCACATGATATTTGGCCGGCTTCAGAATGTAGTTGATGACGCGAAAATGCAGGGCCTGCTGGGCATATTCAAAATCCCGGTATCCGCTGAGAAAGACGACCTTAATCTGCCGCCGGTGGTTGTACAGCTGCTCGGCCAGCTCGATCCCGGACATCACGGGCATCTTAATATCGGTCAGCACGATGTCAACGCGCTCGCCTTCGGCGATCAAACGGAGCGCTTCTTGGCCGTTGTTGGCCTGGCCGACGACCTGAAAGCCTACTTCGTTCCACGGAAAATAACTCGACAACGCTTCGCGCGTCTCCGCTTCGTCATCTACGATTAACAGGTTATACATTCGCTCACCCCGGCTTCTATGAAGTCAAATGTAATGGCATACATCGATTATAGCAGATCGCCCGAAATTGGTTGTAAGCGTTTAAACAACGGACCGCAAACATGTGAAAAAACGATTCTTTTTATAACAAGAAGATACCTTGGAGTAAAATTTCCGCGAAATGTGATACCTTTTTCTAAGGACAGCTACCTTATCGAAGGGCCGAAGCCGATTTTATAATAAAAGCGCTTACAAATTTAGTGAGTCCTAAGGGGGAAATGAATGATGGGAAGAAAAAAAGTTTGGGCGCTGGGCTTGGCCATGGCACTCCTTCTCGCACTTCTGAACGGCTGCTCATCCGGAGGGAACGAGGCGGCAAACAACACCTCCACTTCAGTCAATAACGGATCAAGCGAGAATGCCGGGGATACGGGGAATCCGGTGACCTTGCGTTTCAGCTGGTGGGGCGGCGAGGATCGTCATGCGGCTACGCTGGAGGCGATCGAGGCGTATAAGAAAATCGCGCCCAATGTCACCATCGAGGCGGAATATCAGGGCTTTGACGGATACGAGCAAAAGATCAAAACCCAGCTGACCAGCGGCACTTCGGCTGACATCATGCAGCTCGACCTGCCGTGGGTCCAGGAACTGGTGACGAAAGGCGACTTCTTCGTCGATCTGAAGACGGTGGGAGATTTCGATGCCACGGGGTTCGATCCGACGTTCCTGGACAACTTCGGCGTTTATGACGGCAAGCTGGTGGCAGTGCCAACCGGCGTTAACGCCTACTGCTTGATCATCAACAAGACGCTGGCCGATCAGTTAGGCATCCCGACGGACATTCAATGGGATTGGGATACGCTTTACGAGCAAGGCAAAAAGCTGCATGAAGCCGACAGCGGTAAATACCTGCTGCTGGCCGACCACGCGGCGTTAACCCAGGATTTCCGGACGATGCTGAAGCAGCGTACGGGCGAGCAATGGATCAAAGAGGACTATACCGTAGGCTTTACGAAGGAAGATGCGGTAGCCAGCTTCGAGTGGCTGCAGAAGGCGATGGAAGCGGGGGTGTACCAGCCGCTGGGTGAAGCCGACCTGTTCTTCGGGAAGCTCGATCAGAACCCGAAATGGATCAATCAAGAAATGCCGATGACCACGTCGATGAGCAGCACGCTGCCCACGTTGAAGACGGTACTGCCGGAAGGAACTGAAATTGTAACGGCGCTCCCGGCGATCGCCAAGGATGCCAAAAACACCGGCGTCGTCGTCCGTCCGTCGCAGCTGTTCGCGGTCAGCCAAAAAAGCCAACATCAAGAAGAAGCCGTGAAGTTCCTCAACTGGTTGATGAACGATCCAGAAGCGGCGGTGATCCTGGGCAGTGTCCGTTCGATTCCGCCTGTGAAGTCGTCGCAGCAAGCTGCCGTGGAAGCCGGCAAAATCGATCCGGCGATTACGAATGCGGTGGAGCTGGGGCTCGAGAACGCGGGTCTCGTGGACAACAGCATCTCTAACAACTCGGAGGTTGCAAAAATCCTTGAGGACGTCATTCAGAAGGTCAGCTATAACAAAGCCACGCCGGAGCAGGCCGCCGACGAGCTGATCGCCAGCTTAACGTCCAAATTGGCCGAAATTAAAGACCGTACTCAATAAACAGGTCGTAAGCGGTAGGAGGGAGAGGGTCCGTCATGATTAAACGCAAGCGGAACTATCAGTATGTCGGACTGCTGTACATTTCGCCATGGATCATCGGGTTATTGCTGTTCCAGTTGTATCCGTTCTTGTCTTCGTTTTATTACTCGTTTACGAATTACAACATGGTTAGCGCCCCGACATGGACGGGTTGGGACAATTACGTCAAAATTTTTACGGGGGACCCGGAGTTTTACCAGTCCCTGAAGGTCACTGGCATATACGTGGTGCTGGCCGTTCCGGTCAAGCTCGCCTTCGCCTTGTTTATCGCCATGCTGCTAAGCGCGAAGCTGAAGGGCATCAACTTCTTCCGCACGGTGTATTATCTCCCCTCCATCCTGGGGGGGAGCGTGGCGATCTCCGTCCTCTGGCGTTTCCTGTTCATGAAGGAAGGGGTCGTGAACGCCATGTTGGCCCGGCTCCATCTCGGTCCGGTCGATTGGCTGGGCAGCCCGGATGTGGCCCTGTATACGCTGGGCTTGCTGACCGTGTGGCAGTTCGGCTCTTCGATGGTGTTATTTTTGGCCGGTCTTCAGCAAATTCCGAGCGAACTGTATGAGGCCGGATCGATTGACGGCGCCTCCAAAACGCGAATGTTCTTCAAAATCACCATTCCGCTCCTGACGCCTATCGTCTTGTTCAACCTGGTGATGCAGATGGTCAATGCGTTCCAGGAGTTCACCGGTGCCTTTGTCATTACCGGAGGGGGACCGCTGAAATCGACTTATCTGTACGCGTTGAAGCTGTACGAAGAAGCTTTTACTTTCTTCAACATGGGTTATGCGTCGGCGTTGTCCTGGGTGCTGTTCGTGATCATCATGGGCGTGACGGCGGTTATTTTCAAGAGCTCGGGCAGCTGGGTGCATTATGAGGATGGGGGGCGATGACATGAGAGCAGGCGTTAGTTTGAAAAAAACATGGGCGAACTACCTCTTTCTGATCGTGCTCGGTTTCATCATGGTGTATCCGCTGCTGTGGTTGTTCGCTTCTTCGTTCAAGACCAATGCGGACATCTTTGGCTCAACGAAGCTGCTGCCAAGCAGCTACGTGTGGGATGCCTACTCACTGGGCTGGCAGGGCACGGGCCAATACGGGTTCCAGGACTTCTTCGTGAACACGTTTATCTTGGTCGTGCCAACTGTGTTGTTTACGATCCTCTCCAGCGTGTTGGTGGCGTACGGGTTCGCTCGGTTTCATTTCCCATTGAAGACATTGCTGTTCTCCATCATGATCGCCACCTTGATGCTGCCCAACGCTTCGATCATGATTCCCCGGTACATTTTGTTTAATAAGCTAGGGTGGCTGGATTCGTACCTGCCGTTTATCATCCCGGCGGCCTTCGCCACCGGCGCGTTCTTCGTCTACCTGATGATCCAGTTCATCCGCGGCTTGCCTCGGGATCTGGACGAAGCGGCGACGATCGACGGGTGCAACTCGTTTACGGTGTTGACCCGGGTGCTGCTGCCGCTGTGCAAACCGGCGATCTTCTCGGTGGGGATTTTCCAGTTCATGTGGACGTGGAACGACTTCTTCAACTCGATTATCTACATCAGCAGCGTGCGGAAGTTCACCGTGTCGCTGGGGCTGCGCTTGTCGCTGGACGCCTCGTCCGCGGTCTCCTGGAACCAGGTCATCGCGATGTCGGTCGTCAGCATCGTACCGTGCATTCTGCTGTTCTTCCTAGCTCAGAAATACTTCGTTGAGGGGATTTCGACAACGGGGTTGAAGGGGTAAAAAATAAAATCCCCTCCGTCCAAAACCGGAGGGGATAATGACTTATTTAAAGAAGTTCGGCAAATACTCTTTGTTCGCTTCCAGCATTTCATCGAGCAACTTGATGGCGACGCCGACGGATGGAACCAGCGGGGTGACCACGCAGTTAACCTCGATGCTGGCGTCGTCCGGTAGAAAATCGAGGATGCCATTGTTAGCCACGTTCATCGTCTGAATTTCGTTCTTACCGTTATACAGCGAACACATCAGGTTTACCGCGGCCTCCGAGTAGTAAGCACCGCCGCGTTGCTCCAGCTGCTTCGGCTTCTCCTTCAGCTCGACATCGCTGTAGAGCTTGAACCGCTCTTCTTCAACGCGCTTGACGACCTCGGCGCGGTTTTCCCCTTTCTTCAGAGATTCCAACTGCTCCTCGAGCATTTCGTCCGTCATGTAAAAATACTTCAACCAGTGCAGGTGATTCAGGCCAACGAATTCCGCATACACCCGGTCCGGGGTCACGCCGTACTTACTGGATACTCGCTTGATTAAGCCGATTGGAGCGTTACAAAGGCCGATGCTCTTCACGGGACACGGGTTGCAGCTGGCCGCGTTCGTGCCGGTGCCGCAAATCAGGGTTGTCAGAGGAAGGAGTTGGGGATTTACGGCTGTCCTATGTAATGTAAGATCACATCTAAAAAATGAAAAACCAGCCCGTATCTCGCCGTGCTTGGCGGATCAGGGCTGGCTGGTTATCCATTTTAAACGGTGGGATAGGGGGGCGGGGTCATAAATCCGTCGATTTCGAGCGCTTTTTTCTCGATCTCCTCCCGGGTTAAGATGCCCTTCTCTATAAGTAACTCCATGATGGCGCTTAAGGTCACTAGCTGGTGATAATGCTCTTCCTTCATATCCGCCAGCTTGGCGAGCACATTCACTTCGTTCATCGGCGTGGAATAATAGGAATCCATCTGATTACCTCCTTCAGGCAGCCGTGCAAGGCACACGGTTGAATGATTTTTCTTTTGGTCTGCGATGGGTAAAGCCCACGGGATGTGGGTAAAATTGCCGTTTTTTCCCTGATAGAAATCTGCTTCTAAACCATCAAAATATGGTAAAATAAATCTATCAATCTATCGCATTAATATAGTGTAGTCATGGGCAAGGTCAAACATTCCAGTTTTCAGAAAAAAAAGCGGTAAACTTCTCAAATTTCAGGCAACCTATCTTCGGTTCATGACGTTAATAAAATTAAGGATACGCATGAATATGGCTTTGCTGTAATGGCATAAAGTTGAAGGGGATCTTTGCCTGGGGCAGATGGCATGTCGATGCCAGGCCTTTTGGGAAGGCATGATGGAGGGGGAGAATAGAGATGGGATGGTTTGACGATGACTTTTATTCCACCAAGGTTCCGGGGCGTATGCGCTTGTCCGAAGGCGGCAGCTTGCGGCGTTGGCGCGGTAGGCCGCGTAGGCATCGCCTGGAGCTGTCCACGCTGCAGATCTCTTTAATCTCTTCCGTTCTTAGTGCGGTAGTGGCCGTGCTGTTATTCAGTTTCATTACGGGGCTTCCTTCTTCATCGAACCGCCATGTTGCAACCAGCAGTGCGGTGTTGCTCTCGGATGCCGGCGATCCTTATGACCGGATCAGCGCGGCGGCGGCCAAAGTGGCGCCCGCTGTGGTGAGCATCCTCAATCATGGGGAGCTGTCGGATGGCGATCCGGAGCAGGCGGCGCTGGGTTCGGGTGTGATTTTTAAGAAGGAGAAAGGAAAGGCCTTCATTATAACGAATACGCATGTCATTAGCGGTGCAAGCGATCTGGAAATTGTGACGAGCGACGGAGCCTCGCGTAAGGCAGAGGTTGTCGGACAGGATTCGATCAACGATATTGCGGTGCTGGCCATCGACGGACAAGGCATCGATACGGTGATCGAGCTAGGTGATTCGAAGAAGCTGCGGGCCGGAGAAACGGTCATTGCCGTCGGCAATCCGCTGGGCCTTGGAGGGACGCTGACCTCCGGGATCGTGAGCTATACCAGCCGGATGATTCCGGTGTCGCTGAACCAGGATGGCGTGTACGACTGGGAGCAGGAAGTGATCCAGACGGACGCGGCGATTAATGAGGGGAACAGCGGCGGAGCGCTGGTAGATTTGAACGGCCGGCTGATCGGCATCAATACGATGAAGATTTCCGATACGGGCGTTGAGGGATTGGGTTTTGCCATCCCGGTGAATGAAGTGATGAAGACGGTCGACGATTTGCTCCTGCACGGCAAGGTGGTTCGTCCATATATGGGCGTGTACACGTTGGACCTCAACAACCGCTATTCTCCGATCACTGACGAGCAGCGCGAGGATCTCAACCTGCCGAACCATGTCACCGCAGGGGTGATCGTCTTGGAGGCCCATGGCCCAGCGCTGAAAGCGGGACTGAAATTAAACGATGTCATTACCCAGCTCGACAAGCAACCGATCAAATCGACGTTGGAATTGCGCCGGTACTTGTATGAGCATAAGAAGATCGGGGATGAGTTGGAGGTTACGTACTACCGTGACGGCAAGCTGGAGAAAGTGACCTTGGAGCTGACCGATAAGCCGTCGGAGGCGGAAATCGAACAAGGATTAGACGATAACGAATAAACATATTCCATGGAGAGATTCCGAAGTCATGACAGACGTAGATAGAAGCGACTGGAGTGGGGGAGGAATCTCTTTTTTTGCGGGGAGCTGAAGGAGGATGGAGATGAACGGAACCTATTCGTTTTCGGGTAAGGATCGGCGTCACCTGTTAGAGCAAATGGCCAATCCGGCTGAGCCGCTGGACCTGTTGGTCGTGGGCGGCGGGATTACCGGGGCTGGAATCGCCCTCGATGCGGCGGCGCGGGGGATGCGGGTGGGTCTTGTGGAGATGCAGGACTTTGCCGCGGGAACATCAAGCCGTTCGACGAAGCTAGTCCATGGCGGCTTGCGTTACCTGAAGCAACTGGAGATCGGCGTTGTGGCGGAGGTAGGGCGCGAGCGGGCGATCGTCTACGAGAACGGCCCGCATGTGACAACGCCGGAATGGATGCTGCTGCCGATTTATCGGGGCGGGACGTTTGGCCGGTTCAGCACGTCGCTGGGGTTGCGCGTGTACGACTTCCTCGCGGGGGTGAAGCGCGGGGAGCGGCGCAGCATGCTGTCGGCGGCGGAGACGCTGGCGAAAGAGCCGCTGCTGAAGCAAGACGGTCTGCTGGGCGGCGGGTACTATGTGGAGTACCGTACGGACGACGCCCGTCTAACCCTTGAAGTGCTCAAGGAAGCAGCGGCCCGTGGGGCGATGCCGGTCAACTATACCAAGGTGACCGGGTTTCGGTACGAAGGCGCGCAGCTGGTGGGCGCTGAGGTGACGGATCTGGCCGAGGGGCGGACATATGAGTTGCGCGCCCGGAAGATCGTCAATGCGGCGGGCCCGTGGGTGGATGCGCTGCGCGAGATGGACGGGTCAAAGCAGGGCAAAATGCTGCAGCTGACCAAAGGCGTGCACCTGGTGTTCGACCAGGGGCGGTTTCCGTTGCGGCAGGCGGTTTATTTTGATACGCCGGATGGCCGCATGGTGTTTGCGATTCCGCGCGATGGCAAGACCTACGTGGGCACAACGGACACAGTGTACCACGGCGAGATTCATCATCCGCGGATGACGGAGGCGGATCGCGATTATATCTTGGGTGCGATTGACGGCATGTTTCCCGGGCTGGCGATCACGGCGGCGGACGTGGAATCCAGCTGGGCCGGCGTGCGGCCGCTCATCTACGAGGAGGGCAAATCGCCTTCGGAAATTTCCCGCAAGGATGAAATTTGGGAGTCCGCGTCCGGCCTGATCACGATTGCTGGCGGCAAGCTGACCGGCTACCGCAAGATGGCGGAGCTGGTCGTGGACCGCGTGGCCGCCAAGCTGATGCGGGAATACGGCCGGAGCTTCACGCCCTGCGCAACCCGGCTGCTGCCGATCTCCGGCGGGCAGGTGGGCGGCTCGCAGGGACTGCTCGGCTTCGTGGCACGCAAGGCGCTGGAAGCGGCGGAGCGTGGCATCCCGAAGGATCTTGCCGCTAAATGGGCGGCTAGATATGGATCCAACGTGGACCGGCTGTTGGCTTTGGCCGACGATGCTGCGGCTACGGGCGAGCCAGCCGACTCGGCCGGTGCAGCCCGGCTCCCGCTGGAGGTGGCTGTTCCGCTGAGGTATGCCCTGGAAGCGGAGATGGCGATGACGCCGGTGGATTTTTTTGTGCGGAGAACAGGGGCTTTGTTATTTGATATCGCATGGGTGCGGCGGTGGAAGGAGCCGGTCGTCGATGCGATGGCCCGGTATTTCGACTGGCCGGAGGACGTGAAGCGCCGGCGGGCGGAGGAGCTGGAGCAGGCGTTGACGGAGGCGGTTTTTCCCGTAAGTGAAGAGTAAATCGTTTATTACAGGTGCAAGGATTTTGCCCTCGATCTGTCGAAATACATCCAAGAGAGCAAGCAAAGAGATCGAAGATGGAAAGAGGGCAGGGGTTCATGAAGAATGGATGGAAGCGCGGGATTCGCGGATTGGTGATTCTCGCGGGGTTAGGAGCAGCCTGGTTGGCTGCGGGCTCAGCGGTTCAAGCGGCTGCGGTGGACTTTAAGGATGTACCGGCATCCCATTGGGCTTATGACAAGATCATGTGGGCGAAGAACAACGGTGTGACCGACGGGTATCCGGACGGCACGTTCCGCCCGGCACAGTCGGTGACGGAAGCGGAGTTTCTGAGCATGCTGGTGCGGGCCTATCCAGAGATCAAGCTGGATAAGGTGAATGAGCAGGAGGCCTGGTATACGCCTTATTACAACTTGGCCTTCGAATTGGCGTGGCCGGTTAGCGACAAGCCAAATGAGCCGATTACGCGCGGATCGGTGGCTCGGTTGATGGCGGCTTTTTACGGGCAGAGCTTGAGTGAAGATGAGGCGGTACAGTGGATCCTTGCTCAAGGCTTGGCCCAAGGGAAGAACGGTGCCGGCGTAGAAGGCTTCGCGCCCAAGGACGCGGTGTCGCGGGCGGAAGCGCAGACGTTCCTGTATCGGCTCAAGCTGACGCTGCCCAAGGCGACAAGCCCGGATCTGATCAAGCCGGAGATCCAGCTGCAAGGCGTGAGGATCGGCGATTCGACGAACCGCGTGATCGAGCTGCTCGGCGAGCCGGCTCGTAAGGACGCGACCAACTACGGACTGGAATGGTACATCTATAATAAGGATTACAAGCATTATACGCAGGTTGGCGTAGCGGGCGGCAAGGTCGTTGGCTTGTTTGGCAATCATGACGAGTGGCAGTTTGCTCCCGAGGCCGAGAAAGGGCTGGAGAAGTTGCGGAGCAGCCTCGCGGCAATCTGGGACAAGAGCGAGCACCCGCCGCGAGAGTATGTGGAGACGTATACGCCGAGAGGGTTGTACATCAATCTGTACCTGGACAAGCACGAGAAGTACCGCGTGGACGGGGTGCTGCTGATGGACAAGAAGTTTACGGAGAGCCATGTGTACGCCCCGAATACTCCGGAGTCGCTGAAGGCGACGGAGCGGGAGATTTTTGACCTGACCAATGCGTTTCGTGCGCAACGAGGCTTAGGCGTGCTGAGCTGGAATGAATCGGTGGCTGAGGTGGCTCGCGCGCATAGCCGGGATATGGCGGAACGGAATTATTTTGAGCATGATAATCCTGAAGGGAAGTCGGCCGGCGACCGCATGATGGCTCGCGGGATTCCGCAGTTCCGGGCTTGGGGCGAAAATATCGCCGCCGGTTATCTGGATGCGATCGACGGGCACTATGGCTGGCTGAATTCCTGGGGCCACCGGGAGAATATGCTGGAGCCCGTGTTTACGATGCTGGGTGTGGGTGCGGTAGACGGACTTAGCAGCAGCGATTACAGAACGTACTACACGCAAAACTTCTATACGCCGCTGTAAGCTTGGCTAAGCCTGGCCGGGTCTGCTCGGTTGTCAGAGTAAGATCGTTGGTTTTTTTGGCCAGTAGGGGGAGGAACCGCTTGCCGGAAGTGACCGGGGCGGTTCCTTTTTTGTACGGAGTATGGTAGAAAAGATAAAGGATAACCTGTTAATACGTAAGTCGGCCGCAGGAGTGCGGTACAGAGAAAGGATGCTTTGACTATGTACGTCGTTTGCAAAGATCATGTGGAACTGGCCATCGATATGTTCGTGGATGAGTTTGAGGATGCCCCGGATGTGGTCGATTTGGAGCACACCAAGTTTATTGATTGGGAGCCGCCGGTGAAATGTCAGGAATGTGATCAGGAGGCGCGGTTTTTGGTGGTGTAGTGCGGGTGCAGATGCAGGTGCGGTACACAACTGAATGAGAGACGAAGAACGGGGCGACGGCATGGGATGGCTGGCCCCGCTGTTTTTTTAGATTTCAGAAAGTATACACTTCGGACGGACGATAACGGAGGATGTTACGGTGCAGATTCAAATCGTGGCGGTCGGCAAATTGAAGGAAAAATATCTGGTCCAGGGCATTGCGGAGTACGCCAAGCGCCTGGCGCCTTACGTGAAATTTCAAGTCGTGGAGGTCCCCGACGAGAAAGCGCCGGAGACGATGAGCGAGGCGGAGCTCATCGGCGTCAAGGAGCGCGAGGGCGAACGCATCCTCGCGCACATCAAGAGCGACGCGCATGTTATCGCGCTCGCGATTGACGGCCAGCTCTGGAGCTCGGAGGAGCTGGCCGCTTGTTTGGACCGGCTCGGCACCTACGGGACGAGCCATGTCGTGTTCGTCATCGGCGGCAGCCACGGGCTCGCCGATGCGGTGCTCCGCCGCGCGCAGCAGCGGCTGTCGTTCGGGCGCATGACGCTGCCCCACCAGCTCATGCGCCTGGTGCTCACCGAGCAGATTTATCGCGCGGTGAAGATCAATCGGGGGGAACCGTATCATAAATAAGGCGAAGGCAGGCACAAACTTAAAGTTTTCTTTACATTTCAATATATAGATTTTCAACCGTGGTATTATATTGATTGATTTTTTTAGCATATGATGTCTGTTTTTGTTGATGAGGAGGACTGATATGAAAAATACAGTGAAAAGAGTCACTTCGATATTTATCATCATGCTCATGGTGATGGGAAGTATACCAGGAACACAACTATTGACAAACAGAGGAGAACGGGTTTAATATAACGGTGTTATATAAATATAACTAAGTTACAGAAAGAAGGACTCGTATGAAATCACTCTCTGCAGTTATTGTTGGCGGCGGTCTCGGAGGACTTGCATTAGCGCAAAGTCTGAAGAAGCATCACATTGACTTTGTAGTTTGTGAACGCGAGCAGGAAGGACAATTTCTTCAAACCGGTTATCGTATCAAAATCAATGACAACGGAATGAGTGCGCTGCGGTTTTGTCTGCCTGAGAAGCTTTACGATCTCTTTATGGAAACCTCCGTCATGGGACCGGAACACCCGATTTTCTTAAATCCAATTTCTCTCGAGCTGATGGAAGAACAGCACCCAATGTACAACAAGGCGAAAATCACGCCTGGCGTCAATCGTTTTACTTTCAGAGAAGTGTTGCTTGGTGAACTCAATGACCATATCCGTTACGGATATCGGTTTACCCATTATGAAACGTTGGAAAACGGCCGCTTGAGAGCTTGGTTTGAGAATGGAGAGTATATCGATGCGGATGTCCTTGTTGGCGCTGACGGGGGAGGATCGAAGGTTCGCCAACAGTATAAACCTGGGGTGAAAATTTTTGATACCTTGGGAAGAGCTCTTTATACAAAAGTATTTCTGGATGATACTCGGAGAAAAGAACTCGATCAGCTCATTGGGGACGGCAGCATGAGAGGCCTTTTTAGCCCGGAAGGAGAGGGTCCGGTTTCCCTGCTTCTTGAAGAAATGGCCTTCAAGCCGAATATGGAACGATTGCCGGAATCCATGTCCCTGAATGTGAAAATTACTCCACAACAGGATTACTTGTATGCTGTGTTTGCGTGCTCGCCTGAGTGGTTTGGGATGCCTGACGAGCAGCTTTTCCAATTGAATGGTTCGGAATTGTTGTCCCTTGCTCAAGAGAAAACCAAACATTGGCATCCCCAAGTCAAACGGATGTTGGAACTCGCAGAGCCAGAGAAAACGGCTGTTTATCACTTGCGTAATGTTTTGCCATATAAGCCTTGGAAAGAAACCACCTCTTTGGTATTGCTGGGGGACGCCTTGCATCCGATGACACCGGCTGGAATTGGCGGGAACGCGGCACTTTTTGATGCCTATGAGCTATCGAAAGAATTAATCAACGTCAAAGACGGGAAAAAGGAACTTTTGTCAGCGTTACGTGATTATGAGGTGGCTGCGATTGAACGTGGGATGCGGGATGTTCGCCTCTCCTCGAAAGCAGGGGAAAGCATGTTCAACCAGAAGCCGTTGCCTGAGGAAGATGTAGAGTTGGAGGAATAGGGGTTTGTTTTTACGTTTATCCTTGACTAGGCTCCTTTCTAAATCGAGTATAATAAGTTGTATAAGAATCTATGGAATGGAGTTGGATTGTCTGTTATGCCTCAACGCAGGCCACATATCAGCGAGGAGAAGATCATCGCAGCTTCGTGGCGGCTTCTCTCCGACCAAGGAATCGAAAACTTTACCATAAGAAGCCTTTGTAAAGAGCTAAATGTTCAAGCCCCTACGATCTATTGGTACTTCGAGAGTAAGCAGGTCCTTATTCAAACCTTAGCCAACCTGGTTTCAAGAGAGATCATAGGTGATCTTCCCAAGCAAGGTGACTGGCGGGAGAGGCTTCAAACCAGCGCCATGGTGATTCGGAAGAAACTCCAGCAGTATCCCTGCTCGGGTCAACTTCTGATGAAGTCGAAGCCAGAGGCTGATTTTATGGAACTGCTCGAATGCCTCTTGCAGATGATCGAACCTACTTCCTTGACGGATAAACAAAAATTTTCATATATCACCCATTTGCTTAACTATGTCATCAACTTCGTCGTTGAAGAATATGAACAACGGATGGTACAGATATCGTTAGGGAATAAGGAGGATATTCACGGGGATTTCTCGCAATTCAACCTGCTTCGTCGGATGTACGAAGAAGGGATGTTTAATTTAATTGGTTCTGATGAACTCTTTGACTCGGGAATTCTCTTATTACTCGATGGGATCGAGCAGAGAATAACTCCCTAGGTTTTTAGGAGCGGATCGCGTGGTGATCGCTCCTTTTTTCTTTTAAGTTGGTGCTGTTTTTGCGCTTATTTGAAGGCGGGAAGGTTCTCGGCGAGAAAGAGGTCCAGATTACGAGGGGACATCCCCGTAACTCGTTTCACATCATCGGATATCCATGCGGCGTCATCTTCGGCAATCAAACCGAATAATTGGGCGTTGGATGTGGCAACAGGCTCGGGAATCCCTGCCTGAATCATCGCTTTCTGATGCTCGGCGGGAGAGATTCACCGGTATTCGACGGTATACCCCAGAGCGTCAGACAGTTTACGTGCGACATCGTGATAAGTAATCAATTCGGGTCCGGTGAGCAGATAAGTACGACCTGCATGCGTGGATCGTGATACGGCAATAGTTGCGGCCGTGGCGGCCACGTAGCGAGCGTCGATCATGGCGAACTTGCCATCACCGGCAGACATTACGAAGCCTCTCGTTTGTTTAATCATCTGCGCGACAGCGAAGAGATTCTGCATGTAGAGATTCGGCGCAAGCAAAGTATAGTCGATCCCCGTCGCCTTCAGATGCGCCTCAACTCGCGTATGGCCACGCCGTCGATCAACAGGGGAATCTGCCGTAGCCTTATGATTCGTGATCTTTATAATATGTTTTATTCCGTTGCGAACAGCACTGTCAATCACGGCGATTTCCTGGTCCGGACAGCAGGACTAATTAAAACGACCGTCTCAATGCCATGCATGGCTGCATCAAGAGTTTCAGGACGATCGAAGTTGCCAACGGCGATATCAATCCCATTCTCGGAGAACTCACGCGGCGTACGAGATAAGTCTCGAACTAGTGTGCGTGCAGGGTGTTGTTGCTTTGCAAGCAGGCGGACGGTTTCAGAGGACCCAAGCGATTTAATGAACTCGAGCGCTCCATTTCTAAAATTACGCGTAAGATGCTTACAGAACAACTAAGAGACCTGGAACGAGATAAACTGGTTATTCGAACAGTCTATAATCATGTTCCCCCGAAAGTGGAGTACTCACTTAGCGAACATGGTAAGACGTTCCTCCCTGTTTTAGAGATGATGGTCAAGTGGGGGGGAATATCATCAAGAAAGTGTAGCTGGTCTCACATGATGAGGCTGGCTTTTTTTTGATTAGAATACGCGGTGGTTTTTAACTATAACTGGATATGATCTGTTTATTTCGTGATTTCTTTGATACCTTAATTCTTGGAAAACCCCAAGGAGGTAGGGACGCATGGCTGAAAAAATGCATGTTGACGAAATAGAAATGGATGAGGCGCTGGTTCGCCGTCTGCTGGTTGCCCAGTTTCCCCAATGGTCAGATCTATCCCTGCGGCGGGTCGAGCCAGCTGGCACCGTGAACGCCATCTTTCGATTAGGTAACCAATATTCGGTTCGGCTCGCGCGGCGGGAAGGGCCTGCGACACCAGAAAGCCGCGAGTTTACTTGGCTGCCCAAGCTTGCTCCGTTGGTTCCGCTAGAAGTCCCTGTACCCATCGCTCTAGGGCATCCGAGCAGCGAATATCCTTGGTATTGGTATATTTACACCTGGGTTGAGGGCGAGTCGGTGCCGATTGAGGAGATTGACGCGATGCAGGCAGCGCGTGATCTTGCGGGGTTCGTTGCAGCGCTGCAGCAAATCGATTCATCGGGTGGGCCGCTGGGACGCGGTGTTCCTTTGGCGGAGCGGGATGAGGGGTTCCGATACTGGTTGGCACGGTTTGATGGCGACGTTGCGGCGGTGTCTAAGGTGTGGGAATCCGCGCTTGCTGCGCCTCCGTGGAGCGGCCCGCCAGTTTGGCATCACGGCGACCTTGATATGCGCAACTGGCTCGTGCGTAATCAACGAATTACCGGTGTGATCGATTGGGATACGATGGGCGTGGGTGATCCTGCATGCGATGTCATGATCGCATGGAAGTTACACTCGCCGGAGGCACGTGACGCATTCCGCAAATATCTTCCGACGGATGACGCGACCTGGGCGAGAGCCCGCGGATGGGTTGTATCCCAGGCAGTGGCCATACTGGCTTACTATACGCCAGAAAACAACCCCGTTCTGTACCGTGAGGCCCAATCCTGGCTTGACCTCGTATTGTCGGAATGATGATTGATTATTTACTGTTAAGTATAAGTGTGTCATGGAGAGCGAATCTGATAGTTGTATGATGAAAAAGGCCATCCCACATGGGATGGCCGAAAACTTGCCCTCGTAGAAGCCGTGGCGAACCGTATCACAAAATAGGGATAAATTTTTATCAGAATATGTTAGCATTTAACTCATGCAAGGCTACTGTACTAATATACTTGATGAATTAGTCTTTTCAAATGGGCATTACGTTCATGTACATATTTTGATTTCAACGTCGGAGTAGTTGTATGCTTACTTTTCCATCTATTTAAAAAGTCTTGTTCAGCAAGTTGAGATTTCAATAATTCTGAGTCACGAGTAGTAATAATTCGAAGAATTACATCACCTAAACCTACAATTCCTCGAAGATATAATTTTACTTTTTCGCCAACAGTAGTAATAGCCGAATGAAGTGGTACTTCTTTATCCCCTCTTTTCTGTCGCTTTTTTCCTCCGCAAGCCCGCCGCGAACCTCCGATAAACTAAATTTAGCTCCAAAACCTACCGTTAATTTCGCAAGTTAGATCTCTCCGCACCAATTACAAGTAAAACCTACCGTTAAATTTTATGTTTCCTCGCCAAATTGCTGATTTCGATCAAAATAACAGCAGGATTTACCGCTAATTTGGACAAAACCATGAAATTGTCCAAAATTAACGGTAGCTTTTACAGTTCGTTAACGCAATTTGGGCTCTTTTGACATGATTCATGGTTATGATACACCCATCAAGCGATTTCTAGGCACGATCTCGCTTGATCTGTTCACCGTTCTGCTCGGCGGGGCTACGGCGCTGCTGCCAATCTTCGCCGAAGACATCCTGCATACAGGGTCATGGGGACTCGGATTGCTTCGGACAGCTCCGGCAGTTGGCGCTTTGCTGATGTCACTTGTTCTTACGCGGTATTCGATTCAGAATTCGATCAGCAAGTATTTGTTCAGCTCGCTGGCGATCTTTGGCTTGGCTACCGTGCTGTTCGCCGTCTCCAAAAATCTCGTATTATCTTTGGTAGCCCTGTTCCTGATCGGCGCATCGGATGTGGTCAGTGCCGTCATTCGTTCTACGCTGGTTCAGTTAAATACGCCTCGTGAAATGCAGGGGCGTGTCAACGCTGTCAACATGCTGTTTATCGGAACGTCGAACCAGCTCGGCGAATTCGAATCCGGGCACCATGGCCAATTGGCTTGGTGCAGTGGTTGCCACCGTCATCGGCGGAATCGGGACGCTCGTTGTGGCCGCGCTCTGGATGCACCTGTTCCCGGTGCTGCGGAATATGAAAACTTATTATGATACCAGTCATGAAAGTGAGAAGCCGGAGAAGGGAACTCCTGCGCCGCTAAGTAAACCCGTACAGTAAAAGTGAAGGGGATCCCACATTACCGGGTACCCTGCACGGGACACTTAAACCAAAGTGTTTTGTGCAGGGTACTTTTTTTACCCTTGAAATATGTCACTGATCGTAAAACTTTGTCCCTAGCATATTTCAACAAACTAGGCTTTCGAACAATAGTAGAGTTGTATTTTTGCAAAATGGCAATAATTTCCCGCAAAATTCTTTTGCTCAATATCATTGAATGTGTCAGTGACATATTGTATGGTTATGTCAGCTTAAGCTAATGGCTTGGTAGATCACGCGCGGTTTACCAACTAAAAAATAATAAAGGAATGTCCGGACATGAGTTCTGAAAGCACTTCCAAGAAAGAGAAACAACAGCTGTATTTGCAGGTCGCGGAGAAAGTACTGGAGATCATCGAGACCCGGGGACTTCAAGCGCATGATCCTGTACCCTCAGAGGGTGAACTGGCCAAGTTGTTTGGCGTCAGCCGAATGACGAGTAAATTGGCCTTGGAACAACTGGTGGAGCAGGGGGTAGTTTATCGTCTGCCGAGACGAGGCACGTTCCTCTCAGGCAATCGGTATGAAGGGAGCAGTGAAAGACTGCAGGAACCGGTACAACCTGCGGTTGAGAAGAAAGTCAATCAACAAGTTGCGCTCATCATTCCCCACATGTCCGATTATACGTCAAGAATCATTTCGGCAGTCGAGCATGAGTTACGTAAACATCAATTTGAACTCATTTTAAAAATTAGCAGTGATCAAGACGACCAAGACCGATGTTTACAGGAGCTTGTGGCGGCGGGGATCAGCGGCATCATTTTATTTCCGTGGGGAAGCCGAACCTGCAGCGATCAGGTGCTCCGATTAAAAATGGAACAAATCCCCAGTGTGATCATCGATCGGATTTTTCGTGAGATTCCGTTCGATTGCGTCTATCACGACCATTTTCAAGGCTCCTATGAAATGGCGCAGTATTTGATTGCGAAGGGGCATCGGGACATTGGATATTCGTCTAACATTATTGAGAACATCACAAGTCGAGAGGAAAGATATCAGGGGTACATTCAAGCTTTGCTTGATCATGGGATTCCGGTGAAGAGCGAATATATTCATTTTAGAACAGAACGCTGTGAACCGGGGCGCTTTCATGAGTATGATGCCGAACAAGGGGAATTTATTAGAAGTAATCCGCAAATGACAGCTATCATGTGTGCGGATGACCAAGTGGCGATTTCTACATTGTTTTCTGCACTTCATATGAACATATCCGTTCCGGAGAAGTTGTCTATTGTTGGGTTTTCGAATACTTATCTTTCAGCATTAACGCCCATCCCACTAACTACGGTTCGCCAAGATACGGATCGGCTTGCCGCGGCAGCCGTAGACCTGCTCATGAAGCGTATCAATCATTCGAAGGAACAACATCTCACTGTCAAAATAAAAACGAACATTGTTGAAAGAAAATCGGTATTCGATCGAAGTCATTTATTATCACTTGATAAGGAGCGAGCACGAGATGTCGAAAATGATGAAAGCGTTGGCAATGGTGGTGCTTAGCTGTTTAGTTATCACTGCCTGTGGAAGCAATAACAGTGGAAATGCTGGTGGAAACTCGGCGGCATCCAGTGAAAACCAGGGGAGCCAAGTCAAAAATGAAAAATTGATCGTATACACCAATTCAAATTCTGACGGCCGCGGCGAGTGGTGGACGGAGCAAGCGAAAAAAGCAGGATTTGACATTGAAATCGTGGGAGCAGGCGGCGCGGATCTAACGAATCGCTTGATTGCGGAGAAGAATAATCCGATTGCGGACGTAGTATTCGGCTTAAATAATATATTCTACGAAAATCTGAAGAAAGAAGGAGTTCTAACGAAATACGTCCCGCAGTGGGCTTCGCAAGTTGACGAGGGCTTAAACGATTTGGAAGGCTACTATCATGGTCTCGTAAAACAAGCGATTTTGATTGGCTATAATGCGGACATGTATACGCCGGAGACGGCTCCGAAGGATTGGACAGACTTGTATACCAACGAAGCGTTTAAAGGGAAATATGAAGCGCCAACACGACTTGATAGAGCCACGATGCGTCTGGTTGTCGCAGGGATTTTGTCGCCCTATCAAGATGCCAGTGGAGACCTGGGCATTTCCGATGCAGGTTGGGACGCGTTGAAGCAACTCTACGATAATGGGATTCCGGTCATTGAAGGGGAGGAGCTTTATGCGAATATGGCCAGCGGAAAAGTTCCAATTGGAACGATCGTTTCAGGCGAGCGTGCCAAGCGAGAACAAGAATACGGCGTCAAAACAGGTTATGTGATTCCTGAAATTGGTGTCCCTATGGTTGTCGAACATATCGCCATTGTTAATGGCACGAAGAAGCAGGATACGGCAGAACGGTTTGTGGAGTGGTTTGGCAGCGCAGAAATGCAAGGGGCCTTCGCGAAGGAATTTAATGCGATGCCCGTTATCGCAGAAGCAGCCGAACAAGCTCCTGATTCAGCTAAAGAAATGTTTGCCCAGTTGAAGGCGCAGCCGTTGGATTGGAGCTTCATTGCAGAACATCTGGATGCCTGGGCAGAGAAAATTGAATTGCAAATCATGAACTAGACAGCATGGATGGGGAACTGCATAGCGCTAGTTTAGGCTATGCAGTTCTTTCTTACAACAACCTAATAGAAAAGGTGAACGTGATGATCACATTTCAAGATATACAAATTCATTTTGGAGATTTCCATGCCATTAAGAACTTTAATCTGAAAATCAACGAGGGGGAATTTTTCACCTTTTTAGGCCCTTCAGGCTGTGGTAAAACAACCATTCTTCGAAGTCTAGCAGGTTTCATATCCCCATCTGGCGGCAGAATTCTATTAAACGACAAAGATATTACACATGCTCCTATTGAAAAACGCGGAATCGGTATGGTGTTCCAAAGCTATGCGTTATTTCCGACGATGACGGTGTACGAAAATATTGCATTTGGTAAGCGCGTCAAGAAAGCATCAAAGGCCGAAATCGATCAGGAGGTCCGAGACATTGCTCGTAAGGTCGACCTAAAGGAAGAACAGTTGCACAAGCGAGTCTCGGATTTGTCGGGCGGGCAGCAGCAGCGTGTAGCGATTGCCAGAGCACTCGTATTAAAGCCGTCGATTTTGGCCTTGGATGAGCCGTTGTCGAATCTGGATGCGAAGCTGCGCGTCCAGCTCAGAAATGAATTGAAGGAATTGCAAAAGCAGTTTGGCATCACAACCATCTATGTGACCCATGATCAGGAGGAAGCGTTAACGTTATCCGACCGGATCGCCGTTTTCAATAATGGGATTCTGGAACAAGTGGGTACGCCTTATGAGATCTACAATTCATCTAAAACCGAGTTTGTATGTAATTTCATCGGCGACATTAATAAGTTGGATCCGGGATTGATCGCTAACAGCCCCTTAAAGGAGTTCGTTCCACGGAACAAAGTTGCCTATATCCGCAATGAGAAGGTGAATCTATCGCCCGTGTCAGGCAGCGATGTTGTGCGCCTGAAGGCGAAGGTCGTGGATCGTGAATTTTACGGACTCTATAGCAAGTATGTGCTGGAAATGGCGGGCGGCAGTTTGCTAAAGACGATCGAAAAGGAAAGCGGTCATGTGGGGCATGAGGTCGGAACGGAAACCGAAGTGTACATTCGACTTGCGGATATTATGCAATATGATCGGACGGAGGGAGGGAATTGAGCGTACAAACGTTAAAGCACAGATTCCGATCCATTCATTATGGACAGCTTCTATTATATGTCCTGCTGGCCTGGTTCATTATCGCTTTTCTCATTTACCCGAACCTGAACATTTATTATGAGATCTTCTTCAAAAATGGAAGCTTCTCGCTGGATGCCGTTCACAAGCTCTTGTCATCGAAACGTGCAATGTCCAGCTTATCCAACAGTTTTATATTAGCGATCTCCCTAGTGATTACGGTGAATGTTGTTGGGATTACGTTAGTCCTGCTAACGGAGTATTTTCAGATTAAGGGAGCGAAAATTTTAAAGCTAGGTTTCTTTACCACCTTGTTGTACCACGGGGTTGTTGTAGCATCGAGTTACAAGTTTGCTTATGGCGAAAATGGATTTATCACGAAAGTGTTATCCGCTCTCTTTCCGGCTTTTAACACAGGCTGGTTTCATGGGTACTGGGCTGTTCTCTTTGTAATGACGTTCGCCTGTACCTCGAATCACATCTTGTTTTTGGGGAACGCCATCCGCAAGGTGGATTTTCAAACCATTGAAGCCGCTAGAGGCATGGGGGCGTCTACCTTTTATATTTTGCGGCGGGTTGTGCTGCCCGTATTAAAGCCAACGATCTTTGCTCTGACGATCCTCACCTTCCTTACAGGACTTGGGGCGATGTCGGCTCCGCTTATTCTCGGCGGTACGGAATTCCAGACGATTACGCCTATGATCTTGACGTTCTCGAAGAGTTCAACGTCTAAGGATCTGGCCGCATTACTGGCCCTTGTTCTAGGCCTAGCAACGATTATCTTGCTATCGATCATGATCCGGTTTGAGAAACAAGGCAATTATATGTCCGTGTCTAAAGTCAAATCCGTATTGGTCAAACAAAAGATTAATCATAAGTTCGGTAACTTCATCACTCACTTGATCGGGTATGTGTTATTTGTGATTTACTTAATTCCGGTAACCTTAATTGTCATCTTCTCATTTACCGATTCCCAAAGCATTGCTACATCGACGATTCATTTCGATAGCTTTACGCTGGAGAATTACGGCAGATTGTTTACCACGATGAGCGCGTTTAAGCCTTACTTGGTAAGTATTTTGTATGCTGCGGCAGCGTCAGTAGTAGTGGTGGCCCTTGCATTATTTGCATCCAGAATCCTGCACAAACACAAGAATAGCAAGCTGGCAGCAGCGCTGGAATACTCCTTGCTGATTCCATGGGTTCTGCCGTCCACGCTGATTGCCATTGGCTTGGTGGTCACTTATAATGTGCCGCGCTTAGTGACGGGGAACACGGTACTTACCGGTACGCTTTGGATGCTATTGATTGGTTATGTCATCATCCACATCCCGTTTACGATGCGAATGGTCAAAGCCTCTTTCTTTAGTTTGGACAGCAACTTAGAGGATGCTTCCAAGAACCTGGGGGCCAAATCGTTTTATACCTTCAGAAAGGTACTGCTGCCGATCATCTTGCCGTCCACCCTCGCTGTCCTTGCGTTAAACTTTATTAAAATATTGGACGACTACGATTTGACCGTTTTCTTATATCACCCCGTGTATCAGACACTGGGAATTGTGATCAAGAGCAGTACGGACGCAGAAGCAGGGGTTGCGGCGCGTGCGATGTCACTGGTTTATTCTGTCGTGTTGATGATCATGTCTGGAATTACGATGTACTTTGTTTACGGTAGAGGTAATAAAGATAAATAAGCATCACTAGAATCTGGCGTGGATGTTCCCAGAAGTGGAGGAAATCAATGTTTGCGAAAATTATGACTTTTAACTTAAGACTGAATGTGGCGTCAGACGGGGAGAATGCATGGCCGTATCGTACGAAGGCGGTGGCTGAAGTGATTAAACGCCATGATGCGGACATCATTGGCATTCAAGAGGGTCTACATGACATGCTTACGGACTTGGAGCCGTTACTTCCGGAATATGCTTGGATTGGAGAAGGCCGGGAAGGCGGGAACAAAGGCGAATATGCTGCCATTCTGTATAAAAAGAAGAATTGGACTGTAGGAAAGGCGGGGCATTTCAGTTTATCGGAAACCCCGGAGCAGTTAGGTGCGAGAAGCTGGAGCACTTCCCACCCGCGCATGTGCACTTGGGTGACGTTTAAGTCGCAGACGGGCGCTGAATTTGCTGCGTTTAATACGCATTTAGACCATATTAGTGAAGAAGCTCAACAGAAAGGTATGGAATTAATTCGAGAGCGAATGAAGGAATTTCGTACGCAGACGGGTCTTCCGGTCGTGTTAACGGGCGATTTTAACGTTGAACCGGCAAACGCTGTCATTACGGGATTGGAGCAGGAGGGATATCGAAATGCTTATTCCGTTCTGCAGCAAGAGAAGAAGGAAGTGGGGGCGACGGTTCATCACTTTTTAGGTGGCGAATCCGGAGAGCCGATTGATTATATCTTCGTATCCCCTGACTTGCAGATCCAGAACGTTAGGGTCGATCGAGAGCTATATGAAGGACGATATCCTTCGGATCATTATCCCGTGATCGCCGAGGTGTCACCGTTGTAGTGACCATGACGAGTAGATAAGGGGATGTCTTTGCGATGAAGCTGATTGACGCGGGTTTGTGGAATATTTCCTATGTGGACTTATCGCTGCGAATCGTGATTTCGCTTCTGTTAGGCGGCTTGATTGGGTTAGAACGGGAATGGCATAACCATGCAGCCGGTTTCCGTACGCATATTCTGGTCTGCGTAGGGTCAACGATGATTATGCTGCTGTCCATTTATGGGTTTGGCGACTTTTCCAACGAATATAACGTTCGGATGGACCCGGCGCGGCTGGCTGCTCAAGTGGTATCCGGCATCGGCTTCCTGGGCGCGGGGGCCATCATTCGCAACGGCTCCAGTATTTCAGGGTTAACGACGGCGGCCTCCATTTGGGTTGTGGCAGCGATTGGCTTATGTGTAGGGGCGGGCTTCTTTTTTGGAGCGGTGCTTGTGACAGTACTGGTCATTATTATTCTGGTGCTGCTCAATAAGTTTGAGAAGAGCTTCCATAACAAACGCAGCCGAAATGAAGTGACCGTTCGGATCCTGAATAAGGAGGGCGGCGTCGCTAAGGTTGCGGAATTGTTCGAGCAGGAGGGACTGCTCATTGTGCATATGTCCTTAGACGCTCCTAACGATGATCAAGAAGATGAAGGCGTACGAACGCTGCGAATCAAGCTGCATAAGCCGCGCTCAAAGGATCTGCTTCGGGTATTCGATAAGCTGCTTGCTCTGGATTGCATCCATTCCTTTGAAACGGCTGAGGCGTTGAAGTCGCATCCGGCGCATTCCAGCGTGTCCGCCTCCAGAATGTTATAATGAAGGTCAAGGGCTATCCCTCTAGGGATAGCTCTATTTGTTGTTACAGATGGTCTGCAGCCGCGGAGGATGAAATTCAAACGATGTTTAATCGCCAAAGGTTTCAAAGGATAAAGTATGATAGATAAATACATCTTAGGAACTCTAGAGGAGTGAACCCACTTTGTCGATCTAATACCGATATTACGAAACGCTGACGGACCCCGCTCTCCTGGAAGGGGTATGGGACTTGCTGTGCCGTTACGATCATGAATTTATCCCGCCCTTATCCGCTCGTGAGCATACCTACCAGTCCGATCTGACCGCTGGCGCAGCGGCAACCACTTTACTGAAGTGATACTTTGAAAGGTTAAAGGAACAAGCGTTTTTGCTGGTACTGGATCGAGAGCAAGTGATCGGATTTATGTCTTTTCGCCCTCATTATGTTTTTGAACATACGGACGAGCGTGAAGGGATTGGGGTAGGTCAATGCACGCAAACGGCGATCCTCCGTTCTTGGAGAATCGCCGTTTTTGTAATTTTGCGTGGTTTATTTTTAATGGATTCCCTTCATAAACCCCTGAATTTTCGAGGAGAAAGCGAAGAGCAGGATGCCGAGGACAATGGCCGCTCCTCCAATGACCCCAAAGTACGCCATTTCTGTGGCAGGCGAATAGAATTTAACCACTTGCGCATTGATTGATTGGGCTGCCGCACTGGACAAGAACCATAAGCTCATGGTCTGGGCGGAGAAGGCGGAAGGCGCCAATTTGGTCGTCGCCGACAGCCCTACCGGAGACAAGCACAACTCTCCCAGCACAACGATGAAATAACTCAGCACGAGCCATAGCGGATTCACCAAGGAATTCTCGCCGCCAAAGTAAGCCGGCAAAAGGATCACCAGGAATGATAAGCCGGCGAACAACAAGCCCAAAGCGAATTTCTTTGGAATCGAAGGCTGCCGCTTGCCCAGCTTGAGCCAGAACCAGGCAAAGACAGGGGCCAGGGTAATAATAAATAAAGGGTTTAACGATTGGAACCAAGCCGGCGAAATATGAAATCCGGCATAATCCAATTGCGTCCGCTTATCTGCATAGTTCGCCAGGATGGTAGACCCTTGTTCTTGAATCGCCCAGAACATGATTGCCGCAATAAACAGCGGAATATACGCGATCAGTCTGGAGCGCTCCACCTTGCTCGTTCGTGGACTGCGGTACATGGCCACAAAATAGGCAGTGGGGACCAAGAGCCCCAGGATGCCGACGATCACGATAAACGAATCGAAGGTTAACCAACCGGGCGGGATGGTAATGGCGACGATCACCACAAGAAGCAATAGGCCGAGGCCGATTTGCAGGAACACTTTCTTGCGTTCCGCCGGTGAAAGCGGGCTAGGAACGATTGTGCCGGCGAGGCCGAGATTTCTTTTTCGAGTTAAGACAAAAATAGCAAGTCCAAGGAACATCCCCACGGCGGCAATGCCGAAGCCCAGGTGGAAATTGTAATCCAGGCCGACGGTACCTACGATCAGCGGAGCGATAAACGCCCCCAGGTTGATCCCCATATAGAAGATGCTAAAGCCTGCATCCCGGCGCTGGTCATGCTCGCTGTAAAGCTCGCCGACCACACTCGATACGTTGGGCTTCAGCAAGCCTGTCCCCAAGACGATGAGCACCATGGACACAAAAAATAAGGGGACGCTTTCCGGGATCGCCAAGGCGATGTGCCCCAACATAATGAGGATGCCGCCGTAAAATACCGCTTTCGACTCACCGAAGATCCGATCCGCGAACCAACCGCCAATAATGCCGGACATGTACACCAGGGAGCCGTAAATGGACATAATGGCGAGAGCCACGCTCTCCTCCATGCCAAGTCCGCCTCGACTCAATTCGTAATACATGTAGTAGGTCAGAATGGCTTTCATTCCATAATAGGAGAACCGCTCCCAAAACTCCGTGAAGAACAGAGTGAACAATCCCTTGGGATGTCCAAAAAATCCTCGTTGCGGAACGCTCTCCACCACTTGTTGTTTGGTTAAATCCGTCATGCTGTCATATCCTCCCTAAGCGGCAATCACTATAAGAATACCCCGTATCACCCATTTTCAACTGGATACGGAAAATATAGTATAGCATAAGGAAGCTGGGCTTAACTATACAATGGGTTTCTCACAGCCACCTAAAAAATATCGCCGTCCCCAATCCCTACTCGGATTTGGACGGCGACTCGTTTTCGAGCTGCCCTCGGGACAGCGTGTTCTATCTGTTGGGAGCGGTTGTTGAACTTGCAGCGTTCAGGCTCTGATCGAGCAGTCGCCGACTAGCTCGAAAGGTTGCTGCGACAACGAGGATGCCGACGAGGAGCGTAACGACGCTTGCGACATGCAGCGCGGATTGGGCTCCCGAGACAAAGGCGTTGATGATGGCGGCTTGTTGATCAGGGGCCGCGGTAATGGCATCCGCGACCGTGTGAGGGACTGAATCTTGCTGAAGATTTGCCGGTAGATGCCGGGTAAAGGATTCGGTTAATACGGTACCCACGATCGCGACGCCAAGGGCGCTCCCGAGTTCTATCGTCAGCGCAATTACGATTGCTTTGAGCGCTTTTAGAAGAACAACTGCTCCATCTCCTTACCTCTCTGACGCAATCCTTCCATGACTTCTTCCGGCACTTTTCTGAATTCCAGGTCTTCCCCCAGGAACAGCAGCCAGTTGATCGTCTCAGTTAGCTCCTCGGGTTCGTTGGCTTGGACAACCATCTTCATCATGGCGGTGGTTTGATACGGATTGGTATAGGAAATGAATGCTTTTAAGGGATGATATTTTTTGTATTGGGCAATGGCACGGGGGCCGAGTTCAAGGATCAGGTTGTATGCTTCCTCTTGCTTGCCAAGGAGCTCCAAAATCTTCTTCCGGCTCATTCGCTTCTTAGGGTAGTAGAGCTCGACTTGGGTGAGTTGGTCAACGGAGAACATTCTCCTCTTCTCTTCCTGTAAATCAAAGACTTCCATCCACCACAGACTTTTCTCATGATAAAGGTGTAAGAGAAAAATAGGATACGAGTTGATTCCCTCCCCTTCTTCAAGGGTAATCCATAAATAGCTGTCGAGAAGCAGGTGTCGGATCAGCTTCTCCAGCATTGGGTGAGGGAGATCCGAAAGCTCCAGCAGGTCGGGATTATGCGGGTTGGTCCCTTCAAAGAGCAGAATTTCATCCAGGAGCAGGAGATCGTCCTGCTGGTTTTTCGAGATCAGCCCCAGCAATTTTTCAGCCAAGGACTGGCGGCTCTTGAGATACGGAAGCTGGGCGTTTCTTGTGGCCATGAAGGCGATGAACAGCGCTTTGACCTCGTTATCCGTAAACCGCACGGCGGGCAGGATCGAGTTGTGCATCACCGAATAGCCGCCGTCCCGTCCAACCTCAGCAACGAGCGGCATTCCCAAAGCTTCGATTTCGCGGATGTCTCGGATTGCCGTCGAGCGGGAGATGTTAAATTCCTGCATAATTTCCGTGATAGTAAAGTGGGACCGGTTGTTGATATAGCGCATGATGGTGTTAATCCGTTCAACTTTTTTCATCGGGACTCCTAAACAGGTTCATTTTTTGACATGATTTAAAGTTATGATAAACCCATCAAGAACAGAAAACAAATTTTAAATGAGAGTAGGTTTTGAAACATGGCAAATTATGTTTTGGAAGAGAAGGATAGCTTTACGGTATTTGGGCTGGGTACGGAATTAAAAAGTCATTACACGGATTTCGCCGGCATCAACAAGGAAAAGTCGAGCTTCTGGCAAGCCGTCACCGAGGACGGCCGACTCGATCAGCTTAAAGCGATCGCGGAGAACGACTACGTCTTTGCCGTAAATGAAGCGGTCAATAACAAAATGATGTATTACGTCGGCGTATTGAGCCGCGAAACGCTGCCGGACTCGGAAGACTCTCGGGTCATTCAATTCCCGAAGGGGGAGTACCTGATTGTCAAAGGGGAAGGCACAACGGCGGATGAATTCAGTAATCAGCTGGCGGGGATCGCTTTTGGCCAAGTCCTGCCGGAATTGAATCATGTCGCTTATGTTGGTGGGCCAAACGCCTCGGTATTGATGGAGCAAGAGAATGGTCGCGTCGTGGGAGAAATGTGGATCCCCGTCGTAAGGAAATAGAGAAGAAGAGGAGGGTTAAGCATGTCCTATGTCGTTGATTTCAAAAATGTATCCACCATCGGTTTAGAATCCTCTCCTGTAGCAGAGGCGTTAGCCGGGCTGCGAGCCAATGAGGCGCGTTATTTTATGAACAAATATAAGCATGTGTTTACGGTTGAACCGGCCAGCGAAAGCCAGGAAACCCTGGATTATGTGAACCGGATATTAAAAGAAGAACGGGGGATCGAGTTCTCGGCGAAGCCGTTAGAAACGTCGTTTTTTCAAGTGGAAAACATCCGGTGGGCGTTCGTCTTCTATGAGGATGGCTTAGGGGTTAACGTCATGTACACCTTGGACGATCCGAAGAAGCGGGCCGTGGGATTTAAGCTGTCTGAAGGGATGGAGGTCCCTAAGGAACTGGAGGAGAAGAAGTTTAAGTTTGCCCGACAGAAGTCGAAATTGGCTGGTACGATCCGGGGCTCGTTCTTCGTGATTAAGGGCGAGTATTAAAAAAAGCTGAAAGGAAGGCCGTTCAACGTGAGCGGCCTTTTTCATCTTCCGCGACAAGGGAGCGGGATCAAAAATTTGAGCTTCAATCGCCGCTTTGTCGATGACGGACCACACCTGCTTGATTTTCCCGTCTTCGTACTTGTAAATGACATTTTCATAGAACAACACACTTCTGCCATTGACAGGTAGACCCAGAAATTGCCCCTTGGGCGTGACATCAAAGCGTAAGCGGCTCGAAATATAAGGCGGCTCACTGTTTAGATAATCCCCCAAATCCCGATTTATTGTATTCGACGAACTTCGTACGCATGCAAAAAGAGAACCAGGGCCCCCGATAGGGAGCCCTAGTATTGATGATTGGCTATTGAGCAGTCTCACCGGTTTATTCCGGCGTTCCTTGTGTAACCCCATGAATGTAGGTTTGCCACGGGGTATCCAGCGCCCCTTGCCCGGGGTTATAGGTGAAGAAATACTCCACCACATCCCCTTGGCTCAGGTTGTTAACCGCATAGGTATAGTTGCCGTTCCCCACCGGGGTCATGGCGACATTGAGTTGCACACCGTTATTGATCTTATAATGCAGATCCGCAAAAGTCGCGCCGTTGACGTAGAACAACAGGTTATCGCCGGTTTTCTTCAGCCCCTTCACTTGATCGCCGATCACAATCGTGGAGGGCGTGCCCGGATCTCCCGGGTTTCCGGGATTCTGACCGCCGCCGCCATTGCCGTTGTCCTTATAGACGCGCACATAATCGACTTGCATCGTTGCCGGGATATCGCCAGGTCCTGGGGCGATGCCGCCGTCGAAGTTCCCGCCGATGGCCAGGTTCATGATGAGATAGAACGGCTGATCGAAAGGTGCGTTCGGGTTGTTTGGTGCTGCCGTGGAATACCATTGATCCCGGGTCGCTTTGAAGAAGAACTTGCCGTCTACATACCATTTGATGTTGTCCTCTTCCCAAACGACGGAGTAGACATGGAAGTCATTGGCGATGGTTTGCCCGGATGGGAAGTGGTATTCGCCGGAAAGATGCGTATTGGCCGGCCATTGTCCGCCGAAGTGAATGGCGCCGGAGGAGATACCAGGCAGACGCCCCCGAGCTTCCATGACGTCGATTTCACCGGAAGCGGCCCAGGTGCCGTAGGCTTGATCCTGAGGCAGCATCCACAGCGCCGGCCAAATCCCGTTCCCCGTAGGCAGCTTCGCGCGGAAATCCACTCGGCCGTATTTCAACGAGAAGTGATCCTTGGTGTTAACCTTGCCGGAAGAATATTGCGCATAACGATTTGGATCCTGCGGGAAGGATTTAGGGTCATTTAACGCCCGGATATTTAGGTTTCCATCCTGAACGAAAATATTTTGCGGGCTGTTCGTGTAATGCTGCAGCTCCGCATTGCCCCAACCCCAGGTGCCCGGATCGTCATTGAGGTAATATCCTTGTTCATAATTCCACTTGCTCATATCTAGCTGGGAACCGGTAAATTCATCCTGCCAGATGAGCGTCAAACCGTCAATGTTCGGATTGCTTGGCGTGCTGAGCGGAATATCCTCTTGGTCGGATTCATCCGGCCGCGGGGCGTTAGGATTGCCGATGAAGGTATACGTGACGTAGTTGTTGCCGACGTTACCGCCCTTTTGCCCATTTAGAGGATATCCGATACGGATTTGCATATCCTGTTGGATCGGCTGGAACCACAGGCCATAGATGTAGTCAGCCCAATAGCCCCATTGATTGGCGCTGGATAAGTTGTTGTAACCATTCGCGGAATAGACGAATCCGCTTTGGCTGGAATCGGCGAGTTCAACCCACTGACCGTTGACGTTGATCTGATAAACGAAATTCTCCAGCTCCGAGGCAATGGGAGCGCCTCCGTCGATTTTCGGCAGGGGCAACCCGATGGCACCGCTTTCATTTGCAGTGAACGTCGTTCCCTCATAAGGAGTCAGGGTATACGAATTTCTTACCGGCTCATTAAAAATAATCGTATACACGAGGTTCACTGACGAAGTTTTCGATTCCAATTTCACGTTGATGGACTCCGTGACGTTAAACCAGTAACCCCCGCCGCCATCGGTGAATTGGCCGAAGTTCTGGTCATAGATCCAGCCGCTGGCCGGATTGTTATCGATATCGATCCAGGTGTTGCTGTTCACTGGCTTCACATACACCTTCAAATCGTCGGCAACCGCGGCATAAGGAATAGACGGATCGTTATTGAACACGGGATAGGTGAAGCCAGCCCCGCCCGTAAATCCTGCGGTAATAACCGGACCTTGCGTTGGTGTCATCGCCGTGATCGTGGTTTTGTTGATATTTTGAAAGACGAGAGTGTAATTAAGCGTAACCCCGTTTGCTCTGGAGTACAGTTGAATCTCTGTGGTTGCGGAAAGGACGAACCAATAACCGTTAAAGCCGCTGTCACTCCAGTGCCCCCAGTTCTGGTTGTAGACAAAGCTGCTGACACTGTCGATGTCGACCCAGTTGCCATTAACTTTCACTTTGACGCCTAAATCCTGCACCACATCGCTCCAGGTAGCCGAACCGCCATTAAAAATAGGCATAACAAAGCCGTAGCTCGCTTGTCCGACCCCCGACTTGGTGATGACCGGCCCGTCTGCCGGTGAGAAGTAGCTCATCGAAGTAATCGTTGTCCCTGCTGCCTGAGCCTTCGGCGTCGGCACGAAACTGACGCCAACTGCCATGATGACCGCCAGGAGCAAGCTGAATACGTTTCGAGCGAGCCGCCTTTCTGCAAAGTGAGTCCGTTTCATAAATACCCTCCCTTTATTATTCTCATCCTCCCAACCTATGCACACCAAGGAAAATACTTACTTACATGGGAGAACGCTTTCATTCTAACAATCCGGTCATCTGATGAGTAGGCACCAGATTTCGGGTGAGGTGCTCTTTTTTTGGGGGAGCAACCAAGTAACGAAAATTTTAAATAATTTGTGGAAGGGGACCTTCCTCTGAAAGGGATTCGGGAGGGGGAAAAGAATATAATTAAAGGTTCCTCACTTTTTTCCAGCTGGAGCTCGTTCCGGCAGGAATCCTCGCCGAAGACATGGATCTATCGGATCGCCTCCAACCTCTGTCTGGATAAACTGAGGCAAGCGAAACGTCGGGTGCTTCCCGTCGATCTGTCCGATCCGGCGAGCTCCATCGTGGAACCTCGGGAGACGTTGCCCGATTCTACTTGGATTTGGCTGGCCCCTGATTTTGGTGAAAATCCCGAGGAGGCGCTCATCCGCAAGGATACCCTGCAACTCTGCTTCATCGCGCTTCTGCAGACTTTGCCTCCTCGTCAACGGGCCGTATTGATTTTGAAGGATGTCTTTGACTGGTCGTCCAAGCAAATCCTAAGAAACGAAACTGGCACCCGACGGGGTGCCTTTTTTCTTTAGGGCAACTTGTCTAAACATAATTTTTCCCATAGACGGATCAGTTGATGAGAGCTACACTAGGGAAGGCGACAAAGAATTCACCTAGTAGGAGCTTGTAAAAACGTGACTTTAACTGAACGTATACCATCATGGAAGAAACTTAGCCTATTTGCCGTGACCTGGCCGATCTTTATCGATTCGGTGTTACGGATGATGCTTGGCACCGTCGACGTGTTTATGCTCAGCCGAATTTCCGATACGGCTACCGGGGCGGTGGGCTTAGCGAATGAGATTATCTATTTCTGCATTCTGATGTTTGGATTTGTTGGCATCGGGACGAGTGTGGCCGTCTCCCAGTATATCGGTGCTGGGCGAGAGAAAGAAGCGAGCCGCGTCTCGGCGCTTGCGATTTCGATGAACCTGATCTTCGGGATCTTCGTCAGCCTGGTCCTCGTTGGCTTTGGAGAGCCGCTCCTGCGGTTGCTCAACCTGAATGAGGAACAGATTGGCATCGCCAGCCATTATCTGAAGATCATCGGCGGCTTTATGTGGATCGAGGCGCTGTCTTACGCAGTATCGTCGGTCATCCGTTCGAGCGGCAATACCAAAAGCGTCATGTATGTAACGCTGGGCGTGAATCTTCTCCACGTCACCGGCAACTATCTGCTGATCTTCGGGAACCTCGGCTTTCCGGAAATGGGCGTGACCGGTGCGGCGATCTCGACCGTCGTCAGCCGTTTTGTCGGCATCATTGTTCTGTTCTTCATCTTGTATCGCCGGGTTCCTGCTCCGATTCACGGGAAGGACTATGTGACTTGGAACGGGACTTATGCGAAGCAGATTCTAAGCGTTGGGCTGCCGGCGGCGGGAGAGCATCTGGCTTGGCAATCGCAGTACCTGATGATCATGGGTTTCGTGAACATGATTAGCATTACCGCCCTAAATACGCATGTTTACGTGATGAACATTTCCAACTATTTTATGGCACTGGCCGCGTCGATTGGGGCAGGGACAGAGATTATCGTCGGTCAAATGGTTGGAGCAGGGGAGATGAAGGCCGCCTATAAGCGACTGATGAAAAGCGTACGGATCAGCTTCCTGCTCACCTTGGCCATTGTTGGTGCGGCTTCGATCTTCCGCCATGACCTCATCGGTTTGTTCACCGAAGATCCTGCGATTATCGCAACCGGAGCTAGCATCTTCCTGCTGTCGATCGTGCTTGAACCTGGCCGGACCTTCAATATGGTCATCATCAATTCGCTGCGCGCCGCCGGGGATGCGCGGTTCCCCGTCCTGATGGGCGTATGCTCGATGTGGGGCGTCTCGGTTCCGCTGGCCTACCTGCTGGGCGTTCACCTGGAGATTGGACTCCTTGGGATATGGATTGCATTTGCCGTGGATGAATGGCTGCGCGGACTGATCATGCTGCTTCGCTGGAGAAGCCGGGCTTGGGAGAAGAAAGCGCTCGTCAAGCCGGTTTCCGCAACGGAGGAGGCGCTCGGGGCCTCCGCTTAAACCTTATATAAGCAAGAGAAACAAGAAAGGGGACGTCCCTCCGTCATCTACGATGACTTTTGGGACATCCCCTTCTTCCTTTTACGCTCCAGCCTCATTACTCAATAGAGTCTTTGTTGGCTTGGTACAGCTGTTCTGTATATTTGTCGATATCGTCTCGGGACATCCGCAGGCGTGCGATCGAGGAACCGTACCCGATTTCCTGCTTGCCTTCGGCTAAACCTTGGAAAATGCCTTCCGTGAAGGCATCCAGCGGTTCCCCATGCGTATGCAGACCGCTGCCTCCCAGATCTGTGTTCACTGCAGGAGGAGCAATTTCAATGACTTCAACGGATGTTGCAGACAGTTGGTGTCTTAAGCTCATGGTGTAAGAGTGAAGCGCCGCTTTTGTTGCCGAATACACCGGCGCAATTGCAAAAGGAGTAAACGCCAAACCAGAAGTGACGTTAATAATTGCTGCCGTTTCTTTCTTCGCGAAGTAAGGGGCAAACAACATGGACAAATGGACAGGCGCTTCGATATTCGTCGTAATCTCCTTGCTATAATCGTACCAGTTGTCTCTCGCGTCCGCTTTGAGCACGTTGTAGCGCAGTTGAATCCCGGCATTATTAATCAGCACGTTCACGTCGGGATAGTTTGTTGTCACCCAATCGAACAAGGCTACACGATCGCTTTCTTGAGCCAAGTCGCAAACTTGAGTGATTAAGCCCGGCACTTGTTTCCGAGCTTGCTCAAGCACGCTTTCCCGCCGGCCGATAACGATGACGGTATTTCCGTTTTGCACGAATTTCTCTGCAAAGGCGAGCCCGATCCCGGAGCCGCCGCCAGTAATCAATATCGTATTTCCTGTAAGCTTCATAGGTTCTCTCCTCCACGAAGTTGTTTTTGATAACGATCGATTTTATCTTCAATCCCCTTCAGGTATTCCTGCATTAATGCGATTTCATCTAGCACGTTTTGCTTATGCTTCAACAGCATGTCGAGTCGTTTCTCTACTGTAGAATTTCCCTCCACAACCCAGTCCATGTACTGCTTAATCTGGCTGATGGGCATGTTGGTGTTCTTAAGGCAAGTTACGATTTGCAGCAACGCCAATTGACGTTCCGAAAATAGTCTTCTCCCCGCCTCGTCCCGTTCGATAAACGGAAGAAGGCCTTTTTTCTCATAAAAGCGCAAGGTAGACTCTGGTATATGATACATGGCTGCAGCTTCGCCAATGGTATAGTACTTCATAGTGGAGGCCTCCAAATCTTAAGGATTTCTTGTCGACATGACTATCATACGACTTAAACCTTGGTTTAAGTCAACTGTGCTTCTTCGTATTTACGTTTGCCTGTCCGAGTGCAGTATAATAAGGGAGGAGTGAAGACCAAAAAAGAGAGGAGCCAAAGAAAATGGCACAATCCTTAAAAGGAAAAGTTGCGATCATCACCGGAGCAGCCCGGGGGATCGGCAAAGCAACCGCGGTTGCCTTTGGTGCGTGACGCGGCAGCTAGATGACGACGAAAACAAGGAGTGTGACCAGACCGCTACCACGGATAGTGAAGGTCATTTTGACGTTAGAGTGTAACAAAGTACATAGTTTGCGTTCAAAAGAGACGAGCACCTACTGGAGGTGCTCTTTTTCTTTGAAACCGACAAAATGATATTGATAATCATTATCAGTAATTTTATACTAATGCCAGAATAAAGCGGATGGATATCTGGTCCAGGGGGGGGCATAATCGATGAAAGAGGTAGACTTGACGCGCATGTCGTTAAAAGATATTCGGGAATATATGGCGGATCATCACCATGAACCGTTGTCGATTGACGATCTGGCGCAGTTAACCGGCTTGAGTCCAAACTATTTTGGAGAAGCGTTCAAGAACGCCTACCAGCAAAATGTCATGGATTATCTTACGGACTTGCGGATCGGGAGAGTCAAGCAGTTGCTTCGTGAGACGGATATGTGTTTACGCGATATTGCCAAGCTTGCCGGATACAGCGATGAATTTTATTTGAGCAAAAAGTTCAAGAAGGAAGTTGGGGAGTCGCCTTCCGCTTATCGGAAGAACTGGCGCAAACGGATTGCGGTGATATCTGTCGGGGCCATGGGGAACTTGCTCGCTCTTGGCATCGTTCCTGTAGCGGCTCCTATTGATCCGAAGTGGACCCCTTACTATTACATATACTATCAGAACGAGATTCAGGTACATTTGGATTGCTCACATTTGGAGACGGAAGCGAAGAACATCAGAATGCTAGTCCAGGCCAAACCCGATTGCTTATTCTTCATTGAGCCGTTATCGCAACATATGGCTAGTGAGCTTAGAGCAAACGGCGTTGAACTGATCCCGATCGAATCGAGGGATTGGAAAGGACAGCTCATGGAGATGGCCTCAGCGCTTGGGGAACAGAAGAAAGGCGAGAGCTGGATTGCAGATTATGAGCAGCGGGTAGACCAAGCTAGAAAAACCATGGGTTCCGCATCCCGGAAGGAGCTGACCGTGACCTTACGATTATGCGAAGATCAGATGTTCCTGTACAGTAATCGGGGGATACGGGATGTGTTGTATCAAGATCTGGCTTTACATACCATCCCTAAACAGCTTGGGTTATGTAACGAGCCGATTTCTCGGGAACAACTCCAAGAGCTGAACCCTGACCGGTTGTTCCTCTTAGTTTGCCCGGATGCGGCTACACGCGTACATTGGCTAACCTTGCAGCACGATCCCTCGTGGCAGCGGCTGAACGCCGTAAAGAAGGGGCAATTATATCAGATCCCGTCCAATCCTTGGTTTGAGTATTCCGCGATCGCGGTGAATCGAATGCTGGAGGAAGGGGTATTGATGTTAACCGGAAAAAGTCCAATCTCCCCTCCTTGAACTGTCCATGGCCTAGGGGGGAGCCTCTCATTATAATCATCTTATTGAGATTGATTATCAATGAGAAAGGGGTTATGGGTAAATATGAACAGCTCAAAAGCTGTGAATCCATACTTGAGTGTGATCAAATCGATAGGTTTGTCAGTCCTGCTACTGGCTGTTGTAACGGTTCTTCCCGCATGTGGCTCGAGTAAAACCGAGGGTGAGGGGAGCCAGGTTAGTTCCGTAGCAGAGTCCGCGAAGGCGTCAGACGGAGAAGGAAGTGCAGCCGCCGTCTCTGATTCATCAGCAGAGGATCAAGCGCAGGTTTATCCTCTCACAGTTACGGATGAGCTCGGACACGAAGTCACGATTCCGTCAAAACCGGTTAGAATTTTTGCCCCGATGATGGAGGATTCTCTGCTAGTGCTAGGAGTAAAACCGGTGGTCCAATGGTCCAACGGCGTCGAACCTCAGTTGTACTTGCAGGATCAACTGGGAGATGTGCCACAGATCAGCTTCGCTGGAGGTATGCCTTCGCCAGAAGCTATTATGGCGCTGGAACCTGATTTGATTATTCTGAATAATCAAGCTTACGCGGAGAAAGGCGGTTACGAGCAATTATCCAAAATTGCCCCAACCTATGTGTTCGAGAACGCAGCCACCGATCTAAGCAGCTCAATTCAAATTTTGGGGGAACTGTTAGACAAGTCCGGTGAGGCCGAAGAGGCTTTAAAAGAGTATAACGACAAGGTCGCTAGCACACGCGAAAAATTGTCCACCCTGGTAGAAGGTAAAAAGGCGGCGATTATCCGTTTTAACGCCAAAGGCATGTTCTTTATGAATAATCAGTATTACAGCGGTTATGTCATGAATCACGAGCTTGGTTTTGAACAGAGCACTTTGGTGAAGGATGGCGCTTTTCAAGTCTCCCTTGAAATCCTGCCTGAGCTGGATGCAGATTATATCTTCCTGGCCAATGACGGCAACCAGGGGGATGCATATCTGAAGGAACTGAAGAAAAGTTCGTTGTGGCAGACCGTTCCAGCCGTGAAAGCAGGGCATGTCTATGAAACCAATAGCGATTACTGGCTGAGCGGCGGTTTGATTGCCCAAGGAAAAGTCATTGACGATGTGGTTGGTTTCCTTGCGCCATGACGACGATCACGAGGATTCCTTACCAACCGGAGCGATGCTTTGAGTTCCTCATGTCATCTAAGGCAGGCAGTGAATACCGGATCCTTATTGCGGCTCCAGCAGATCCTCCCCCGGAAGGCGGGTATGGCGTTGTCTATACACTGGATGGAGATGCGCTCTTTCAGACGTTGGCTGAAACCGTCAAGCTGCAGACGCGCAAACCCAAGGGATACGATCCAATCTTGGTTGTTGGGATTGCTTACCCATCAAAAGTTCCCTATGATATGCACCGACGTTGCCGCGACTTCACGCTGCCTGTTGCGCCTGAAACGTTGCCGGTACGTCCCGGTGGTGAAGCTTGGCCGCCTTATGGTGAAGCGGATGCGTTCCTTGACTTTCTGGAACAAGATCTCATGCCGTGGGTAGGGAAGGAGTGGCCCATCGATTCAACAAGGCAAGCTGTGGTTGGGCATTCACTTGGAGGGTTGCTGACACTGTATGCCTTAGCAATAAGACCGCGGTTATACTCTCATTATGTAGCCATCAGCCCATCAGTCTGGTGGGGAGAATACGAAGTGCTGAGGCAGTTGGAGCGATTGAAGGAAGCCTGGTGCGGAGAGCATCCCATTCATCTCATGCTGGCGATTGGAGCAGAGGAGCTTCCCGATATGGTCGAGGGAGCGAAGAAGGCAGCTCAATGTATGGAGGAGCTTTCGAAGCGAAAGGTGTATACCGTGCTCAACGAATTTGCCGGGGAAGAGCATCTTAGCGTCCTACCGGGCGCATTAGGCCGAATCCCTCGATTTTTATGGAGCAACCTAAGATAAGAGACTGGACTGTTAGCTTATGCGGTTAATGGAAAAGGCCATCCATTTAGGATGGTCTTTCATTGTGTCTTCCGCCCCTTCACCCGCTTTAATGCCGCCACAATCAGGAAACTGATAATGACCAGCAGCAGCCAAGAGCTGATCTTGCCAAGATGGACGAGATGCCAGCCGTCGGATTGGTTTGGATACCTCCAGGCGCTAAAGAAGGTGGCGACATTCTCCGCGATCCAAATGAAGAACCCGATCAGTACAAACGAAAGGGTTAACGGCATCCGGTAAGGCTTGCCGCCGACCTCATAGGTGACCCAAGTCCGCCAGAAGACGATCAGCACCAGCGCCGACAGCCACCACCGAACATCGATCCAATAATGATGAGTGAAGAAATTCAGGTAAATGGAGGCAGCAAGCGGGACGACCAGCCAGAGCGGGGGAAAGCGAACGAGATCCACCTTCAGGCGCCGCCAGGCCTGGCACAGATAACTGGCCACACTCGCATACATAAACCCGCTGTAGAGGGGAACGCCGTTCACCTTCGTCCAACCCTCCTCGGGATACGACCAAGACCCCATATGCACCTTAAACAACTCCAGCGCCAAGCCGATCAGGTGGAATACAGTAATAACCTTCAATTCGTCGCGGGTTTCCAGTCCAGAACGAACCATCCATACCTGCATGGCGAGGCAGATGATCAGCAGCCAGTCATAGCGGGGCAGCCAGGGGAGAGGAAACCACTGCGTTAAAGCCAGCGAAGCGAAGATGACGACGGGAAAAACGCAGGACAACGCTTGTTGCCAACCAAAGCGAACCAACTGTTGCAGAGCATATCCCAATTGTACGCCCATAGAGGACACCCTTTTATTTTGTATCGAATTTGAGCTACTCTTCATCATCTCGATACTCCAAAATATCTCCGGGCTGGCAATCCAGCGCCTTGCATATCGCCTCCAGCGTGGAGAAACGAATGGCCTTGGCCTTCCCGTTTTTCAGAATCGACAGATTCGCCATCGTAATGCCCACTTTCTCCGAAAGCTCCGTGACGCTCATTTTCCGTTTTGCCAGCATGACATCAAGATTGATAATTACGGCCATGGATTCCTCACCTCAGATCGTTAAATCGTTTTCCGATTTGATGTCGATGGCATTTCTTAAGAGCCTTTGAAGCACGGCGGCAAAGACGGCGATGACGAGCGAAGCGAAACAGATGACCAGTCCGATCGCGGCGAGTCCCGGTGCGTCATCCTTCTCCGCAATAATCAACAGAATCGGCAAAATGACCGCATACAAGATACAGATGGCGATCGCGCAGTTTCGAATGCTCTTTAAAGCCTTCACCGAGGCTTCGGAGAAAGCCGTATTTTTATCGATATAGCTTAGCAGCTTCAGCGTCTGGTAAAGCGCAAAGAAGAACGGAATGGCCGAAGCATACATCGGAATAAGCAGGGTCAGATAGATGTATGGCGGATAATATTCCACCATTTCTTTGGCAACCTCAGGGACCCCGAAGACGCAGACGGCAAGGATCGCGATGCCCATCAGGAATACGACGCCCCTTAAGAACAGGGTAGAGCCTTGTTCACGTTTCATATCACAACAGCACCTCGCGTAGGATTAGTGTGAGGTTAATTTAGCATGTTTTTTATTGATAATCAATAAATATTTATTAATAAATGAGGTGTATATATCGAAAAAGAATAAAATTGGAGGATTAAACCGATAAGTTCTTTTTGGATGGCTTAAAAAAATCAATTATTAATATCTAAGAAATAAATATTTCAATCCCTCACTATTGTTGTTACACTTGAATTAGATCAATAATTACGGAAAAGGTGTGGGCCAGCTCGTCTCGAAGTTTGAAGCGAGGACAAATCGAGAGCGCTTACATCCTTTCAGCAAAATAAGGTCATAAGGGACGGTAAACATGAATCACGGACAAACAAGTACAGATGTTATTTTGATTGGTGCCGGAATTATGAGTGCGACGTTGGGGACCCTGCTGAAGGAATTGGCGCCGGACTGGAACATCACGGTGTTTGAACAACTTGCGCGGGCAGGGGAGGAAAGCTCAAACGAGTGGAATAATGCGGGAACCGGTCATGCGGCTCTGTGCGAATTGAATTATACCACCGAGCGGTCGGACGGAACCGTTGATATTAGCAAAGCAATTAAGGTGAATGAACAGTTCCAGGTATCCAGACAGTTCTGGGCTTATCTGGTTCAGCGCCAACTGATCCGAAATCCGCAGGATTTCATCATGCCGCTGCCTCATATGAGCTATGTGCGCGGGGAGCAGAACGTCAAATTTCTGAGAAGACGTTATGAAGCGATGTCTGCCCATCCGCTGTTCCAAGGGATGGAGTTCACCCAGGACCCGGGGAAACTCAGAGAATGGGTTCCTCTGATGATGAAGGATCGGAAGACTGACGAGCCGATTGCGGCGACGAAGATCGATTCGGGTACGGACGTCAACTTCGGCGCCTTGACGCGGATGTTGCTGAATCATTTGAAAGATAAAGGCGTGGACATCCGCTACAAGCACAGCGTGAAGAAGCTGAAACGGACGCCGGACGGGTTGTGGGAATTGAAGGTAAAAGACTTGAACAGCGGGGCTATCGAGCGCCATACCGCCAAATTCGTCTTCATCGGTGCCGGCGGCGGGAGCTTGCATTTGCTGCAAAAATCCGGCATCCCGGAAGGCAAGCGGATTGGAGGCTTCCCGGTCAGCGGATTGTTTATGGTGTGCAACAATCCGGAAGTGGTGGAACAGCATCATGCCAAAGTTTACGGCAAAGCTTCGGTGGGAGCACCGCCGATGTCCGTTCCCCATCTGGACACCCGGTTCATCGACAACAAGAAATCGCTGTTGTTCGGACCGTTTGCCGGTTTTTCGCCGAAGTTCCTCAAGACTGGATCCATGTTTGATCTGATCACCTCTGTTAAGCCGCATAACCTTCTGACGATGCTGGCGGCGGGGGTCAAAGAGATCGCGTTAACCAAATACCTGATTGGGCAGCTTATGTTGTCGAAGGAACAACGGATGGAGGAACTGCGGGATTTTGTCCCAGGGGCCAAGAGCGAGGATTGGGATCTGATCGTCGCCGGTCAGCGGGTGCAGGTCATCAAGGATACGGTGGAAGGCGGAAAAGGCACGTTGCAATTCGGCACCGAGGTTGTCAGCGCTGCGGATGGCTCGATTGCCGCCTTGCTTGGCGCTTCCCCGGGAGCTTCGACTGCGGTGCACGTCATGCTGGAGGTTATTGAGAAATGCTTCCCGCAGCACCTCGAAGCTTGGAAGCCGAAGATCAAAGAGATGATTCCTTCGTACGGCTTGTCGCTGTCGGAGAACCCGGAACTCTTCCGTACTCTACAACAATCAACTGCGCTGGCCCTTGGATTGTCGGGAACCAAGCAAGAAGCTTCAGTATCATAATTTCATCTAGGTGATTAGAAAAGAGCTAAGCCGTGGTCAATCTGCGGTTAGCTCTTTATTTTTTGCGCCCTCCCTTGAGGATTATCCCGTTGCATCAGGTCATGCAAGCAAGCACTGAACGAAAGGGATAATGGTGGGAAAGAGGCGTGAGAAGGGGCATTGAGGGCGGCGACCTCTGTTTATTTTAACAAGTTAGTAGCCAGCCAGGGCTTAATCAAGGGAAGTACGGTCTCAGGCTGCATGGCTTTCGTATGGTCCATCGCGTTCCCCGGTAAAATGGCCACATCCCAGCCGAGCTGGCGCAAGGTTTGTTCATTCTTACGTAAAGCCCCTGCGATATCAACGGTCACACTGCCAAAGTTCTCGCCATACACGATTCGGTCCGCTTCGCCGGCGAAGGTAAGCTTGGGAAACGTGAGATTGTCGTGTACAGACGTGTCATCGAAATCGGACAAGCTTTGGTACAGGGTCAGAAATTGCTTTGTTTGCGCCGGATCTAATGTCACCTGCACCTGATCCCAATCATATTCTTCCGGGCTAACGAAGTCCTGAAATTGTTCCTCCGTAGACGAGGACGAGGACGGTTGCAGCGCCTGTTCATGGGTTTTGGCGGTGACCGTCAACATCTCCCGGTAAGGTCCTTCATAAGGCGGGAATCCTCCCATGATTAAGCTCTCCAATCGATTTGTCCGGAGCGCCAGCTGCAGGCCGGCTAAGGCTAACCAGGAATAGCCGTAGTAGCTGAACGTATCGACTCCCATTTGATCAGCGATATGCAAGAAATCAAGTGCGATATACTCCGCTGTCAACCGATCGGGCTGGTAATGCTGAAACCTATGGCCTTCATAATCAAAATGCAGCACCTGGAACAAATCAGACAAGCCCTCCACGAAATGTTTTCCTAGCTCGGGGTCGACGCCCCACATTTTAAGACTTTCCGCTTCTTGGCCGGTGACGGATTTTTTGGCGATGGGCAACATGAGGATAGGGCCACTGGGTTTCCCGGTCAGGCCGACCTCTAACGTTGAACCGTCGGATAGAGTGACAAGCTTGATTTGACTCATTCAGATCGCTCCCTTACATGTGATACCTACAGGATATAACATTCATGCAATCTTTCGGTTTTGTCGCATGGAATCCCCGATGTTATAGTGATTTTAGACCAACAAATTAACGTAGCACCTTAAGGTTTTACTTAAAGTAAGGGGTGAGGTTATGGAAGAGACTTATACGCCTGGACAAATCGCTGAGCGGTTGAATATTAGCACAACAACGTTGAGAAGATATGAGAAACAAGGGTTGATTCCGGAGGTCTTGAGAACGGCAGGCAACCATAGAATCTATACGAAGGTGCATTACCAAGCCTTTGTCGCCATCCGGTCCTTGTTAGCGGGTTATGAAATTCCCGTCGTCTATGAAGTGATGCGGAAAATCAAGGCCGGCCGCGTCATGGAAGCTCTGTGGCTGATTAATCATCAACTGTCCCAGGTTGAAGATGAGAAGCAGCGGGTGGAGGAGTTGTTAACGATGGTTCGCCATGCGGACTTCAGGATGTATAAGAACCGGAAGCTGACAAATGCGATGACGATCGGGAAGGTGGCGGAGCTGGCGGGAGTAAATCCTTCCGCTATTCGGCACTGGGAGAAGGAGGGGCTGATTACCTCGACCCGGCATCCGGTCAGCGGGTATCGGATCTATTCGGTGACTGAATTGCGGAAGATTCTGGTGATCAGCAGTTTGCGCAGAACGGTATATTATATCGAGAATCTGCGGGAGCTATTGCAGGACCTGGACATGTTCCGGTTGTCCAAAATCGATCGTTCCTTCCAGGTTGCGCTTGAGAAGCTCAATGAAAAGCTCAGGATCCAATATCAAGGAATCGCTGAGCTGATGGCTTATATCCATATTCAATCTCTAGTTTGACCTTTTATTTTCTAGCGGCGGCATTCACTTGCTGCAGCAGCAGATTGATGCTGTCATTGAGCTGGTTGATCTCCTCGAGATTCATATCTGTGGCGTCAATCAGTGACTGCGGAACGCAGGCCGCTTTCGCTTGCAGCGCCTTCCCCTTCGGCGTGATCAGCACATTTACCACGCGCTCGTCTATGGAATCGCGTTGTCGTTCAATGAGTCCGGCAGCTTCCATCCGCTTGAGCAAAGGCGTTAAGGTGCCGGTGTCTAGATCCAAAGCTTCTCCGAGCTCTTTAATAGTGCTCTTCTCCTTCTCCCATAAGGTGACCAAGACCAGATACTGCGGATAGGTCAGTTCCAGCTCATCTAAATAAGGGCGGTACATCCGAAGGATGGCCCGGGAGCAAGCGTATAGCGAAAAACAAAGATGTTCCCCCAATTTCAAGTTTTGCTCATTCGTTTCCAAGACGATGCACCTCGATTGGCTTTATTTATAGGGTTTACCTTCATCATAGCAGATGATTCAAAAAGAATATATATTTTTTGCAATTTAATTGTTGACAATATAGCAGCTGGAGGCCGAACCGATCTGGTCAGCGAACCGTTCCGCTTGTATAACCGCGATTTCGCAGCTTTTGCCTCCCCGAAAGGTACGCTGGATTGTATCGCGGCGTTCGCCCGTTTTGCGGGAACATGATTAATGATCCGATGAGGCCATAACATAAATAGAAAAAGTCGGTCAGGAGTATATCCTGATCGACTTTTTTTCATGAATGATTATTTTATAAAACCGACTGCAGCAGGAAGTTAGCCAGGAACAGGAACGAGATGACGAACATGGAGATCGACAGCTGTTCCCGCTTCTTCGAAAACATCTTGAGCAGCGGATAAGCGATAAAGCCAAAAGCAATGCCGTCAACAATGCTATACGTTAAAGGGATCATCAGAATCACAAGAAACGCAGGGAACGCCTCGGAAAAATCGCTGAAATCGATCTTCGTAATATTCGTCAGCATCAGTCCGCCGATGATGATCAAGATCGGGGCGATTGCGGCGTCCGGGATCATTTTGATCAAGGGCATAAAGAACAGTGCGCCCAGGAACAACAGCCCGGTCGTCACCGAAGTTAACCCGGTTCTTCCGCCTGCGGTAATGCCGGCAGCTGTCTCGACCGTCGAAACCGTTGGGCTAGTGCCCAAGAGGCCGCAAGCCATTGCGGAAATCGATACGGCTTTCATCGATTTCCCGTTCTTCTCCGGAGCATTCAGCATGCCATCCACTTGCGAGTGGACAAGCCCGATATTTTCGAAGACCAGCACCAGCACCAGTGAGAAACAAGCCGTCAAGAACGGTACGCTGGCGATATGGCGGAGGTCTGCGCTCATCCAGACGTCACTGTAGCTTTGAAACGACAGCGATGCGGATGTGAACGATCCCAAGTCAACGATTCCGAACAACCAAGCCACCAGTGTCCCTAAAATAATGCTGATCAGAAAATTCCCCGGAACCTTCTTCAAGAACAGGAACAGCGTAACGATCAGGTTGATGATCGAAGCTAGAACCAGCGGCGCCGATAAGTCGCCGAGCGCCACAAAGTGACTGGTGTTGCCGGTGACAATGCCGCTCTTCTGCAAGCCGATGAAGGCAATGAACAGTCCGATTCCCACGGAAATCGATTCCTTCAGGGAAGCCGGAATGGCCCTGGAGATCAGGGAAGACAAGCCCGTAAAGGCAACCACGACGAACAGGATGCCCGCAAGCACCGTTGCGCCCAAGGCTTCTTGGTAGCTGAGTCCCATCGAACCTACAATCGTATAAGTAAACAAGGCGTTGATCCCCATGCCGGGGACGAGAATTAACGGTGCGTTCGCAACGAACGCGACCAGCAAACAGCCGACAAGCGAAGACAGCACGGTGGCCATAATCCCGGCCTCCAGCGGAATTCCTGCATCCTTCAGGATGTTGGCGTTGACGGCGATAATGTACACGATAGAGAAGAACGAGGTCAATCCAGCGACAAGCTCTCTTCTCACGTTCGTTTGGTGTTGCTTAAGCTTAAAAACTCCTTTCATGATGAAATCACACTTTCAAAATATCCCTCTCCCACCCGCATCAAACGAGGAACTTTCATTCCTATCGTTTATGCCAGAGGCTATTATACCACGGTTTGTGGTGGAATGCCCTTTACAAGTTGTTCCTTGATACGGATCGATGGCCAATGATAACAAAGCTGGCGGCGATTAGGTCTGATTCCGGGGCTGACGGACTTGCTTGCCGCAAACAACCTGAAACCCGAGGATATCAGCTTCAAGATCACCTTGACCGACAAATCCGACGACAAGGACATCCTGGCGGCGTTTGCAAGCCGTATGCCCGAAGGCAAAGTCCTAGGCGCGATACGGTAAGCTTTACCGATGTGAAGAATCATTGGGGTAAGCCGTATATCCAAATTTCCCTTGAACAGCTGCCGATAACTAAGGAAAATGTGACTCTGAACGGATACAAGGATATGGTGAGTGTGGACGCGGCCTACCTGGAGAACGTTCGTCTGATGGTCAAGCTGAACATCATGACCGGCACAAGCGAGGATACTTTCAGTCCGAAGGGTGAAACGACACGCGCCCAGGCTGCTAACGTGTTCGTAAGAACGCTGCAAGCACTTGGCATGATTGATTGATGATCTCATGGTGACCGCATTCATTTGATTGATTTGGATGAAAAGGAGAGGCTAGCTAGACAGGTCCCCATAGACTGGACACTTAGAGAAAAGTGTTTAGGCTATGGGGGTCTTTTTTGTACCGTTCTATTCCTGCGAAATGTTCTATGTTATTATACCAGCATGAGATAAGACTACATTGCACCTAGACACTTCTGCATGAACCCTAAGCCAAAGGAGTGAGGTCAATGGATTACTTGCATCACCCGTTTGCGTCCAAGCGTTATACCGTATTCGCGAAAAAAGGAATGGTAGCTACGTCCCAGCCATTGGCGGCACAGGCCGGGCTTGAGATCCTGCAGCAAGGGGGGAACGCCATTGATGCCGCGATTGCGGCTGCGGCGGCGCTGACGGTCGTCGAGCCGACCTCCAACGGGATTGGCGGGGATGCGTTTGCCCTCGTCTGGACGAAGGGGAAGCTCCACGGCTTGAACGCCTCCGGGCCGGCGCCGGCCCTGCTGACGGCCGAGGCCGTGAAGCGGCGGGGACATGAGCAAATGCCCAAGCTGGGGCTGGTGCCGATCACGGTCCCCGGAGTCCCCGCGGCTTGGGCGGAGCTGGCCGAGAAGTTCGGCAGACGTCCTTTGACGGAGAGCTTGAAGCCGGCGATCCGGTATGCCGAGGAAGGGTACCCCCTGACGCCGATCTTGGGCAAATATTGGGCGAGGGCTTACCAGGCGTACCGCAAACAGGAGGGACCGGAGTTCGAAGCCTGGTTCCACACCTTCGCTCCGCAAGGACGGGCTCCCGAGATCGGGGAAGTGTGGAGTTCGAAAGGTCATGCGGAGAGTTTGCGCCGGATTGCTGCCAGTGAGGCGCGGGATTTTTACGAAGGGGAGCTGGCCCAGCGGATCGACGACTTTATGGTAGAGCATGGCGGTTTTTTAAGAAAATCTGATTTGTCTGCCTACCGGCCGGAGTGGGTTGAGCCGATTTCGGCGAATTACCGGGGCTATGAGGTTTGGGAGATTCCGCCGAACGGGCAGGGGATGGTCGCGTTGATGGCCTTAAATATCTATGAGCAGCTGGGGCAGCCCGAGTGGCTCTCCGCGGAGACAGTGCATCGTCAGATCGAGGCGCTCAAGTTCGCGTTTACGGATGGCCAGGCCTGGATCACGGAGCCGGCGGATATGCCGGTCTCGACCGAATATCTGTTGTCCCGGGAATACGCCTCGTCACGGACCCAAGAGATCTGCGACACGGCGCTTGACCCGAAACCCATGGATCTGCCGAAGGGCGGGACCGTCTATTTGGCTGCCGCTGATGAGGAAGGCAATATGGTGTCCTATATTCAAAGCAACTATATGGGTTTTGGCTCGGGTATCGTGATCCCCGGGACGGGAATTAGTCTGCAAAATCGCGGGGCCGACTTCTCGTTGGATGAACGGCATCCAAACTTCGTGAAGCCGGGGAAACGGACGTATCACACGATCATCCCCGGGTTTCTGACCAAGGATGGAGAAGCGGTCGGACCGTTTGGGGTGATGGGCGGCTACATGCAGCCACAAGGCCATATGCAGGTTATCATGAATACGGTGGATTACCGGCTGAATCCTCAAGCGGCACTGGATGTCCCGCGTTGGCAATGGGTTGGCGGCAAGAAGGTGCAGGTAGAGCCGGAGTTTCCGGGCGAGCTCATCGAGGCGCTCCGGCAAAAGGGGCATGCCATCGAAGTGATGCCGGACGGAGGAGGCTTCGGACGCGGCCAAATCATTTGGCGGGATCCGCAAACCGGCGTGCTGGCCGGCGGGACGGAATCCCGGACGGACGGCATGATCGCGGCTTGGTAATCCCTAAGGGAAGTGAAGAAAGATGAAGTATGGGAACATCGTACACGGACAGCTCCAGCGGCGGGTGAACCGGTTTATCGCCGAGGTTGTGGTGGACGGTGCCTTGGAACAGGTGCATGTGAAAAATACCGGTCGGCTGAAGGAGCTCCTGCTAACGGATACAGAGGTTCTGCTGGAGGTTTCTGATCGGCCCGAGCGGAAGACGAAATATTCCTTGATTGCGGCTGCCAAGGACGGAGGCTGGGTGAACGTCGATTCGCAAGCGCCAAATCCGGTAGCGTTCGAGGCACTGAAGGCAGGGCGGATCGCGGAGATCGGGCTGGTCAGTTGCGTGAAGCGGGAAGTCACCTACGGCGATTCCCGGTTTGATCTCTACTACGAAAAAGACGAGGAACGAGGGTTCATCGAGGTCAAAGGCGTCACGCTCCAGCAGGAATGTATCGCTATGTTCCCAGATGCCCCAACGGCGCGGGGAACCAAACATGTGTTGGAGTTGGCTAAGGCCGTTCAGGAAGGATACACCGGGACGGTGCTTTTTGTGGTGCAAATGCAGGGATGCCGCGAATTTACGCCTTACCGGGACATGGATCCGGCCTTTGCGGACGCCTTGGAAGAGGCCTCCCGGCAAGGGGTGCGGATTTTGGCTTATGAATCCGTCGTGACGGAACAAGAGATCGTGTTGGGAGGCGGTCTCCCGGTTCATCTATGAGATGGGTTCACGGCAGGGCGACGGAATTGCATTCTTGCTGACTTTATGATGAAATTTACGAAGACGGAACAAGAAAAGGAAGGGGAGCCCCATGAAATTAAGAGTATCCGCTGTCCAATATCATCTGCATACGATTGGCAGCTTTGACGAGTTCGCCCGTCAGGCCGAACACTATATCAAAACCGCGGAGGAGTTCAGCTCGGATTTCGTGCTGTTCCCCGAGTTTTTTACCACGCAGCTGATGTCGATCGGCTCGCCGGACGGCAGAGCGTTGACCATCCAGGAGCTGCCGGATTTTACAGAGCAATACCGCACTCTGTTTAGCGGATTGGCTCGGCAGACCGGAATGCATATCATCGGCGGCACGCATGTGCTGCGCAAAGGCGACCGGTTGTACAACGTGGCGCATCTGTTTTATCCCGATGGGCGAATCGCGGAGCAAGCCAAGCTGCACATTACGCCTACCGAAGTGACGGAATGGAACATGACGCCGGGCGACGGCCTGGAAGTGTTTGAAACCGACAAGGGCAAAATCGCCATGTTGACTTGTTATGACATCGAGTTTCCGGAGATCGTCCGGATGGCCAAAGCGAAAGGCGCGGACGTCATTTTCTGTCCATCCTGCACGGACGACCGCCATGGCTTCCATCGAGTTCGTTACTGCTGCCATGCGAGAGCGGTCGAGAACCAGGTGTACATCGTCACCACGGGGACGGTCGGATCGCTGCCGACGGTGGACTTCATGCGGGGCAACTTCGGGCAGGCGGCGGTCATCACGCCAAACGACGTACCGTTTCCGCCGCGCGGCATTTTGGTGGAAGGCGAGATCAATGACGATATGATCGTTACCGCCGATCTGGATTTGGAGCTGCTCTATCAGGTTCGGGAGAAAGGCTCCGTCACCACCTGGCGAGATCGTCGGACCGATCTGTACACCGACTGGAACTAAACCAAGCAGAACGCAGGCTGCCCATGGAGGAGAGACGCGATGTATCGTAAAGAATGGTACGTGTTTAATGATCAGGGTCGGCCGGTGCCGGCCGTGATTCGGAACTACGAAGAGAAGGATTTTCCGGGGTTGATCCGCATTCAGCAGGAGAGCTTCCCGCCTCCTTTTCCTTCGGAATTATGGTGGAACGAGGAACAGCTAAGCAACCATGTGCGGTTGTTCCCGGAAGGCGCGTTATGCGTCGAAGTCAACGGGGAGCTGGCAGGCTCCATGACCGGGCTTAAGGTCGATTTCGACCCCGGCAAGCCGGAGCATTCTTGGGCGGACATCACCGATAACGGGTACATCCGCAACCACCGCCCCGATGGGAACACGCTGTACGTCGTGGATATCAGCGTCCGGCCGTCCTACCGGCAATGGGGCCTAGGCAAATGGCTGATGTTGTCCATGTATGAGCTGGTGGTGCACCAAGGCCTCCAGCGTTTGCTGGGCGGCGGCAGAATGCCGGGCTACCATAAGTACGCGGCGGAAATGACGGCAGAGCAATATCTGAACGCCGTTGTGAGAGGTGAGCTGAAGGATCCGGTGATCACCTTCCTGCTGCGCTGCGGCCGTACGCCGGTCACGGTCGTGCGTGATTATCTGGAAGATGAGGAATCGCGGAATTACGCCGCATTGATGGAATGGAGAAATCCGTTTCTCCAGCGCAATTTTGAATAGGAGGCGTTATAAGGTTATGGAATATATCCGAATCACGAATATTCAGGATCCTTTGTTCAAATCGATGCATCAGCTGATGCAAAACGTATTTCCGCCGGAGGAAGTGCTGGAATTTGATCTATGGAAAGAGCCGCTGGAAGACCCCGGCATTCGCGTCTTCGTCGCGGTGCACGAAGGTCAGGTTGTTGGGGCGACGGAGTACCGTTATTATGAGGACTTCAACGTGGCGATGACCGACTTCACGATTATCGGCCAAGCCGGGCTTGGCATTGGTCGGTTCCTGGCGGATCGCCGGCTGCGCGATTTGCACGCTTTGGCGGAGGCGAACGGGAAGAAGCTGCGCGGGATGTTCGCGGAAATCTACAATCCTTACCGGGTGGAGCATCACGAATTCGGCGGCGTGAAGCCGATGGATCCATACGTACGCCGCGAAGTGTTGTCCCACCTCGGGTACATGCGCCTGGACTTTCCGTACGTGCATCCGTCCTGGAACAATGACGGAGAAGCGGTCAGCGGGCTGGATCTTTGCTTCCTGCCGATGGACGGCAACGATGACAGCCTGGAAACGGCGCTGATCGTGCAATTCCTGGAGCGGTATTACACGGTGCTGCCGAACAAGCCGCAAGCGTGGTACGACATGGTGGAAGGCCTGAAAGCGCAGGATCGCATGAAGCTGCTGCCGATTTAAGTCAGGAATCTCTCTCCTGATCGACTTTTTCATAATTATCCCGTTCCTTCAGCACAGAGGCGGCACCCGTCATTGGACAGGTACCGCCTTTGTGTGCTTTTTTGGGATCACCAGTTATTGCCCGAAACCCGAATCACATTGAAATTCGGCGTCTGGTTCTCGCCATAGATGGCCGTAATTCCCGGATTGTTGACCCTAACATTGGTGAAGCGGGCTTCGCCAACAACAGGTCCTTGGCCTTGTTCCGCTCTCACGACCAGCTTAATCCCGTAGCGGGTTGGGTTGTTGATCGTGATGTTTTCTAGCCGTACGTTCTGCATCGGCAGATTCTCCGGCGATTTGGATTGGAACATCAAGCCGAAGTACACCGGATTATTGATGTCCACGTTTTTCACCAGGATATTCTTGAAGTCCCGGTCTCCGCCGAAGAACCAGATCGCCCCGAAGTTCTGATAATCGTTAATCTTGTCGTCCGCTCCGACGCTGGTCCAGAAATCACCGCCGGTACGGTCCAGCGTGACGCCGTCGATGACGGTATCTTGGTCTCCGAAGCCCAGCGTATTATAGCCGAAGCTTAAGCTGCTGATGGTGACGCCGGGGTAAGTGAGCGTATCCGCGCCATACAGGTTCTGGAACAGGTTGTTCTGGCCGCCGTAGACGGCGAAGGCGGCAGCCCGGCGTACGTTGACGGCGGTGAGGTTCGTGTACTTGTTCCCCACATTGTACGAGCCGCCGGCGTCAATTGCGCTAAACAAGGCAAATGCGTCGTCGCCCGTACCGCGGGCATAGTTGTTGTCGATCACGTTGTAGGAAGAGCCGTTGGTCATGTTGATGCCGTCGGCAAACATATTTTTAATCCGGTTATTCTTGAAGGTATTGTAGGAAGAGTTCACGCCCCAATACAGGCAAACGAAATGCTCGGCCCAAATGTTCTCAATGGTGACGTTCTGCATGCCGTTCCCGTCTATGAACTTGCCTGGACCGTCCTGACGGTAGACGTAGTTCCCCCAGGCGGACAAGTCCTTGATGGTGGATCCGTTTGCGGTGGAGCTGATGTTAAACCCAACGTCGGTGTTCGTTTGATTTTGCGGTGCAACCAGCTTGGTATGCCAAGGACCGGCTCCAATGATTTCCGTTGCCCGGCCGTACAGGAAAATCTTCGACGAAATCGTCCACTCCCCAGCCGGAATGAAAATCCCTTTCTTGAACGGATCCTGGCGGAACTCGTTCAGCGCTTGTTCAATCGATTTCGTCGTCGAAACTTCAACATATTTGCTAGGATCCGGATTTGAGGCTGGCGGCGCTACGTTCTCCGTCTCGATCATATCTACGTAAATCCAGGGAACGTCCCCAGCATCCTTCTGGATTCGGATTTTCGTGCCAGCCGGATAGACTTGGTCGAGCAAGAGCTGGGAGTCTTCGTACAGCCAGTAAGCCTTAGAGCCGGAGTTATTGTACCCTAGTTCTCCAAGCGTGGAAGGTGTGGCGTACACGTAAGAGAATTTGGAAGTCACGGTAAAATTGCCTTTATCCACGCCGTTCACATAGATACTGATCGTACCGTTGGTATTCTCAGCTACGGCATTCCGGAGCACAAACGCATTGGCGGGCTGAGTCAGCGTAAACTCCACGTACTCGCCTGTGGCATCCAGATAAACGGCCGAACGTCCGGAGGCTTCACCGGCAAAATCACCCGGCGTAAAGTTCGGCGCCAGCCGCGTTCCATTGGTGCTGTTCGAAGGAGCTTCGGCCTCCAGCACGGTAAATGGCATGTTAGCCCCTCGACCGGAATATAAGCTGACAGTGCTGCTGTTGTTGTTCCGCTTCACTGCGACCTCGTTGGCATCGTCAGCTACCGTTGTCGTTACCGTGTAGCTGCCGTCCACTGCAGTCCACGTTCCCATCGTCACACTGACGGATGCTCCCGGAGCAAGCGTCCCGCTATAGGAACCGTTTAGCGTTCGTACGGTTGTCCCCGAGCTGTTCTTCAGTTCTAAGGTGATCGGGTGCGCTCCGCCGGCGGAAGCGATCGTGCCTTGGTTTTTCAGGTTCACGGTAAAGGTGACGGTATTGCCTGCGCTCGGATTCGAAGGCGTCCAAGCCGCGGTTGCGATCAGGTCGGAGCTTTGTACCTGGTTGATCGTGAGCGGCGTGGGATGCGTGTAGGTGTTGTTCGCTTCATCGGTTTCAAAAACCGCGTTGTCCTCATCCACCTTGGCGATCACGGCGTAAGAACCAGCGTCTTTTGCATCAATTGTGGTGGAGACGTTCGCCGTTGCACCAGGGGCAAGCGCACTAACGGGAGCCGTACCAACAAGGGTGCTTCCTAAGTAGAAGTTCACATTCGTAGCGCCGGATGCCACGGTCCCCGCATTACGGACCACCGCGTTGAGTGTAACGGCTTGGGTCTCATCCGGAGAGGCCGGCGACCAGGAGAGATTGGTTACGGTCAGATCCGGATTGGGTGCAGGTGTTCCAAAGATCTGGAACTCCGCCACTTGCCCGCCGGGGGCCCCGGAATTGGCCGTAAACCGCAGCTGTACTTGGCTTACCGTGGCGCTGACGGGGATGGTGACCGTGTTCTGTGTAGTAGGATTAAACGTATAGGAAGCGGCTGAAACCAGGTTCGTAAAGGTTGTGGAATTTTGATCATGGCCCAGCACTTGGATGGTTTGGGTACGTGTTGCCCATTCGCTGGAAGGGTTCAGCTTCAGGACAATCGACGTAATGTTGGCATTGGCACCCAGATCTACAGTGAGCGTACTCGGATGGCCGTTGCCTTCCCAATAGGTCGAGACGTCGTTATCGTTGGCATTGGCGGCAACAAAAATATACGTTGAGGAGGACGCGGTAATCGTCTTGCCGATGGCGAGATTGGTTCCGGCTTCTCCTCCGGAGCCGTTCCGCGTCACGGTATTGCTTGGCGGCGAAACGTTACCGGCCGCATCCTTGGCGACGACATAGTAAGAGACGGTAACATTCGCCGGCTGCGAGTCTGTATAAGTCAGCGTCGATCCGTTGACGCTGTCGCGAAGCTGACCGTTGGCGTAGATGTCGTACCCGGTTACGCCTACGTTATCCGTTGCGGCGTTCCAAGTCAGCTTGATCGAGCCGGAGGTCGGTTGAGTGAAGGCCAGGTTGGTCGGAGCCGTCGGCGGCTGCGTATCTGCGGAGCTTCCCTGGGTAAATTGGATCCAGTTCATATTAAAATCATAACCGCTGGCATAGACGCGAAGAGTTTGCGTTCCGGCATTTAACGTCACGGTGGCCGTCACGGTCTGCCAATTTTGCCACCCTCCGGTGTTGGGCACCGTCGTTGTAGCCAGCGTCGTTCCACCGGACTTCAGCTGGATTTCGCCTGTACTTGCATTGCTCGCAACCCGGTACTCGACGGTATAGGTGCCCGCACTAACGACGTTGACGTTATAGTCCAGCCAATCTCCGACATGAATCCAGCCGACGTTCAGGCCGCCGCCCGTATCCGTGGTAGGTTCGGTCTGAATGCCGTTCATCGCGGAGTAATTTTCCGCCTCAATCTTGCCCGGAATCACGGAAGGCGCGGCTGGTGCAGCGCCGTACACCTCCACTTCGGAGAGTTGACCCGCCGGCCAGACGGTATTGGCCGTAATGTGAATCCGCACGTACCGAACGCTGGCTGCTGTAAAGTTGATCGTCACCGTATTGGCCGAAGCCGGGTCAAAGGTATAGCTGGCGGAAGCCTTCAGATCGGTGAAGCTCGACCCGTTGGTGCTGCCTTGCACGGATAAAGTTTGTGTCCGGCTTTCCCAACTGGAAGGCAGCTTCAAGACGATCTGATCAATTTGAACCGTGCTGCCGAGATCGATTTGCACCCACCCGGGAAAAGCTTGATTCGTGCTTTCCCAATACGTATTGGCATCGCCATCTGTGACGTTGGAGGCGGGATACACATCGGCGTGCCCGGATTCTGTCGCGGGTTTGCCCGCAGCCAGGTTCGCCCCTCCTGCCGCCTGAACAGGTGCGGTCCACCCCGCTGAAGTGAAGAAAGTTGTGGCGAACATAGCGACGATACATATCCATGTGATGATGCGTCTTTGGCTTTTCACGTCATTCATTCTCCTTTCAGATTCAAGATTTCTCCCTTTCTTACATCTGGCAGAGTTGTCGTGGTGAGCCCCGCGGCACGGCTTACGAATTCTGTTCAATATACCAATGTAAGCGATATCACAAAAAGGCGCATTCCCCCTCTTCCCAAGGATCGGTATAAGTACTGCACTTCCATCGTAAGGAGGATTCGTTTCCAAATAAAGGTGTATTTCTATGGAAATGGTGTGCAGGATTATGGTTTTGGACAAAAAAAGAGACCACCCGTCAGTCCACTGACCGGGCAGTCCCCGATTAAGCGATCGAGGCGCCTTACGCCAACCGCATTTTGAAATCTTCATAACCAAACTCATGCAAAATTTCGCAGTCGCCGTCCTTGTGCTGCAACACGAGTGCCGGCAACGGCATGCCGTTGAAGGTGGTGTTCTTCACCATCGAATAGATGGCCATGTCGCCGAACACCAGACGGTCGCCGGGCTTCAGCGGCTCATCAAACGAGTAGTCGCCGATATTGTCCCCGGACAGGCAGGTTGGTCCGCCCAGCCGGTACGTGTATGGCTTCTCGCCAGGTTCGCCCGATCCAAACAGCGGCGGACGGTACGGCATCTCGAGCACGTCTGGCATATGGCAGGAGGCCGAGGCATCAACGATGGCGATATCCAGGCCGTTTTTCATCGTATCCAGCACTGTTGTGATCAGGTAACCGGCGTTCAGCGCCACCGCTTCGCCCGGTTCCAGATACACTTCTAAGCCGTATTTGTCCTGCATCCGCCGAATGCACGCTTCCAGCAGCGGAATATCGTAGTCCTCGCGCGTGATATGATGGCCGCCGCCGAAATTGATCCATTCCATTTGCGACAGCCATGGACCAAACTTCTCTTCCACCGCATCCAGCGTCGTGACCAAATCGTCTGAGTTCTGCTGGCACAAGGTATGAAAATGAAAGCCAGAAATGCCATCCAGCAGCTCAGGGCGGAAATGCTCGATCGTCACGCCAAACCGCGAGCCATACGCGCAAGGGTTATAGATGTCGTGGCCTACTTGGGTGGAGCATTCCGGGTTGATGCGCAAGCCGACTTTTTTGCCAGCCGCCAGCACCCGATCGCGATATTTCTCCACTTGGGAGAACGAGTTGAAGATCACATGATCGCAAAGCTCGATGATTTCGTCGATCTGATCCTCCCGGTAGGCTGGGGCAAAGACGTGATTCTCCTTGCCCATCGCCTCGCGGCCGAGCCGAGCTTCATACAAGCCGCTGGCCGCCGTGCCGCTTAAATATTTACCGATCAGCGGGTAGGTCGTGTACATCGAAAATGCTTTTTGCGCCAAAATAATCTTCGCACCCGTCCGCTCCATAATCCCGGCCAGGATCTTCAGGTTTTGCTCCAAAAGTTTCTCATCGACCACGTAACAAGGTGTTGGCAGTTCCTCGAAGCGCATATTATCTAATGTACTCCGTTTCTTTGCGCTCTTCGGCGACTTCCTCATCCGGATAGGCATCAACCGGTACCGGATTGAAGCTTTCTTTCCAAGGCAGGCCCCACTTGTTCAGCGCATCCATGAATGGATCTGGATCGAACTCTTCGATGTTGTAAACGCCCGGTTTGTTCCAAGTGCCGTTGATGATCATCATTGCGCCGATCATGGCCGGAACGCCCGTCGTGTAAGCTACGGCTTGGGAGCCAACTTCTTTGTAGCATTCTTCGTGGTCGCAGACATTGTACAGGTAGTACATTTTATCTTTGCCGTCTTTTTTCCCTTTGAAAATGCAGCCGATGTTCGTTTTGCCCTTCGTGCGCGGTCCCAGCGAAGATGGATCCGGCAGGACGGCTTTCAGGAACTGCAGCGGCACGATTTGCTTGCCTTCGAATTCGATCGGCTCGATGGAAGTCATGCCGACGTTTTCGAGGCATTTCAGGTGGGTCAGGTAGCTTTGACCAAACGTCATGAAGAAGCGGATCCGTTTGATGCCCGGAATGTTGAGGGCCAGGGACTCGATTTCCTCATGGTGCAGCAGGTACATATCTTTCTCCCCAATTTCCGGGAAGTTGTAGACGCGTTTGATTTCCATCGGCTCGGTTTCGACCCATTGGCCGTTCTCCCAGTAGCTGCCCTTCGCGGACACTTCACGGATGTTGATCTCCGGGTTGAAGTTGGTCGCAAACGGATAGCCGTGGTCGCCGGCGTTGCAGTCGAGGATGTCGATGTACTCGATTTCGTCAAAATGATGTTTCAGCGCATAAGCGGAAAATACACCGGTTACGCCAGGGTCAAAGCCGCTGCCCAGCAGTGCGGTGATGCCGGCTTTCTCAAAGCGTTCGCGGTATTCCCATTGCCATTTGTATTCAAATTTCGCGGTATCTTCCGGCTCATAGTTGGCGGTATCCAGATAGTGCGTCTTGGTCGCCAAGCAGGCTTCCATGATCGTCAAATCTTGATACGGCAGAGCCAGGTTCATCACGATGTCCGGTTTAACTTCGTTGATCAGCGCGATCAGCTCTTCGACGTTGTTAGCGTCCACTTGAGCTGTCGTGATTTTCGTTTTGCCGCCGTCCAGCTTCGCTTTCAGGGCGTCGCATTTCGACTTGGTGCGGCTGGCGATGCAGATTTCTTCAAATACCTCGCTGTTTTGTACGCATTTGTGGATTGCCACGGAAGCCACGCCGCCGCAGCCGATGATTAGTGCTTTTCCCATTTGTCCATCTCCTACCTTCTTTAATAATTTGACAATAGTGGTGTGAAACGTAAAAAAAGCAAGTGATTGAACGCATAACCCGCGCATCACTTGCTTCTGATATAGTCAATATTAAGAAATGCTCCATCACAACGGACGAACGCCCGTCTTCATCGCCGCACGAAATGGCTTCGTACGAACGCACGCACTGGAATTCTTAATATTCAATATATCATGTTTGATCAGAGTCTATTTAGCAAATAATTCGCCTTTACCACTCTTATTGACCGTTTCACAAGTTGATGTGCATTATGCACTGGTTGTAAAGTAACCAACTTATAAAATTTGAGCTTTTAACTCAATCAATAAGGCAACTAAGTTGCCAATCGGCATTTGACCCGGCTGTCCGTATGGCCTTAACTTCCCAGAGAGAAGTGGTCAAAAAATTATCTGCTTGGAAAGACTCGCGATATATTGAATACAACCTTTCCAAAAATCATGCTCCTTAATATTAGCAGGAACTGATTCGGAGGGCAATAGCTAATTTAAAATATTTTTTTGGTAAGGGAGGAACTTGTTTACGCTAACGCTTACCACGAAGCTTATTTGGCGAAAAACAGGGGGGCTGGCGTTCTAACGCTTGTCAGCGTGCTTATGGACGGAAAATACGCCGCGGAACACGGAAAATGGACCCAATAGAGTGCTAGGCAAGCGTTACATTTGGAAACAGCCTATTTTGGCGCAAATAGCGTTTGTCACAAGCGTTACACTTACTTGAGAGGCGGAATCCCAATCCATCCGTCGCAATAGGAGGCATCTCGAAAAAATCCGTTGCGAGTGATGGCATCCCGATCAATGATCGCGAGGTCTAGCATCCCGGATCAATCCGTCGCGGCTGGTCGGCTGGCGCGGGGTCTTCTGGTCTCTAGGTCGTCCTCAAATTGACGCGAATCAAGGAATGCCCCTGGTTCCCGAGTTACGATGAAGCTATCGATAACCGAAAGGGGATATGTCCAATGATTACCGTCAAATGGAAAGTAGAAGAGTTAACCTGCCCAAGCTGCATCAAGAAAATCGAAAGCGCGCTGTCGAAACAGCCGGGGGTACAGGAAGTCAAAGTGTTGTTCCACTCCAGCCAGGTAAAGGCCCGGTTCGATGAGAGCCTGGTGCAGGAGGAGCTGCTTCAGAGCATGCTGGCCAAGCTTGGGTATCCAGTGCTGGCGGGAGGAGGGCGTGGCGATGGCCAAGCCTCGTAAAGTGGCGGCATTGTTGGCGTCGGGGCTTCTGCTGGCCCTGGCCGGGTTGTTCCACCTCCTGGGATGGGAGGTGGCCCGAAGCGCCGCGCTGCTGCTGGCCTCGGCGATATCCGGTTGGTCGATCGCAGTGAGAGCTGTTCGTTCGCTTCTCATACGCGTCTTCAGCATCGAGCTATTGGTGACGATCGCGATGATTGGTGCGATCATCCTCGGCGAATACGTCGAGGCGGCTGCGGTGGCCTTCTTATTCCGGCTCGGGGCATACCTCGAGGCCATCACGCTGAGCAAGACGCGCTCCGCCTTGAAAGCCCTGATCGATATGGCCCCGGCGGAAGCCATCGTCCTGCGGGACGGCGTTCAGGTCAAGGTGCTCGCGTCCGAAGTGGTGCGCGGGGACCGGGTGCTTCTGTCGTCCGGCAGCAAGATCGCGGTCGACGGCCAGGTCGCTTCCGGCCAAGCCCTCGTTAACGAGGCGGCGATTACCGGCGAACCGGTGCCCGTTGCCAAGCAGGTCCACGACCACGTGTTTAGCGGAACAACCGTGGATACGGGCTACCTTGAAGTCATCGCCGAGCAGGTTGGGGAGGACACCACCTTTGCCAAAATCATCGAGCTGGTGGAAGAAGCCCAGGAGTCCAAGGCGAAGACGCAAAAGTTTTTGGACAAATTCGCTTCGTATTATACGCCGGGCATGTTGCTGTTGGCGGTTCTGGTGTTCATCGTCTCTCGGAATCCCGAGCTTGCCCTGACGTTTCTGGTGATCGCTTGTCCGGGGGCTCTGGTGATTTCCGTACCGGTGTCAATGGTTGCCGGATTGGGAAACGGCGCCGCAAACGGCTTGTTGATCAAAGGCGGGGAAGTCCTGGAAAACCTCGCCCGGGCGGAGGTGGTTGTGTTCGACAAAACCGGGACTTTAACGGAGGGGAGACCAACCGTGGTTTCGGTACACACCTATGGCGGCGTGCAGGAACGCGAGCTGTTGGAGCTGACGGCTGCATTGGAAGCGGCATCGGAGCATCCGCTTGGACAAGCGATTGTGAACGCAGCGAAGGCTCGGAATGTAGAGCCGGCGGGTCGGCCGAAGCAGGTGGAAGTGCACAAAGGATGCGGGATTCGTGGTGAGGTTCGCGGACGGACGGTTCGGGTCGGGAAGCGGGAATGGTTGGAGCAGCAAGGCGTTGCCATAAGCAAGGATGTGTGGGGCGAGGCAGAACGTCAAGAGAAGCGAGGGTATACGGTTGTGTTCGCCGCTGCTGATGGAATGTTGATTGGCGTTATCGCCATCGCAGACCCGGTTCGAGCCGAAGCGCAGGAAGCGATCCAAGGGCTTAAGCGGAAAGGCGTGAAGCGAGTGGTGATGCTGACCGGCGACAATCGGCATGCCGCTCAGCAGGTTGCGGACCGGCTTGGGATTGACCAGGTGCACGCCGGGCTTCTTCCGGCAGATAAGGTGGCGTTGATCCAGGAATGGCAACGGCAGGGCAGACGTGTGACGATGCTTGGAGACGGCATCAACGACGCGCCGGCTATAGCCGCCGCGGACATCGGGCTGGCGATGGGAGGTGCGGGGACGGACATTGCGATAGAGACTGCGGATGCGGTCATTATGGCTGACCGGCTGGATAAGCTCGTATATGCCCGCCAGCTGGCGAAGCGCACGGTCCGCAATATGAAGCAAAACGTATCGTTTGCCATCGCGGTCGTGGTTCTGTTGCTGGCGGGGGTATTAACGAGGCATATTTATTTAGCCTCGGGGATGTTTATTCATGAGTTCAGCGTGATTTTGGTGATTCTGAACGCCCTTCGTCTGACATGGCGAGGGAGGGGCACCAGGACCAACCGGAACATGCGTCGCAACGTCGATCCTAAGGCGATGATTACAACTGTCTCAACCGCTCCAGGATATCCTCCGGATCGGGGCGTTTCATGAAGTACGGTTCGACATAGGCAGAGCGGATGATGCCGGACTCGTCGATCATAAACGTAGACGGAATCGGCAGAATCCAAAGGTTGGTGGCGTTATATTCCGCCAGATTCAGATTGAACTGATTCAGGAAGATGTTCTGAAAGGTCAGCACAACCGGACCTTGGGACAGCTTGTCGAAGAGGTTCACGGTTTCCCCCAGCGGGTTTTTCAGAGTAAAATCCTTTGCCTTCTCACCTTCCATCAAACCGTACTCTCTGCCCGCTTGTTGCTGCTCACGGATCAAGCGCTGCAATTCGTTATACGCATCTGCTGGTGTATTTGCAATGACTCCTTGTTTTAACTGGTCCAAGCTTTGAGTGAAAGACATGATCGACGCACCTCTTATTTGGATTTTTTGGATTGTCAACTCCATTTTTTTATTTTGTTGGCGAGCCCCGGCCCGAAAACGCAAAAACCCCGCAACCAAGCGCTTTCCGCCGGTTGCGGGGGGATGAAAACGGCGAATTTCCCTCCTTCTGAGTACCTCATATCGTATTTTCATTTCTGGGTGGTTTCTAGACCAGATGGGAGCGGATATGCTCCAGCATCGCATCGAGCACGGCCTCTAGTGCGCAGATATCTTTGCGAACCTGCGTCATGAGCAGTCCGCCTTGCAGCGCCGTCAGCAGCGCCAGTGCCAGCCGGTCCGGATCGGCGTCAGCGCGCATTTCACCGCGATCCCGCATCGCACGAAGCCCTTGGCTAATCGCCTGCTCCCATTGCAGGAAGCAGGAAGCCAGCGCAGACCGGGCCGCTGGTTCCATATCGGCCAGCTCGCTGGCCAATGAACCGATGGGGCATCCGCCCTGAAACTTCCGGTCAATCTGCGATTGGATCACGGCGTCACGCCAGGCCTGCAGGGCTTCCATGCTGTCCAGATGGCTGAGCAAGGGTTCTTGTGCACCTAACACCTGCTCGGTCTGGTATAGGATGACGGCCAGCACCAGATCCCGCTTCTCCTTAAAATAATGATAAAGCTGCGAGGAGCTGACCTTCGCCTCCTTCTGCACATCCTCCACGCTCGTCCCCGCGACCCCGCGTTCGAACATCAGTTTAGCAGCGGCAGCGATGATGCGGCTGCGCGTTTCTCTCCCTTTTTTCGTAAGCTTTGGTTCCGGATTAGGTGTAGTTATCGTGGTTTTCATAGTCTTAGTATAGCAAAAATGGAGTCCCCCATCCAGAAATGTATGGCGGGGCTACGACATCGAGCCGACGTTTCAGCTACGGACCGTAATGTCCTTATTGCTCAATTTCCCGGCGATTTCCCGTTTTAACGGATCGGAGTGCCTTTATGAGTCGGGTACAGGCAAGAATTTGGCCAAACCAACCTGAATAAGGTCTGTGGAGTCCGTTAAGTATTAGGAGCCAACCTATTTTGCTCCAATAGCGGCTCTCCTGTCCCTTAGCTCATCCGCACCAATTAGTTCTACTAGCCACCGGAGCACCCTTCGTCTTCTTAGCTCTCCCAGTTTCTTCTCCCCCTACGCCTTACCCTAGACTATTGCGTTTTAGAAAACATATGTTACTATTAACATACGTTAAACAAAACAGAGGTGAGCAACATGTCGATTAATTACGCGATTTTGGGGATGCTGAGCGCCCGGTCTCTGACCGGTTACGATTTGAAGAAGATCATTCAGGATTCACCGTTTATGCCTTGGTCGGGCAATAACAATCAAATTTACAAGGCGTTAGTTGAGCTGCTGGAGGAGGGCTGGGTGACGAACGAGGTCCAGCATCAAGACAGCGCCCCATCGAAGAAGATCTACACGATCACGGATGCCGGGCGGGAAGAACTGAAGGCCTGGGTACTGTCCCCGCCAGAGCTGCCGGAGTTCAAAAATACCTTCCTCGTGCGCCTCGCCTGGGCGGATTCGTTGGGTGAAGACGAACTGAACGCCCTCCTTACGGGGTATGAGCACGAAATTTATCTGCTGCTCGCCGCAGAGGAGGAGAAGCTGCGCCGGGGTGAGTTTTCCCCGCGTCGCACCCCTCGGGAAGCCTATCTCTGGGATCAAATTCATGGACGGGTTCTGGAGCAATACCGGAGCGAGCTGGACTGGATCCGCCAACTTCGCGAGGATTTGGGGATTCGTTCGAATAAGAAAGGGGAGAAACCTGTGAACTATCAAGTTGTGGAGAAAAATAACCAAACCATCGTGGTCGTCACGTCTGCCGAACCGCCGATCACCACCGGGCAGGACGCGATTCGCCTCATCGAAGCGTGCATCGAGCACAACGCCGGACGGCTCATTGTTTATGCTGAGGCGTTGTCCGAGGATTTTTTCAACTTGAGAACGGGATTGGCCGGAGAGATTCTGCAGAAATTTGTGAACTTCTCGCTTCGGACTGCCCTTGTGGTTGCCGACGGGAGCCTCATTAAAGGCCGGATGAAGGACCTGCTCGCAGAGTCCCATCGGGGGAATACTCTTCGGGTGTTTGCCAGCCAAGCCGAGGCGGAGAATTGGTTAGCAGAAAGTTAAGACGGGCAACATTTCAACTCCGATGGGCTTCGCTGGTGATGCATGTCCCGGGAATGGTATAATTTTCTTATGGACAATGCGCTTGGGAGGCCAATCAATGAGAGAAGAGCTATTGGAACAGCTGCAAACGTGGCATGAAGAGGATGAATACGAAAAGATCGTTCAAGCGGTCATGGACGTGCCGGAGGAAGAAAGAGATTATCAGCTGATCAGCCATTTGGGGCGTGCGCTGAATAATCTGGAACGGTACGAAGAGGCGGTTGAGCAATTCCTGAAGATTGCTGATGAGGGTCAGGATGACCCGTTGTGGCATTATCGGATCGGCTTGGCGTATTACTATTTGGATCGGTATGACGAAGCGCGGATCGCGTTTGAGACGGCAGATCGGTTGGAGCCGGGAGACGAGGATACGTTGGAGTTCTTGAGTTGGATCGAAGAGAAGACAGCTGCAGGCGAGGCTGGGGACGAGGAAGCAACATCGGAGTCGTCTGCGTCTGAAGCGGCGGAAGCTAAGGGTTCGGAGGGCGAGCAAATCGCGGCGGAACCGGTCGTTTTCGAAGGGGATTTTGACGCGGAGGGCTTCTGGGACGATGACAATCCTGCGGCAGAGAAGTACGTCTCGGCGCCACCTACAGATGCGCTGGTCGAGTCTGTGGAGGAGTCACTTGTTTTCCGGTTGCCGGCTTTTTATGTGAACCTGATGAAAGTGCATAATGGTGGAATCCCTCGGAACCGATACTTCCGGACTCAAACCGGCGAGACCATCGAGATTCTAGGAATCATGGGCATCGGACGGGAAAAACCGCACTCCCTGTGCGGGGCAGCCGGAAGCCGTGCCACGATCGAGCGGGAAGGATATCCCGAATTCGGTGTGGTCCTCTGCGATACGCCGTCTGACACCGGGGTCGTGATGCTTGATTATCGGGAATCCACCAACGTTGGCGAGCCGGAGGTGGTTTACGTTGAGAAGGCCAGCAAGAAGGCCACTCCTCTCGCGCCGAACTTCGAGGCGTTCGTACGGGGATTGACGGGCGGAACGCAAGAGTAAAAATGTTATTCGTGTATGTAATCCGGACAGAGGTGTTGTCAGGGGGATTTTTTGGGATGGGCAACTGAGCTAACGGACTCCAGAGACGTTAAATGTCCTTGCAGGGGATGTTCGCAGCTCTAACGGACTCACGGGGCGTTATTAGCCAAAGATGAACTCGAATGATGAGAAAAAGAGCCCAATAAGGTACTTGGAGTCCGTTACAACGGGAAATTCTCGGGAAATGGATAAATAGCGCCAATGAGGTCCGTTAGCTCGGGAGCGTGATTAGCGGTTATTTTTAGAAGTTCTGTTCAATCTAACAACAGGTAAGAAAAAATAACCTAAACGGAGTGAACAGACATGACAGTGACAAATAACCAGACGGCGCACCAAGAAGCGGTGGAGACGGTGCGGAAATTGATCAAGGGCATCGACATCGCGATGCTGACCACGGTGACGAAGGAAGGGCTGGTGGCGCGTCCGATGAAAACCCAGGAAGTCGAATTTGACGGGGATCTGTGGTTCCTCACCAAAGAGGAGACGGATAAATACAGCCAGCTGAAGGATCATCCTCATGTGAACGTGTCGTACGTTGGGGATTCCTACGTATCGGTACGCGGGACGGCGGAGGTGGTCAACGACCGGGAGAAGATTAAGCAGTTTTGGAACGCCGCCTATGCCAAGTTCCTGCATACGACCAGCGACGATCCGAATCTAGTCCTGATCAAAGTGAAGGCCGAAGCGGCGGAATATTGGGAAACCGGCAATCTCGTCAAAGTGATCAAGCGCATGTTCTCCCAGCTGACGGGCAAGGAAACGGAAGCGGAGCTGAACAAGACGGTGAAATTGTAGGTGTGCGCACCTATCAAGAAAAGCCGCCTCTCGGCGGGTCGGATGACGACCTACAGGAGGCGGCTTTGGCTTTTGGGTTTAAACCGCTGTTCTTATTTCTTCACCGGAATCAAAATCTTCTGTCCAATCCGGATCAAGTGCGGATTCTTCAGTTTGTTGTACTTGGCCAGTGCTTGCCACGTCGTGCCGTGCTCCAGTGCAATGTGGTACAACGTGTCACCCTTCTTCACGATGTGGACGATGTCCTTCTCAGTTGCAGGAGCAGGTTCAGGCTTCGGCGTAGGGGCCGGTGTTGGTGCAGGTGCAGGTTCCGGTGTCGGTTCTGGCGTTGGCGTTGGCGTTGGTTCCGGAGTCGGGTTCACCGACTCCGCTGCCGAGCTCAGCTTGAACTTGGCATAGCCGTCTTCCGTATTAGTTACATACTCCAGGTTGCCGGCCTTCGCAGCGGCTTCCTTAGCGGCTGGCGAAGTTTCGAACGTCACGTTGGCGTTACCGAACGGAGCGAGCGACCAGTTGCCGTCTGCCGTCGGGTTGATCGTGCCGTTCTCACGGATGTAGTCGATGATGACTTGGCGGTTCTCATCCGGCGAAGCCAGGATGATGCGCTTGCCGTCCGGGTTCGCAAATTTGCTGGACGACGCGCGATAGTTGTTGCTGGCGACAACGAATTTTTGCTCAGGATCAATCGGCTTGCCGTTATAGGACAGATTCACGATCCGGCTGGCTTTTTCATTGACCAAGTTGCCTTTCGCATCGTATTTCGCCGGTTGCGTCACGTCGATTTGATACGTTACGCCGTCGATCACATCATAGTTATACGTAGGGAAATCGTAGTTCACCAATTCTTGCTCTTCCGTTTTGTTCGGATCGATTTGGTTGAACTGTCCGGCGGACCATTCGAGCCATTCCTTAAGCTCGGCGCCGGTTACCAGCACAGCGTTTACTGTGTTGGAGTACAGGTACAGGTCGGCTACGTTCTTAATCGCGATATCCCCGGCAGGAATATCCGTATAGTAGTTCGCGCCTTGACGTCCGCCGGCTTTAAATGGAGCGCCTGCCGACAGTACGGGCAATCCTTCGTATTCCGTGCCTTGCAGATGCTTCTCGACGTACCATTTTTGCGCGTTGGTCACGATTTGGATGGAAGGATCGTCCTGAATCAGGGCGAACCAGCTGTTAATTGGAGCCGTTGTCTTGCCCACCGGGCCGCGGATGTATTCCAGGGTAGCCTCGTGGTCCTCTTTAATCGCGTCCCAGATCGTTGGGTCGGCATCTACCAGCGGCTTCTTATTCTCCGTATCGTAAATCGGCTTCACAGCGACTTTGGAATTCTTCACCGTCCAAGTATCACCGGATTTCTCCAGCGTCAGGTCGATGATTCCCAAGTTGTTGCCCCAATATCCCGGTTCTACGGCAGGAACACCGTTGATCGTCCCTTTGGCCAGGTCGACGCCGGTTTTGCCTTCGAAGGAAGCGTCCGGGAACACCTTATGCGCGTGACCGAACAGGATCGCGTCGATGCCTTCCACCTTGCTCAGGTAGAGGACGGAGTTCTCCATCAGCGGGGTTTGCGGAATGTCCTCGAAGCCGGAGTGCGGTACCGCGATGATGAGGTCTGCGCCTGCTTTTTTCATCTCAGGAACGAATTTCTTTGCAGTTTCTACGATATCCTTCGTGATAACTTTCCCTTCAAGATTCGCCTTGTCCCAAGACAAAATTTGCGGAGGCACGAAGCCGATCACGCCAACCTTCAGCGTGTGCTTCGCTCCGGTGCTGTCGGTCACCTCTTTGTCGAGGATGATGTATGGAGTGAAGGCGTTTTTGTCGTTCGAAGGGTCTTGATCTTGATCATCTAAGTAAATGTTGGCGTTGACGTAAGGAAAATCCGAGCCTGCTACCGCCGTCTTCAGGAAATCCAGACCGTAGTTGAACTCGTGGTTGCCGAAGTTGCCGACATCATAACCAAGCAAATTCATCGCTTTGTAAACCGGATGGGTCTCGCCCTCTTGCAGCTTGTCTACCGTCGCGACATAGTCGCCCAGCGGATTCCCTTGAATCAGGTCACCGTTGTCGATCAGCAAGCTGTTCTTCGCTTCCGCACGCGCTTGCTTGATCAGCGTGGCGGTCTTGGCCAAGCCGTACTCATCGGTAGGCTTATCCGCAAAATAGTCGTAGTTCACGATGTTCACATGGAGGTCGGTCGTCTCCATAATGCGGAGTTCTACGGTTGCTGCATTGCTCGTGTCTGCTGCAGACGCCGTGAATGGCAGGGCTGCCAGGCTGGCCGCAAGCAAGGATGCAAGGATAAATTTAGGACTGCGGGATTTGATCAAGTTCACTCCTCCTTAAATTTTTGAGTATTGCCTAACATGTGATGCAATAATTTTGTACTGAGATAATAGTTCAAATTGTCTTATTTATTTTATATGATTTGGAAGAGTATGTCATTTGGAGTTTTTTATTTCATGCATGAGGTTAATAGATTGTAATGGAGGAACAGAAACGTAATAATTAACCAACCAACTCATCAATTTCTACAGATCGCTATGATTCACTCTCAATCTTTTACAACTTTCTCCATTTATTTTCTCTTCTGCCACTATACTTGAAATCGTTTCTGATGTCTCTCAATCCTTTCTTTTGTCGAGCAAGCAATTAAAGAGTTAATTTTAGTAAAAGTTAGCTTGTATATAGATTATATGTAAAAATAACACAATTGCGGTTGACGTGAAAATGAGTTTAATGGTAATATTTAGGCGAAATCATTATTAACAAAAATGGGATATAATGAGAATTATGTTCAAAAAAGGAGCAATATTTTTATTATCTATCGTGCTATTGTTTACATCTTTAGGAGCTGCAAATGCTAGCGATGATCAATTTTCTAAAAAGAGTGATGTAAGTAACAATGCAAGCTTACAGACAGTTTCTGTTCGTGATATTGTACCTTCAAAATACTTTGAATCAGTAAAGGGGAAATTTCACTCAAAGAAAGCAGTACTAGAGGCTACAGGATTTAAGAGAGTAACATCGAAAAAACTTAGCGATATGAAGTTTGAAAACGGAGCGATTATTGTTAATAGTTTTGATGAATATGCAGCATTACTACAGTATTACGCTGATTTGGAAAAAATGTATAATAATTCGAATATTCTTAATTCCGTTTCTCCAACCGCTACATACACCGATTATTCTGAACAAACAATTTGGGGAGACGGATTAGGTGGGGGGGAACAAACCTTTCCTGGATTGTAGGTATTGTACAATTTGAAAGACATGACAAGTCTGGTGATTATAAAATAGTAAAAGTGACTGATACCGATAGTGTATTACGTGGATTCCATCCAGGGAATTCCTGGGGACACAGCGACGCTAGAACAACTTATGGTATCAACTCTGGCGGACTCTCAGGATGGGCCTGGATTAGAGGAGATAGAACCCTCTCAATAATTTGGGAAGGTGTTGGTGATGTTCTTACAAAAGCAGAAGCATATTATATGACTTTCAGCTAAGAATTTCATTTCATCATAAGCTACCACCTTGTCAGAAGGTGGTAGCTTGATATTATACAACGAAAGGAATCTATATATGAATGCTAATAATGAACATAAAGACGTTGAACAACGTTTAAATGATTTAGAGAAGCGAATGGATTTTCATGACAAGAAATGGAAGTTAATAAAAAAGGTAATAACTATTATCATCTCTATTTGGTTATTACTATTTTTAATTGGTGTAATTCAATTTATAAGTGGTGGGTCATAACCTTTTAGAACGGAGATACCATGATATATCATTTTTCACGGAACTTTATTCCCCCCTTATTTAGGGGGGCTTTTTTTTCTCATTTACAAGCTAACTGCACATTGTAGCTTATAATCAGTCTTACGCTAGGAGGTCCTCTCTGACTTTATCCAAAATGTTCCCCTTAAGATTCTTTCATGGACGGTTGTACGTTTTCTTGCGTTCCTCGGGTTCCCTTCAGCTTTGCTTCGCCTCGGCGATTTGGCATGAAGATCGTCACCGCCAGGATCACGATGCTCAGGATTCCCATGCAAAGATAAGCGTCGTTGGTTCCTAGAATGGTCGACATCTCTTTCAGCTGTGCCTTAGACAAGGTTTGACCGGAATGCATCAGCTCGGCGGCATGACTTTTGGTTCGCGTGGTATAAATGGTGACCACCAAGGCTGTTCCGATCGCACCGGCGACCTGACGGACCGTGTTCGTTACGGCCGAACCGTGGGCATTTAGCTGCTTCGGCAGAGCGTTGAGTCCCGCGGTATTTAGCGGCATCGTTAAGAAGCTCAAGCCGATGCGCAGTACAATCGTACGGAATACCAGGTACGTATACGACGTTGTTTCCGTTAAATGCGTAACGCCCCAAATCGCCGGAATCGTAAACAACAGCCCGATAATCGCAATCGGCTTGACCCCGAATTTATCCAGCAAACGTCCGGAAACCGGCGACAATAACGCATTAATTAAAGCCCCTGGCAGCAGCAGCAAGCCGGTGTCCAGCACCGAGAAGCCCCGACTGGTCTGCAAGTAAATCGGCAACAGGATCATATCCGCATACATCACCATTATAATCATAATGCTGATGATCGTGGTGACGGAGTACATCTTTTCCTTAAATACTCGCAAATCCATCAGCGGTGTGGACGAAGTAAACTGCCTCCAGCAGAACATGAACAGGAAAATACCGCCGACAATCAGACACGCCAGCACTTCGGCACTCCCCCAGCCTTTATTTCCTGCACTGCTGAAGCCAAAAAGAAGACCGCCGAACCCCAGCGTCGAGTAGACCATGCTAACCAGGTCCAGCTTAGGTTTCGAGGTCTCCGAGACATTCACCATATATTTCAACGCTAACGGAATGACGATCGCAACCAGCGGCAGCATCCCGATAAAAATCCACCGCCAGGAAAAATGCTCGATCACCAAGCCGGCCAAAGTCGGGCCAATCGCCGGGGCTACGATCATCGCGAGACCGATGAGTCCCATCGCTGCGCCGCGCCCTTCCTTCGGGAAGATCACCATCACGACCATCATCAACAGCGGCATGATAATGCCCGCCCCTGCGGCTTGAATCAACCGCCCCGTTAATAGAAACGGAAAGCTGGGAGCGACGGCGCTAATGAACGTTCCGGCGAGCAGCAAGAGCATGGAGCTAATGAACAACTGCCGGGTCGTGAATCGTTGCATCAGAAAAGCTGTAATCGGCACGAGGATCCCGTTCACCAGCATGAAGCCGGTAATCAGCCATTGCACGGTCGTGGCCGAAATGGCGAATTCCTTCATTAAGTCGGGCAAGGCGACATTCAGGATCGTTTGGTTCAAGATCGATAAGAACGAGCCCAAGAGCAGGACGGGCATCAGGATTTTTTTATTCACATTTGGTGTTGCGGTGTTCACGGTGTTGCTCCTTTCACAAAGGGGAATTCATTGACGGGCAGTCAAGTAATTGATATTCTGTCGATAAAAAATACTACCACGCAACGATTCAAAAGACCATTTACACATTCCGCCGAAGTGTAGACTAATCAACAGTTGACCGGGTCTGTGTTGAATAATTTGCAGATGATCGTCAAAGGAGAAACGAAATGTCGAGCAATAAGGAGGGCAAGGTGGACCCCCGCGTCATTCGGACCAAGCGAATGTTCCGGGAGGCGTTGATCGCATTGCTGCAAGAGAACAACGATCTGCGCAAAGTCACCGTGCAAGGCTTGGCCGATCGGGCGGGGTTAAACCGCGCTACGTTTTACTTGCATTATCGCGATGTGGAGGATTTGCTGGAGCAGCTGACGAAGGAAGTGTTAGACGAGTTGGCCCGGAGAATTCACCCGCTCACCGAGGGCGGTCCGACGAAGGACAACAATCCGCTCGTTTCCTTTCTGGAGGAGATTTATGAGAACGCGGCGTTATTCCAAGTGCTGCTCGAAAATAAAGAGTTCCGCCATCAACTGTTCGAGATCATGATGAACATCGTATCGACGCGGCGGGAGCGCAGGAAGCCGGCAGATCCCTCCAAGCAAGTTCCGATAGAGGTCATTGCCGCATCGACGCTGGGGATCGTCACCTGGTGGATTGAGGAAGGTACCCCTTATAGTCCGAGCTATCTAGCGAACCAAATCAATCAATTGTATCGAAGAAGCAGTCCATCGAAGGCTTGAGGGTCATGTTGAGCGTGCTCTATCGTTTACCTATGGGATATGAGAAAAAGGAGGAGAGGCAAGTGTCGGCAGGAATTTTGGCGCATTTGTTGGGGAAGCAGCCTTTTCGAGAGTTGGCGGCGAAGGTGGCCGCCTATGAATTTCCTTATGTGCAGTTGGCGTTGTCCAAAGCCATTTCGGACGTGGATTGCTCGCTGGGCAAATTAAGCCCGGGCTTGGCTTCTGAGATCGGCGGCGCGTTTGCGGACCACCGTGTGCGGATCGCCGTGCTGGGCTGTTATGCCAGCCTGATCGACTTGGATGAGGAGAGCTACCGGCACAATGTGGACCGGTTCAAGGAGCATCTGCGCCATGCGCGGCATTTTGGTGCGCCGATCGTGGCGACGGAGGTTGGCAAGCCGGCGGACCCGGAACGATTGCCGGAGTATTGGGTGCGCCTCAACCGCGCATTGGAGGAGCTGGTCGATGAAGCCGAACGCTGGGGCGTCACCATCGGCCTTGAAGCGGCCCAAGGGCACTTGATCGACTCGCCAGAGACGATGGCGCAAACGCTGGAACGCTTCCCCTCCTCCTGTGTGGGCGTCGTTCTCGACCCATGCAATTTGATGAATGCCGCTAACTTCGACCGCCAGGACGAAGTGATCCAGACGGCCTTCGATCTGCTGGGCTCGTGCATCGTCAGCGCCCATGCCAAGGATCTGCGACGCGGCGCAAACGGCGAATTGATAGAAACCGCCGCAGGACTAGGGGAGCTGAACTACCCGCTGTTTTGGAGGCTGCTGGAGCAGCATAAGCCCCTTAGCTTCGTGACACTGGAGGCGGTGACGGAGGAGCAGTGTGCTGAAGCAGCAAGGTTTGTACGAGAGGGGAGAGGCCAAGGATGAGGCATACGAAAGAGAGTTTAATCCGCCAACTGGAGGCCCTAGGGTTGGACAGTGCAGGAACCGTGCTAGTCCATTCCTCCATGAAAAGCCTAGGTGAGGTAGAGGGCGGCGCAGATACAGTTTTGGATGCGTTTTCAGAGTATATGTCGCAGGGGCTGCTGGTGTTCCCCACGCATACTTGGTCATATATCAATAAGGATCGCCCCCGATTTGAGGTGGAGCATTCGCCGGTGTGCGTTGGCATTCTGCCGGAGCTGTTCCGCAAGAGACCCGGCGTCATCCGGTCGTGGCATCCCACCCATTCGGTCGCCGCGTTAGGATGGGACGCTAAGGCGTTTACGGCGGAGGATCATCTGTTTGATACGCCTTGTGCCCGAGGATCCTCGTGGGGGAAGCTGCTCGACCGCAAAGCGACAATTCTGCTCGTTGGGGTCGATTTGAGACGGAATACCTTCATCCATGGGGTCGAGGAGTGGGTGGATATCCCGGGAAGACTCACGGACGATCACGAAATGTTGTACACAATCACGCCGGACGGTGCAGAAATTCCGGTCCCTTCCCGCAGACATTGCGGGTTGCCTTGGTCGGAGCATTTTTGGAAGGTGGAAGAAGTGCTTGAGCATCGAGGTGCCTTGCGCAAGGGGAAATTGGGAGATGCCGTGGTACGGGTCTGCGATGCGGCCGGCGTGGCGGAAGTGATTACGGAAATGTTGAAGGAGGAGCCGGATTTGTTCTCCGATAACGAACCGCTTAAAGATCCGGGACGCTGGATGGGAGGCCGGTCGGAATGAACCGGAAGGAGGAGAATCAGATGAAGACGATTACCGTACAGAAGCTGGTGGACACGTTTAAATTGGAAGTGCTCGCAGGGGCGGAACGGATGGATCGGGAGATTACTCGTCCTCGGACGCATCGGCCGGGGCTGGAGTTCGTGGGATATTTCGATTTTTTTCCAATGAATCGGGTGCAGGTGTTGGGCCGTAAGGAGATCAACTACCTCTTGACGTTAAGCGTGGAGGAACGCAAGCTGCGGATCGGGAACATCGTGAAATATCACCCTCCGTGCTTTATCGTGACGTCCGGGCAGCAGGAGATTCCATATTTAGAGCTGTACTGCGAGGAGGAAGGCATTCCGTTGCTGCGTACGGAAGAGACAGCGACGGAGTTTATCGCCAAGCTGGACAGTTATTTGGTTAAGGCGCTGGCTCCGGAGATCTCGATCCATGGGGTGTGCGTGAACGTCTCGGGGATCGGCATCCTGCTACGCGGCAAGTCTGGCATCGGCAAGAGCGAAACAGCGCATACCCTGATTCGCAGAGGGCACCGTTTGGTCGCAGACGATATTGTCGTGTTAAAAAAATTAAGCCCAACCACGCTGCTCGGAACCCATAACGAAACGACCCGCGAATTCCTGGCTCTACGCAGCATCGGGCTGATCAACGTGGTACGGCAGTATGGACGTCGGGCTTTTCAGGATGAGACACGGATTGTCTTGGATATCGAGCTGGTGCCGTGGCAGGAACATGCCCTCAACAACGAACTGGAGACGGTGCCGCAGTGTACGGAATACTTAGGGGTCCAAATCCCGCACATCGAAATCCAGCTCCAACCCGGCCGGGATGTCGCCGGCCTGATCGAGGCCGCTGCGAACAACTGGTACCTGAAGCAGCTCGGCTACAGCGCTGTGGATGAGTTTATGAAACGGATCGAGGAGGAGATGGGGTCGTAGGGGCTGCTGGCGAGCTCCTATGATCCCAACGAACCCAATGGTGAGTGAGGGAGGTTCAACGCAAAGATGATGTGGAAAGTGAATGGAGTTAGCGTGCTGTATGCTTTTTCCCTATTTGTTCAAGTGGAGCTTCTGATGAATGTGTATCGGCTTGAAAGAGTTACCGGAATCGCCCATATGGATCGTTATGTACCTGTGGCGGTGTTCCTGCTCATTGTTCTGTTCTCCATCCTCGCTTATGTTCTGACGAAGTTCCAGCTAAGCCCGGGGAAACGAAAATACCTGGCAACGATCTTGTGGATTCCTTATTTCCTGCTATTCATCAAAGGGTTTGCCTCCGCCTATCCGATCACCGATCCCCAAGAGGTGCCGCTTCCGGGGATGGGGTTGGTCATGATCGCTGCGTGTGGATTGTATCCGTTTTATATTGCGGGTTTGACGTTTTGTGCGGATCTTAGAGCAAGAGAGGTCTGGTAGTGTTTGGCGAGGTTTAGTATTAAGCAGTAAGAAATGGGTTCAGAGGTTCACAATTTTGGGGGATTTTGTCTTTCTGAAGAGGACGATCGTATAGGACCTTTTCATCACCAGGCTTTTGGCGCTGTAATTGGGAATATAGTTTAGTTCGGCGGCGATTTTTTCAATCCGCTCACGAGTCTCTTTTTTGATCAGCGGGTTTCCGTTCAGCGCTCTTGATACGGTGGTATGCGAGACGCCGGCGACCCGCGCGATATCTTTAATAGTAACCATGGCACCTCGCTAAAAACGAAGATTACAACCTGCTGTTTGTGGATTCGACAAGCCGGGTGTCAATCGTCTGTGAAAATGTCACCTTAACTGTGCTATGAAAATGTCACTTTATTTGTTAGAGCCTCCTGTTTTACCAGGAGGTCTCCGCATAGCTGTTATGCTGTGAGTATATAGCATCTTGGAATGAGCTTCGTTTTGTGCTAAGCTTAGCCATGGTGTTTACCGTGGATCTCCACGGATGATCTACAGCGGGTTTGCGTGGCTGCGCAGAACTCGCTTTTTTTGTTTCTTCAGCCACTCGTTGAGGTTTTTCCGTCCTTTTTAAAGGTAAGGCTTGTCCTTGGTACCACAACAGAATTTCACCGTTTAAAGTCTCACGTACTTCGACTGTAGACTTGGCATCAAGTCGGAGAGGAATCGGTTTGGCGAGAGTGTAGATCTTTCCATTGTATGAAAGCGTGTTGCCAGTACCCATTTGGCGATATTCACGAACCGTGAAGATATGCCCAAGATGGACGGCAGAGTCAAGTGGTATATAAGCCGAGTCAGCTTCCTTCGGCAGAACGGCAAACTTGCGATTGTGCTTGTCGAGCAGAAGAGGAAGCACCTTATTTGCTTCATCCATCGACTTCACACCCAAGAGCCGCAGTTCAATCACCAGACGGTCCTGGAACGTTTTCCAGAGCCTTTCTATACGTCCCTTGGCTTGAGGCGTAATCGCCTTGATATGCTCAATATGTAGGTCAGCCATGGCTTTACCGAAATTGGATAGAGGTTTGGTTTTTCCGGCAAGCTCCTGCTCCACGGTGAGCTTCTCATTCGGCGATCGGAAGATGGTGTGCCGATCACTGTATAAACCAAGGGGTACACCATATTGCTCAATGCCCTGCTGCATCACCAAGAAGTAGCCTTCACGACACTCGTTCTTACGGAATACGGCACCGACGACAATGCCTGTCGCATCGTCAATGGCTGCGTGTAGTGCAAAGGCGGGGGCCCGGTTTTCAAGCCAGGCATAAGGTGTCGCATCAATTTGCCATAGCATTCCGGCCTGAGCCTTACGTTGACGAGGCGGATGTGCTTTACTGCGCCGTCTTGGTTTCACTTGTTTTATCCCTTGATCCAGCAGGATTCTACGCACACTCGAGGGGCTAATTTGTATCGCTTCATGTTCCTCTAACAACTCCGCATAATGACAACTGTTACTACCGTGATACTTCGTCTGATATAAGGTGACAACTTGTTCCTTTAGTTCATCGCTTAAAGCATATACCGGTTTCCTTCCTCGATTTTTATGAATGATTCCCTGCGCTCCTCCCTCAACACAATATTTCTTCTTCAGTCGAATAATCTGCCGCTCCGTCAGCCCTAGGGCTGCTGCTCCTTCTCTGTTTGTCATATGTCCCTCAAGGACTTTCTCCACCACAACTACCTTCTTTAGTTCTGTTCTTGTCAAAGTTAATGTCTCCTGTCCCATAGTGACATTATCTCAGAACAGTTATAGGGTGACATTATCACAGAAGAACAACAGGATTCGACAAGCCGGGTTGCTTTTTTTTCGCCGGCATGGTATATTTACAGCAAGAAATGTGGTACCGTTACCACATTCAAATAACAAATCTTAATTCTATATGTATAAATTTTCCGTGATATGTTATTTAAATTTTTGTGGTACCGATACCATGTTTAGCGGCGGGAGGGATTGTTATCGCAACGATTCGTGATGTGGCCAAATTGGCCGGCGTGTCCGTCTCGACCGTATCGCGTTATTTGAACAAAAGCGGTTATGTCAACGGGGAAACGCAGCGGTCGATCAAAGCCGCGATCGAGAAGCTCGATTATGCGCCGAATCAGGTGGCGCGGGGGCTGGCCGGAAAGAAGACGAAGACGATTGCGCTCATTTTGCCGGATATTTCGAACCTGTTTTTCTCGGATCTGGCCCGAGCGGTGGAGGACGTCGCCGCCACTTACGGATATACGGTGATTTTGGGCAATTCGGACGATCAGGGGGATAAGGAAAGACGATATATCGAAACGCTCAAGAAGAAATATATCGACGGCTTTATTTTCGCTTCCCAGACGTTCGGACCCGGCGATGCGGAAATGCTGACCAAGCTCGGCATTCCTTACGTTTGCCTGGACCGCGGCCCGTCGGAGCAAAGCTCCAGCGTCGTCCGATCAAAAAACAAAGAAGGCGCGGCGATGGCGGTTCGGCATCTGCTTGAGATCGGCTGCCGGAAAATCGCCCATATCTACGGCCCGCAGCATTTGATCACCGGAAAGGAGCGGCTGATCGGCTTTGAAGAGGAGGTGCAGCGGTTTAATTGGTACACGCCGACCTTGCTTGAAGAAGGCGACTTTCGGATTCGCGGCGGGATGAACGCGACCGAGCGGCTGATGCGGCGTCACCCTGATATCGACGGCATTTTTGCCGGCAACGATCTGATGGCGATCGGCGCATTGAAAGCGCTTAACCGCATGGGCATCAAAGTTGGCAAGCAGGTGGCGCTGTGCGGCTTCGACGGCATCCAGACGACGGAAATTACGGTGCCCGAGCTGACGACGATCGCGCAGCCGATTTATGAAATGGGCGCGCTGATTTCGCGCCTGCTGATCAAGAAGATCGAAGGCACGCTGGAGGAGGATCGGCTTTACGAGCTTGACGTGAAGCTGATCGCCAGAGACTCGACGTTGGCGTTTGATCCTAAATAAGATAAAGATACCCAATTTTCAGGAAGGATAGAGTGCGATGAATAAACCGAAAGTGGCGGTCATTGGCAGCTTGAATATGGATATTGTGGTGGAAACGCGCCAGCATCCGCAGGTTGGGGAAACGCTGCTTGGCGAACAGATTCGCTTCATCCCCGGGGGGAAAGGAGCGAACCAGGCGGTTGCGGCGGCGCGGCTTGGCGCGGAGACGGCGATGATCGGCGCGGTTGGCGAGGACGCTTTTGGCCGGGAACTGCTCGAAGCTCTGCGGCAGGATGGCGTTGACATCAGCGGCGTGAAGCGCCTGCCCGGCTGCACGACGGGCGTAGCTTCGATTTATGTCGCGGAAGGAGACAACAGCATCGTGGTTGTGCCCGGCGCAAACTACCGGGTGAGCCCGGAGGACATCGATGAGAACGAAGACAAGCTTCGCCGGGCGGATATCGTGCTGCTGCAGCTTGAAATTCCGGTGGACACCGTCTTCTACGCGGCGCAGAAAGCGAAGTCGCTCGGCAAGACGGTCGTGCTGAATCCCGCGCCCGCGCAGCCTTTGCCGCCGGAATTATTCGGCTATGTCGACTACGTTACGCCAAACCGTACGGAGCTAAGCCGTTACACCGGTATGGATGCGGACGGGACAAAGCTTGCGGCGGCGATGCGGCGTATGAAAGAGATGGAAGCTAAGCACATTATTACGACGCTTGGAGCGGACGGTTCCGCTTATTTGACGGAGGACGGCGAGGTGCGAACCGTCCCGGGCCATCAGGTTAAGGTGGTGGATACGACGGGAGCGGGTGACTGCTACAATGCCGGTTTGGCCGTATCGCTCGCTAAGGGACGGAGCTTGCGCGAAGCGGTTGAATATGCGGCGCTCGTATCCGCGCTCGCCGTTACGAAATTCGGCGCTCAGGCGGGCATGCCTTCCGAAGCGGAAGCGGAGCGGTTCGCCGCAAAGCTGAAAAACAAGACAGGAGAATGAGCGATGAAAAAAATCGGAATCATCAACAGCGAATTGTCAAGAGTGATCAGCGAACTCGGCCATACGGACACCATCGTCATTGCCGATTGCGGACTGCCGATTCCTCCCGGCGTAAGACGGATCGATCTGGCGCTGAAGCGCGGGGTGCCCGGATATGTGGAGACGCTGGAGACGATTTTGGAGGAAATGCAGGTGGAGCGGTACACGGTCGCCGCTGAAATGAAGGAGGCCAGCCCGGAATTGTACGAAAAGACGGCGCTTCTGCTTGAAGGGGCGGCCGAAGGCAACGTAACGCACGAGCGGTTCAAGCAGTTGACCCGCGAGGCCAAAGCGGTCGTTCGTACCGGCGAATGTACGCCGTACGCCAACGTAATTTTGCACGCGGGAGTCATTTTTTAGGATGGGGGGGCTATAGATGAATACGCCGCTTTTGGAGATGGAAGGAATCGACAAAAGCTTTTCCGGCGTAAAAGTGCTGGAGCAGGTGAAATTTACGCTTGAAGCCGGCGAAGTGCACGCCTTGATGGGGGAAAATGGCGCTGGAAAATCGACCCTGATGAAAATATTAAACGGCATCTATACGAAAGACAGCGGAACGGTGCGGGTTAAGGGCAAGGAGCGGTCCATTTTGTCGCCGTCGGCCGCGCAGGAGCTTGGCATCGTGATGATTCACCAGGAGCTGAATCTGATCCCGCATTTGACGGTGATGGAAAATATTTTTCTCGGACGGGAATTTACGCTTGGCCCCACCCGGCTGATCGATTGGCGCAAAATGAAGCGGGAGTCGGCCCGGTATTTGTCGCAGCTTGGGCTGATGATTCCTCCGGAGGCCATAGTCGGAGAATTGTCTGTTGGCCAGCAGCAGATGGTCGAAATCGCCAAGGCCCTGTCGATGAATACGGAAATTTTGGTGCTGGACGAACCGACGGCTGCGCTGACGAACCGGGAAATTGAAGGGCTGTTTCAGGTGATCGCTTCCTTGAAGCGGCAAGGGGTTGGGATGATCTACATCTCGCACCGGATGGAGGAGATTTTTCAGATTTGCGACCGGATTACGGTGATGCGGGACGGCCGCTATGTCGGAACGGAGAAGGTGGCCGAGACGAACATGGATCAAATCGTCAAAATGATGGTTGGCCGGGAAATCAAGGACCGTTTCCCTAAAGCGCACATCGATTTTGGCGAAGAGAAGCTTAGGGTGGAGAACCTCTCGCAAAAAGGTGTGTTGCACGGCATCTCCTTTTCCGTCCGGGCTGGTGAAATTGTTGGCATCGCCGGCCTGATGGGAGCGGGACGCACGGAACTGGCCAAAGCGTTGTTCGGGGTATCGCCCATCGACGGCGGAACGATTGCCATCAACGGCAAGAAGGTGCAAATCCGCAAGCCGAGCGATGCGATCCGGGCCGGATTGGCGCTAGTGACGGAGGACCGGAAAGACGAAGGGCTGCTTCTTGCAATGAGCGTCCGCGACAACTTGTCGATGACCAATTTGACAGCGGTTTCAAACGGCGGATTTCTCAGTGAGGCCAAGGAACGGGAACTGGCGGACACGATGATTCAGCGGCTTCGCATCAAAACGTCAAGCGGCGCGCAGGCGGTCGGCTCGCTTAGCGGAGGCAATCAGCAAAAGGTCGTCATCGGCAAGTGGTTGGCGACGAATCCGCAGGTGCTCATTTTGGATGAGCCGACAAGAGGCGTGGACATCGGCGCGAAAAAGGAAATTTACGATCTGATGAACAAGCTTGCGGCCGAGGGCGTCGCGATTGTGATGATTTCGTCCGAGCTTCCGGAAATTCTGGGCATGAGCGACAGAATTCTGGTCATGCATGAAGGAAAGCTGACGGGGCATTTTACGAGAGAAGAGGCAACGCAGGAAAAAATTATGATCTGTGCCACAGGGGGAGGAGAACAATATGCTAGCTAAAACGCCGGGCGCCCAAACGTTGAAACGGTTCAACTTGCAAGGGATCGGGCCGCTTATCGGGCTGGCGCTCATCATGATCGCGCTGTCGATTTTTGCCGACAATTTTTTGACGGTCAACAACTTGCTTAACGTGCTTCGCCAGGTCTCGATCAACGCTCTGATTGCGTTCGGGATGACCTTTGTTATTCTGACCGGCGGCATCGACCTATCGGTCGGCTCCATTTTCGCTCTATCCAGTGCGCTTACGGCGGGGCTTATGGCCGGCGGAATGAACACCTGGCTGGCCGTGGCCGTCGGGATTGCCTCCGGAGCGGCTATGGGCGCGGTCAACGGGCTTATCGTGGCGAAAGGACGGCTGGCTCCGTTTATCGTCACGCTGGCTACGATGACGATTTACCGCGGACTTACGCTCGTTTACACCGACGGGAAGCCGATTACCGGCTTAAACAAAGATTTTGCTCTGCTTGGAAAAGGGTACTTTCTGCAAATACCGACACCGATTATTTGGATGGTTCTCGCGTTTGCAGTGGTATACATCATTCTGAAACATACCACTTTCGGCCGGCGCGTATACGCGGTCGGAAGCAATGAGGAGGCGACATGGCTATCGGGGATTAGCACATCCAAAGTCAAATTGCTGGTCTACTCGATCAGCGGCCTGCTGGCATCGATCAGCGGCCTCATCCTCACCTCGCGGTTGAACTCCGCGCAGCCGACGGCAGGCGTCTCTTATGAGCTGGACGCCATCGCGGCGGTCGTGCTTGGTGGAACGAGCTTGTCGGGCGGCAAAGGCTGGATCGTCGGGACATTGATCGGCGCCGTCATTATCGGCGTGCTGAACAACGGTCTGAACTTGCTTAACGTATCGTCGTTCTATCAACAAGTCGTAAAAGGGGCTGTCATTCTGATCGCGGTGCTTCTCGACCGTTCGAAAACAAGAACAGCGTAAAAGCGCAAAATTAAACGAAAAGGAGCCTGGAAAAATGAAAAAGTATGGTATCGTATGGCCGCTAACGCTTGCTTTGTTTCTCTTGCTTGCCGCGTGCACGACAGGGAATGAAGGCGGGACGGCAGGCAACGCCGGGAATGCCGCTGGCAAGGGGGATAACGGCGGCAAAGTGAAAATCGGTTTGTCGATCTCCACGCAAAACAATCCGTTTTTCGTCACTTTGAAGGAAGGCGCGGAGAAAGCGGCTCAGGCCGCCGGCGCGGAACTGATCGTCGTCGATGCGCAAGACGACACCTCGAAACAAATCAGCGGCATCGAAGATTTGATTCAGCAACAAGTGGATGTGATCCTCATTAATCCTACCGATAGCGACGCCGTCGTGACGGCGGTAGAATCGGCCAACAACGCCAATATTCCGGTCATTACGGTAGACCGGGCGGCAAACGGCGGCACCGTCGTATCGCACATCGCTTCCGACAACGTAGCGGGCGGCAAAATGGCCGGGGAGTTCATTCTTGAAAAACTCGGCGGCAAAGGGAACATCGTTGAACTGCAAGGCATTGCCGGCACATCGGCAGCGCGGGATCGCGGCGAAGGTTTCCACAGCGCCGTGGACGGCAAAGACGGCGTGAAAGTCGTCGCTTCGCAGCCGGCCGATTTTGACCGGGCCAAAGGGCTGACGGTTATGGAAAATATTTTGCAAAGCAACAGCGACGTTCAGGCGGTATTCGCCCACAACGACGAAATGGCGCTCGGGGCGCTGCAGGCGATTGAAGCCGCAGGCAAAAAAGACATTATCGTCGTCGGTTTCGACGCCACGGACGACGCGGTAAGCGCCGTGAATAGCGGCACGATGGCGGCTACGGTAGCGCAAAAGCCGGAATTGATCGGCCAGAAGGCGATCGAAACGGCGATGAAAGTGGCCGCAGGCGAGCAGGTAGAAAGCTCGATTCCGGTCGAGCTGGAGCTTGTGACTAAGCAATAACGCGGAAGCCGCCGCTGGCGAATGGGTGAAAGAGATCGCCCCAAGCCCCGAGCTGCGCAAATAGTTTAACCATCAGCCGGAGCGGTTTGCCGATTTTAGCAAAAGCTAGATTATAAAAACATTCGTCTGGGGGAAGGTTCACCCTGCAAACGTTCGTGATTGTAAAATTCAATATAATCAGCGAGGTTTGTTTTGAACTAAGAAAAGAATGGACAGGCTTGCGCCCCAATGCGGGTCATGTGAATGAATAACGCTTGAACTGTGGTTGCCCCCATTCTTTTCTATCCTTATCTAATTGTGAACACGAACCAACGTCAGGAAACGGTGCGATTTGTGTGCAACGGGCGGTTTGTGAGGTAAGGGTGGACGAGCTATATGGAGCCTGAATCAGCCGGTCCGAGGGGGCCGGTTTTCTGCTTCTTCTGGATTCGGAGTCTTGAGTGTTGCCGTTTTAGTGAAAAAATATGAATACCTCATCAGCACAAGATAAATACTCCTGAATATGAAGAGCAGAGCAAATCTTGGATTGAAAAGAGAATGTTCTACTTATCGGATTGATCGGTTCTTGTTCTACTGAATAATGTCATTAAATATGGAAATCAACATTTCTGGCAGCGTGTCGGCAAACAATTCTTTTAGGGCAGACTGAACATCCGCCATTGTTTTTAAATCGTTGTCTTTAATGAAGGCTTTCACTTGATCTCTGCTGAACTTTGGGGCCACTGTGTTCATCCTTTCCATCCAACTTTTCTCCTAGTTTAATAGATTGGTTGGAGAGTTTACACAGTTTATTTTACAGACCCTGGTTAGTTGAAGTTAATTACCATCCACCCACTGCTTCCGCGAACATCTCAAATTGCTTGTCTTCCGTATACTCATTTGTTATGCGACCCTCAGAGGTATAAGATAGCCCATTATGACGTGTATAAATATACAAATTATCTTGAACTTTTGTATACAATAGCTCAAGGTTATTTATATTTTTAGTTTGCATCTCATTAGCGTGCTCAACTTCAACTTTGCTTATGGATATCGTTAAAACTTTCTCACCATCATAAGGACCATAAATTATCGATACGTTTGAATCCGTATTTACATTTTTAGTGAGTTTTCCCTTCTCATCCGTGTACGAAATAATGACAGTATTTCGGAGCCCTTCTTCTGTCTCTTTGTCAAGATTAACAAGGACTTCTTTTACTTCCAAACCCTGAATAACTGGTACTTTTGCAGTATCAATATATTCTTTTATCATGTCATTCGTTTTTGTAAGATTATCTTTTGAAGAACAACCTAAAATTGTCATTAGCAATAAAACAACCACCATAACTTTTTCTTTTTTCATGGTTCCTCCTTGTACTAAAATTGTTATCAGGACCTAGTTTTAAGGTCCTGATAATTTAAAACTATTTTATCGAATTTATAAAATTCAAAATTTGTGATTCCTCAATTCCATATTTAGCAACAACGAAATGACTTGCTCCATTTGAAAACCAATTATACACTCTAATTCCCTTCTCTTTACTTTCTAAATACTGTCCCTGAACTCCGTTAATTTCAATTTGTTGAACGTTTTTGTCAACTAGTTCAATTTCCATCTTTTTAGTGGTATAATCTATCCATTTTGTTGGGTCCTTTTGATCTCTATACCTAATTGTTACTTCTTTTACGGAATCTTCATCAAAATTATGCAGTGAATTCCTAATTATTGCTGGTGGTTCATTATAAATAACACTTTCTTGTTTAAAGTTATCAGGTAAAAGAGTTGGTAGTTGCAGATCAATATTATCCATCAAATCTTTTGCTTTTTTCACGTAGATCTACGATTTTATAAATGCCATATTGAGCACCAAATGGCTTACTAGCCCCATTACTTGTTTTTACATTAAAAAATCTCAATGTAGTAGGTGTATTACTATTTCCTTGCGCAGTTTCTGACCTCCAATAGGAATAAGCCAAATCATCAGTATAACCTGAACCGTTATTTGCAGTGCCATATGTAGCCTTACTGGAGTTTGGATAAAATATACCCTGTAAATCAGCGTAAGCGTTAGTAGCGTATAATAAAGACGAAATTAGTGCCGCTGATAGTACGGCGAATAAATAAGCGAGCTTGTTTTCTAAATTAAATTCATTTTTAATTCTTTCCAACATTTGCTTAGCCTCCTCCTTAAATAATTTTAAGTTATTAACATTCATGCCCTAGGTACTTACACCCCTCCTTTCTATCTTTCTTTATGACTTTTTAATAATCCCATATATATTATAACAAAGTAAATAATTGTCATTTGTCGAAAAAAAGATGTTTTTATATGGGATTAAAGAATCATTTATTAGAAAAAATGTGTCAATTTTCGACAGTTCATATTCGAAATTAATGTTATTGGAGAAGCTCCATCTACGAATTTAAAATTATAAGGATATAATTCAATCACCCAAAATTAGTTTTTGATTGCGTAACAGGCAAAATAGTTTTTATAACTTTAAAAAAATTTTTTATGGTAGATTTTGGATTAATAAAATGCAAATAGATTTAATTATTATGAGGCACTTTAAATTTTCTCTAATCTCCTAAAAATGTGTCCCTCTAAACCCATTTCTTACTGCTTAATACTAAACCTTGCCAAACACTACCAGACCTCTCTTGCTCTAAGATCCTCACAAAACATCAAACCCGCAATATAGAACGGATACAACCCACACGCCGCGATCATGACCAACCCCATCCCCGGAAGCGGCACCTCTTGGGGATCGGTGATCGGATAGGCAGAGGCAAATCCTTTGATGAACAGCAGGAAATAAGGAATCCACAAGATCGTTGTTAGGTACTTTCGTTTTCCTGGGCTCAGCTGGAACTTCGTCAGAACATAAGATAGGATGGAGAACAGAACAAAGAGAAGGAGCACCGCCACAGGAACATAACGATCCATATGGGCGATTCCAGTGACTCTTTCCAGCCGATACACATTCATCAGAAGCTCCACTTGAACACATAGAGAAAAAGCATACAGCACGCTGACTCCGTTCACTTTCCACAACATCTTTGCGTTGAACCTCCCTCACTCACCATTGGGTTCGTTGGGATCATAGGAGCTCGCCAGCAGCCCCTACGACCCTATCTCCTCCTCGATCCGCTTCATAAACTCATCTACCGCGCTGTAGCCGAGCTGCTTCAGATACCAGTTGTTCGCGGCGGCTTCGATCAGGCCGGCGACGTCCCGCACTCCTATAGCTCGTTATATTTGGTCATCTTGCCAAAAGACTTCTCCACCGGATATTTGGCGCCGTTCCGCCGCATTTTGTTCCGAATGATGTCTTCGATGTCGAGGTCCAGCGCATCGGCCAGATAAATCGAGTAGATCAGGCACGTCGGCCAGTTCGTCGGCGATTTCTTGTTTTTTCTGCGATACCGCGTCTTCAGACGATTTCCATTGGAAATTCTCCAACAGCTCGGATGCCTCGAGGCTTAGCGAAATCGCCAAATCCTTCGGATTGTGGAATTGCGCCCAATTCCACTCCGGGTTACTTTGAAATGGTCCAAGTCATGGATGCTGAAGTTATTTAGCGCCCACTGCTTCCGCGAACATCTCAAATTGCTTGTCTTCCGTATACTCATTTGTTATGCGTCCCTCAGAGGTATAAGATAGCCCATTATGACGTGTATATATCAACAAATTATCTTGAACTTTAGTATACAAAAGCTCAAGGTAATTTATATTTTGGTGAGTCTGTCAAGAATTTTGTGTAAACCCTCCTAGTGAAAATGCCGGAATCAATTAACGTAGATGGGGGCCGATGCGATCCGGAAAGAAAACGGAGAGCTGCAGCAAGATCTGTCCCCAATTCTGGACACGGCCTGTCCACTTGCGAGTAACATCCATCGTAGCGAGATAAAGCATCTTGAGTAAGGATTCGTCAGATGGGAATATGCTCTTTCCCTTCGTGACCTTACGTAGTTGACGATGGTAGCTTTCAATCATGTTGGTCGTATAGATGAGCTTACGAATTTCCGGAGGATACTTGAAGAAAGTTGCAATCTCATCCCAGTTTGTGCGCCAAGAACGCACGATCAGCGGATACTTATTGCCCCAGGTCTCCTCGAATCGATCAAGTTCTACTAAGGCCATGTCCTCCGTTGCAGCCTTGTAGATGGGCTTCAAATCAGCCGTGACCTTCTTCAAATCCTTGTAGGATACATAGCGCGTTGAATTGCGAATCTGGTGGATCACACACTTCTGGATTTCCGTATTCGGATAGCAAGCGGTAATAGCCTGCGAAAAGCCGGTGAGATTATCCACACATGTAATGAGAATGTCTTGAACGCCGCGGTTTTTCAGATCATTGAGCATACTAAACCAAAACTTCGAGGACTCATTCTCCCCGATCCACATGCCGGGAACGTCCTTGTTTCCGTCGAGATCGATGCCGATGACCATGTAGGCTGCCTTATTTACGATCGCGCCGTCCTGCTTCACCTTAAAATGAATGGCGTCCATAAATACAACGGCATACACGCCTTGCAGCGGACGGTTTTGCCATTGTTTAACGAGGGGGATGAGCTTATTGGTCACGTTCGAGATCATCGTCGGAGACACGTCAATGCCGTACAGATGAGCTAAGTGATCTTGGATGTCCCGAGTGCTAACGCCTTTGGCATACATCGCAATGATTTGCTCTTCAATGCCGGTTACATTCGACTGATGCTTCTTTACGATCATGGGTTCAAACTCACCGTTACGATCGCGGGGCACACGAATCTCCTGTTCACGGTATTCGCTGGTGATCATCTTCTTGCTCTTCCCATTGCGACTATTCTTTGTCTGCTTATTTGCAACGTCGTGCTTAGCATAGCCCAGCTCATGATCAAGCTCCGTCTCCAACATTTCTTGCAGCGTGTCGGCAAATAATTCTTTTAGGGCAGACTGAACATCCGCCATTGTTTTTAAATCGTTGTCTTTAATGAAGGCTTTTACTTGATCTCTGCTGAACTTTGGGGCCACTGTGTTCATCCTTTCCATCCAACCTTTCTCAATCGATAAATAATCGAGCGGTTTTCTGAATTTCAGAGATTAAGGTTGTTTGTTGGCATAGGATGGCATGGACGGCGTCCTCCGCGTCAGTTTTTATATTTACATTTAGCTTGTCCAATGATAAACATTTCTCCTTTTAAGAAAATAAAGCGCTCCGAGGTTAAAGATAAGGGCGACTACCGCTTGAGTCACCATGCAGCCTTGGAGTGAGAGGTTCGGGTTGGCTCGATTCCACTGCATCAGATACAAAAATCCCTGACCGGTGCCTGTGGTAAACATGCCTTCAAGTTAGGGAATCCGCCGATATCCTGCTCACAGCGTGCCCACTGCCTATCGATTGGCGGGCCCTTATCTTGTAATTGGGCGCATGATACTTTACGTCCTCGTTTTGAATTCTCTTTACTCCGGTTTATCTATAATTTTATTTATGGATATATAGCATTAATCTAATGATAAATTATTTACGAGAACTGCAAGAAAAATGATTCCCACCGAAAAAGGGAAAGAGCTTTACACACAAGTGGTTCCTCTTATTGAAGCTTTGGAGGAGACTACACAAAAATTCAAAATGGAAAACTCATTAACCGTCCCCATGGTTAAAATCGGTACAGGATACGAATACTTCCGTGAGAATTTAGCTCGTAATTTAAATAAATTTCCATTTCGAGTTAATGCAACTTTTGGGGTGGCCTCCTATATTCTTGAATTACTGATCGAGGAAAAACTTGACATGATTATAACGTCCCAAAAAATCCCTGCCCCTGGCATTGAATATATCCATTATGTTCAAGAAGAATTTGTACTGGTTGCACCTTATCACTTTGAAGAACATCATTATGAAGATAAGGAACGCTTTGAAGCCTGGTTGTGTTCACAAGATTGGCTCAGTTATGGCAGTGAATTACCGATCATCAGAAGATTTTGGAGAGAATATTTTAAGAAAAGACCGCAAATGCAAATCAAACATGTTCTCCCGGATCTTCATTCAATATTGACGGCGATAGAACATGGAGCTGGAATCAGCATTCTTCCAAATTATATGCTAGAAAAATCTATTCACAATCATACCGTAAAAATAATCTATCCTGAGTTTAGAGTAACGAATGAACTATATCTGGCTTATCATATCAAATTTCGAAATTATCCCACGACGATAATGATTATTGATGCATTAAAGGAGAATTTACAAAATAATATCGATACGATTTAAAAAGACTATTTCCCGACAATATAAAATGCTAAGGCAAGCCAGAGAATTATGGTAAACTATAATCAACTAGCGCGATCGGCTATGCGGATATCCATTGAATAAGTCCAGCGGTATGATGTCAAGCTGTTGATTTAATCGAATTGGAAATTTCCCGTGCCTGTTGAGCGCGGAGTCACGAAAAAAGGGCGCATCAAACCAAACCCAGCCAAAAACCATGTCAGATACCAGATTTTTACTGGGAATTCGTGAAGGACTAAGGCAAAGGAGGCGTTAATCCTTGGCGCTATTCACCTTCCTTCGAGGCGTGTAGAGTTGGCCGCTGCGTAGCAGCACATCGACCAGACGCACGAGTTTTCTTGCCGTTAAGACGAGGGCGCGTTTGTGTTGATTCTTGGGCACTTCGTGATACTTCTTCCGGTAATATTCACCGAATTCTTCATCGCGCATCCTAACCGAGTTGGCAGCTTCAACGAGGTAGTAGCGCAGGAATCGGTTGCCGGATTTGATGCGGGCGGTGTCCTCCGCCTCGAAGACGCCGGACTGGTGCCTGCGCCACGTCAGACCCGCGTACTTGGCGACGGCGGCTTGATCCTTGAACCGTTCAATATCGCCGAGTTCGCCGAGCAGACCGGCTGCATAGACTTTGCCGATGCCGGGCACTGACAGCAAGCACTGAGCGCCTTGAATGCCGTCGAGGACCCGCTCGATCGCTTTGTCGAGATCCTTGAGCTGCTTCTGGATGCTGCGGATGGATTCGATGGAGGTGCCGAGCACCAGGTCAATCGAATCCTCCACGACCTTGGACAGCCGATAGGAGGCGCGGGCAGCTTGCTGAATGCAGCGGGCGACCCGCTCGGGATCGGGGAAACGATTGCGTCCCTTGTCCCGCAGATAGTCGGCCAGATCGGCCACGTCCATCTCGGCGATGTCATCGAGGCTGAACTTCTCGGAGAGCATCTCCATGAGCGCATGGCCAAACACGGAGCTGTCGACCTCGGTTGTAAACGCATTGCACTTGTAGAACAGGTTCTGCAAGAAGTACTGCTTCTCGCGAGCCAAGTTATGGACCAAGTGGAAACGCATGCGCGTGAGGCGTTGAAGGGCGACATACTGCTCCTGCATGACGATGGTGGTCGTCAGGCGGCCGAAGCGCAGGCGATCCGCAATGACCCAGGCGTCGAGCCGGTCGGTCTTGTCCATATCCGCATAGGCTTCTCTGAACTTGCTGATGAGCTTGGGGTTCAAGGTGAACACCTTGGCCTTGCGCTCTCGAAGCGCTGGATCCTGATGCAGGTACATGGCAGGGTGCCAGCTGTAGACGGAAGTGGCTTCCAAGCCGATGTGAATCTCGGTGACGGCCAACTTGTCCGCTGCAGCGACGATTTGGTCACGCAAGTGCGAGGCGCCATTCAAATTGTTTTTGACGGTGAGTGTCTCAAGCTTGTCACCGTCAGCGTTCATGAAACACGCTTCGAGCTCTTGCGAGCTCACGTCAATACCGACAAAAAGCTTCAAGTGAAATTCCTCCTTTCGCTAGGGATTCAGGGAATGGACGCTCCGGGATGCCTCCGGCGCACGCGCAGATCTATCACCCTCGCGTATGAGGACACACTTCGGGCCATGAGCTGCCCCGGATCTGCTAAAACCGGGCATGGGATGCCGAAGGGAACAGCCAGCGGGTAAGAAGCTCAGACGCGTACCGGAGAAACAGACTTAAGGAGTAGACGATGCTACTGGAGGCAGAAGGATTTCCCCGAATGGACCCTACGTTCCATTGTCCAGAGGCATACCGGAAAGTCCAGTCCCTGATGGAATTTTCAAAGAACAAGCTGGAAATTTGGAGGCTGTTTTCCATCCCCCGGGGGATGGAAATGAACCTAAAAGAGCTTTTTAAAGATACTATACGAGGAGGGTTTACGATGCAGTGGCAGGAGGTAAGAAAGCTGTTTCCCGATCAATTCGTCCTTCTTTCCGTTCTTGATTATCGCGAGGAAGAGGGAAAGAAGATTGTTACAGAAGTCGCCCCTGTAAGAACTGTTCCTGACCATGAGGCTAACAAGGCGTTCTTTAATGTGGAGCCAGGTCAGATTGTGTATCACACCTCAAACGAAGAATGTGTCATCCATATACGAAATAACCCGTTGGTTAGAATGAGGCATTAAGTATGGATATCCATTATGATGGCAACTTGCTTACGGTAGAGCTGACCGTACAATATCGTAGTCAATCTATGAAAATCTCGGACGTTATTGTTGACACAGGTTCTTCGCATACGGTATTCAGTCCGGATGTCCTGGAGAAAATTGGGGTTACTTATGAAAATGGTGATCCGGTTTACGAGGCGTATGGAATTGGTGGAACTGTCCCTTTTTACACGAAAATTCTTGACGAGATTATCATAGATTCTCTTAGATTGGAGCGAGTCGAAGTTGATGTAGGCATGCTGCCTAAGTCACATCAGGGATTGCTAGGCTTGGATATTTTACAAGCAAACGGTTTTGTCGTTGATTTGGACAAGCTTGAACTCAGATTACCTGAGTCAATCAGTTAAGTTATTAATTATTGGCTGAAGCATGGCATAATCCAATAATTAATATGAGGCGGTTCCCAATCAAAGGGGACTGCCTCTTTTTGTGTAAATGGATTGTGGTTCGAAATCAAAAACAGAATTGTAGAGTACAAATACTGGAGCCCTCCTATTTACAAACCAACGGTCGGTATTTATAATGAAGATACATCAAATTTGAAGAATTTTCCGGAGGGTTCGTGTTGAAACAGGAGGAGCGCAGACAACGGACGTTAAGACGGCTGATCGATGCAACGAAAGAGTTGATTCAGGAGAAAGGATGCCATTCGATTACGATGCAGGACATCATGAGCAGATCCGGCCTGTCCAAAGGCGCAATTTTTCATTATATCAACAGCAAGGACGATATCTTTGTGCTGATCCTGCAAGAGGGGCTTGAAGAAACGAACCGACGCTTCATGAATGAGATTGAGCAAGGACGTCGGAACTTTGATGATCCGATGCAGAAAATTAAGGACAGCATTGTTGAATTTGAAAACCCGCAGAACGTGACCAACAAAGTGCTTGTGTATTTGTTTGGCAAAGAAGAGGACCCGGCAGTTGCGGAGGCTTTGAAGCAGTTTTACGAACGGACCGTATTCTTATCCCAGCTCTGGATTGAAACAGGTCAGCAGCACGGCGTCATTCCCGAAACCGTTGAGGCGGACAAAACGGCGGAGTTGTTCACGCTGATGACACTTGGCTTCCGAATTCGCGCAAGAATTCCGAACGTGCAAGCGCTGGTTAATGCACAGGACTTAACTTCACTGATGACGGACATTTTGAACCCCGTCAGAGAACGGGAAGAGAAAGGGTGAGCGGTTGTGGGATTTTGGTTAACCTTGCATGTACTTGGTGTCTTATTGATGGTGGGAAATATCATAACGGCAGCATTTTGGAAAATCCGGGCAGACCGGACCGGAAATCCTCAAATCATGCACTATGCTGCTAAGAACGTGATGATCGCAGATTATATTTTTACGATTCCTGGACTTGTCCTGATCGTCCTTTCCGGCGGCATGATGACGGGGAGCCTGGGCTACTCCTTGACGGGGTTAAATTGGCTTACCTTCTCACTGATATTGTTTGCCGTGACCGGGCTGATTTGGCTGTTAATCCTCATTCCGATGCAGCGCAAAATGATTCGCCTGAGCTCCGATGACATCGAGAGTGGCACCGTCTCAGCGGCATATCGTAAGGCTTCTCGGAATTGGGCGGTTTACGGGACGATCGCTACTTTGCTTCCACTTGTGATTCTGTATCTAATGATCTCCAAAGGTTTCTAAGGACACGGGTTTTGCAAAATTTGAAAATAACGGAGGTTTGCGCATGGAGCCCCTGATCACCCTTATCGTTGTCACGCTAGCGATCCTTGCTCTGGGAGCGGCGGGAGTCAAACGACTGCGTACTTGGCCTGTTGCCCTTCGGGGCGGAGTTGCGGCGATGTTTGTGTTGACTGGCACCGTTCATTTTGTTGGGATGCGGGAAGAGCTGATAAGTATGGTGCCGCCTGTTTTGCCTTACCCTGGGTTTATTGTAACGCTCACTGGCGTGTTAGAACTGGCCGGGGCACTTGGGTTGCTGTGGCGTCCGACAGTCATCTGGGCGGCGGGAGGTCTCTCGCTTCTCCTCATCTGCATGTTCCCGGCAAACGTTTATTACGCTCTTTCCGGTCTAGCGACGGCCGCTCACCAAGCTTTGCTGCCTCGTACGTTGATGCAGATTGTTTTTTTGTCGGCGACACTCGCTATCATGATCTATTACATGCGTTACCGAAGTGTAAGGCGGATTTAGGCGGAATTTGACGAATCTTCCATTTTGTAATAACTTGGTATTAGGAAGAATGTACCAAGGGCCAAAGCATGGCCACACCAAGAGACGACTAGAGGCGGGCCCCGAGTAAAGGGGAGGACCGCCTCTTTTTTGCGTGGATGGAGTGGCTCGAATTAAATGACGGAATGATAGGAGTACAAACATGAATGAAGAGCTGATCCAAATGCTGCTTGCTTTTCGGGAGGAGCGTAACTGGGCGCAATTTCACAATCCGAAGGATTTAGCGATCTCGCTAAGTCTTGAGGCGTCCGAGTTGTTAGAGAATTTTCAGTGGAGAACGTCCGAAGATGCCGTATCGCAGAAGAAACAAGACATCGCCGACGAACTGGCCGATGTGCTGATCTACTCAGTGTACCTAGCCGCTGCGCTTGGCCTCAATATCGAGGAAATCATTCGGGACAAGATGCGGCGGAATGGAGTGAAGTATCCGGTGGACAAGTCTTTTGGGAAAATGAATAAATATAACGAGCTATAGGAGTGCAGACAGCTTGATTATATATAGCAGCAATGCGTTGCAGTTTCGTGAGTCGGTGGATCGTAATCAGATTACGGTGGAGATAGAGCAGGCTTTTATCAACAAGATGGGGATGAGACCTAGCCCAGGGGAAAAGAGAGCCTGGAATAATTCCATGCAATTCATGGAACGCGTCATTCGTAATGCCAATATCGCCGATGATTGTGGCGTAATGATCGAGTATAACATCCCGGCAACCAGCAAGCGTATTGATTTTATCGTGGCAGGGCAGGATGCGGAGGGCCGAGATAACTTCGTGATCGTGGAATTGAAGCAGTGGGATGCAGCCGAAGCAACAGACCGGGAGGACGTGGTTGTGGCTTATATCAACGGACGTCAACGCGAGATTCCGCATCCCTCCTACCAAGCATGGTCTTACCGCCAGTTTCTTGAAGACATGAATGAAGCGATTCATAGTAGCGATCTTAAGAGCTATTCCTGCGCTTATTTACATAACTATCGTGTCCCGGAACCCGATCCGCTCAAGAGCGAACGCTATCAAAACATCATCAGAGAAGCCCCGCTATTTAAAGCGGATGATACAACGAAGCTTCAACAGTTTCTATACAAACATGTCGGTAAGGGAAAAGGCATTAACCTGCTTTACCTCATCGAGAACGGGAAAATTCGGCCTTCTAAGAAACTGATCGACCATGTGGATGGGCTGTTCAGAGGAAACGCCGAGTTTATCTTGCTGGACGAGCAAAAGGTAGCTTACGAGACGATCATCAGCCTAGCTAAGGATCCAAGTCGTAAAAAAACAATCATTATCAAAGGCGGCCCGGGCACCGGAAAATCCGTCATCTCTATGAATGCCCTGGGCGGCTTGCTGAAGCACAAGCTAAACGCTAAGTTTGTCGCGCCTAACGCTTCCTTCCGGACGGTCATGGTAGAGACGCTAGCGAAACAGCAACCTAAGAACAAGGCACGAGTTCGAGGATTGTTTGCGGGATCGGGGCAATTTGTGGATACCCCGGAGAACTTCTTTGATGTGCTGATCGTTGATGAAGCTCACCGTCTCAAGGGAAAAGGAGCTTACCAGTACCGCGGTGTGAATCAGATCGAGGACATCATCAAGGCCTCAAAGGTCAACGTGTTCTTTATCGATGAGTACCAGCGGATTCGTCCGGATGATATCGGGACTGTGGCCGAAATTGAGCGAATCGCAAAGGCCTATGGCTCCGAAGTTCATGAGTACACTCTATCCGCCCAGTTCCGCTGCTCGGGAGCTGAAGGGTTCATTAACTGGATTGATCACGTACTGCAAATCCGACCGACAGCTAATTTTGATGGCTGGGACCAAGATAGCTTTGAGTTCAAGCTGTTCGATACGCCGAATGCGGTCTATGAAGAGATAAAAGCGAAGGTAGCGGCAGGGTACAAAGCGCGGATGCTCGCCGGATTTGCCTGGGACTGGACCAAAGATACTGAAGGCAACCGCAACGGTGAAGTCGCGGACGTTACCATCCCAGAACACGATTTTCAGATGCCGTGGAATGGCCGTGCCATCTCCAGCACTTGGGCTATCCATGAGGATGGTGTCGAGCAAATCGGCTGCGTACACACCTCGCAAGGGCTAGAATTCGACTACGTTGGGGTTATTATCGGCAATGATCTAAAATATGACCCGACCACTATGCAACTCTACGCTGATTACAACGAATACAAAGACACCATGGGCAAAAGAGGCCTCAAGAACAATCCCGGTCAACTCACCAAGCTGATCAAAAACATCTACAAGGTGCTGATTTCCCGAGGGATGAAGGGATGTTATTTGTATTGTCGGGATCCGGAGTTGAGGGGGTATTTGGAGGGGCAGTTAAAAAGGGTGACTAGTGGCTAAACCTCGTAAAAATCATAGGCAATGAAATCTTGCGTTTTTTGATCGAATACCCAAACCATCAGCCTTATTACAGAAGGCGGATGGTTTTCTTTTTTGTCCAGTGCTGACTTCAAAAAGCCGTGAATAGCCCCATACGTTGCAGGATCAATCTGTTCTACAAACAGGTTGATGTGCGTTTCGCTTGTTGATTGATTGACCAGTTGTTCCATAGCTTCACTGGTTTTCCTAAACATGATGGTACAGCAGTTGTGGGAAGCATTATGAAGTAAACTGCAGTCAACTATAATGGTGTCACCACAATAAATAATTGAATTCTCATTATCCATAGGTTCTAAAGAAATGTTGAGGTACTCCATTGTTATTCCTTCTTTATATTTGGAAGTTCAAGGGATTAGTGGAAATAAACTAGTGACAATTTATATTTTAGTGCATATATACATTAAAATCAACAAAATAATGTATATGTTGTTCTGTTTGTGGGCACAATGCTTCTCTAATCTGATAGAGAGGTGGTAAACCGTGCTGCTGAAGATAATAGGAAAACGAATCAAGCAATTGCGGAAGGAACAAGGTCTTACACAAGAAGAACTTGCTGAAAGAGCTGGGGTAAACGCATCATACATAGGAACTGTCGAACGTGGAGCACGAAATATTTCCATCGAGACTCTGGAGAAGATCATACAAGGGCTGGATGTGCCTTTGGCGGTGATGTTTCAGTTTCACGAAACAAAGAACGTAGACTCTTGGAAGGATAAAGCGGAGGTTATTGAGGTAGTGAATTCACTACTTTATAATCGGTCATTGGAAGAGAATAAGCTTATCTATCGGGTAATAAAGGATGTTTTGGATACCAAGGATGTATGAGGAAAATAAAGCTATAAAAACCTTGGATCACATCTGATCACATATGAGTTATGTAACTTCATTAATTTTGCATAGGAGATGAATTATATTGTCGGAACCGTTAACGATAAGGAAACTCATTGAAAAGATAACATCGGGAGAAATTCGTATACCTGCATTTCAAAGAGGGTACGTATGGTCCTCTGAGCAGGTTTCATTTTTGCTGGATAGTATCTATAAAGGATTTCCTATCGGAACTATATTACTTTGGCGGACAAGGGAGCGATTAAAGGTTGAAAGAGACTTGGGTAATTTTACACTTCCTGATCCAAGGAAGGATTATCCTATAGATTATGTACTTGATGGTCAGCAGAGACTCACCTCTCTTTTCAGCGTATTTCAAACAGAACTATCCCCTAATCAAAATGATGAGTGGCTAGATATTTATTTCGATTTTACAAGTAAGGATGTTATCCAAGAGAGTAAGTTTGTACCACTGAAGGCTCAAGATTTTGATCCGACTAGATATTTTCCAATGAATTGCCTTTTTGACTCGGTGAAATATCGGAAAGCTGCTGAAGGATTAGATGCTGAAACTATAGTAGTTATTGATAAATTACAAGAACGCTTTAAGGAAACTCTAATACCAATTCAAATAATGGAGACCGAAGATAAGCATCATGTTGCAATTGTCTTCGAACGAATTAATAGATTCGGTACACAACTTGATACATTTCAGTTGTTATCTGCTTGGAGTTGGAGCACCGATTTTGATTTACAGGATGAGTTTTCACAGCTAGCCGAGGAAATAGAACCATTTGGGTTTGGTGATCTATCATACGATAAGGATTTGCAATTAAAATGTTGTAGTGGTGTCATTTCTGGTGATACTGCCCCCGCTGCAATTATAAATCTGAAAGGAGAAGAAGTTCGAAATAATTTTACTAAAATTAAAAATGGTATAAAATCAAGTATTGATTTTCTGCAGAGAGAACTAAATATATTCTCACTTAAATCGATGCCGTATCCCGCGATGATTGTAGCACTCACAAGATTTTTCGCAACTGATAAAGAAAATGGAGTTTTATATACTGAAAAACAAAGGAAACAACTTGTAAGATGGTTTTGGAGATCGTGTTTTTCCCGTAGATATTCTAGTGGTGTCACTGATGCACATAAGGCTGACTTAAGAGCCATGGATGAACTGCGGAAAAACGAAGAATATGACATTGCAAGTTTTGAGTGCACGGTAGACTCTTCCTTTTTTGAAAACAATCAATTTAATGTAAGCACTGTAAATACGAAAACATTTATAACTTTATTAGCTCACAGAGGACCTAGATCATTTATTTCAGGTGCAAAAGTTGACCTAAGTAAAGTTTTGAAAAATGTGAGTAGAAATGAATTTCATCATATATTCCCTGTTCATTACTTAGAGAATTCCTTGGGAATAACTAATAAAAAGGATATCAACTTACTTGCAAATATTTGCTTTTTAAATAATGCAGATAATCAAAAGATTAAGGATAAGGCGCCTTCAAGTTATAAGAATTTAATTGATCCTATTAATCTGCCAGCTATTTTAGAAACAGCATTTTGTCCCCCTAATGCACTTGATATGGATTATAATGAATTTCTAAAAATTAGGGTCGAAAAGTTAGTGAACTATGCAAGGGAATTAATTAAATAAAGTTTTAGAAGCATCGTTTCCATAGGGTGCTTCTGTTTATTTTTCCCTCACCGGCACCTCTATCGTCACCTCACCCCCGCCCGTCACATCAGAGTTGGCGATATGCAGTTCACCCCCATGTAATTGGGCAACAAACTGGGTGATATAGAGGCCCATGCCGTAATGTCCGTCGCTTCGGCGGGACGGGTCGCCCATGTAGAACTGTTCGGTGGCGTACTTGAGCGCTTCAGGCGAGAAGCCCGGGCCTTCGTCAGTCACGCGGAATTGAATCCGATCGCCTGCAGCCTCCACCGATAGCGAGATTGTACTCTTCGCCGGGGTGTGATCCATGGCGTTGGCGATGACGTTCATGAGGGCGCGCTCCAACAAGCCAGGATCGGCATAGAGCTCGTCTGGCAGTGCGTCAACGAAGTGGACTGCGACGGAAAGCTCTTTAACTGCGGCGAGAGCTTGAATCTGCGCTTCGAGCGTATGGATGAACTCTTTCAGATCGAGGTTTACGGGCTGATAGGAAGCCGCAGTTTCCGTATTCGTGATTTCGATCAAGGTCTTGATATAAGCTTCCATCTGACGGGCGCTTTGGGCGATATATTCGGTGTATTCTCGTTGCTCCTCCGACTGTTCCGTTTCAGAGAGGAGCTCGACATTGCCGCGAACGATGGTGAGTGGGGTTTTGACGTCATGGGCGAGCGCTGAGATTTGAGCCCGGCGGCGGCGCTCTAGGTTCCATTGCTGCTCCAGCGAGCTCTTCAGGGCATCCCGCATCTGATCCATGGATCGAAGCACTTGGTCAATTTCAGCGATCCCGCTGTATTGGATGGAGAAGTCCAGCTCCTGCTCCTGAATGCGCTGGGTTGCTTCCTGCAGTCCGCTCATTTTGCGGGCAAGCTTTCGACCAAACGAAGAGGCTAACAGAACGGCTTGAAGCAGAAAGAGGACACAGAACAGGACGAAAAAGGCCAGTTCCGCACTAGGCAGTAAGCGGCGCAGAGTCGCTTGGTTAAACTGGGCGGCAAGAGAATACCGGAAGATATAGACCTCTTGGCCATGCGTGACCTTCATATAATGATATAGAAAAGAATAACCTCTCGCTTGATCGCCCTCCAGACGCTTCCACGCCGCCTCTCCCTGCTTGGCGGATAAGCTGTGCTCCAAGAGCTTCCCATCTACTGTGTACTTCGCATATTGGTACAACACAGAGGGGGCGTCCAACTGCAGCTCCTGTCCCGCCATGAGGCGAGACTTAGCCTCCTGCACTTGCTTCTCGGCATAATCTGCTGGGAGAACGGCTCCAGTGAACAGCAGCCCCACAAAGATCAAGGATAGCAACAGGGCAAGCCCAATCGTTCCCAGACAAAAAGCGGCTAAATATTTTAGAAACAGCGTACGCAGCTTGGTTTCTTTCGGTCCTGACGTGACGCGGGCTATTTCCATCGGTATCCTATCCCCCACACGGTTTCAATCGGATTGACGTTCATTTGGTTTAATTTTGCGCGGATATTTTTGACATGCTCCACGATGGTGGAAGCTTCACTTTCTCCGTCGAATCCAAACACGGATTCATAAATTTGGTCTTTCGAGAACACCTGCCCCCGATTTAACGCCAAAAACTCGCAGATCGCATATTCGCTTTTGGTCAACGGGATGAAGGTATCCTGCACCCGCATCTCCTTGCCCGACAGGTTAAAATGAACTTCGCCGATGCAGAGCACGCTGCGTCGTTCCCGGCTTTCCCGGCGGAGGTGGGCGGCAATTCGCGCCCGTAACTCGCCTGCCCCAAACGGCTTGACGATATAATCGTCCGCCCCGATGCTCAGGCCTTCCACCAGATCATTCTCCATGGATTTGGCGGTCAGGAACAGGATTGGGCAGTCGACCTTGCTGCGAATTTGCCGGCAGAGGGTGAACCCGTCCAGCTCTGGCATCATCACGTCCAGCAAGATCAGGTCATAGCTTCCCAATTGCAGCGCCAACACTTCAGAAGGAGAGGAGAGAGCTGTGACGAGATGTCCTTCTTTTTGCAAAATATTCCGAATTAAGGTCAGCACGGCCGGATCATCATCTACCGCAAGAATATGGGCCATCTTCTATCCCTTCTTTATTGATGAGATCTGAGTTTACTCCAGCGACTTCGTACCTTCCCATCGCCGGAACCACACTCCTAATAATACCATGATCGCCAAGGTCCCTGTGACGCAGGCAAGGATTCCGGGTTCAAGCAAAGTGTCCGCCGGGATCGGGAGGGAGACAGCATTCGCGCCACCGTACTGCATCCAAAGGCTGACGAACCGGGCAGCCCAGGCGCAAGGGATGTAGATCCAGTTGTAATCCCCGAGGCCGGTCAGCAGGAGGGCAGACACGAGGCTCTCCAGAATTCCGAGACCGATCGATGCGCCTTTGCCAAATCGCAGACTCACGTAGAGGTGCAAGGCATAGAGAAACAGACTGCTTCCAACCAGGAGGCAAGCAGCTTCTAAATAGAACCCGAGCCCATAGGGCGATTGAGACAAAAGATAAAGGAAGCCCACTCCGAACCCCACCGAAGCCAGAATTGTGCTGCCCAAGCCCAGCAGTAGAAGTACGGTCAGCTTACCAGCCAGGGCGATGAGGCGGTTCGGCAGGGTGAGAAGCTGTTGATAATTTCCGGCAGCAGCTTCCTGGTCCGCAGCGATGGCACAGACGATACCTATAATCGTTGGAAAAGAAACCGCAAGCACCTGCAAATAAGCGCTCACTTTAGAAGCCGGCGTAAACGGAGTATAGGCGTAATAACCTAAGAAAATCACAATCCCGGCCAGCGGGACGAGCAAGTGCACCCACAGGGTCGGTTGTCTTTGGAGCTTGATGAGTTCAGATCGGAGACAACGGAAAAAGGTGTTCATCTTACTTGGCCTCCCGATGGCGAAATAAACGCATCGTCAGGATGCACAGCAGGAAGAACAGGCCAAGCGTGATCAGCACCCCTGGCAGAATAACGCTCTTGTCCCACAGGACATCGCCTTCGGGAACCGGCAGTCCGTTAGGAAGCACGCCGATCGCAGCGCACATCAGCCGAGACGGAATCGCATAAGGGACAGCCCACCAGAACGCTGTAGTAGCCAACAGAATGTTGCAGGCGATGTTCCCCAGCACATTAAGAATCATCGTAGCAAACATGCCGATCCGGTCGGTTAAGAACAGACAGAGCGGGATCTGCCAAAGGAAGGTCAGAAAGAGCAGCGAGCTGCCCAAGGCGTGGTCCGCCAAAGTCAATCCAGCAGGGAAGACCAGACCGCTGAGCGCAACTCCGAGCGTTAAAATGACCGAAGAAGCAAGAAGCAGCCCAGCGATAACCCCGATTTTACCGAGCCAAATCTTTGGCAGAGACACCGGCAATCCGAGGATCGCTCGATATTTCAGCTTTTTGCTATCCTTTTGGATCACACCCGTACACATCAAGGTGAGCGCTCCGGGAAGCAAAAGGGTATACCACCAGTTGTAGCTGGCGATTTGAAAGAACGGCCCAGCCATCAATCCTGTGCATAGCAACAAGGTTAGCAGAGGAGCCAACCAGGTCAGTTTTCTCGTAAAGGTTCGTTTGGTTTTAAGAAATTCCGCACGGAGGAATGCCTGCATCCTATTCGTCTCCTTTCCGGTGCTCACGAGCAATTTGCATAAACAGCGACTCTAGATGTTCTCCCGGAGTGACCGCCTCTTGATAAGCCAGAACACCTCCTGCAATAATGCCGATGTGATCCGCGATTTGCTCCACTTCGGACAGGACGTGGCTGGACAAGACAACCGTGATCCCCATCTTTGGAAAAGAGCGAATCAGCTCGCGCAGCTTCTGAATGCCAAACGGGTCGAGACCGTTGGTCGGCTCGTCCAGAATCAGCAGTTTGGGGCGGTGGAGCAGGGCAATGGCGATTCCCAGTCGCTGCTTCATTCCCATGGAGAACTGGCCGGCGCGTTTTTTCCCGGTGTTCGTTAAACCCACCGTCTGCAACACTTCGTCGATTCGAGTATCCGGTAGACCAAGAAGTGTAGTCCGTACTTTGAGATTCTCGCGGGCGGTTAAGTTTTCGTAGAGCGGAGGCGACTCAATGAGAGCGCCAATTTGGGATAAATGTTCGCGTGACCAGGGGGCGCCTAAAAATTCAATCTCGCCGGAAGTTGGCCGCAGCATGCCGGTCAGCATTTTAAGAAGGGTGGATTTTCCGGCCCCGTTGGGACCAAGCAGCCCGTAAACGGAGTTCTCCTGAATCGCAAGCGAGACGTTACGGACGGCTTGCTGCCCCTTAAAGCTTTTACATAGGTTCTGCGTCTGCAGAATAAGGTTATTGTTCATGTGTACTCATCCTTTTCATCCATTCTGGAACCTATGGTAAGGGGGAATTATAAGAATTTGATAAGGATTGCGGAGCTAATTCGAAAAAAAAGAAGCTTGATTTACTCCAACGTAAAATCAAGCTTCATCTGAATATCCGATCCGCGTTTGAAGTATAACGTGTACTCTCCAGGTTCCCACTGCAGATTTTTCAGCCGCATTTCAAAAGCCGCTAAGTCAGCCGTCTCTCTCATTTTCTCAACTTGAAGAATTTCGCTGTCTCCGCGTTTGGTGACATATAACTGAGCCTGGCGCAGACTTTCCTTCTTATCCGGGTAGATGGCCATAGCGATGAGCCCGGCGTTGTTCTTAAAATGATCCGAATGATCGTTGATTCTAGGGAATTCTTGGTTTTGGATAAACCCAAGCTGGAGATCATGTTTCGTGTTCCTGACCAGAGTGGGATACAGGTTGAGGAAAAGCACCACCATGGTGAGAAACGCTAGGGGAATCGTGAGCAGCATGATTTTTCGTTTCATATTACTGCTCCTTCGTATCCGTTCTTCTTCTCTGTTCAGTTGGATCATTTGAGGCCTTCGAAGAGGGGAGTTTCGCATAAACAAAAGTCAGCAACCCAAAAATGCAACCTAACAATATGGTGCCATAATTTCACTAGTTCCAAGCATTAACCCTGTAAGAATACCGAAGATGATACTATGAAAAACGTCAACGCTCTTATCTCTTCATAATTCCCGCCTCACAATCCGTGCATGACTTGATACTCCACCCACTTATCCACTTCGCTCTTCAAAAAAAGGTGACTCCGGTTAGGAAGCTCCATACTAGGCAAAATCGAGTAGGTATCATATGAGCGTGCTCCCTGTAAATTTTCTCTTTTCTTCCGATCCAACTCCAGGAGGTCCTGCAAATCACTCATGGTAATGCCTAAATAATCGGCTAATTCGCTTTCGGTTAGGATCGATTTATTCCCGATAACCGTCTTAGCATGAACCTCCTGCTCTGACTTGTCTTCTCCTCTTTCAGCTAAGATGTAACATCCTCCTAAAAAAGCAGCAGCGAGAATCAGGCTGCAAATGATATTACTGTATTTATGCATTCGACCTATGACCTCCTAAATATTAGCAACTAAATTTAGTATAAGGCAATGGATAATGGATACCAAGTCATTTCTTCACAGGCGTTCCATCTCTTCGGGCCTCGGTACAAGCAAAAAAACAGCCCCCGGAACACCGGAGGCTGCGCTTTCGACCTGTCCAATAGGGCCGTGTCTGTCTCCTCTCCCTCTTCAACTATTCTCCTGCAATAGCACCTGCTCGTGAAACAGCGCTTTGATTTCCTCGGTTTGTCCTTTTCGCGCCAGAACGTACAAGGTATCACCGGCTTGCAGGCGGGTGTGGCCCCTTGGGGTGATCATTTTCTGGTCGCGGATAATCGCGTTGACCAGCGAATCTTGCGGCATTTTAAGCTGCCTGAGCTCTTGTCCGTCTGCGGCGGAATGTTCGCTCACTTGGATTTCTACAATTTCGTGATTGGTTTTCCCCATGGATACAAGCTCTAGCGCATGAGGAACAATGGTTTTTTTGCCTTCGGACAGGCCCAGAAGATTCGCTAAAGGGGAAATTGTCGCTCCTTGGATCAAAGCGGAGGTTAACACAACGAAGAAGACGACATTGAAAAAGAGGTGCCCATCTTCAATGCCGGCAATGAGTGGATAGGTGGCCAGCACGATCGGCACTGCGCCGCGTAGTCCGGCCCAAGAGATCAGAATCTTCTCCTTCACGTTAAATTGCATAAACATCGTACTGAGGAAGACACCGATCGGCCGGGCGACAAACATCAATAAGATGGATAACGCCATGCCTTGCCAGATGATATGAATGAGATCAGAGGGGAAGACCAGAAGTCCTAGCAGAATAAACATGAGGATTTGCATCATCCAAGCAAAGCCTTCGTTAAACCGGAAGATGGAGTGGCGGTAGGTGAGGTCTGAATTGCCAACCCACATCGCCATGACATAGACGGCAAGGAGTCCGCTCCCTTTGAGCAGAGACGTGGAACTGTAGGTGAAAATCGCAAAAGCCATTGCTAACACGGGATACAGCCCAGAGGAGTCGAGGTTGATTTTGTTGATGCACCAAACCGCGATTTTTCCTAAGAGCAAGCCCATCGCTAGCCCCAATCCCATCTGCCAGAAAAAACTCAAAATCATCGTGAACATACTGGCGTTCGGTGATTGGATCAGTTGGATGACCGAGACGGTTAAAAAGACGGCCATAGGGTCGTTCGACCCGGATTCGACTTCAAGGGTGGAGGTGAGCCTTTGCTTGATATTTTTCTCACCTAGTACCGCAAATACAGCCGCGGCGTCCGTCGAACCGACGATCGAGCCAAACAACATGCCTTCCAGCCAACTGACATCCAGGATGTATTTCGCGCAGGCCCCGATGACAAGCGTGGTCAAAACAACACCGAGGGTCGCCAGTGACAAGGAAGGAGCCAACACTCCACGGACGTTCTGCCATTTGGTCTGCAGCCCGCCTTCAAACAAGATGACAATCAGTGCCATGATGCCAAAAAGCTGGGTGATCACGGCGTTGTCATAGTAAATAAATTTACTTAGGATCATGCCGACGACAATAAAGAAAACGAGGGAAGGCAAGCCGAGCCGCGAGGAAAACTTGGTGGTAAACACTCCGATGAACAACAGCAGGGAGAAGAGAAGAATCGTATTGTCGATGGTAAAGGGCAAACGATCACCTTCCTTTATCTGCTTGATAACTATATTTTAACTTTTCGTTGAGGTGCTCGACAATTCATTTATATGCCTCGTACCGATTTTTTCGACCTTTCGTGTTTATTTAATCCATACCTAGATTCATGATATAGTGAATGTTTTCGCAAATAAGTCCGCTTTTTGGCCGCCTCCTGTCCTTTGCATGTCCGTTTATTGACCGATGGAGGAGGCTGATAGGGGAACAAATCCTTAATATGGAAGGAGAGGGGAATTTGTATGAGGGTAAACAAGGCAATATTATCTTGTTTTGCCGCCCTGTTGTTTTTAGGAAGTTTGGGGCCGGTGTCGCTAAGGGCAGAAGGAGAATCCAGGTGGAATTCCCTTGAGGAGGCAAAGCCACCTCTTGAACACAACTCTAGCCTATCCGTGATCTAGCCCATACTGGCAGTGCAAGCGTGCTATCTATAGGGGGAACCAGGTTAATTACCGCGGATTATCTACCAGTTTTCGGCAGGGGGGTTCCCCTCCAGAACCTTATCACGATCACATATTGCGAATGATATCACAACTTAAAAATTTCAAAAAACTGCCTTGACTTCTTGTGTCACTATAAAACTTCAAGATATTTCAATCCACGCACCTACGTAAGGTGCGACGTGAAGGCTCTAGCAGACATCTTTACGTTTTGGTGATTTCAATCCACGCACCTACGTAAGGTGCGACCTGAAAAGCGCGAAGATGGAAAACTATACCGCCATTTCAATCCACGCACTTACGTAAGGTGCGACGCTTATGCAGAGACACAATTCAAGGATGCCAAGGATTTCAATCCACGCACCTACGTAAGGTGCGACGGTTGCCATCAATTCGATATACCGCATCTTTATAATTTCAATCCACGCACCTACGTAAGGTGCGACGCGCGTTATAATCCGTCTGCCATGCGTTAACGTCGAATTTCAATCCACGCACCTACGTAAGGTGCGACCGGCAAAACGTATCTGTCGGCGGTATTTGTGGACATTTCAATCCACGCACCTACGTAAGGTGCGACACCTGAAAAAATCAAGGAAATTGTTGAGATGATATTTCAATCCACGCACCTACGTAAGGTGCGACTGCCCCATCTGCTCTATAAACTGCCTATATGATCCATTTCAATCCACGCACCTACGTAAGGTGCGACGGAGCCATACAACGTAGAGTTTCCGATGATGGACATTTCAATCCACGCACCTACGTAAGGTGCGACAAAACGCGATCCGGGCAACGGTACAAAGAGCGAATGATTTCAATCCACGCACCTACGTAAGGTGCGACGAGGCGGTCGGAGCAGACGGTGTAGACCATCGCCCAAAATTTCAATCCACGCACCTACGTAAGGTGCGACCCTTGGCTGTGCAAAACAGCAGCCGGGAGGGAGATTTCAATCCACGCACCTACGTAAGGTGCGACATTAATTGTGTAGGTGCCAGGCGGAAAATAAAATTTCAATCCACGCACCTACGTAAGGTGCGACAGCTCATGCAAGCTCAGGTTGAGAAAGTGCGGACAATTTCAATCCACGCACCTACGTAAGGTGCGACGGAGGATATCCATTGCTGGCCACGAATGATTTGATATTTCAATCCACGCACCTACGTAAGGTGCGACGTAGATTATGGCTCTTTTTTAATTGGAGGTGAGGTATTTCAATCCACGCACCTACGTAAGGTGCGACTACCAATAGATCGTGACCTCTGCGGACTGCTGATCCATTTCAATCCACGCACCTACGTAAGGTGCGACTATATGCCGTATGGTCATGTCCACGCTGTCTCCACATTTCAATCCACGCACCTACGTAAGGTGCGACGCCGGCAGAAGCGGGAAGCCCGCGGGCTCACGGTATTTCAATCCACGCACCTACGTAAGGTGCGACAGAACGTCGATGCCTACGTCAAATCGGCAAAGCGATTTCAATCCACGCACCTACGTAAGGTGCGACGCAAAACGTCACCGCAAGCGGCTGGCCTCGAGATTTCAATCCACGCACCTACGTAAGGTGCGACTACGATCGTTGAAGTTTATGATGAGCCGCCGGGCTTTATTTCAATCCACGCACCTACGTAAGGTGCGACTTCGTTTCGACCGCGACCTGCTGCGTGATGAGACCATTTCAATCCACGCACCTACGTAAGGTGCGACGTATAATGCCTTGCCCGATGCAATCAAACCAACTGAATTTCAATCCACGCACCTACGTAAGGTGCGACTGAGGCTCAGGTCAAAGCCCTGGAGCGCACAGCATTTCAATCCACGCACCTACGTAAGGTGCGACGGTCACGGCCACGGTGCAAACCTACGGCGCGTGGACATTTCAATCCACGCACCTACGTAAGGTGCGACGCCCAAGATGCTGCAACGGGGGATATGAGCAAAGGATTTCAATCCACGCACCTACGTAAGGTGCGACTTATTACCGCCTATCAGCTCGCTTGTACGATCACGCGTATTTCAATCCACGCACCTACGTAAGGTGCGACAAGGCAGCTTTTAAACGCCTATATCATTTTGACGATTTCAATCCACGCACCTACGTAAGGTGCGACGGTAAGATTCAGCGATACACTATCATAGTCGGACATTTCAATCCACGCACCTACGTAAGGTGCGACGTAGGTGTTCCGTTTTCACAACTGTTCGATTCAATTTCAATCCACGCACCTACGTAAGGTGCGACAAAGCGCCCTGGTGGTTTGTCCGAAGTCAGTTCGAGATTTCAATCCACGCACCTACGTAAGGTGCGACGGCCAAGCGTGGATTTTCTCACGCTGAAGCTTCCATTTCAATCCACGCACCTACGTAAGGTGCGACGGCCATCCAAGGGCTTGACCAACTGGTCCGGCTCTACCATTTCAATCCACGCACCTACGTAAGGTGCGACGTACAAGCCTGCTAGGGTGCTTAAATTACGTCCTCATTTCAATCCACGCACCTACGTAAGGTGCGACCGACTTGGAGGCTTATTTGGAATATGCGCCGAAATTTCAATCCACGCACCTACGTAAGGTGCGACAGGTAATATTCGTTTTGCTCGGTTTGCCCCTTATTATTTCAATCCACGCACCTACGTAAGGTGCGACGGGAGGTATTCGCTATGGCATCGACTCACGTGAATTTCAATCCACGCACCTACGTAAGGTGCGACGGTGGTGCGGACTACAACACTGCGGACGCTGAATTATTTCAATCCACGCACCTACGTAAGGTGCGACCGCTAAAGGCTGCAGGGTTTGCGACTGAGTTCTATATATTTCAATCCACGCACCTACGTAAGGTGCGACCCAAAGTGATTCCCGCATCCGTTAACCTGTTTTGATTTCAATCCACGCACCTACGTAAGGTGCGACCCTCGTGTCATGATGCAGTTGGGCGAGTATACCGGAATTTCAATCCACGCACCTACGTAAGGTGCGACTGGGGGAGCGGGTTGATAAAGCCCGGGATATCAAAAAATTTCAATCCACGCACCTACGTAAGGTGCGACAGCACCCGAAATGAGCCCAGGCCCAGCAAGGACTCAGAGGCTCAAAAGTGCGAACCTTATAAAATGGCTGTTTTAAGCATAGCAAAAAAGAGATCAAAACGCTATCAGCCCACGCACGACGCGTGGTGCGAACCCCCCAGGGAAATCATGTGAGCTTGGGGTTCGCACCGAACTCCCGCAGTAACTGTGACATTACTCGAGTATAATCCTTACCAAGCCATGGGGCAAATAAGATCCTTCAACATGATCCACATAGATTGCACTTTTTACTCCATCTATGGACGAAAGCTGCCTGGATAAGGATAATCCCTTAAAGCCACCCATTAGCAAAATAAAAGAATCCTTGTTTCCTTCCATCTCCTTTAGGATTTGTTTTACACCATTCTGCATATTCTGGAGCTTAACATAAGAACTTTCCTTTACTTTTCGCCGTCCATTCATTCCGGCATTATCCAACAGCTCTATAAACTGCCCCAACTTTTCTTTTGTTGCCTGCTGTGAACAGGATAAACGTCGGCGAATATACTCCCCGTTCCCGAACATTTCCCCCGTGTATTCACAGTTACGAGTCAGCATCTCTACTGCCACATTAGGAAAAAAATCACCAAGTTCAATAGCATGTTCCGATTCGGGTGCCAAATTTTGTACTTTATAGAGCAGATGGAGTCGAAGGTCTTCGGATTTTACAGATACATCATCCACCATAAGCTTGATCCCTAATTGTTCATCCGCTTCTGTGGAGTCCTTAGCGAGGATAGCCCCTTTGATCGATGACCCTGGAATATAATACTGGGTATGCTTTGGATCATACTTTGGATATGTCCCATATTGATAGAACGGATATATAATGTTTATCTTATTTTCCAGATTCCCTAGCTTGTCCCGATGATTAGATATACGAATATCCTTAGTCTCAAAATCGCCAGCATCCTTATAGAATCCCTGATGTTCCCGCGGTGATAGAGCAAGACAGGAAATGGTCTGAAATCGATATTTGTAGCGTTTCATTTCACAGCCTCCAATCCGGCAAGCGGGTGTAAATAAGCCCTGCCAAACACAATCTCTTTCTGGTGAAAAGGAGACGTTACACAGCCGCCTGCGGTTTCGATTGTATCGTTCACATACACCACACTTCCACTATCAATAAAGCTAATGAAGTGACCTTTCATCGATTCATTCCAGCCTAACTTTGGATTGAATGGACGACGCTCTGAAGTAAACAACTTCAAGCTGGACTTGGAAAAATCAATGTTCCGAGGAAGCATCATCCCCAGATTTAAATAGAAACCTTTACCAACCGAGGACTCATATGTCTCCGCATGAATATCAACGATTTCAAAGGTGTTAAGACCTTGTGAACTCCTGGCTCCAAGAACGAATGCTCTACCGCTAGTTTTAGCGTGATGTAACATTTCGATCATGATGTCATGCTCTGAACGTTTCTCCAGACCGATATAAAAAGAAAAATCTTGGATGAGACGGGTACGAGCTTCTGGTTTCTTCTCATCTGTTGAAGCCGCAACCTCCCGAACTACGACCTCAGGTACAGAATATAAATTGGGGTCCAAGGCGGGAATATTATAGCGTTTGCTATCAATAGCCGCATGAATCTGTTGGGTCTGCTCTACTTCGATATAGGGATCGGGTAAGCTCCCCGGTCTTGAGACGATTTGCTTCATCTGCTCTATAGGGGCAAACAGGCGTTTTTTGAGTAATTTATAGAACGATTTATTCGGCTCTTTAAAAGTACTCATTAATCTGCTTAACACATACGTCTGGGGCATAGGCAAATACCCCTTAGGCATCAGGTTGGATAACATAAAACCATATGAAGATTCCTTTACAGCAGCGACAAATGCTGCGGTTTTATCCCCTGAGGTATACTCTGCATAACGGTGCATCAAGGCTCCAAATATTTTCTGGGAGTCTGGAATTTGTGTCATGCGTCCAACGAGCCTTAAATCAACTCGATATTTCACCCACTCAGCCAAGCTAGACCTCCTCCTTCATAATATTAACCTGCACTCGGCCGTAGCCACGGCTGCCCGAGTTGCCCAGACGATAAATTCCTTCATTAAATTGAAGCAGAAGACGCTCAATAAATTCGATTATTTTTTGCTGCTTGCTCGCATCTCCTAGAAGTTCAAACTGATACAGTATAATGTCGCCGACAAAGGTGACTCCGGGGCGAACAACCCGATAGGTACGCGGATTAGCAACAATATGTTCTCTATTTTTGATTTTTACATCTTCAATCTTGTTTTTGGTGTCAATGGAGAACAGGGCATCCCGATCCGCAGCTGACTCGGCTGAAACAACCACTAGATCATGAAACAACAGCTTTGGCGTATCGTTAAAACCTTCAATGCCAAATAAATACTCAGCGGATGCGCGGTCAATGGCGTCCTGCATCCGACGCACCGCCCGCTCTTTACGTTCATTCTCTATGTTCAAAAGTGTCAACTGTTCTTCTTGCTCCAAAGCAACTTTCTGTAAATAACCCTTGTACCATTGATTGATTTCTTTAGCCAATACACGAAGCTCATCATCTGGCTGCTCTGATGGGTTGCTGGAGATGAGCTGACGAACCATATGACGCATCACTCCTTTGAGTGACGAGCCCGGAATATAAGGCAAACCATTCGCATTCGTTACAGTGAATAGATCGACCCCGCCAATTTCAAATGTTGCTGGGGATCCACCGATGAATAAATTGGACTTTGTTGTTACTTTAACGCTTATTTTGGGGACGATATTTCCTTTTGCCATTCGGCTTTCCTCCTGACCGTTTTCGATTTCGGTTTTGAGCTGCTCTTAATGCTTTGAAATCATATATACCCTTCAACTGGATAGACTTATCTTTCAGTTTATAAAAGACAGACAACGCATCAACATGATCAGTTGTCCACACTTCCGGATTGCTTGTTGCTTGCAAGAATTCTTGACTATCGAAGGCCAAACTTGGCAGCGCTTTATGCTCCTGTTTTGATTTTTCCAGAAGATTCTCAACCTCATCAAGCGTCTGGGGATTTGCTGCTGCAATTAGCTTGGCTACCGTTTCAGGATGATTTAAATAATTGTGTTTAATTCTATGAAATAAAGAATTGGAGATTCGCAATGTGCGATATATGCCCACTTTTGGCGCTCGACCTTTTTTCTTCTTATTTTCAAAATCTTTTGGCACATAATAATCTGCCTTTATGAATACATCTCGTAAGGATTGAACAGCGGAACTCCCCAAACTAGTCTCATAAATATACTTTAATGGCTTGTTAAACAAGTCACTTTTGACTTGTGTTGCGTTGAATCTAATAGACTGAGTTGACTTATTGAATCTGGGGTCTGTAAACAACAGGAGAATACGGACATAGCCCTCGAGTCGCTTTTTATGTTCGTCATCAAGGAAAATATTTCGAGTGCTTATCAACTTTCCTTCTTTATCTCTTTTTTCGGTTCTCCTCATGATTTGGTCTATTATTGATTTTAAAAGCCAAAGTTCGGCCTCTCTTAACTGTTCATTTCCACTTTCCAGGTGCTGAGGAATCAAATGATAGAACACGGCGTTGCTATATTTTAGATTACTGTTGTATGTCTCCGGGTCTGTGATTTTGTTTAGAAGGCCATACAGGAAGTGATGCGCTGCAAAACCACAACTCATCGCGTGCTTCAATCTTTCTACACCATGAACTATGGTTTTCCAAGTAAGGAGATCTGCGTTGTTCTCGCTGGAGTCATCTGAAACTCCTTCTTTACGGCGACTTCCTTTATCCTCCTCATAATCGTGGAACACAAGATGGTTGATGCTGATCTTCATGCAATGAACTGGACGATAGTTTTTTGTAGCTTTTGGATGGCTTGCTTCTTGTTTAGCCGTCTCCAGTTGTTTCTGCACGCGAGCATAGTAGTATCGAATGGGTTCACGATTAAACGTGAAATCTACGCCAATGCTCATGGACAGTTCTATGTTCATGCCACCTTGCTTATCTTCCTGAACTGCCTGTATAATTCCCTCATTTAACTGCTTCAGAATATGTTTACAAATATCAATCCCAGCACTTAATTGCGACGCAGGAACAGCGAAGAAAATATCGTCGCCCGCGATATATAGCGGATACAATCTGAGCCTATCACGCTGTTCTTCTGCATCCTGCTTCTGAAATTGCTGCGTGATCTGATGGAGATTCTGAAGCGACACGTATTCGTTCAAGAGTTTACTTACCGCATTATACGTATCATAGTTCTGGATGCTTTTGAATAATTCACCCATGCCATCCAGGTCGCCCTTGATAACCGCGATACGGAAGTGGTTTTCATTCTCTGCATCCTGGTCATCATACAATTGGTTGATTGTCTGCGAGAATGCCGAAAAGGCATTTTCCCAATCCGATGGAGATTTAGCTTGCGACAATGCCGATTCCGAATCCGAGTTCGTTTCCAATGGGGCGGGAAAATTAAACAGCAAATCTTGATTGCGTTCAATGATCTCGTTAAGACATGCATCCTCACGCAACCTCCGTTTGCTTTCCTTGATGGCATTCAGTTTATATAATTCCTCACCGTCGGCCTGATGGGACAACTGCAAGTCGGCCAGCGGAAAATAGATGTATTTGATAAGCAGCTGCCCGCTGTATCTCGTGTAGTATTTTTCAAATATTTCATCCAGCTTTTTAGAAATCTGACTTTTGGGAAGAGAGGTGATAAACACACAGTTCCCGGAAGTGGTCAGCAATTGCTCATCGATATCACCGGCAAACGGACCGGTTCCCTCAATGCCAATGTCTTTATAGAACTGACCAGAGATCATTTGGGAGGATTCGATAATCGTACTTAGCGTACCGCTGTTGGTCTGCTTGTCTTGAACTCGCGAATAAAGCACCTCATATAAAAAGGTCTGAACCCTGTCAATCGATACGGCTACTACGTATTTCTCCATTATTGCCCTCCTCTCCAGGATAATTGAATAGCTTGGCATAGGCGCGATGTGGGAATAAAATCGGGTTGTTTATCAGCATCAGCAGTTGATTCAGTTGGAAGTTGAAAGTGAGCAAGGAAATGACCATGCCATTTTCATTCTGAACTCTAAAGTCATCTAAAGATATTTTTTCAAGCTCGCCTATCCCTTCAAAATTAATCTTCTGATCGACATTATGAAAGTTAAGCTCCTTATACCAATCCTTCAATGATGACTGAGCTTTCTGTGGATTGAGATGAATCTCAATCCTCCCGTCACTTTGATTTTCCTTCTTGTAACTAGCAAGTAAAGTAAAATCGAAATGCTTCTTTAAACCATCACTACAAGTGTCTTGTAATGCACACAAAATACGAATCGGACGAGTTGATTGCTGCGTTGGTGTAGCACCGCGTGCAATCTTATGTGCCATTCGGGCAACAGATTCACCCGAAGTACGCAGTTGGTTCATACTTTCTACCCATCTTTTGATCTGCGCCTCATCCACATTCTGACTCTTGCATTCAACCACAGCAGCAACTGCCTCAATAGGCACAAACTTTACTTTTCCATAGCGGAAGATATATGGAGTGTACATTTCATCCATAATAGCAAAGTCTACTTCATGCGAGACGCGCCCTTCGGAATCGATAATAAATACAGACGGCTCGATAACAAACTTTTTGGGAACAATCATTTCAAATAACTGTCCCCAAATGCTCTCCCGTTCTGAACCTATGGTTGTTCCATGCAAATCGTGTTTCATAAATAATTGGTTTACAATAGACATCTCTACCTGACGGTAATTCTTCCTGATGTTGTTTACGATTTTTTGCTTCTTTTCTTCATCTGATAGTTCTTTAGTCACAAGAAGTAACACCTCGATTCAGTAGATTAAAATGGCAAAATACCCCATTATTATAGCATATTATTCCAAAAAATCCTCTTTTCTCTCTTTTTCCGCATCTGATATTTTGAAAAGTAGGCTAATTTTCCCGTCATGTTAATTAGGACTAAAATACCAATAAAAAACGTGCCTCCCGACATCTGCCGGATCGCACGCGTTGGAAATCATATATTCACTTTTTTTCAGTTCTATCGAAAAATAACATCCAACTGTCCGCAACCGAAGGTTGTATTTCGTCCGATATGCAAAATTCGCGCAGCCTTTAACCACGGTGTAAATGGGTCAAGCTCGCCCGCAAAGGTTATGGCCCCCAGCATTCCGCTCCAATCCAGCGACTCGCTCTTGCGATTAGAATATCGGTGCATTTCGTTCAAATACAAGCCGGAGGACAGCTCTCTTATGTTTTTTGAAAAGGCAATGGCTTCCTCTGCTTTAGCTTGGTCGATATAGCCGCCGTAACGCTCAGTTAAAGCCTGGATTCTGCGAGTTGCACCTCGTATAATTGTGGGAAAATTGATGTTTTGCACCAATTCTCCACCACGTCTAATCCGGACTGGCGTTAATAAATGCACAGAACACCATGAAGCAGGCTCGGGTACCGCAACCGTCTCGATATTAACGGCAGCCATAGAATCGCGATAACTATGTCCTTGCTGCCAGATTGGATAAAGGTGTTCAGCGTGTAGAATATCCAATAATTCAAATTGCTTCCGCTCGGCACCTATTCCGAAAAAAGCAGCCTTAACCATCGAAGTTACCACTTCCTCCGCATAACGGATTGCCTCTCCAAACAGAACAAACCTGAAGCAAAGTTCATCCCCCGGATGATAGACGCTTCGGGATCTTGGAGGTTCAATCATGTAAGGATTCACAATATCCTGCTTCGCCCCGCCCAATCTGCGGTTTTCAAAAAGATATTCATACACCTCCCTGTTATTCAACAATGTCCATCCTACAACACCATGTAAAGTTGATCCCAGAAAGGCCGGTAATTTAGCCATTTCCTTACATCTTAATCGTATTAACAATGGCAAATACGTCAAAGAAAAAATAACATCTCGTCTGTCCATAATCTTCTCCAATTCCAAAATTCAGTCGTATTCAAAAATTTATTGTACCAGTTATTTACTTTCACTACACCGTTATGAGCTATACTAGATTCAAACGATATGGGAAATGGGGTGCCAGATGAACGAGGAACGGAGAGACGAGATCGGGCGGAGTTTTCTGTTGACGCCGGAGATTTCGCAGGAAGAGCTGGATGGGCTGGAGATTCAGGAGCTGATTTTTCTGGTGCATGCGGCCAAACGGTTTAAGGCGGAGGAGGCTTTTCCGGATGTGTATTTGGATGAACGGATGAAGGCCTTTATTGGCGTGCTGTACGAAAAAATAAAAACCGCCGAAACGCTCTACCTCGCGTGCGACCAGGCAACCGGATATCCTTACGTGGATGGGGACGATCGGGTATGGATGTTCTCGCGGAAGGTATTCGCCGAGAACGCGGAGGATTATTTCCGGCAGCAGCTGCTGATGCTGGAGATGCAACCGATCGGCGGGGAAGAAGTGCTAAAGACGTTCGCGCAGCTTCATATTTTGGGGTTATCGAAGGTCCTCGTGGACAACGGGCAATATCATATTGAAATCCAGCGGGATGAGATCTTGCCGCCACCGGATTGGACGGGGACGCCGGAGATCAGCATTCCCGTCACGAATCCGGGGTTGCAGCGAGCAATGATTCGTTTCTTCCAGACGTTGCACGCACCGACTGGCGATCCGGAGGCCCGGGGGCAGCAGCTGAACGCGCTGGAGGCTGAGATGCTGGATGAAATCCTGCAGGCGAAGTTTCTGGTGCCCATGCAAGTGAAGGAGTCCGACGCCTCGCCCGCGGATGAGCACGGCATGAAAACCTTAAAGCAAGGGACAATCCTGCAATTTGGCGTGCTCAGCGCGAAGGATGGCTCGGCGTGGCTGCCGGCATTTACGGATTGGCCGGAGTTCGAGAAGGTCTACGATAAAACGACTTGGAGCAGCAACATCGCATCCTATGACGACCTGCTGACGGTATCTGGTAACTTGGAGGGGGTCGTCATTAACTGCCGCGGCATCTCCCTGCAAATCGACGCGAAAAATCGGGAGCGGATCGAAGCCTTTCGTCAGGAGCGCGGTGTGTAGCCGCAGCGGTCCGCCGCTATAGTGCAAAGTAACCCGGCTACTGTCTGCCGAAGCCCCGTAGCAGTGCGGTCTTTTTCGCATAAATCCCCCGACTTTGGCACAACCTTCCTGCATGGATGTCATTTGTTCAGGGAAGGTGGATGGGGCTGATGATGTGGCTCTTTGTTTTGATTGCTTTTGTGGTGCTTCTGGCGGTTGGATGGGATTTATTTCGGAAGCTGTACCCGCCTTTTGGAGGGAAGCCGTCGCCTGCAGACCTGCAGCGCTACCGGCAATCTCCGAATTATAAAGGAACGAAGTTCGAGTACCCCTTGGAAACAAAAATATATAAGCCGTCACTGGGCAGTTTCTTTACGGCGATGCGCGAATATGTGCAGCGGAAACCCGAACTGAAGCCAAAGCGGCCATTGCCCCAAGTCAAGCTCGACCGGGAGGTGATGGAAGAGATCCAGGAGGATACGGTGATCTGGTTTGGCCATTCGGCGCTGCTGTTGCAGATCGGGGGAACCCGGCTGTTGTTAGACCCGATGTTTGGCCAGACTTCGTCGCCGATTGGAGGCGGCAAAAGATTCAACCGTGAGCTGCCCTTCGGCCATCTGGACGAGCTTCCTCCGGTGGATGCTGTCGTGTTGTCTCACGATCACTATGACCATCTGGATTACGGGACGATCCGGCGAATTAAGGATCGGGTCGGGCAGTTCATCGGACCGCTGGGCATCCGTTGTCATCTGGAGCGGTGGGGCGTCAAGCCTGCTCGAATCAGCGAATACGATTGGTGGGAGGAGCTGGAGCTTCATGGTGTCCGGTTGGTCTGCACGCCGGCTAGGCACTATTCAGGCAGAGGGCTGCTTAGCCAAAACGGCGGGCTCTGGTGCTCCTGGGTCATTACCACGCCGGAGAAGCGGGTTTATTTTAGCGGGGATAGCGGGTATGGCCCGCATTTTAAGGAAATTGGCGACAAATACGGCCCCTTCGACCTCACTTTGATGGAATGCGGTCAGTATGACGACCGATGGTGGGATATCCATATGCTGCCGGAGCAAACGGTACGGGCTCATCAGGACGTGAAGGGGAACGTGTTGCTTCCCATTCATTGGGGGACTTTCTCGTTGGCGATGCACAGTTGGTATGATCCCATTCGCCGGCTAAGTATAGAAGCTAGGTTGCGGGAGATATCGTTAACGACGCCTAAAATCGGGGAGCCGGTCCGGATTGGGAGTTCGGAATACCCGACCGAGGTTTGGTGGCCAGCCGTCAGCGCAGCGCGAAAGACTCCCAAGTTTCGTGGGGCTCGTCCCTCCGGTACAATGGAGTAGGGAACGATGAACGTCTTGCGGGGAGATCCGTCAGGGGTAACCTTGCAAGGACGATGAGAAGGAGAACGTGATGAACGAACCAAGCGCAAATCCGAACGCCGGATGGAATTTCGATCATAGTTACGCTAGGTTGCCGGAGTTTTTCTACACGAAGCAGGAGGCCAAGCCGGTTCGGGCACCCCAGCTGATCGTGCTCAACGACAAGCTGGCGGCAGAGCTTGGGCTGAATGCGGAGGCGCTGCGAAGTGAGGAGAACGTGGCCGTCTTTGCCGGCAACCGGCTGCCGCCGGGGGCGGAGCCGCTGGCCCAAGCTTATGCGGGCCACCAGTTCGGGTATTTCACGATGCTGGGGGACGGCCGGGCCCTGCTGCTCGGGGAGCAGATCACGCCTGGCGGCGATCGCTTCGACATCCAGCTCAAGGGCTCCGGCCGGACGCCGTATTCGCGCGGCGGGGACGGGCGTGCCGCGCTGGGGCCGATGCTGCGGGAGTATATCATCAGCGAGGCGATGCACGCGCTGGGCATTCCGACGACCCGCAGCTTGGCGGTGGTGACCACCGGCGAGACGGTGGTCCGCGAACAGGACTTACGCGGGGCGATTCTCACCCGCGTGGCGTCCAGCCACGTGCGCGTCGGCACGTTCCAGTACGCCGCGCAATTCGGCGAGCTGACGGACGTCCGCACGCTCGCCGACTACGTGATCCAGCGCCATTACCCGCAGCTGGCCGAGCTCGCCGACACCGGCGAGGCTGGCCGCTACCTGGCGCTGTTACGGGAGGCGATCCAGCGCCAGGCCGCCCTGATCGCCCAGTGGCAGCTTGTCGGGTTCATCCACGGCGTGATGAACACCGACAACATGACCCTCAGCGGCGAGACGATCGACTACGGGCCTTGCGCCTTTATGGACGCGTACGACCCCGCGACCGTGTTCAGTTCCATCGACCGTCATGGCCGCTATGCCTACGGCAATCAGCCATCCATTGCGGTATGGAACTTGTCCCGGTTCGCCGAAAGCCTGCTGCCGCTGCTGCATGACGAGGAGGAGCAAGCCGTCCGGCTCGCCGAAGAAGCGCTGAAGGGCTTCGCCGGACAGTTCGAAGCGGCATGGCTGAAGGGGATGCGGTCGAAGCTGGGCTTGTTTGGCGAACAGGCGGAGGACGCCGCCCTGATCCATGATCTGCTTGGCCTGATGCACCAGCACCATGCCGACTACACCAATACGTTCCTCGCTTTGACCTTTGGCCGGTTGGAGGAGCCGCCGATGGCGTACACGCCGGAATGGGCGGAATGGCTGGAGCGTTGGCGGGCACGGCTCGCAGGACAGCCGGAAACGGACGACGCGGTCCGGGAGCTGATGCGCCGCAGCAACCCGGCGGTCATCCCGCGTAACCATCGGGTGGAGGAAGCGCTCGAAGCCGCCGTGAAGCGGGAGGATTACAGCGTGATGGAGCGGCTGCTCCAAGCGTTGGCACAGCCTTTCGCCCATACGCCGGAGCAGGCGGACTACGCCGAGCTGCCGCCAGCCAGCGACCGGCCGTACCGGACGTTTTGCGGGACATAACCGTGCGGCGGGTACGCAACTTTTTTACGTTGAGGAGTGATTTTTTTCGTTATGAGCCTGATTGCGAAACTGGATAAATCCGATGTCAAACAAGCGATTCTGGAGGCTTATCACTTCCGTCATGCCTGCAAGCAATTCGATCCGGACCGAACCCTTCCGGAGGAAGATTTCCGGTTTATCCTGGAGGCAGCCCGCTTATCCCCCAGCTCGGTTGGCTTAGAGCCGTGGAAATTCGTTGTGCTGCAGAAGCCGGAGCTCCGCGAGAAACTTCGCGCCGTCTCCTGGGGAGCTCAAGGGCAACTGCCGACCGCCAGCCATTTTGTCGTGATTTTGGCTCGGACGATGAAGGATCTGAGATATGACGCCCCTTACGTCACGCATATGATGAAAGAGGTCCACCACATCCCCGACGAAATTGTGGACCAGATGCTGATGGGGAATTACCGGACCTTCCAGGAGTCCGATTTCCGGCTGCTCGAAAGTGACCGTGCGATGTTCGACTGGGCGTGCAAACAGGCTTATATCGCCCTCGGCAACATGCTGACAGCCGCGGCGCTGATCGGCGTAGATTCCTGTCCGATCGAAGGCTTTGATCGAGACAAGGCAGAGCAGATCCTCCGGGAGGAAGGTCTGTTGGAAGATGACCGGTTTGGCATTGCTTGCTTCGCCGCCTTTGGCTACCGCGTGAAGGAGCCGCGTCCCAAATCGAGGCAGGCGCTGGACGACATCGTGACCTGGGTGCGGTAACCGCCTATCCTTCGTCTACGCCTTGTATAAGTTCGGCAGGATTGGTAACATTATCTACAAAGAAAAATCAAGAATAGAAGCAGAAAGCTTAGGAGGCGGCTAACATCCTCGGCTCTGCACACGAATTACGCCTATCGGCGTTCGGCTTCCTTCTTGGTGCTGTACGATCAGAAATAGACCGTTTCCTTGGTGAGTGGGCGGTCTATTTCTTTTTTAAGTAGCCTCATACCCCCCCATTTGGCAACGCCCCCCGCAATGCAGTATACTCTGCTTGAATCCTTCGATCATCCACTCTTCACATAGGAAAAGGCGGTATCCTACATGTATATCACTTTAGGTATTTTACTTGTCATCTTCATCGGCGTTACGCTCTTTCTCCGACTGCACCTGGCCTTTGGCGGGAAGGCCTCTCCTGCGGAGCTGGCGCGTTACTCGCAATCTCCGAACCGGCAGGGAAGGAAGTTTGTGTACACCGCACCCACTTCCTTGCTCCAGCCTGCTTCGGGCAGCATGGTTTCGGTGCTGCGGGATTACCTGCGGGGGAATCCGCGGGTAAGGCCGGATCGGCCGCTTCCGGTCGTGCAGCTGACGCCGGAGACACTGGGGAACCTGGACCGCGACATGGTCGTTTGGTTGGGCCATTCGGCACTGCTCCTGCATTTCGGAGGTAAGCGTCTCCTGCTTGACCCGATGCTCGGCCCGTCGCCCACGCCGGTCCCTCCGTTTGGCGGCAAGCGGTTTAACCAGCAGCTGCCGTTTGATCTGGAGGACTTGCCGGCCGTTGATGCGGTGATCTTGTCCCATGACCATTATGATCATTTGGACTATGGGACCATCAAGAAGTTGAAGGATAAGGTGGGGCGGTTTTTCGTCCCGCTAGGGGTGGGCAGTCACCTGGAACGCTGGGGCGTGGATCCGGGGCGGATCAGTGAGCATGACTGGTGGGAAGAGCTGGAATGGAACGGCTTGAAGCTCGCCTGTACGCCAGCTCGTCATTTCTCGGGTCGGGGCCTTGCGAATCGGAACGGCACGTTATGGTGTTCCTGGGTGATTGCGTCGGCGGAGCGTAAAATATTTTTCAGCGGGGACAGCGGGTATGGTCCACATTTCAAGCAGATTGGTGAGAAGTATGGGCCGTTTGATTTGGCTTTGATGGAATGCGGACAATACGATCCACGCTGGATCGACATCCATATGCTCCCCGAACAGTCGGTGCAAGCCCATGTGGACGTACAGGGCGGCTTGCTCCTCCCGATTCACTGGGCGGCGTTCACGTTGTCGCTGCATGATTGGAACGACCCTATTCGCCGTGCGACAGCAGAAGCCGAACGCCGGAACGTGCCCATCGCCACGCCGAAAATCGGCGAATCGGTCTATATCGGAGACCCGGCCTATCCCAAAGAGGCCTGGTGGGCTTAATGCAGGCCATAACGAACATGAGGCTTTCCCGAGGTGGCGGCACTTAGGAAAAGCCTCTTTTTGCTAAGAATCTACTTATACCCCCGGAACGTCTGCTTCATGATCTTCTCTTCCAGCCGAATGCGGTTGAACAAGGTGATCAGATGCAGCACGAACAAAGGTGTAAACACGACCCAGCCCTGCGAAATGATCGCGAAGCTAAGCACCTCCGGGATGATGTTCAGGTAATAATTGGGGTGCTTGACGCGCCTGAACAGCGGGGTTTCAATCAACTGGTGGCCCTTGACAATATAGATTTTGAAGGTCCAAAAGCGTCCGAGCGTTGGCCTGAGGGAGTGGACGCCGTCAGCCGGTTGGTCGCGGCCTGTACAGCGCTGATCAATCCGCATACGGTCGTGTTCTGCCATGATGAGGTCAGTGTTCTCTTGTTGAACGAAATCCAAGTGCAAAGCAGCTGGGACTTCATCTGATGATTTCAACCCGTGGATAAGGAGAAGGAGATAAAAACAGATGGCAACATTTTTTCTATTGATCATTTATTTGGCCTTCATCAGCTTAGGGCTGCCCGACTCGCTGCTGGGCTCGGCCTGGCCGATCATTCGCGGTGAGCTCGGCGCTCCGCTGGGCACCGCCGGCGTATTATATATGATCGTCGCCGCCGGCACGATCGTATCGAGCTTGGCCAGCGGCTCGTTGCTAGGCCGGTTCGGCACGGGCAAGGTGACCCTGGTCAGCTGCCTGATGACGGCTGCAGCCTTGCTTGGCTATTCGGCGGCACCGTCGGTGTTCTGGCTGGCCGTTTGTGCGATTCCGCTTGGCCTGGGTGCCGGGGCGGTTGACGCCGGCCTCAACAACTACGTGGCCGCGCACTACAAAGCGCATCACATGAGCTGGCTGCATTGCTTCTGGGGTGTTGGCGCGACGCTGGGGCCGGTCATCATGGCCGGGTTTATGTCCGGCGGCGGTCACTGGCGCAGCGGGTACTTGACCGTGTCGATGATTCAATTTGCGCTGGTTGTTATTTTGCTCTTCTCCCTGCCGCTTTGGGATCGTGTGGCCCGGATCGCCGGCGGTTCGCGGAAGGAAGAGCTAAGTGAATTGGAAGCGGAGCAGCCGGACACCGGTCCGGTGAAGCCGCTGCGGATTCCCGGCGTCAAGCTGGCCCTCGTCTCGTTTCTGTTCTATTGCGGGGTAGAATCCACGGTGGGCCTATGGGGCAGCAGCTATCTCGTTGGCATCAAAGGGGTTGATGCGGCGACGGCGGCGAGCTGGGTTTCGCTGTATTTTGCCGGTATCACGGTTGGCCGCTTTATAGCCGGATTCGTCACGTTCAAAGTTAGCAACCGCGTGATGATTCGCGCTGGCCAGATCATCGCCCTGCTCGGCGCAGTCGTGCTGGTTCTGCCGTTGCCCGCGGCCCTGTCGCTGGTCGGCTTACTGATCATCGGCCTTGGCCTCGCCCCGATCTATCCGTGTATGTTGCATGAAACGCCGGTCCGCTTCGGCAAGCGGCAATCCCCGACGATCATGGGCTACCAGATGGCCGTGGCGTATACCGGCAGCACGTTTATGCCGCCGTTGCTCGGGTTCCTGGCTTCGCACTCGACGATTGGCGTGTTCCCGGTGTACATCGTGCTGTCGGCGGCAGCCATGTGGCTGTTCTCCGAGCGGTTGAACGTCTTCTTGAAAGCGAGAAGCCATGCCCCGCAAGAGAGCGTGGTCTCTCCGCAATAGTCCGTCCCTTCAGAAGCTAGCTTCGTAGGTGAGTCAAACCCTATGAGCCAGCTTCTTTTTCATGCCCCCGATTTTCATCCGTCAACCGGCTTTCTTGGCTAGAAACACGCCATAGGATAAATGCTTCCGGTAACGTTGCAGGAAGGCTTCATTTTCTCTGAAAAATATGCCCACGGCGGGATCCTGCAGCGCCTCTAAATCAATGATACGGTACGGATCCAAAGCGTTCTGCCAATCGAAGGACATCGCTCCGTCTGCGCCCCCTTTCTCCTGCTGCTGTCCACTTGGGTCTATTCCGGTTTCCGGTCCCCACTGCCGAACGTCCTGAAAACCGGCATCCCGCAGCATCCGCATCCAGGCAGCAGCGTCAGGCAAACGCGGATTGCCGTACAGCTCGCGCATCTCCCGCTCCAGCGCCGGATGAGGCTGCGTCCGAAACAGCTCACGGTCCCACGCTTGCCCGCCCTTACGCAGGACGCGGTGATATTCACGGAACGCCTTCACGGGATCGGCGGCGAACACCGTCACCGACTCGGCGATGACCGCATCATAGGTGTCCGAGCGCAGCGGGATGGCGGTGATATCACCTTGAATCCATTCGATTTGCAGTTGCTGCTGCTGCGCTCTGTGCTCGGCTTTCTCCAGCATCACGATACTTTGATCCATCGCCGTGACTTGCGCTCCCATCTGGGCTAACAGGCAGGCCGTTCTGCCCGTTCCGCAACCAACCTCCAGCACGCGCATTCCAGGTGCAATGCCAACAAACTGAATAAAATCGAGGGTTCCCTGAAATCCCCCCGGATGTGCCGAGCCTTCCCCAACGGCGGCGATGATTTCGTGATAATTCATCCTATAGCTGCCCCTCCTTTATCAACTTCCCCCACTTCTCTCAACAGCAGAATATGCCGCCGCGTCTCCAGCGCGATTAAGATAGGCTTTCACCTCGGGAGGAGGCCTCGGTTTTGAAGATTTGTTTCGTGAGCAGGACATTCGCCCTGTACAAATATCCGGGTGGTGAATAGGATAAATGAGCATTCGAGAGGGGAGGCACGAGTCTATGCAACAGATCTATCCGCTTGGCGTAGAAACCTGCAAGCCGCATATCGGCAAAACCGTATGCGCTGTACTTCGGGACGGCCGCTATTACATTGGTACGATCACCGATGTGAACGAAAAGGGCATTCAGCTGAACGGAGGATACGCTTCGGGGGCCAACGTTCTCTCTACCCAACCCGCCAAAGCCAAGAAGCAGATCCAGCAGCTGAAATCCAAATCCAAAGGCAACCATAAAGCTTCAACCAAAGCGGTCCCCCAAGCCAACGACCAGGCACAAACGAAGGCGTACGGCTATGGGCCGGGGTATCCGGTTTATGGAGGATATCCGGGGTACGGTTTTCCGGGCAATCCTTATGGCGCCTATGCGCTGGATTGGGCGGCGATCGCTTTGCTGTTCCTTATTCCGTTTTTGTTTATCTGATGAAGCCTGTGCCGTCATGCGGCGATCCGAGTCAATTTCGTCTTTACGCGAAAATTGGCTCTTTTTTTATGCGCGAAGCAGAAGAAAACGCTTCATAAAAGGGCTTTCCGATGTATAATGAACATAGTTGTAGACAAGTAGACAAGATTACGCGGAAAAGAGGTTGAACCATGTTCAGAGCCACGGAGGACCAGGAATTCTACGAGTTGCTAAGCCCTACACTTCTGCCTAAAGCGTCGGGATTCCTATGGAACGAAACGATGATGATTCACATGAACTGCCGGGGATATGCTGTTGCCCAATTCATGCAGCCGGAGCCGGCCAAGTATTCGCATGCCCCGAATCTGGAAGCGAAGACGTTTATGCAGCCGGAACAGCCATATTATGCGCATCATCCGGGCCGTTTCGTGTTTGTGAAGGACGAGGAAGATCAAAGTCTGTTTTCTGCGCCATATGAACCGATGCGGGTCAAGACCGACAGCTATGCCTTTGCCTTGGGACAGAGCCGGATCGTCTGGAAGGTCGAGCATCAGGGCGTGTTGATCGAAATGAGCCTCAGCTTGCCGAAGAAGGATCCGCTGGAGCTTTGGCGGGTGAAGGTGACGAATGTGTCGCAGCGGGCGCGGAAGCTGAGTATCTACCCTTACTTCACTGTGGGTTATATGTCTTGGATGAACCAATCCGGCGAATACCATGAGGACCTGCAGGCAATCGTCTGCTCTTCGGTGACGCCGTATCAGAAATATCAGGATTACGATAAGATCAAGTTTTTCCGTGACAAAACGTTCCTGATCGCCGAACAACCGCCGGTGTCCTGGGAAGTGAATCAGGAGGCGTTCGAGGGAGAAGGCGGGATCACCCGTCCGTCCGCCTTGGAACAAGCGGAGCTCGCGAAGGGAGATGCGCGGTACGAGACGCCAGTAGCCGTTATGCAATACCGGATGGAACTGGCGGCAGGGGAAACGCGGGAATACCGCTTCCTGTTCGGCCCGGCCCGGGATGAGCAGGAGATTGCGCAAATTCGGGAGACATACTTCGGCAAGGCTGGCGATCTGAGAGAAGACGGATTTCTGGCTGCCGAACGCGAATACGACCAGTATATTCGGGAAGGACGGGGCTGCCTGACAATCTCCACCCCCGACAAGGATCTCGATCTGTTCGTCAATCGCTGGCTGCCGCGGCAAATTTATTATCATGGACAGACGAACCGCCTGACCACCGACCCGCAAACCCGGAACTATTTGCAGGATCACATGGGCATGAGCTATATCAAGCCGCAGGTGGCACGGGCATCGTTCTTGACGGCGCTGAGTCAGCAGAAAGCAAACGGCGCCATGCCGGACGGAATCGTGCTGCATCCGGACGCTGAACTGAAATATATCAACCAGGTGCCGCATACGGACCACTGTGTCTGGCTGCCCATCTGTCTCAGCACGTATTTGGATGAGACGGGAGACTACTCGATTCTGGAGGAAAAGGTGGCCTATGCCGACAGTGAGGAAGCCGAACCTGTATATGTCCATGTCGATAAAGCGATGCGTTGGCTGATGAACGACCGCGACGAGCGGGGGCTGAACTACATCAACCAAGGCGACTGGTGCGACCCGATGAATATGGTTGGCTACAAAGGGAAGGGCGTGTCCGGCTGGCTGACGATCGCCACGGCGTATGCGTTCCAGGTTTGGGCCGGCATTTGCGAGAACAGCGGACGGCCTGAGGCTGCACGGGATTACCGTGCGGCGGCGGAGGAGACCAACGAAGTGGTGAACCGCTACTTGTGGGACGGCGAATGGTATGCACGGGGTATCACCGATGATAACGTCGTGTTTGGGATTAGCACTGATGAGGAAGGCCGGATCTTCATCAACCCGCAGGGCTGGTCGATGTTGAGCGGCGCGGCCGACGCCGACAAACGCGAGAAGCTGATGCGTGCGGTGCGCGAGCAGCTGGAGACGCCGTACGGCGTTGAGAAGCTCGCACCTTCCTACACGAAGATGCGCGAGGATGTCGGCCGGGTCACGCAGAAGCACCCGGGCTCGGCGGAGAACGGCGCGGTGTACAATCATGCCGCTGCCTTCTACATCTACGCGTTATATACGGTGGGTGAGCGGGACGATGCCTTTCGGCTGCTGCGCAAAATGCTGCCCGGCCCGGATCTCGAGGATATCGTGCAACGGGGACAGCTGCCGGTGTTCATCCCGAACTACTACCGGGGAGCCTATCGGCAATTCCCGCGGACGGCAGGACGCTCCAGCCATCTGTTCAACACGGGCACGGTGCCGTGGGTGTACCGCTGCTTAATCGATGGGCTGTTTGGCGTGCAGGGCACGAAGGACGGCATCCGCGTGAGCCCGCAGCTTCCGTCCCATTGGAACGAAGCGGCGATCACGCGCGAATTCCGGGGTGCCACGCTGCACGTAGATATCCGGCGGGACGCAGCGGTAACAGAGACCGAGGTTTACGCGGATGGCGAGCGGCTGCCGGAAGGCGTGCTGCGGAATGTGCAGCCGGGCAAGACTTACCGCGTGCAGGTGAAGCTGCCAGCCGGAGCGTAAGCGAAAGCGGCGGAAGCAAGAAGAAGCAAGAAGCGCAAGCGTGTCGGGGAAGATCCCCTGCGCTTGCGCTTTTTTTCGCGTTGCCTGTGTTTCATGCGTCTCCCTCCTGCAATTTAAGAAAAACTTTATTTTTCCTCCCATTCTTCTTAAATTATAAAAGTTATCCTAAGGGGGAAGAAAAGCTAGGGGGAAATCGACGTGAAAAAGTGGATAATTTGCCTAATGCTCCTGGTGCTGCTGGGATACGGGGTTTCTAAATTTAAGACCGAAACGGCCCGATCACCTCAGGATTCAGCGCCGCCCGTAGAGGACGTTGAGCCGAATGAGGTTTCGGATTCGTCGCTGGCTGCAGAAGGAATGACGATCCACGTCACCAAGGAGATGATATATCAGGGCGATTTGCTGCTGGTGAACAAGGACCATCCGGTTCCGAAGGGGCTGCACCCCGATAAGGAAGCCGTTAGTCTGGTGAAGAACCCCGAATTGATCGACGGATTTGGAGTGTTGGATAATAAAGTGCTGTTGTCGCCGCGCATGGCGGAACGCTTTGCAACGATGGTGAAGGCCGCCGGGGAGGAAGGAATCAACCATTTCCTGATCAGCAGCGGGTACCGGGACGAAGAGAAGCAGGACGAGCTGTACCGCCAAATGGGTTCCAAGCTGGCGCTGCCTGCCGGATACAGCGAGCATAACCTGGGGCTGTCGCTGGACATCGGGTCGTCCCAAGCGGAGATGAATGTCGCCCCGGAAGGCCGGTGGTTGAAGGAGAATGCATGGAAATATGGATTTATTTTGCGATACCCGGACGACAAAACGGCGATCACAGGCATTCAGTTCGAGCCTTGGCACTTCCGGTACGTGGGTCTGCCGCATAGCGCCATCATTCACGAAAACGGGTTTGTGCTGGAGCAATACTTGGATTATCTGAAGGAGCAACAGTCGGTGAGCATCACAGTACAAGGCCAGAAGTATCACGTCTTCTACTATCCGGTATCCAAAGATCGGACCATTGAGGTGCCGGCGCAGGGCAGTTATGAGATTTCCGGCAACAACATGGACGGAGTTATTGTGACCGTTCGCGAGTAATCCGGCAGCGAGGCAGGAGATCATGAAAGCGAGGGGATCCAATGGGGCCAATGGGAACGATTGCAATATACAAGAGAGGGCTGAATATGGGAATACCGGGGGCGATGATCGTTCCCTTTCGAGAGCTGCCGGATTCGGCGGCCTTTGGTTTGTTCGGCTTGTTTCGCGTGTTTGGTGAGAGCATTTGTTTTGCAAACTTTTTGTAAGTTTCTTGACAAAAGGAATCTTGGTGACTATCATTAACTCAAGTTTGATTAATTCAAATAAAGGATATTGGAGAAGTTCGGAATCGTACCTGATGGTGTAACAGCATTGTTTTGGGGCAAAATAATGTCAGGTGGATTAACGAAGCCAAGAAATCAATCGAGGAGGAAAATAGCCATGTCTAAATTGAACATCGGGATTATCCTGGGAAGTACCCGCGATGGGCGCGTGAGCCCGCAGGTCGGAGAATGGGTGAAGAAGCATGCGGATGCTCGCGGCGACGCCAATTATGAAATCGTTGATATCGCGGATTACAAACTGCCGTTGCTCGGCGAAGCCGATGCCAGCGAGCAAGCAGCGGCTTGGAATAGCAAGCTGAACAGCTTGGACGGTTTCGTATTCATCGTGCAAGAATACAACCACAGCATCACAGGTGCCCTGAAGAACGCGCTGGACTATGCGCGTGAAGCGTGGAACAACAAAGCAGCCGGGATCGTCAGCTATGGTTCCGTAGGCGGCGCTCGTGCAGCAGAACACCTGCGCGGCATTCTGGGCGAACTGCTGGTTGCGGATGTGCGTGTACACGTTGCCCTGTCGCTGTTCACCGATTTCGAGAACTACAGTGTCTTCAAGCCGGCAGACCTGCACTTGAAGAACCTGAACGACATGCTGGACCAAGTGCTTGCTTGGAGCGGCGCGTTGAAGACGCTGCGTTAAGATTCATTTCCGACTTCGATTTTGAAACCCCTGTGCCTAATGATATGGCGCGGGGGTTTTTTGCATGATTGCCGGTGCAGGTAATACCTCGTATAACGATATCGATCTCCTGAGGCGCGCTATTGCTGTGACGTTTGTCATATCGATGAGACGGCACGTTTGCTAATTGTACCTTAGGAGGTGGACGACGCATGAAAGTCAATTATCCCTTGAAGGGAACTCCGGATCTCAAAGAGATCAAGGAATCCCTCAAACCGTTTGGCGGTCGCTGCGCAAAAATTGTCGATGGTACGTTGGAATATCAGATTAAGAATGAGAATGAGAAAGCCGCTTATGAAGCCATGAAGGAACAAGGCTACATTGAATAATTAGCAGCAATGAAAAAAAGGGTGTTCCCTGTCACGAAGTGACATGAGGGGCACCCTGCTTTTTAGTATAGATGTACATAAAATGTGGTGGATTCACCCAGCTTACTTTTGGCATAAATTTTTCCCTTGTGCTGTTCGACAATCGATTTCGCGATGGCCAGCCCAAGTCCATAACCGCCTTCTTTGCGTGCCCTGGAAGTATCTGTCCGGTAGAAACGGTCGAAGATCCGCGGCAGGTGTTCGGGGGGGATACCTTCCCCGGTGTTGGAGACCTTCAGGACAGTGTCACCTTGCTGCCTTTTGAGCGACAGGTGATCGTTCCTTTAGGATTGGCGTATTTGATCGCATTGTCCAGCAGGATCATCACCACCTGCGGAAAACGTATAGAACCTTCCGGGCTGTGACATCCAGGAAGACGAGTATATATCCGCTGTCCGTAGAGCGTACGTTGTAAATCCAGCGGCTTCCGTCTAGGTTGAATTGCCCGCTACTCTGGCGCTTGTCCACCGCCTTCTCCAACGCTTCGTTGTAAAAATCCTCATCCATGTCAAATATGGACATGTAGGAGATCAACTCGAATTCTTGATCCGTTTGCAGCATAAATGAAATGGACCGATCAGGCGGTGCCTCTCCGGAACGATCCAGGGGCCGGTTTTTGCCCGGTGCGCCGCTTTCGACACTGCTGCTCCCGCTTCCAGCGCCTATGGGGGGCCGTTGCGGCCGGGGGATTTTTCATAGGAATCCATGACTTTGTGTAAATCCATATTGATGTCGCTGTTCACGTTACCTTTAATCAACCTTAAGCTCAGATTTGGATGCGGTTGCTTCATTAATGAGCTGCGAATGATCTGATCTGCTAATGGGCTGCTTGTAGACACTCGTATGTACGTATGCGTTTGTATACACTTGTAGGCGCTCGAATGGCACGTATACGCTTGTATGCACTTGATTGTATGCCCTAACGCTGATGAGAAGCGCTAATGTGACCAAATCGAGGGTTTGGAAATTTTAACGCTGCTGAGGAGCACTATTTCAACAAAATCACTACTATTTAGTCGCAAAAAGAGGAAATAAGCACGTTGATCAGCGTTAGAGTCATAAAAAGAGCATTTTAGCCAATTTAAGCGCTGTGGCAAGCGTTAGATCCTTCGCGGTAAAGTGTCGAGGACGAATAAATTACGCCTCTCTGAGGTCCGTTACGGCTATGCTCCGCGCCGAATAGCTGTTGCTTGTCTTGCCCTTGAGCCCGGAGTAGCCGAGGTGGGGAGGCATTTTAAACATGCCTTTCACATCTTTAAGGTTCGTTAAAGGTTAGGGGGCTATGATACAACCATGGCAAGCGGGAGATCACCTGCTGCAAGGCCGATAGCACTAGGAGAGAAAGGAAGGAACTGAAGTGTATGGCGATCAAGGTTTTCAACCGATACGAGAACAAATACCTGCTCGACGATGCGGCTTACCGACGGTTATATGCAGAGCTGCTGGAATATATGGAACCGGACGATTACAACAAACAACATGAATTTTACTCCATCAGCAACCTGTACTTCGATACCAAGGATGACACCTTGATCCGCACGAGTCTGGCCAAGCCCAAATATAAGGAGAAGCTCCGACTGAGAGCTTATGGCGTCCCGGACCCGAATGCGAAGGTGTACCTGGAGATCAAAAAAAAGGTGTACGGGCTGGTGAACAAACGCCGGACGTCGCTGAGGCTGCAGGAGGCCTATGAGTTTGTACGGACGGGCATCGAGCCGGAGTATAAGGACTACATGCGGTGGATATCTCTATGTCGATGCGATGACCTTCTCGCAAACGCAGAATGCAGGGACATTGGTCCATCTGGAGGATAAAGCAGGCAACGAAATCCTGACGTTTGCCCCGACGAAGAATTTCCAAAACGTCGTGATCAGCTCGCCGAAGTTGAAGAAAGGTAGCTATAACCTGTACACCGGCGGGACATCGACGGGCAGCGCGAAGGACGGACTTTATACAGATGGAAAGTACTCGGGTGGTACTGTTGTTGTCGAAAAATAGGGATTGACGGATTTGTATATACAAGTTAAAATGAAAACGCAAACAAAAAACATGTATATACAAGTTGAATAAAGGCGGTTTGGCATCATGTTCTATCGTTTGCTGCAAAATAAATTGATCATCTTTTAGGACATCAAGAAGGAGGAACCATCCATGAGTAACTACACGCAACCGGCAAACGATTTGCTGAAGCATGTCGGCGGCCGCGAAAATATTTCGGTTGTCACCCACTGTGCGACCCGCATGAGATTCGTGTTAAATGACCCGAAGAAAGCGGACGTCGAACAGATTCGGGCGATCAAATTGGTGAAAGGCACGTTTACCCAAGCCGGTCAGTTTCAGGTCATCATCGGTAACGAAGTGGCTTCATTTTATAACGAGTTCATTAAAATCGCCGGCGTCAGCGACACCTCGAAAGAGGAAGCGAAGGAAGCCGCCAAGCAGAACATGAACTTCCTGCAGCGGATGATTGCGCACTTGGCGGATATTTTCACCCCGCTGATTCCAGCCATCGTAGTTGGAGGTCTGATCCTCGGCTTCCGCAACATTATCGGGGACATCAAAATGCTGGACGACGGTACGAAAACCCTGGTCGAAGTATCGCAGTTCTGGGCCGGAACCCATGCGTTCCTCTGGCTGATTGGTGAAGCGATCTTCCACTTCCTCCCGGTCGGCATCACTTGGGCCGTCGCACGGAAGATGGGGGCTACGCCGATTCTCGGTATTGTGCTGGGGATCACGCTCGTCTCGCCGCAGCTGCTTAATGCTTATAGCGTTGCCGGTGCAACGGACATTCCGTTTTGGGACTTCGGGTTTGCCAAGGTGGAAATGATCGGTTATCAGGCACAGGTCATTCCGGCGATTCTGGCGGGACTGGTGTTGTCCTTCCTGGAGTTGAAGCTGCGTAAAATCGTGCCGCAATCGATCTCGATGATCGTTGTTCCGTTCTTTGCGCTGGTGCCTACCGTTCTGCTTGCCCACACGGTGCTTGGGCCGATCGGCTGGCATATTGGTTCGTTTATCTCGAATGTGGTTTATTCCGGTCTGACTTCGTCGTTCGGCTGGCTGTTCGCCGCGATCTTCGGATTCGCGTACGCGCCGCTGGTCATCACGGGGCTGCATCACATGACCAATGCGATTGACTTGCAATTAATGAGCGAGCTCGGTGGGACAAACCTGTGGCCGATGATCGCGCTCTCGAATATCGCGCAAGGCTCGGCCGTGCTGGCCATGATCTTTATCAATCGAAAAAATGAAGAGGAGAAACAGATCTCCATTCCGGCAACGATCTCTTGTTACTTAGGGGTTACGGAGCCGGCGATGTTCGGGATCAACCTGAAATACGGGTACCCGTTCCTCGCGGCGATGATCGGGTCGCTGGTGGCGGCGGTCATCTCGGTTGGCACGGGCGTCATGGCCAATTCCATCGGCGTTGGCGGCTTGCCGGGCATCTTGTCCATCCAGCCGCAGCACATGGTGACCTTCGCTTTGGCGATGGCCGTAGCGATCGTTATCCCGTTTATCCTCACGATGGTTTTTGCGAAAGCAAACATCGGCAAAGTATCGTTCAAGAAAAATTAAGCTCATGGCGGAGGAACAGGATTGTTCCTCCTTTGCGATTTTTGTGGGAAAGGGCAGGTGTTGGAAATGACGGAACCTTGGTGGAAGAAAGCGGTCGTGTATCAGATCTATCCGAAGAGCTTCAACGACACGACGGGCAATGGAGTCGGCGACCTGCAAGGAATCATTCGCAAGCTGGATTACCTTGCGGAGCTGGGCGTCGACGTGATCTGGCTGACGCCAGTGTACGACTCACCGCAACGGGACAACGGATATGATATTCGCGACTATTATCGGATCTTTGAGCCCTACGGCACGATGGAGGATTTCGACCAGCTGCTGGAGGAAGCCCATCGGCGCGGTCTCCGGATTCTGATGGATATCGTCGTCAACCATACGTCAACCGAGCATCCGTGGTTTGTCGCTGCCAAGTCGTCCAAGGACAACCCCTATCGGGATTACTATATTTGGCGGGACGGGAAGGAAGGCGGGCCGCCAAACAATTGGGTGTCCAAATTCGGCGGGGACGCTTGGCAATACGACGAAACAACGGACCAATACTATCTTCATCTCTTTGATGTGACCCAGGCGGATTTGAATTGGGAGAATGCCCGGATGCGCCAGGAAATTTACCAGATGATGAAGTTTTGGCTGGATAAAGGGGTAGATGGCTTCCGGCTGGACGTTATCAATCTGCTTTCCAAGGACCAGCGGTTTCTGGACGACGACGGATCGGTGGCTCCCGGAGACGGGCGGAAATATTACACCGACGGCCCGAAAATCCACGAATATCTGCAGGAGATGAACCGCGAAGTTTTTGCCGGGTACGATATGATGACCGTCGGGGAAATGTCGTCCACTTCGCTGGAGCACTGCGTTCGCTATACGCATCCGGAACGGAAGGAACTCGACATGACCTTCAGCTTCCATCATTTGAAGGTGGATTATCCGAACGGGGAGAAATGGGCGAAAGGCGAGCTTGACTTCCTGCGGTTGAAGCAGATTTTGGCCGAGTGGCAGACCGGAATGTACGAAGGCGGCGGATGGAATGCGCTGTTCTGGTGCAATCACGATCAGCCCCGCGTGGTGTCACGGTTTGGAGACGACGGGAAGTATCACCGGGAATCGGCGAAAATGCTGGCCACAGCGATGCACATGCTGCAAGGGACCCCTTATATTTTTCAGGGGGAAGAATTCGGGATGACGAATCCGGGCTTCGAGCGGATCGAGGATTACCGCGACGTGGAGTCGCTCAACATGTACCGCATCCTGAAGGAGCGCGGCATGTCCGAGGCCGACATTCTGGAGATTCTGGCGCAAAAATCGCGGGACAACGGCCGAACGCCGGTGCAATGGAATGACGGACCCAACGCCGGGTTTACGACCGGTACGCCGTGGATTCACCCGGCGAACAATTACAAGGAGATCAATGCGGAGCGGGCGCTCGCGGATCCGGACTCGATTTTTTATCATTATCAGAAGTTAATCCGGCTGCGCAAGGAATATGAGGTGATTACAACCGGGCGGTTTGAACTGCTGGTCGAAGAAGACCCGGCGGTGTTTGCTTATGTGCGTGACGGCGGGGCGGAGAAGTTGATTGTGGTGAATAACTTTTTTGCGGAGGAGACGGAATTTCGGCTGCCTGACGGAGACGGCTGGCATGAGTACGAAAGCCGGTTGCTGCTGTCCAACTACGCAGATTCCCCGGCGGACCCGCAACATCTTCGGCTAAGACCCTACGAATCTGTGGTATATTATCTTCATAGAACGTAAAAAAGTTTGGGGTCGGAAGCATGACAAACAAGTATTTGGCGATTCACAACGACATTGCGCGGCAGATCGAAGCCGGGGAGATTGCGCCCCACTCGCTGCTCCCGTCCGAGCATGAGCTGAAGGAGCGTTACAACACGTCGAGGGAGACGATTCGCAAAGCCTTAACCCTGCTGGCACAGAACGGGTATATTCAGAAGGTGCAAGGCAAGGGCTCCATTGTGATCCGCAGCAGCATGGTGGATTTTCCCGTATCCGGGCTGGTGAGCTTTAAGGAGCTGGCCGGCAAGATGGGCGAGAAGCCCCGGACCCTGGTGCATGAGCTGTCCCGGGTGAAGCCAGATGCCTACGTGAAGCAGCAGCTCAATATCTCCAGTAAGGACGAGGTATGGAAAGTTGTGCGCATCCGGGAGTTTGGCGGGGGGAAGGTCCTGCTTGATAAGGATTTTTTGAACGCGAAGTACGTGCCGTCCTTAACCCGGGAAATCTGCGAGAACTCGATCTACGAGTATTTGGAGAAGGAGCTTGGGCTGAAGATCAGTTTCGCCAAAAAAGAAATCGTCATCGAGGAGCCTACCCACGAGGACAAGCAGCTGCTTGACCTGGAAGGCTTCCACAACATGGTCGTCATCCGCAGCCATGTCTATCTGGAGGACGCCAGCTTGTTTCAGTACACGGAATCCCGGCACCGGCCGGACAAATTCCGCTTCGTGGACTTCGCGCGGCGGATCCATTCCAATGGTTGAGCGTTACCCGCGCTAAGTCAGAAAGATAGCAAAGTTTGGAGCGTAAAGTAAAGACCGCCCTGAAATGGGGCGGCCTTTTTTGATGCAGTTGGACATTCAAATCAGCTTATGCGCATACCACTTCTTCCCGCGGAAGCGCCAGAGGAAGATGGCCCCGCGCACGCCCCACTCGCTGCACATCGCCACCCAAACTCCGAGGATGCCGAAGCCAAGCGTGATGCCAAGAACGTAGCCGAGAATGACCCGGAACAGCCACATCGTCAGCATCGAAGTGATTGAGGTGAAGCGCGAGTCGCCCGCCGCCCGCAAGGCGGATGGCAGAATGAAGCTGATCGGCCAGAGCGGAACCTGGGCGATGGAGCTCACCAGGAGCACGAGAAAGATGTCGCCAACGATATCGGACGGCGGCGAGAAGATGCTCACGAGCGGTCGGAACAACGGCAGCAAAATTAAGCTAATCAAGGCCAGCGATCCGGACCCCAGCCAGAGGAAGGACTTAATGAACTTCCGCGCATCACTAACGCTGCCGCTGCCAATACATTGGCCAACGACGGTGACAATCGTCAGCGAGAGGGCGCCGGCAGGAATTTGGAACACCCCGGCCAGGGAACCGCCAATCGCATTCGTTGCAATCGCATAGGTGCCAAGGCTGACAATAAACACCTGAGTCAGCAGCTTGCCGCCGTTAAAGAATAGCTGTTCGGCGGCGAACGGGATGCCAATGAAAAGAATTTTTCGCAGTATCTCAATCGGGAAGTGGAACAGGTCGATCAGATGCAGGTGAAGAGAAGCCTCCATTTTGAACAAATAATAAAGTGCACAGGCCGCACCGGCGAACCGGGCGATATTGATCGCTAGAGTCATCCCGAGAACGCCCATGTCCAGAAGCGTGATCAGCAAGAGGTTCAGCAATACGTACAGCAGGTTCATGATCAGGGAAAGGGTTAAGGACGCCCGAGTTTTACCGATGCCCCGAAGTGCGGAGCAGACGGCCTGAACGACGGCCAGCCCGACGTAGGAGATGCTGCTGCCGATCAGATAGACGCGAGCATTGTCCAATACATCGGCCGACGCGGCGCCGAACAGCAGCTTGAGCAGCGGATTGTGAAAGCCGATCAACAGCAGCCCAATTACGACGGCGAGCAGGGTTACCGCCGTAACCGTAGCCGCAGAAGCGCGGGAGACGTTACGGTCGTTGCGGCTGCCTTTGTATTGGGCGACCACCACGGTTCCCCCGGTCGCGACAGCGACAAACACGCTGATCAGGAAGATATTCAGCGAGTCCACGATGTTCACCGCGCTGACAGCGGCGACGCCGGACGAGCTGATCATGGCGGTATTGACCAGATTAAGGCCAACGATAAAAGCCTGATCGATTAGAATAGGCAGAAACAAGGCAAAGATCTGCCGATAGTCCATGGACTCGCCGGACAGATGCTTTTCGAGGAAGGCGTTATTTTGCAGACGCGAAAATAGGGGCTTCAATCGTCATCACATTCTTTTCTTTATAATTGGTAGATCAAGCCAACACATTAATCTTATTATCGGATAATTCGTAATCAGGCTAAAGCAACTAAGCAACTAACCCGGATATCGCCGGGCAGGGTTGAAGATACCATTTCCGAAGGAGCCATGTCAATGCATTTCAGCGATCCTTGTTGCGGGGGGAGTTGGCGAGACGGGGGACATTTGGAAATTGCGGTTAGAGGTGGTACGATGTAGGGGATTGGGTGAATTTGACTTGGGAGGGGATTATTTTGAAAGCGCTATTTATTGGAGGCACGGGAACGATCAGCTCGGCGATTACCCGACAATTGGCGGAGGACAGCTCCTGGGAGCTGTATCTGCTGAACCGGGGGACTCGCAATAAGGATTTGCCGCCGGGCGTACATGTCATTGAGGTTGATATTCATCAGGAAGCCGAGGTGGCGAAGAAGCTCGAAGGTTATACCTTTGATGTGGTGGCGGATTTCATCGCGTTTGAACCGGCGCAGCTGGAACGTGATGTGCGCTTGTTTGCCGGGAAGACAAAGCAGTTTATCTTCATTAGCTCGGCTTCGGCGTATCAAACCCCTTTGTCGGATTACAGAATCACCGAAGGGACGCCGCTGTCCAATCCATATTGGGCCTACTCCCGCAACAAAATTGCCTGCGAGGAATATTTGATGAAGGAGTATCGCGAGAACGGCTTCCCCATCACGATCGTGCGGCCGAGCCACACTTATGATGAGCGTTCGATCCCGTTGGGCGTTCACGGCAACAAAGGGTCCTGGCAAGTGGCCCAGCGGATGCTGTTGAACAAGCCCGTTCTGATTCATGGGGACGGTTCGTCGCTGTGGACGTTAACGCATAACAGCGATTTTGCCAAAGGCTTTATCGGGCTGATGGGCAACGTTCATGCGATAGGAGAGTCGGTGCATATTACATCGGACGAAAGCGTGACCTGGAACCAAATTTACGAAATCATTGCGGATGCGCTGGGCGTGAAGCTGCGCGCGGTGCATGTCGCTTCTGAATTTTTGGCGGAGAACGGCCCGTACGACTTCCGCGGCGGACTGCTGGGTGACAAGGCCAATACGGTTGTCTTTGACAATAGCAAGCTGAAGCGGCTCGTGCCTGGCTTTACAGCTACGGTTCGCGTGGATCAGGGGATTCGGCGAACGGTAGAGCATATTCTGGCGCACCCTGAGCTTCAAGTGGCTGACCCTGAATTCGACGCCTGGTGCGACCGCGTGGTCGGGGCGATGGAAGCCGCCGCGAAGTTCATGAAGGAATAGGCGAGAGGCCATCGATGAGTATCGTACGTCAACCTACGTTCGTGTTGGCGCCGGATTCGTTTAAGGAGAGCATGACCGCCAAGGAAGTGTGTGAGGCTATGGAAAAAGGGCTTCGCAAAGCGTTCCCCGATGCGCATTACGTCCACATCCCGATGGCCGATGGCGGGGAAGGAACCGTTCAAGCCTTGGTTGACGCCACGGGCGGCAGGCTGTGCTCGCTGGAGGTGACGGGCCCGCTGGGGGAGCCGGTCCTGGCACAGTACGGCCTGCTGGGCGACGGGGAGACAGCGGCCATTGAGATGGCCTCGGCCAGCGGGCTCCACCTGGTGCCGCCGGATCGGCGCAATCCGCTGCAGACCACGACGTACGGCACCGGCGAGTTGATCTGCGCCTGCCTGGATCAAGGCGTGCGCCGGATCATCGTCGGCCTGGGCGGCAGCGCGACGAACGACGGCGGCGCCGGCATGGCCGAGGCGCTGGGCGCGCGCTTCCTGGACGCGGCGGGCCGGCCGTTGGCGCGCGGCGGAGGCCGCCTCGGGGAGCTGGCGCGGATCGACGTGTCCGCGCTGGATCCCCGCCTGCAGCAGGCGCGCCTGATCGTGGCCTGCGACGTCGACAACCCGCTCTGCGGCGAGCGTGGCGCGTCCCGGGTGTTCGGGCCGCAGAAGGGCGCCACCGCCGCAATGGCGGAGCAGTTGGACGCCGCGCTCTCGCATTACGCGGAGGTGGCGCGGCGGCAGCTGGGCCGGGACGTGCGTGACGTCCCTGGCGCAGGGGCAGCCGGCGGGTTAGGCGCCGGGCTGTTGCTCTTTACGCAGGCCGAACTGCGCAGGGGCGTCGAGATCGTGCTCGACTTTACCGGCCTGCGGGAGAAGGTGGCGGCGGCGGACGTGGTGTTCACCGGCGAGGGCGGCATCGACTTCCAAACGAAGTTTGGGAAGGTGCCCTACGGTGTCGCCCGAATCGCCAAGGCTGCCGGCAAGCGCGTGATCGCGATCGCCGGGACGATCGGCGACGGCGCAGACGCGCTTTACGCCGAAGGGATCGACGCGATCTTCGGCATCGCCCCCGGCGCGGCCGCCCTGCCGCAGCTGCTCGCTGACGGGCCGCGCAACGTGGAGCGCGCCTGCGAAAACATCGGCCGCCTGCTGCGGCTTGGCTGATGAGTGCACGGGCAGCGTCGTCGCGGCCTGCGGGGACGTATGCCGTCTACTCTCTTTGGACCATTATCCCGTTGCATCAGGGGATGGAGAAGATATCCATTCCCCGTTTCTGAACGAAAGGGATAATCGTGCAAAGAGGCGCGAGAAGAACCTTCATGCCGCCGCCCCCGCGCAGCAGCTCAAAGGGGAGAAATGTTGTATGGCCTACCTACAACATTTCTCCCTTTTTTAATATTTCGAGGTTGGAGGGGATACCAATGCAATCCGCTCTTTTTGACGATTATCCCGTTGCATCAGGGTGGAGAAATCCAACCTCCACTTCTGAATGAAAGGGATAGTGGTGTAAAGAGGAACAAAAGGGATAATCATGCAAAGAGGCGTAAGAAGGGGCATCCCCCAGGCTCCTCCAAAGGCTCCTACAAATACAGCTCAACCAGCTAGTGGACGAGTTCAGCAGTTTTTCTTTTGCTCTAATGAAAAAAGTATAGTAAAATACAAAAATATAGTTAATAAACGAAGACGAAGCGGAGGAACGAAACATGGAAATCGGGATCAGCACGTTTGTGGAGACGACGCCGGATGTTGTCACGGGTGAAACGATCAGTCATGCGCAGCGGTTGCGCGAGGTGGTAGAGGAGATCGTCCTGGCCGACAAAGTCGGATTGGACGTGTTTGGCGTAGGGGAGCATCACCGCCAGGATTATGCGGCTTCCTCGCCTGCGATGGTGTTAGCTGCAGCTGCTCCGCAGACGACGCGTATCCGGCTGACCAGCGCCGTAACCGTGCTGTCTTCCGATGATCCGGTCCGCGTGTTCCAGGACTTCGCGACGCTGGATGGCCTCTCAAACGGGCGCGCGGAGATTATGGCTGGGCGGGGCTCTTTTATTGAGTCGTTCCCGCTGTTTGGATACGATTTGAACGATTACGAGGAATTGTTTGAAGAGAAGTTGGATCTGCTGCTCAAGCTGCGCGAGTCGGAAAAAGTAACCTGGCAAGGCAAGCACCGTCCAGCGATCAACAATCTAGGCGTCTATCCGCGTCCTGTACAAAACCCGCTCCCGGTCTGGATCGGCAGCGGCGGCAATACCGAATCCGTCATTCGAGCCGGTGTGCTTGGTTTGCCGCTGGTGCTGGCGATCATTGGCGGCCGGCCGACTCAATTTGCGCCGCTTGTTAAGATTTACAAGCGTGCTGCAGCCCAAGCCGGGCATGATGTCTCGAAGCTGACCGTGGCTTCCCATTCGCACGGCTTTGTCGCCGATCGGAATGATGTGGCCGTAGAGAAGTTCTTCCCTTCGACGCAGGCGGTGATGAACATCATCGGGCGCGAACGCGGCTGGGGCCATTACAGTCGAGCTACCTACGATTCGGCTCGCAGCCTGGAAGGTGCGCTGTACGTCGGCGATCCGGAGACCGTGGCAAATAAGATCATTTACTTGCGCAAAAATGTCGGCATCACCCGCTTCTTCCTGCATTGTCCGCTTGGCACCATGCCGCATGAGGATGTGATGCGGGCCATCGAGCTTCTCGGTACGGAGGTTGCGCCGCGCGTCCGCGAGGAAGTTGCGCGCTGGGAAGCCGAGGGCGGAGATCTTCAGTAAGATCTTTAGTAAAGGGGCTAGAGGATAACGGCTGCATTCCCCCCCTCGTACCTTCGCCCGAAACGTCCTCCCCAGCGGCTCCCCGAGCCCGAAGTAGTTCGAAGAATACAAATGAGTTCCCTCCCTGGTTTTCAGTGGCTTCTCGCTCATTGTATAATGGGAACATTACAATGAGGATCGAAATATGGATGACATCCTCAAAAAGGAGGAATCAATCGCCATGAGAGTTGCATCCATGCCTACACAAGCGGCGGTTATCGCCTCGCTCGTCAGCGACCCCAGCCGGTCGGCGATGCTGACGGCCATGCTGGACGGAAGATATCACGCGGCCGGTGAGCTGGCCCGGATGGCCGGGATTCAGGCGCAAACCGCCAGTTTTCATTTGGCCAAGCTGACGGAGGCCGGATTAGTTGCCGTCGAAAAACAAGGCCGTCACCGCTACTACGGGATTGCAAGCCCGGAAGTCGCCCGGGTGTTGGAATCGTTGTTGTCGATTGCACCGCCGGCCCCGGTCCAATCCTTGCGACAGGCGACGGAGGACCAGGCGCTGCGGTATGCCCGAACCTGCTATGATCATTTGGCAGGGAATCTCGGTGTTCGCCTGACGCAAAGCTTGGTGCGCGCTGGGATCCTTGCCGAAGGAGACGGCGTATTTGAAGTTACCGCAGAGGGCGAAGCCGTGCTGAACCGATTTGGAGTCGATATCGACCGAGCGAAGAGCAAGCGCCGTTCTTTTTCTCATAAATGCCTGGATTGGAGCGAACGCCAACATCACCTGGCCGGGGCGCTTGGCAACGTGATCTTGGAACGGCTGCTGGAGCTGGGGTGGGTGGAACGAAGTCCGCAGAGCCGGGCCGTTAAGCTGACCGCGAAAGGGCGGGCAGGGTTAAAAGAAACCTTTGCTCTAGATATGGACACAGAGGAAGGGATCGGCTAACGCATACAAGCCGGTACAGGCGGTACCGGCTTAGTCGTTCCAAAGGACCCTCGATGCTGGCTTATTTTATCCGCCTAACTAGGCTCCACGCATCAAAAAACGGGCTGCCCAGCCGTATTCGGCCGAGACAACCCGCTTCTGTTTAGATTTTGTCCTGCAAAAAAACCTTAATCTTCGCCAGCGTCTCGGCGGGATCGATGTTTTGCAGTAGATAGTCGGATTCCTTCTTGTAAATCACCTGCTCGGAGTAGTTCCTTAAATACTCTTCGACGACCTCGGGTGGCGCCCCTTCCCGTTCCTCGCGCAGTCGAATGTCCTCCTTCGTCACGTAGAGGAAAATCCGAATCGCCTGCGGGCCAAACCGTTTCCGCAGCGTCTGCATGCCTTCATGATTCACGACGACGACCGCCGCGCCATACTGCTCCAGCGCTTCGCTTAGATCGCGCTCCGCGATGCCGTAGCTGCCTCGCTCCAAGCGAACGCTTTGGCTGAACTCCTGTCGGCTGGCCATCGCCTGAAAGTCCGCTTCCGCAATAAAACGGTAGTGCTCGCCGTCCCGTTCCCCCGTACGTATAGCACGGGTTGTATAAGGCAGCACATAAGGAAGGCCCAGGTCAGTGCTCAGCTGCTTGGCGATGCTCTTGCGGCCGGAGCCGCTTGTCCCGGTAATAATGATGACCTTGGGCTGCGGGGGGAGATCATCCGTCAGGGGCGCGTCAGCTTGGGTTGCCGCGGCGGCTTCGCTGCGGGCAGGATCAGAGGTTGCTTTCGAGCCTTTCAGCCATTTCCACATCGCGTCTCCATGCGCCTTATCCGGCTTAATTAGTTTGTACGTCGCCGGCAAAACCGCACGGATTCACCTCCTTTGCCAACTCTTTAATTATTATGTCGGCAAACCCGGAGGAAAACTGAATGTACTCGATCTAGAACCAGCAGACGTCTAGAGCACCCGCCGCGCGGTCACAAACCGCTTTTTCCACTGGCCGTCAAACGCTTCGATATGGACGCCTTTCTCTTTGGAGTAGGTGGGCAAAATTTGATTATCCCCGATGTAAATGCCAACATGGCCGATGTCCAGCCCGCGTGCGCTGAAGAACAGCAGATCCCCTTTGCGCAGTTCGTCTAGACTAACCTCCTTGCCCTCTTTGGCTTGGCGGATACATAACCGGAGCGCCCGTCGGGGGTACGCACCTCCAGCCAGAGCGCGCTGGCCTCACGAACGACATGCAGCTTGCTGCCGGCAGGAAGCAGTTCCTCGCTGACCGTAGCGCTGCTCACATCCTGTATAGCATGGTTTCGTCATCATAAATCACCTATTTTCTGGATGGATTTATATAGTTGGACGAAACCCAAGCGGATTTGTTTTGTGGAAAATGTTACCTATCCCTGCAGGTCCAATGGTGTCAGGCGTTCTAGTCCATTCATATATTTACGAAGCGCCAGCGGAATCCGGATGCTGCCGTCTTCTTCCTGATGATTTTCCAGCAGCGGGATCAAGATTCGCGGCGAGGCCACCATGGTATTGTTTAATGTGTAGCAATATTGCAGCTTACCGTTGCGGTCCTTGAAGCGGATGTTCGAACGCCGTGCCTGAAAATCCAATAGCTGCGATGACGAATGGGTCTCCCCGTAAGCGCCGCGGCTAGGCATCCACGTTTCGATGTCGTATTGTTTATACGTTTTTTGCGACATGTCGCCGGTACATACCGCCATCACCCGGTAAGGCAGCTCCAGCAGCTGAAGCATCTCTTCGGCGTTTTGGGTGATTTCCTGAAACAGCTGCTCCGACAGATCCAGATTGTTTTCACAGAGCACCACTTGCTCGACCTTCGAGAACTGATGCACGCGGTATAAGCCATGCACATCTCGGCCTGCCGAGCCGACTTCGCTGCGGAAGCATAACGAGGCCGCTGCAAGCTTGATCGGCTGGGTGAGTTCAACGATTTCGCGGTCGTAATACGACACGAGCGGAACCTCGGCGGTGCCGACCAGCCAGCGGTCGTCCTCCGCCATCCGATACGTCTGATCCGCACCCAGCGGGAAGAACCCGGTGTTCACGAGCGCCTCCGAGCGCACCATTAACGGGACCTCCAGCAGGGTGAAGCCTTTGGCTCCGAGGAGATCCATCGCGAGCTGCTGCACCGCCCGGTGGAGCAGGACTCCTGCGCCGCTCAGGTAGTAGTTGCGTGCGCCAGCCGTTTTGACTCCGCGCGGGATGTCGATCATCCGGTGGAGCTCGCCTAAAGCGACGTGGTCACGCGGTGTAAATTCAAATGTTGGAGGTGCGCCGACCCGCTTCACCTCAACATTGTCGAGATCCGACCGGCCCTTGGGCGTATCGGGAGAGACCCGGTTAGGGACGAGCAGCATCAGTCGTCGATACTCGTGTTCGGCTTCCTCCAGCTCTTTCTCCAATCCGTTCAGCCGCCGGTTCAGCTGCTTGACTTCGTCTTTTAATGCGGCGGCGGCCTCCGGCTCTTGCTCCCGAATTAGTGCCTCTATTTGCGGCGTCAGCCGGTTGCGCTCCTGGCGCAGCCGCTCCGTCTCCTGCAGCAACGCCCGGCGTTGGTCGTCCCAGCGCAAGAGCTCGGGAACCGACAACTCGATGCCCTTTTCCTCCGCCACCGTTTGAACCTGTTCTTGATGCTCACGAATCCATTTGATGTCTAACATAGGTGATCCGCTCCTTTTTTCGATATGAATACAAAAAAGCGCCCTTCGTCCGATTGGGACGAGGAGCGCTTATCGACTCGCGGTGCCACCCAAATTGATCAAACCGGCAGGTCCGGTTCAATCCCCTTTAGTTCCGCGGTAACGGGCGGACCCGGTTAGCTTAGGGGGAAGGGCTTACGCATTTAACGCGATGTTCCCCTTGACGAAAACGCCTCCGAGTTGGATGCTCTTCATAGGCATGATTCCGAGATTTGATTTGTTTAGCAGTATAACGTAAGCGACCATCGGTTATCAAGAGGGAGAGGAAGATCCAATGAAAAAATTATTGCTTACCGGCTTCGAACCCTTTGGCGGCGAACCCGTCAATCCGGCGGTTGAAGCGGTGCGCCGGCTGCAGGGCCGTGTGATCGGCTCCTTTGAGATTGTAGGTCTGGAGCTGCCCACAGTGTTCGGACAATCCACCGAGCGACTGCTGACCGCCATCCAGCAATACGAACCCGAGGTGGTAATCGCGTTGGGACAGGCCGGCGGCCGAGAGGGGATTTCGTTCGAACGGATCGCCGTCAACTTAAACGACGCCAACATCGCCGACAATGCCGGATACCAGCCGGTTGACGAGCCGGTCGTGCCAGTGGGCCCGGCGGCTTATTGGACCACGCTGCCGGTCAAGCGCATGGTCGACCGTCTACGGGGCGAGGGGATTCCCGCGTCGCTTTCGCTTTCGGCCGGTACCTTCGTGTGCAACCACCTTTTTTACGGGCTGATGCACCACCTCGCCGTCAGCGGGAAGTCAATCCGCGGCGGGTTCATCCATGTCCCTTACCTGCCGGAGCAAGCGGAACGGCATCCCGGCGCCCCCAGCATGTCGCTGGAACAGCTGGTTATCGGCTTGGAACGGGCGATCGAAGTGTTGGGGGAGTAACGTTTAGATCACCCTCTGCGTTTACGGCCGTGTTTCTTATGGCGTCCGCGACCGTACTTGTTCGCAGCCACGCTGCCGCTGCCGCCGCCGACGGCGTGCTGCTGGCGCGTCCCGGGGCTGCTGATGGCGGAGTTGGTGCCGCCCGTGCTATATCGTCCGCCGCCGCTGGCCACCTGCGTGGCGGCGGCGCTTTGCTGGCCGCGGGGCAGCTTGACAACTTGGTCGTTCACCACGATCACGACCTCCTTGCCGCGGTGGATCAAGCCTCGCCCATCGCGTTGGCTTCTGTGGTACCACCCAGGCGGGTTGGCGCAGCCCCCATCATGCGGGAGAACGCATCCCGGAAGCCGCTGCTCGATTCATATCCCGTGGAGAGCTGAGCATCGATGACCGGCCGGCCAGCGCGAATGTTCCCCAGGGCTAGTCCCATGCGCCGGGCACGGGCGTATTCCACGAAGGTCATGCCGAAGCGCTTCTTGAATTGGCGGCGCGCTGTGGACGCATCGACGGAGAGCTGCCGAAAATCCTCGTCCCTCCAGCGCTTCTCCGGATTCGCTTCTACAGCTTCCACCAGCATGCGGAGCCAATCAGACACGTGGTTTGGATGGGACAACGGGCGGCAGAAGACGCCGGTCGTTTTAACGCCGACGTAAAAGACTCCTTCATACTCCGAGTTTTTCTCCAGCAACGCTTGATAATATTCTTCTTTTCGCTCAGCGGGAATCATGCGGGACGAAAGCCTCCTTGACGTGTTGATTGATGCCCCCATTATAGCGCTTGCGACGAGACGATGTCGCCGAAAATCAGGCATTGATTTTTCGGACAACACTTCCATTTGTAGGCGCGGAAAATTTGTTATATGATATCATGGTAAATTGGGTGAACGCGCTAGAATTTCAGGGTAATCCGCAAGTCTAACGCTTGCCGCAGCGCTTAAGTCGGCTCAAATCGCTGAGATACCATTTTAACGCTGCTCACCGCGCTTAAATCCGATTTTTCGAGCCGGAATCAAGCGGTTTGATGAAAATAGCGATCCACAGCATCGTTAGAAATTGAACAACGCGAAAATCCGTCCAATAGCGTTTCTCATCCGCGTTAGGGCATGGGAAGCAGCACCCATGGGGGCATCTCATGGAGAAGCAGCGATGAGGACAGTCCCGGATTTAGCTCGAAAACGATAAATTATTTTTTAGTGGAGGAAACGATGTATCCAAAAGATTTGAACTATAAAATGCCGGCCGAATGGGCGCCGCATGAACGTACTTTCATCTCCTGGCCGGTGCAGGCGTCGATGGTCTATCCGGATCGGTATGCCGAGGTATGCGACGGATATGCCGAATTTATTACGGCGATTGCTGAGTTTGAACCGATCACCGTGGTTGTGAATCCGAACGATTTACCTCAGGTGAAGGCTCGCTTTGCGCAGGATCCGAACACGGAACGGATCTCTTTTATGCCGATCGAGCATAACGACGCCTGGCTGCGTGACAACGGCCCGACGTTCCTCGTGAATCCGGAAGGCGAGCTGGCCGGGGTCAACTGGCGCTTTAACGCTTGGGGCGGCAAATATTCGCCATGGGATCTGGACGATGCGGTAGCGCCGCAAATTCTGGAAGCCCTGAACGTCAAGCGGTTTGATGCCCCGCTGGTGCTGGAGGGCGGATCCATCCATACGGACGGGGAAGGTACGCTGCTGACGACCGAGGAGTGCTTGTTAAACGAGAACCGGAATCCGCAGCTGAGCCGGGAAGAAATTGAGGCCGCTGTGAAAAACTATGTTAACGTCGACCAAATCATCTGGTTGAAACGCGGTCTAGACGGGGATGAAACGGACGGTCACATTGACAACGTGGCCTGCTTCGCCGCACCGGGTAAGGTCATTTTGCAGGTATGCGATGATCCAAGCGACGAGAACTATGCCATCACCCAGGAAAATATCGCCATCCTCAGCGCAGCAACGGACGCCCAAGGCCGCAAGCTGGAGATCATCCCGATCCCGCAGCCGCCGAAGGCTTTTTATGAGGATAGCCGGCTGACGCTGAGCTATTTGAATTTCTATTTCGTCAATGGCGGCATCATCTTGCCGATCTTTGGCGGCGCAGCGGAGGCAACCGACCGCAAGGCCATTCAGGTGCTGAGCGACACCTTCCCGGATCGCAAGATCCGCACCGTCGACGGGATGGCGATCATCCGTGAAGGCGGCAACGTCCACTGCACAACGCAGCAAATGGCGGCAAGACGCGCATAAACGAGAATGAAGGAGGTTCGACCAACGACATGAGAAACGTAAAAGTTGCGGCTACGCAAATGAGCTGTTCATCCAATAAAGAAGAAAATATCGCAAAGGCGGATCGACTGGTCCGGGAAGCGGCCCGGCAGGGGGCGCAAATTATTTTGTTGCAGGAGCTGTTTGAAACGCCGTATTTTTGCCAAAAAGAAAAGTCTGACTACTACGTCTACGCAACTGAACTGGAGGAGAATGCCGCGATTCAGCACTTCCGCAAGGTCGCCAAGGAGCTGGAAGTGGTTCTGCCGATCAGCTTCTATGAGAAAAAAAACAACGCACGCTACAACTCGCTGGCGGTGATTGACGCGGACGGCGAAGTGCTTGGCCTTTACCGCAAAAGCCATATCCCGGACGGCCCGGGGTATGAGGAGAAATTTTATTTTAATCCGGGAGACACCGGGTTTAAAGTGTGGAAGACGCGTTATGCCAAAATCGGCGTTGGCGTCTGCTGGGATCAGTGGTATCCGGAAGCGGCCCGCTGCATGGCGCTGATGGGCGCCGAGCTGCTGTTCTATCCGACGGCGATTGGTTCGGAGCCGCAGGACAGCTCGATCGACTCCAAGGATCACTGGCAGATGTGCATGCTTGGACATGCCGCTTCCAACCTGGTGCCGGTGATCGCCTCGAACCGCGTTGGCGTTGAGTCCGACGAGGATTCGAGCATCACGTTCTATGGCTCGTCCTTTATCGCCGGGCCGCAGGGCAACAAAGTTGCAGAAGCTAACCGTACAGAGGAGACGGTGCTGGTAGCGGAATTTGACCTCGATCAGCTGGAGATCCAGCGTATTGAGTGGGGGATTTTCCGCGACCGCCGGCCGGACCTCTACAAAATCATTACCTCTTACGACGGCGAGCTTCGCATCGACTAAACCACATAAGCAACGCTAGATGAGATAGCCCCCAATTGCATCGTACTTTGTGATTGGGGGCTTTGTGCTGATGCGGCGGGCCCGGCGAGTCAAGTCGAGCCGGGTTTGATAGCGGGGTTGGCGTCCACGATGGCCTGCGCAACGGTCATGAGGCGGGGCAAATAGCGGAGCACCTCGTCCGCTCGTTGAAACAACGCCTCCGTTGTTCCGACGCCCAGGTCGGTCAGCAAGGCAAGGAAATCCTGGGCAAGCTGCTCCCCGATCTCCGGGGCATCTGCTGCCAGAATCTTATGGCAACGCGCAAACGTGGCGGTGATCCAGAACACCGCCTCTTGATGGCGACCGCGCTCAATCAGCTCGCGGCTGCCGTCAATGGCGACCGAACGCGCGCCGGGTGTGATGTCGCTTAAGAAGGGGAACGGCGTGGCAACCCGCGCTGCCGCCGTGTCATACGTACGCTCCAGCGCCTTCAAATGCTCCTCCGTCCTTTGGGCGGTGAGCTGTGAGCAACCCAGGAGCGGCAGCAGTTCGGCATAGGTCTCGCTATGCCCATACGCCTCGAGCACCTCGCGGGCCGCTAGGTAACGAAGCCGTATGGTGGGGTTGCGAAGGGCCGCGGTCAGCAGCACATGGGTTGTCACCCCGGTTGGGAACAACCATCCTAAGACTTGGTCCTGCCGCGGCGCCTCGGGATCGATGCTGCGGAGCCCGCGTTCGATCCGATCGTGCGCATGCTTGCAGCGCCGCAGGACCCAAGGCTTCTCGGCGAAGCGGGGGGCCACTTCCGCTTGCAGCCGGCGTAGCCGCCCCGTAGGGTCGGCGATGATCGTATCCGTCCGGAAGCTCCCGGCCAGATGATAATCTGATAGTACCGCTTCCGCCGATGCCAGCTGGCTCCAGGACAGGTAGGTTGCTTCAAGTAATGCTTGCTCGTAACGGAATTTTCCCAGTTTCGGCGGAGGCTCTGTCGGCTGAGTTACAACGATCAGATCGATGTCGGAGCTTTCCGGCAGATCTGCTTCTCCCGGTAATCCCACCGTGGAGCCGCTGAAGTAAGCACCTAGGAAACCGGCTTCCCGGCTGGCATGTTGGTCGACCCATCGGGCGGCAGCCTTTCGAGCTTCCTCGACTTTCATCCATACCTCCTCAAATTTGCAGGCATGCTTCGATGAACATCGAGGCATCCTCGTGATACAATCAAGATCATTAGAGATCCGGGTTACGTTATTAGATATGCCCGAGAGATCCTAGAAAGAAGGGATAAGAGTGGGACGTACGCTGTATTTTGCCTTAATTATGCTTAGTTTAATTTGGGGCGGTTCGTTTTTCTTCATCAAAATCCTGCTGCCCGACTTCGGCCCCTGGACCGTAGCGTTCCTGCGATCTGCCTTCGGGCTGGCAACGATTACGGGCGTCATGCTCGTCTTGCGCAAGCCGTTTGGGTTCCGCTCGATTCCTTGGCTGGCGATGGTCATCATGGCGCTGATCAACACGGCGATTCCGTGGGCGTTGATCGGCTTCAGCGAGACGCGGCTGACGAGCAGCCTGGCGTCGGTGCTCAACGCCACGACTCCGCTGTGGACTCTGGTGGTAGGCGTCATCTTCTTTCGCGTTGCCACGAGCCGGATGCAGTGGGCCGGGATGGGAATCGCTTTCCTCGGCTTGCTCGTACTTGTAGGCGTCAGCCCAACTTCGCTTGCCTCGGTAGACATGCTTGGGTTCGCCTGCATGCTGGCGGCAACGTTGTGTTATGCCGTCGGCACGCACCTGTCCAAGCGCCTGTCCGGCGGGTTGTCGATGTATCAGGTGACCTTCGGCACCTTGATCAGCGCGATGGGCGGCAGCGGTCTTATGGCGCTGATCGCCGAGCGGGACTCGCTGGCCCCGCTGGCTAAGCTCCCTACGCTTGGCGCGGTGATCGGGCTGGGCGTGTTTGGCTCGGGGGTGGCGTATATTTTGTTCTACTTTATGGTCCAAAAAGGAACCCCGCAATTCGCCACCACCGTCACGTATCTCGTTCCGGCGAGCGCGATTATTTGGGGGTTCACGCTGCTGAACGAGCCGGTGAGCTGGCGCTTGCTGGTCGGGCTGGTGTTCATCCTCGGCGGGGTGTACTTGGCGAACCGAAGCGGCTCGGGCAGTGCCGGGCAGGAGGCCAAACGCCAGGAGCTGCCGGTGGTCTCCGACCCGGATGCAGCAAGCATCCCTGATGTACCGCGATCTTTATGAAGGAGGAGAAGCGATGCTGCATGTGGTGAACGGTCTTGGCTGCGTTGAGCAAACGGTGTTGGAACTGGTCGCGCAAGGAGCCGAATACCCCAAGGACCTGTTCCGCCAAGTTGAACATCTTCTGAATCGCCTTGGCTTAGGGGATGTGAAGTTCCGCTATCGTTTGGCGGGGTTCATCTGCAAGGATTCCCTTGCCCTTGGCGCTGGGATCCGGCAAGCGAAACCATTCGTCGAGGTTGATCCGCGGTTCTCCGCGCCGATGGGACCACTCATTGGTTCGGGGATCGTAGCTGTAATCTCTAGCCCAATCTTGGCCTCGGGCGGCCACCTGACGGAGCGCGTATCCGATAAAGGCGACCTCGTCGGCCGTCATGATCGGATGCAGGGAGATCCGGATCCAGCCAGGTTTTGCGGTGAAATCGCCGCTAGCGATTCGGCGGGCGATCCGTTGCGAGGTAGCCTGATCGATGCCCAGCAGATAATGGCCATACGTTCCCGCGCAGGAGCAGCCGCCGCGGGCCTGGATGCCAAAGTGGTCGTTCAGCAGCTTGACGGCCAGGTTATAGTGAACCTGATCCAGGGTGAACGAGACGATCCCCAGACGCTCGCGGCTAGGCCCGCCCAGGATGGTCAGCCCTGGGACGGTTTCCAGCTCCGACAGCAACCGGTCGGTTAGCTCCCGTTCCCGGCGGAGCAGGCGGCCTGCGCCCATCTTCTCTTTGAGCCGCAGGCATAGCGCCGTGCGTGCCGCCTGCATCACCCCCGGCGTCCCGCCATCCTCCCGTGATTCGGCGTCGGATAGATACTGGACTAAGCCCCACGGGCTGGTCCAGGACACCGTGCCGCCGCCCGGGCGGTCCGGCGACGCCCCCGCGCTGAGCCCCGCATTCATCACCAGCACCCCGCTCGTGCCGGGGCCGCCCAGAAACTTATGCGGGGAGAAGAGGATGGCGTCAAGCCGCTCCTCCGGCGCTCCCGGCGGATGCATATTGATCGGGACGTAAGGGGCGCTGGCGGAGTAATCCGCCACGCAGATGCCGCCGTGCCGATGCATCACCCGCGCGAGCTCATGAATTGGCGTCACGAAGCCGGTCACATTGGAGCAGGCGGTAAACGCGCCGATTTTGACGCGGCGCTCCCGGTAGCGGCGGAGCAGGAAGTCCAGCCAAGCCGGATCCACGCGGCCGTCGGCCCCCGGCGGGAGGCAGACGACCTCGCCGATCGTTTCCGCCCAGGAGATGTGGTTGGAGTGATGCTCCATATGCGTGATGAAAACAACCGGCCGCTCCCGTTCGGCCATTCCGCTCCGGTAAGCTGCCCGCCAAGCGGCGGGGACCTTTAATCCAAGCAGGCGCTGCAGCTTGTTCACCGCCCCCGTCATCCCCGTTCCCTCGAATAACAGGATGTCGTTGGGGCCGGCGTGGACATGGTGCTTGATGATCCGCTTCGCCTCCTCATAAGCGGCGGTCATGGCCGTGCCGGTCAAGCTGGCGGCGGTGTGGGGATTGCCCGCCAGCGGGCCGATCTCCTGGGCTAGCTTCTGTTCAATCGGCCGATATAGGCGGCCGCTGGCGGCCCAATCGGCATAGAGCAACGTTTGCGTCCCGTACGGCGTAACAAAAGGATGGCGGTAGCCGATCGTATTTTTCCGGTAAACCTCAAATTCCAATTCCTCTATCTCCAGCAAACCAAGTCTCCCCCTGTTAGGTTACTGTAATAACGCTTTAGGTTATGTGCATTCGCCTAGGGGGGTTAGGGCTGCGGGGGAAAGTTCAGAAAACCTCCACAAAGCGGACAGCGGCGCGCCTTACGTAGGCTTCGTCTTCAGATAAACAGCTGAATATCCGATTCCAAGGCATCGCGCAGGTACGTTTGGGCATCGATGATCTCCACCTCCGGGAGGAATTCCTCCGGCTTAAAGCCCATAATCTCCACCGACAGCTTGCAGCCGTAGAACTTGATGTTTTTCTTGCGGGCTCCTTTGAGAAAGTGGATCAGACGGGGGGCCTCCTGGTCCTCGATCATCTCATCCAACATCCATTTGCCCAGCCCGCTGTAATTCATTTTGGAGAGCGGCAGCTCGTCCGGCCCTTTGGGGGTCATCCAAGTCATCAGCTTCTCATACAGCGTTTTGTCCTCCAGCGTCATCTTCTCCGGATCGCGCACGAGAAACAGGCCCCAGAAGGCAAAAAACATCGTCACCTCCACACCGATATCCCGCGCGCTGTTCGCCAGAATCAGCCCGGCCATTGCTTTGTCGTAATCCCCGCTGAACATCAGCAGATTCATTCTTTTTTGCGCCATTACGGTCCAGCCTCCATCGTTGATGATTTGGATAAAGCTGGTATTAGTATGGTTCCGGGAAGGCAGCCTATCCTCGGTTCACAAATCGCTCAAAAATGGCGGTTGTCCATGCGCGTTCATCCGCGGGCTGACCGAGGGTCCTTGATTTCATGGGTGCCTTTAGGGTACCCTTTCTTTATGATTTAAGAACGTCCTTCTGCAACAAAACAGGCGGGATGTCGTCTTACATTTTGAGGTGATGCGGATTGAGGAAATACGCGTTAGGTTTGACCGTGATGCTATTGGCGCTCCTGCTTGTCGGATGCGGCACCTTCGATCCGGTGAACAAAGCGATCAATAAGCTGAGACCGGCCGTACCCGAAGATCCAGCGCAGGATGCGGAAGGTCCTTTTACCGTAGAGTTGTCTGTTCCGAAGCGTGCTGGGATAGACGAGACCTTTACGTTAATCGCCAGCCTGCATAATTTGTCCAAAACCGAATATGAGCTGATGAGTCGCCCTCGGGTGTTCCATTACCTGATCGTGGACAGCTTGGGCAACCGGGTGAACACGATCACCCAGGTGGACAGTGCGGTGGTTCGCAGCATGGGGGGAGAAACGGATATTAACGAGTTTTTCGAGACCCGGATCGATCGGATCGGAACGTATGAAATATATGCGGTCGCCGAATTTTCGATCAAAGAGAATGGAAAATACAAGAGTCTCACCTATGAGACCGAGCATCATTACATCGAAATCGGTCCCTACAGCTGACAAAGAGCAGACCCGAAGGATCCAGCGGATCCACGGTATCTGCTCTTTTTTGGTAGGCTTAGAAATCAAAGTTGTCGGGGTCCGGACCCACGCGAAGGTTCTCGTTAAGCGCGCTGATCCGTGCCATATCCTCTTCCGTCAACGCGAAATTAAACACGTCTGCGTTCTCGGCAATCCGATCCGGCTTGGTCGATTTCGGAATCGTTACCACGCCGTTCTGTAAATCCCAGCGAAGGATGATTTGGGCGACCGATTTTCCATATTTACGGGCAAGCTCTTGTAACACAGGATGATCCAGCAGTTGCCCTTGCATGAGCGGGGACCATGCCTCCATTTGAATGCCGTGTTCGCGGCAGAAGGCTTGCACTTCCTGCTGCGTCAGACGAGGATGGTATTCGACCTGATTGACCATCGGCACGATTTCCGCGTCTTCCATCAAGTCCTTCAGATGGTGAACTTGGAAGTTGCTGACGCCGATCGCCTTGACCTTTCCGGCTTGGTAGAGCGTTTCTAACGCACGCCAAGCTTCTTTATATTTACCGGCGACGGGCCAGTGAATCAGATACAGGTCCAGATAGTCTAGTCCCAGCTTCTGCAGGCTGGTTTCATAAGCAGCGAGCGTCTCTTCGTATCCGAGGTCGGCGTTCCATACCTTCGAAGTGACAAACAGCGCTTCACGCGGGATACCGGCTTCCTGCAAGCCTTCGCGGATGCCTTGTCCGACGCCTTTTTCATTCGCGTAGATTGCTGCGGTATCGATGCTGCGGTAGCCGTGGGTAATTGCGAACTTCACCGCGTCTACCAGCTCCTGTCCTTCCTCGACCTTGAATACGCCAAGGCCAAACCAAGGCATCTTCACTCCGTTGTGCAGGGTGGTGGTATCTTGCAAATGGGTAATCATATCAAAATAGCCTCCTATGAACTTTGAAGTTGAGTTTGGTGATGAAATAGATGATTAGTTATGTTGAAGCGATGGTTGTGAAATGATCGTCTCCTGCCGGTCTTTTCTTTCCAGAGCACGGCTCCAGCCCGTGAGAAGTACGGCAGCTGCGACCATCAGTGCGCCAATCCACGAGGTATGGATCAGACCCAACGAATCGGTGATGACCCCGCCCAGGTAAGACCCCAGGGCAATCCCGGCGTTAAAGGCCGCGATGTTGATCGCGGAGGCCACGTCGACGGCGGACGGGACAAACCGCTCTGCCAGCATCACGACGTAAACCTGCAGCCCCGGAACGTTCATGAAGGCCAGCAGTCCCATGAGGAAAATGGTCACCAAGCCGGCGACTTTGAACGGAGCCGTGAACAGCAAGGCCAGCAGGATCAGCGCCTGTACGATAAACATATAGAACAAGGCCCGAATTGGCTGACGATTGGACAACTTGCCGCCCACCATGTTGCCGATGGCAATCGCGATGCCGTAGACCAGCAAGATGACGGCGACCGCGCTTTCCTTGAAGCCTGTAATTTCAAGAAGGATCGGCGATAAGTAGGTATAAACGACAAAGGTGCCTCCATACCCGAGGGCCGTGATCAGGAACAATAGCAGCAGCCGTCCGTTCGTCACCAGCTTCACCTGGTCACGGAACGCGGTTCGCCCCCCTTTCCGCAAGCCGGATGGCACCAGCAGGCTGTTGGAGATAAAGCCAATGAGCCCCACGACGACGATCAGGATAAAGGCGGCGCGCCAGCCGAGCTGTTGACCGATGAAGGTGCCAAGCGGCACGCCGGTGACCGTCGCAACGGTCAAGCCGGTGAACATGATGGAAATCGCGCTGGCCCGGCGGTGTTCCGGCACTAAGTCAGCGGCAATCGTTGAACCGATCGACATAAACACGCCGTGTGAAAAAGCAGAGATCACCCTTGCCGCGAGCAGCATGACAATGCTAGTTGCCGCCGCAGCCAAGGCATTGCCGATCATGAAGACGACCATGATCCACAGCAGCAGTGTTTTGCGCGACATTCGTGCGGTTAGCGACGTGAGTACCGGTGCTCCAAAAGTGACGCCTAACGCATATAAGGAAACCGTCAGCCCTGCGGTGGTCGTAGAAATGTGCAGGTCCTCGGCGATCAAAGGCAGCAGACCGACGCTGATAAATTCGGTTGTCCCGATGGCAAAGGCACTAATGGCCAAGGCGAGCAGCGCCAAGGTGCTTCTTTGATGATTCATGAGTCAATCTACCTCCCAAAAGATAATGGTTTGCAGGTCGCCGCTGATCTGCCGGGGAATGATGCAGAAGCGAGCGACAAATGCTATTATGGGAGATAGGGTAGTTTTTGAGAAGTACGCACTTTGAAGTAATATAGGAACCTAAAAGTAATGTAGGTACTTTTTTGTGCCTATTAAAAAGAAGGAGCAATCTCAATGAAAGAGAAGAAATATAATATCTCCGTAGAAGCGACGCTTGAGGTGATAGGCGGGAAGTGGAAATGCGTGATCCTGTGCCACTTGACGCACGGTCGGAAACGAACCAGTGAATTAAAACGCCTGATGCCCGACATCACTCAGAAAATGTTGACCCAACAGCTTCGCGAACTGGAGGCCGACGGCGTTATTCGCCGGATCGTCTACCAGGAGGTCCCGCCTCGGGTCGAGTATGAGCTAAGCGAATACGGGGAGAGCTTACGGGGAATTTTGGATGCGCTGTGCGCCTGGGGAGAGCAGCATATCCACAAGGTGTATGGCAGCTATGATGTTCTGGAAGAGAACGTGCTGAATGAACATTTGAAATCGTAAGGTCTCTTCGGTTATGCTGTCCATGAAAAGGAGCGATGATCGATGAAACCTATCACGGTATTGATTGCGGACGATGAGCCGGAAATCGCCGACTTGATCGAGCTGCACCTGGCCCGGGAAGGATACCGCTGCATCAAAGCGTCCAACGGGCAGGAGGCGCTGGATGTCATCCAGACGCAATCCGTGGATCTTGCGATCTTGGACATTATGATGCCGAAGATCGATGGGTATGAAGTGACCCGGCAAATCCGGGAGAAGCACCATCTGCCGATCATTTTCTTAAGTGCAAAAGCAACCGATCTGGATAAAATCACCGGCCTGGTACGCGGGGCGGACGATTATATGACGAAGCCGTTTAATCCGATGGAGCTGGTGGCCCGGGTGAACGCCCAACTGCGGCGCTTTATCCAGCTGAACCCGTCGGTTGCCGGTCCCCCGGATGAGCCGGTGCTGGAGGCCGGAGGGCTTGTGATCCATCCCGAGCACCGGACAGTGTTCCTCTACGGCGAACCGGTAGAGCTGACGCCGAAAGAGTTTGATATCTTGGTCCTGCTGGCCAATCATCCGAAGAAGGTGTTCAGTTCGGAGCATATTTTTGAGAAGGTCTGGGGCGAGGCTTATTATGAAGGCGGGAATACGGTCATGGTGCATATCCGAAGCTTGCGCAAGAAGCTGGGGGAAGACCGGCACAAGAACAAGCTGATCAAAACCGTCTGGGGAGTAGGGTACACGTTCAATGGATAATCACACCGACAAACCGAAATTTCGCAGCTTTCGCTTCCAAATGATCCGGTTGTTCGGGCTGAGCATGATATTGTCTGCAGGGACAACCTTTCTGACTTATCTGGCGCTGCGGGAGTATTATCATACGCTGCTGCGTGAAGACCCGTTGTATAACGTCCGCCGGATGATGCGTGAGATCGGTGACATCAACGTGTTTCTAATTATCTTTATCCCGCTCTCGTTCTTATACTTCTATTTGCTGACTCGGCGTTATGTCGCGTATTTCCGGGAAATTTCCCGGGGAATCAATCAACTGGCGGGAGGAGACTTCACCCATCGGGTTCATATTCCTTCCGGCGACGAGTTCGGAGAGATTGCACGGGACATCAATTTGGCCAGCGAGAAGCTGCAGCAAGCCGTGGAACGGGGCGACTTTGCCGAGAACAGCAAGGAGCAACTTGTGCTGAACCTGGCCCATGATCTTCGGACCCCGCTAACTTCTGTGATTGGATATCTGGATTTCATCCTGCAAGGGAAAGACCTCACCGCCGAGCAGATGAAGCATTACACCACGATCGCCTACACCAAATCGCAGCGTCTGGAGAAGCTGATCGACGAGTTGTTCGAAGTTACGCGAATGAATTACGGTAAGCTGAACATCCATCGCCGGCCGCTTGATTTGAGCGAGCTGCTGAGTCAATTAACCGAAGAGATGTACCCCGTGTTTGAAAAAAATGAGCTGACCGTTCGCCTAAAAACCGAACCGCAGCTGATGATCTCCGGCGATGGCGATCTGCTTGCCCGCGTCTTTGAGAACTTGCTGTCCAATGCCGTTCGTTACGGCAAAGACGGGGAGTACGTTGACGTCCATGGGAAGATGGACGGGGAAGAGGTTGTCGTGCGCGTGACCAACTACGGGGACTCCATTCCGCCGGACGAGCTGCCGCATGTGTTTGATATGTTCTTCACCGGCGATCGTGCGCGTACGTATCAGGAAGGCAGCACCGGTCTTGGCCTGTTTATCGCCAAAAATATCGTGGAGCAGCACGAAGGCACCATCTCGGTGCAAAGCGATCTGATTCGGACCGAGTTTGAAGTGAGGTTGCCAAAGCTTAGAAACTTATGAGTTGAAATCCTGTCTCGTTGTGAGGCGGGATTTTTTGTCGTTAGGGCCTCCGTAGGGCACCTATGCCAGCCGCCTTCCCTTGATGATTATCCCGTTGCCTCAGAAAGTGCGCATCTCATTACCAGTCACCAGGTAACCTTATCTTGCCCTCCCTTGATCTCCTCATTTTTCCGCTGAACGAAAGGGATAATCATGCAAAGAGGCGCGAGAAGGACCCCTTGGGGAGACGACACACAGTATACGAAAAATAATTTCCTTGATCACGGAGCTCCGTCGCGGAACGTTGACCTTGGCGGTGCTAAGCCAGTTGCGAACGCCGCAATACGGGTATTCGCTCGTTCAACGGCTGGATCAATCCGGGATCACCATTGATCAAAGCACATTGTATCCGCTGCTGCGCCGGCTGGAGAAGCAGGAACTTACTCACCGGCTGCCGGAACGGAGCCGGGAGGACATCGCGCTGGAGCTGCGCTCCACGATTGAGGATATGCTGGCGGAGGAACCCAGCGAAGCCGAAGTGAAGGAGGCGCTGACTCAATTGGGCGATCCGGCCGTGTTGGCCGCTCAGTATCGGGACCAACCAACGTTTTTGATCGGGCCTCGCTTCTATGAAACTTATGTTCAGGTCTTGAAAATGATTGTCCCGATCGTGGTCGTAATTACCCTCCTTTCGCTGATTGCCAACCAAATCATTACGTATTCTGGTGAAGTCGTTCCGGCGGAGGCCGCGGCGGTCCTGCTCAGCAAAGCTATCGGGACGGTGTTTAGCACGGGGGTGCAGACCGTATTTTGGATTATCCTGGCGTTTGTCATTCTGGAACGGACGGGAACCGGCAATGAACTGCCGCTGAACGGCAAGTTCAAAGCTTGGACGCCGGATGATTTGAAGGATACCCGATATGTCTCTGCGAAGAAAGTGATCAAGAAAAGCGAGGTATTCGCCAGCCTCATGTGGAGGGCGATATGGGGAAGCGTCTATTTTAACGCAGATCGGTTGATTGGCGTATATGAGAAAGGCCGAAACGGCATAGAAATGACGACTCCGATCTTTAATCAGGAGGTACTGCTTTCGTATTGGCCGTTTATCGCGGTGGTTCTTGCGCTGGATGTTGCTCTGGCGATCTACAAATGGATCGTTGCCCAATGGAACGTGAAGATCGCGTTCCTGAACGTGGCCAACCACGTCCTTTCGTTGGTGGTGTTCGGCACCATCATCGGAAATGCAGAGCTGCTGTCCCCCGGTTTTATCGCGAAGTTGGAGGATATTTTCGGATTGGGAGTTTCCGGCTTCAACTCCGGATGGATCATGTGGGTGGTGTTGTTTGCTTACATGTTGTTCGCAGCCTTGGACAGTTACTAAGGGTTCCAGAAAGCTAACCTTTCCAAACCGGCAAAATAAACAATCGTCAAAAAATCCCCACTCTCTTGGTGAAAGAGGGTGGGGATTTTCGTTTAGAAGCTCACTTAGGCGGTCGTTTTCCGGGACCGGTACAGCAGCAAGCCCGTCAGAATCGCGAAATACAGGAATAGGGCGCCAAAGGTGTACAGGTACATCACCGGTTGATTTTGCAGATACCCGACGATGGGGATGTTCAAAATCAGCAACAGTGGAAATCCGAACATAATTGCGGACGCGCTGCCCATGACCAAGTTGTCCGTCGTATTCGACTGAAATTTCGAATCGACGGCTTTGACGAGCGCAAGCCCGGTAGAAATCGTTCCGGTCAGCATCCCGTAAAAACCGAGAACGTTTGGCAATTTGTCCTCCGGCAACACCCGCGGCACTAACCAAACTATAAACCATACCGTTACTAACCCGCCGACTGTCGTTAGGATGAGTACCGGCGTCAAGTATTGCTTCAACGCGTAGATCGAGATCGCAGCGATCGAGGCGGCGATCATGTAATCGAAGGAAAATCCGGAGATCCGCTGCAACAGGTAGTTGTTCGGGGAATGCTCCAACTGGAAGCCCGCTTGCTTCCAACGGTTGAGGATCCACCGGAACAACATGGCGTACAGGCTGCCGATGAGGAAGTGGAAGCCAATCAGCAGTTGGGCCAATGTTTCCCCATAGGTCCCGAGTGGAGTCAGCACCGCCTCCAGTCCACGTAACGTCAAGTAAGTGACCAGGTAAATAAAGCCGATCAGCGCGATTTGGTAGGTCAGCTTGTCGATCGCGTCACTGAGCGGAATTTCGCCTTCTTCTGATTTTTCCGTGACCTCGGTGCGTTCTTTGAGTGGGCGGGATGCCGCCTGTTTAAATTTCGGATGGCGGATCAGGAAGTTCATCAGAATGATTCCGGGAATCACGGCCCAGATGAAGCCGAACCCGGCAATGGTTAGGCCGAGGTTCCCGCCGCCTTCAAGCCCCAAAGCCTCCCAACGGCTGCCGATCGAATAGGCTTGTCCCGGACCTTGTCCATACCCGAGAGGGAGCAGCAAGCCGATGCCTGGGAACATGTCGGGATAGAAAAGCTCCGTCAGGATCAGGAGCAGACCAAATCCCACCAGCCCTTGGATAAGGTACGTCGAGACGATGAGCATCCCAGATTTCATGACCGCCGGGCTGTTGGACACCTCCCGTTCTTTGAGGGAGAGGGCAATGAATCCGATCGCCATCAGATGGTAGACCAGTTGCCCCAGACGATCGAGGTTGAAATTCAGCCACCCGAGCAGCTCCGGACCCACGATCAATCCGAGGATGCCGGCGACCATGGAGGTGGGGACGATGATTTTGCGCAACAGTGGAATGCGCGCCTTGAGGACGGCCGATACGACCATCAGCAGCGAAAGCAGCGTAAAGTCGATCACGAAAGACCATGAATTATCCAAAGGGAGAACCTCCTATTTTCTACCGGAGTGCACGCTGTTCCAGCGCGGTCATAAATTTGAGCCATTTGTAAGCCGAGGTTCGCGGTTGGTAAAACAGGAACCGATACAGCTTATCGCCGACATAAAATTCAAACTTGTGGTGAAGCTGTACGTTGATCCCCTCCAACTCGGTAAATGGGAAGGAATACGGCTGTCCGTTATCCCCTTGAAACGTAAGGGAATCTTCGTGATCAGCGTTCCAGCGCAGTTGTCCCGTTCCCAGCGATTGAAAGGGCTGCTCTCCTTCCGACACATACATATGCACGGGATCCTGCATGACGGATTCCCAGGAGGTGAGCTGTTCCGGTTCTTGTATTACTTGATTCAGCCGTTCCAGCTGCCAGCGATTCCAGTCCCGCGTAGTCGAGAAGCGCAGCGGATGGGTAAACTGCGCGAATTTGCCCTGCGGCGTGTAGCGAACGGTATAGCCGCAGGCCGTGCAGCCGAACAAGTCTTGTTCGGAGCGGAGGCGGCCTGGTACTTCGCAGTGCGGGCAGATAAACAGCAGGCGCTCCAGGTAATGCGCCGGGGCTTTACCGTAATAGGCAGCCCCGGTTTGGGATTGCCACTCTGCATCGTCATGCGCCAACGCCTCCGTCAGCAGGTGATGGATCTCATCTGGGGTATGGTTGGCGAATGCGCCAGCGTCCCATTTTTTCTCGAAGGAGAGGTGAATGGGTCCCCTGCGATGGTTCTCCGCCCAACGGGGAGAGGACAGATGAGCGCCGGAAATGGTGGCGATGACCACCGGAACATCCAGCAACTTCACCAGCTTGGCCGTGGAATAGAACAACGGCTCGGTCGTCCCGTCCCAGTTCCGGTTCCCTTCCGGGAAGAGACCGATGACGCGTCCGCTCTGCTTGGCTTTGATCATGCTGCGGATCGTCCGCGTATCGTTTTTATTTTTCATTTTGGGGATTGCCCCGGTGTAATTCAGCAGCTTGGCCAGCAACGTGTTCCGGAACAGGGAAGCTCCGGTCACGAAGCTGATCGGCTCGTCCACGTAACAGTTGATATAGAACGGGTCCCAGTTGGTTACATGGTTCGCCAAAATCAGATACGGCGGCTTCAAGCCCACGGTATCGTTGCGCTCCACCTTGATCTGGGAACGGCTTTGGAGGAATGCGCGTAGGGCCGACAACACGAGCCGCTGCGCGATTTTTCCCGGTTTTTTCTCAATGCTCACAGAGTCACATCCTGAAGGATTAATTTCAAAAAACACATTAATATTGTTATATCATATTTTGGATAAATTCGTTGGCGGGAACTTGTTGGTGTAGAAAAAAAGAACGGCCAGGGGGCCGTTCTTGGGGTGGGGCTTTGAAAGATTAGCCTTCAAGAGGCTCGGAATCAATAAATTCGACGGGGAGACGCCGCTCCTCACCCACTGGAAGGCATAATCGGCAATCTCAAATTTTCCGTCTCCTTTTCCGTTAATGATCCCCTTGTTGACCAGCTCCATAATGGCATCTTTCGCATAGGAACCGTCAATGTCCGACATTTGAGTTGCTGCATGCAATCAAATTTTGAACTATTGATTTGGGAACATAATAAAGCCCTTGCTGCCAAAGACAGAAGGGCCAAAAGGGAAGTATAGCAGGATGAGGTATCCACTTACGCGGCGTCACCGGAAATCCGGCGGAATGCGCCGGGACACACCGGTGGCAATGGCCGCGTTGATGACGGCTTTGCGCACGAGCGGGACGACCTGATCATTAAAAATACTCGGGATGATATACTGCTCGTTCCGCTCCTCGTCAGTAACGGCGGAGGCGATAGCTTGTGCTGCGGCCAGCTTCATCGCTTCGTTGACCACGCGGGCCCGACAATCGAGCGCGCCGCGGAAGACGCCGGGGAACACAAGCACGTTGTTGATCTGGTTCGGATAGTCGCTTCGGCCGGTCGCGAAGACAGCTGCGTGAGCCAGCCCTACCTCCGGATCAACCTCCGGGTGCGGGTTGGCGAGGGCAAACACGATCGGCTGCTCGTTCATCGTCCGCAAATGTTCACCGGTCAGCAGATTCCCCGCAGAGACGCCGATGAACACGTCAGCACCAGGCAGGACATCTTGCAGCGAGCCGGGCTGACTTTCCACCTGCGGCTGCTCCGCGAGCCACTGCCACATCGGGTGGCTGTACGTTCCACCGCGGACAATCGCTCCCTCCTTGTCCACCGGCACAAGCTTAGTTACGCCTGCGGACAGCAGCATTTTGCAAATGGAGACACCCGCTGCCCCAACACCGCTTACCACGACCCGCACCTCGGACATCGATTTGCCGACGACCTTCAGCGCGTTAATTAACCCGGCGATCACGACCACCGCTGTTCCGTGCTGATCGTCATGGAAGACCGGGATGTCCAGTTCCTCCGCCAGCCGCTGCTCAATTTCGAAGCACCGGGGGGAGCTGATGTCCTCCAGATTGATGCCGCCAAAAATCGGACTGATCGCTTTAACGGTACGAATGATTTCTTCCGTATCGCTCGTATCCAGGCAGAGCGGAAAAGCATCAACCCCGGCCAGCTGCTTAAACAGCATCGCCTTGCCTTCCATCACCGGCGCCGCGGCGTACGGACCGATATTGCCAAGCCCCAACACGGCGGTTCCGTCCGTGATGACCGCCACAGTGTTGCGTTTAATCGTCAGCGAAAACGCCTTGTTTCGACTTTCGTGGATCGCCGTGCAGATTTTGGCGACCCCTGGCGTATACACCTGCGACAGATCGTCGCGGTTGCGAATTGGCATCGTTGGCTCGATGGCGATTTTACCGCCGAGATGCATGAGAAACGTGCGATCGGAGACGTTGATCAGCCGGACACCATGCAGCTTGCGAAGCGCCTTGACGAACGCCGTTTCGTCTTGGTCGCCCGTATCGACGGTAATGTCGCGTACCGAAGATCCTTTAGCCGAGGAGATCACGTCGATCGACGTAATGTCGCCTCCGGCACCGCTCACCGCAGCAGCGACATCGCCGAAGCTGGCCTTCTTATGGTCGAGCTCCAATCGGATAATAATTAACGTACGTGCCATAACTTAAATCCACCCCCGCCATTTTACCGCCTCGGTCATTCGCTTCAGCCCCACGATATATGCGGCAAGACGCATGTTCACCCGGCGTGTCACCGAAGTCTGATAAACCTTGTGAAAAGCGTCCACCAACAGCTGCTCCAGCTTCGCGTTCACTTCCTCCAGCGGCCAGTAGTAACCCTGATTGTTTTGCACCCACTCAAAATAGGATACGACCACGCCGCCCGCACTCGCTAGGACATCCGGCACAATCAGAACCCCGCGCTTGGACAAAATTTCCGTTGCTGCATACGTCGTTGGACCGTTGGCCGCTTCGACGATCAGCTTAGCTTGGATGTGCGGCGCGTTTTCCTCGGTGAGTTGGTTTTCGATCGCAGCCGGCACGAGGATATCGCATTCCTTCACAAGCAGTTCCTGATTTGTGATCCGGTTGGAGTAGAGGTGGGTCACCGCGCCAAAAGAATCCCGCCGATCCAACAGCTCGAGGATATCGAGCCCGTTTGGATCGTACAGCGCGCCGCGCGCATCCGCAATGCCAACGATGATGGCCCCGGCGTCATGCAGAAACTTCGCCAGGTAGCTGCCGGCATTGCCAAAGCCTTGGATGATGACCCGCGAGCCTTCCACCGCCATGCCGGCCATCTTTGCGGCCTCCTTCAGCACGATCGTGACGCCAAGGGCTGTCGACGATTCCCGTCCGTAGGAGCCGCCGAGCACCAGCGGTTTGCCGGTGATGAAGCTGGGCGAATCGAATTCGCGGATCCGGCTGTACTCGTCCATCATCCAGGCCATCACCTGCGAATTGGTGTACACGTCAGGCGCCGGGATATCCTTGGTCGGCCCAACCAATTGGCTGATCGCCCGGACGTACCCGCGGCTTAAGGCTTCCAGCTCGCGCATCGACATCGTCCGCGGGTCGCAGGCGATTCCGCCTTTACCGCCGCCGTAGGGCAGCGACACGATGCCGCATTTGATGCTCATCCACATCGACAAGGCCTTCACTTCCTCCGCCGTCACGTCGGGGTGGAACCGCACGCCGCCTTTGGTCGGCCCGACCGCGTCATTGTGCTGAGCGCGGTAACCGGTAAAGACCTGGACCGAGCCGTCGTCCATCTTCACCGGAATCCGTACGGTCAGCATCCGCAGCGGCTCCTTGAGCAGGTCAAACATCGCCGGCGGCTCGTTCATCGTCTGGAGCGCCATGCGAATGACCTGTTGGGTGCTGGTCAAAACGTCCATATTTTCCGAAAGTGTTCGTTTCCCGTTCATAATCATGGGTTACCCTTCTTCCGTCCGTATTGGAGAAATATTTGAAGTTTGCTAAGTTCGCCGCCGCAGCTCTAACGCTTGCTTCTGTAGCTCTAACGCTTGCTTCTGTAGCTCTAACGTTGCTGCCGCAGCTCTAACGCTTGCCACAAACCTTATTGCAGCAAAAATCGCCTATTTGCGAATCTAACGCTGATCACGGAGCTTATTTCACCATTTTTCGGGTGAATTGAGGTGTTTTTGTCCAAATAGCGTGGCTCAGCGTCGTTAGAATTTTTGACATGCCGTTTTTGCAACAATAGCGTTCTGTATCAGCGTTAGAGCAGGGAGCACCGGCCTCGCGATCAACGAGCAAATGACCAAACGAGCTAGAGAGCAAGAGACCAAACAACCAAGCGAGCAAGCGAACAAGAGAGCAAAAGAGCATCCAGCAATCGTGCATCGCCTACAGCTTCCGGGAAGTCAGCTTGGCTTGGGTGAACAGCAGCAGGTAGTCATAGCCGCCGGCTTTCGAGTCGGTTCCCGACATATTAAAGCCGCCAAACGGGTGGGCGCCGACCAACGCCCCGGTGCATTTGCGGTTCACGTACAGATTGCCGCAGTGCATTGTTTCCAGCGCTTCGCTGATGCGATCCTCATCCCGGGAAAAGAACGACCCCGTCAGCCCAAACTCAGTATCGTTGTACAACGCGATCGCTTCGCGCCAATCCTTCGCTTTGCCGATCGCCAGCACCGGCCCGAAAATCTCCTCCTGCATAATCCGCGCCTTCCCATCAACGCCGGCGAACACGGTGGGTTCGATATAATAGCCGTTGCCTTCGGCTTGCTGTCCGCCGGTAAGGAGCTGCCCTTCCTGTTTGCCGACCTCAATGTAATCGAGGATTTTGCGGAAAGAAGCCTCGTCGATCACCGGTCCAACCGCTTTATTGTGCTCGGGGAGGCCAATCTCCAGCTGCTTCGTCAAAGACACGACTTTCTCCACCACTTCGTCGTAGACGGACTCTACGATGAAAGCGCGGGATCCGGCGGAGCATTTTTGTCCCTGGAACCCAAAAGCTGAGGTCACGATGGCCTGAGCAGCCGCATCCAGATCTGCAGTTTCATCAACGACGATGCCGTCCTTGCCGCCCATTTCGGCGACCAGCCGCTTGATCCAGATCTGCCCGGGTGCCGTATCGGCTGCCAACTTGCTGATGCGCAGTCCGACCTCCTTCGAGCCGGTGAAGCTGATGAACCGGGTTTTCGGGTGCGTGGTCAGATAATCGCCAACCTCAGAGCCGCTGCCGGGGATGAAGTTCAGCACTCCGGCCGGCAAGTCAACCTCCTCCATCAGCGCAGCGAACTTGTAGGCGATGACCGGGGTGTTGGAGGCGGGCTTGAGCAGCACGGTGTTGCCAGCCACAATCGCCGCCGAGGTCATGCCCACGCAGATCGCCAGCGGGAAATTCCATGGCGGAATGATGACACCAACGCCGAGCGGGATGTAGGTCAGCCGGTTTTGCTCCCCCGGGACTGGCGTCAGCGGCATCGTTTCGTTGATCTCGCTCAGGCGGATCATTTCCCGTGCGTAAAAATTCAGAAAATCGATCGCCTCCGCCGTATCGGCGTCCGCTTCAGCGTAGTTCTTGCCGGCTTCGAGCACCATCAGGGCGGAGAACTCATGCTTCCGTTCGGTCATGAGCTTGGCGGCTTTCAGCAGGTACTGTGCGCGTTCGCGGGGCGGCACCTTTTTCCACGATTCAAACGCCGTAAGTGCAGCCTGCATCGCTTTCTCGGCCAGCTCCTGATCGGCTTTGCTGACCCAACCCATCGTTTCATCGAGATTGCCGGGGTTGATTGAACGGATTTTGGCCTCCGTAAAAATCTTCTCACCGCCGATCTGCAGCGGAATCTCCCGTCCCAGCTCCGATTTCACTTGGGAAATCGCGGCTTCCATGGCCTGGCGGGCCGATTCCTGACTAAAGTCGGTAAACGGTTCGTTGCGGAAAGCTTCCAGTTTTGCGGTTGTGCTCATAGGGGCGCGCTCCTTACGAATAAGATTTTGGATATTTACTTAAATAAGTTCTTTAAGACAAACCATACATTGGCGGGACGCTCCGCGAGGCGGCGCATAAAGTAGCCAAACCAATCGCTGCCAAACGGGACGTACACCCGAACCTTGTAACCTTCGCGAACGAGCGCAAGCTGTAAATCTTCGCGAATGCCATATAACATTTGAAATTCGTAGCGGTCCGGCGGAATGGCTAAATCTTGAATTGTTTTCTTAGCGTAGTCGATAATCTGGGAGTCATGGGTTGCTATGGCGGCATAACCGCCGTTCATCAGGTGGGTAGAGATGAGGCGTTTGAAATTTTCGTCGACGTCCGGCTTGGCCGGGTATGCGACTTTCGGCGATTCCTTGTAAGCTCCCTTCACGAGGCGAAGGTTCGGCTTAAGGGGCTTCAGATCCTCGACGTCTTCCAGGGAGCGATAAAGGTAAGCTTGGATGACGATGCCAACGTTGTCGATTTGTTCGCGCAGTTGCTTGTAGATCGAGATGGTTTTTTCACAGTGGGCAAAATCCTCCATGTCGATGCGCACAAACAGTCCGTACATTCGGGCCCGGTTCAGGATCGTGGTCAGGTTACGTAAGCAGATTTCGTCGCTAATCCCAAGCCCCAGCGAAGTGAGCTTCAGCGAGAGATTGGCTTCGACTCCGGCTTCGTTGATGGCGTCCAGCGTCTTGAGGCACATCCGCATGGATAGTTCTGCTTCGGCTTCCGTGGACACGAACTCGCCGAGATGATCGAGGGTGGCTACCCGACCAGTCGCATTTAATGCGCGTACAGCTTCAATTGCACCATCAATGGTTTCTCCGGCCACAAACCGACCGGCACCAAAGCGCAGTCCGTATCGGCGGGCCATACGTCCCACGGATTGGCTTTTGGCGAAGGATTGAAACAGGGTGCGGAGTAACGCGTCCATAGGCATCCATCCTTTTCCATTTCTCATTGTACACAAAATATACAATATTTTAGATTTTTGAACAATATAAGTTGAAAAAATAAACAAAAAAATTTTAAATTAAAGAAAAAATGTTCAATATTGAACAGTTCCAGGCTGAGTGAAGGTGCAATCTTTATGACGGGAATATTGAACCTCGCCTGCTTTCGTGTTAGATTTACAAGTAAAATTTCATTACGCGTGAGGTAATTATGTTTAATCATGAACGGATATCCTTCCGGCAGGACTTGACCCGTTTCAAACCGGAAGAAAATACAAGTGCATTACTTGCAGCGTTACAGGGCGGTCAGGCGGCGGCAGTCGAGCTGGACGGAGCGTTGTATCTGTTGACGCCGGATGATGCCGGGCGGCTTGAAGCTTTTGGCGAAGGGAGTATCGGCAAAGGACTGCGGCTTGACGGGATGAAGTTTGTCGTTTCGGTTGTGTTCAAGGAGTCGGAGCTGGCGCTTCCGATCAGCGAACTGGCATCCCGATGGTCCGGCGCAGATACGAGCGGGCGGCCGGCGTTGGTGGTCAATGATGGACAGGAGCCCGTTGGGTATCTTCCGATGATCGACCTGCTTAAAATAGCGGCGGACCGGCAGCAGCGGGCGGAGGCGTATTTTGACGCCCTGCTGGAGACGGTCAGTGATGCGGTAACGGTCGTGGACCGCAACGGTACGGTGATCGGCTGGAACACGGTGGCGGAAGAAGTGTACGGGATCGCCAAAGCGGACATCGTTGGCCGCACGATCGGTGAGCATTTTGATCCCGACGCATTGGTTGTGCTGGGGATTCTGGATGAAGGCCGGCGGCTGCGCGGGGCCTACCATCGTCCGCGGGAAGGCACGCATGTGCTGATCAATGCGTCGCCGATCGTGGAGCCGGGCGGGGGGATTATCGGCGGCGTGGCGACCGAGCAGGATATTACGCATCTCGTGAAGCTGAACGACGAATTGACGGTAGCGACGTCCCGTCTGTTGACCCAGCGGATCGGCGACGAGGATCCGTTTGGCTTAATCAGCGGGCGTGGCGAAAGCATGGGCAAAGTGATCAAACTGGCCAAAAAGCTGGCCGAAACCGACTCCACCGTGCTCCTGATCGGGGAGACTGGAGCGGGCAAGGAGCAGCTGGCCAGGGTGATCCATCGCGCCGGCGCGCGGCCGGAGGGGCCGTTCCTGTCGCTGAGCTGCGGGGCCGTCCCGGCGGGATTGGCCGAAGCGGAGCTGTTTGGCTATCAAGGCGGCGCCTTCTCGGGACAGCCGTCGGGTCAGGCTGGTCGGCTGGAGGCGGCGGACGGCGGCTCGATTTTTTTGAATGAGATTGAGTGTTTACCTTTAGACGTACAGGAGAAGTTAGCTCATTACATCAAGCACCGGACGATCACGCGGATTGGGGCCGCGGAAGCCGTGCCGGTATCAGTGCGAATCTTCGCCGGCACCAGCCAGGATCTGGGCCAGCTCGTGCGGGAGGGCAAATTCCGTGCGGATTTGTATTACGCGCTGAACGTGGTGTCGCTGAAGGTGCCGCCGCTGCGTGAGCGTCGGGAGGACCTGGGGCCGTTGGTGCAAATGTATTTGCGCGTGTATTCGTTGCAGTATCAGAAGCCGCTGCCGGCCGTTTCGCCGGAGGTGATGCTGGCGTTTGCGAATTACGACTGGCCGGGAAACGTAAGCGAGCTGCGGGCGGTGATCGAGCGCTGTGTGATTTTAAGCGAGAACGAGCAAATCACGCTGGAGCACTTGCCGGAGGTGTTGCAGCAGCGGCAAGCTCAGCTGGAGTTCGCAGCGGCGGACTCTGCGGTGGGCATGCCGGTTGGCAGCGGAGCCGTTGCCGGTTCCGACTTCGGGCGGGGAACGAAGCTGTCCTCTGTGGAACAGGCGGATCGTCTTGACAAGATGCTGCGTCCGCGCATCACCCCCGAAGAGGAAATGGAGCTTATGAAGGAAGCGCTGGAGCGAACGGCGGGGAATAAGAGCAATGCAGCCAAGCTGCTGGGTATTTCCCGTGGGACGCTATATAAAAAGATTCGAGATTATAATTTGGTATAGCCATTTTTTCAGAACAGGCGGGGCCTTTGTGATAGAACACAAAGGCCCCGCTGCTTTGAGTAATCTATAGAGTGTATTCCTCATAAAAGGCAATTTTTGGCCTTAGTAAACATTCCCTCAATATTATATACATGGTACTATTACCTTGGAATATTATACTAAATGGGGGATTCTATCAATGAAAAAGAAAGTGTTACTCAGTTCTTTTTTACTATTATTTGTTTTGTCTAGCACTGTAGCTAATGCACATCCAGGTCGAACGGATGCTAATGGCGGTCATACGTGTCGGACAAATTGCGCAAAATGGGGATTAACAACGGGCGAATATCATTACCATAATGGGGGAAGCTCTTCTTCTAGTTCTAGTAAGAAATCCTCTTCTTCCTCCTCATCCTCTAAAAGTTCTACCAAACACTCTTCCAAAGGTTCCTCTGCCCCCAAATCGACAGAGCCAACCTATAAGAAATCTAAACTGACTGTATTTATTAATGGGGAGAAAGCAAATTTTAATAGTGATTTAATCATTTATCAAAATACAAACATGGTTCCTCTGCGTGAAATTTCTGATCTACTAGGTGCAACCTTTAATTATGATGCCAAAAGTGGTGTCATTACTGTAAGTAAAAATTCTAATAAGGTCACATTTACAATAGGAAGCAAAAAAGTGTATTACAATGGGGAAGCTGAAACGATTAATGTGGCTCCAATGATTGTCAAAGGAGTCACTTATGTACCGTTGCAAAGCCTTGTTAAAGGTCTTGAAGCGAGCTTAAAGGCGGATAATTCTAATAAACTTAGTATCACAATTAAGTAACATGTAAAGTAGCCATGAATCGGTTGCTCTATACCTCGACATGGGCCGAACCCTTGCTTGGGCTCCTGCATAGCATATAGCACACTTGCAGGAAGAGGGGCGTGACTCCATGATAGGGATAGAGTTGTCGGCGATTCACTATGTGTATCTGGCGTTTATCGTCTTCATCATGGCGTTGTTGATCAAGCGGCGCGATACGACGATGATTTGTGTGGCGGGGATTTTTACGTTGGGTCTGCTTGCGACACAAACGCTCAGCGGCTCGGTTTCGGGCATCTTTAATTCGTTTATTTATGCGACCAAGGAGCTAATGGGGACGATCATGATCATCTCGATCATCGTGGCAATGAGTCGGGTGCTGATCCGCACGGGCATCAATGAAACGATGGTGTCCCCTTTGACGCGGTTTATTCGCACGCCATCGATGGCGTATTGGGGCATCGGGATTATCATGCTGGTGACTTCGCTGTTTTTCTGGCCCTCGCCTGCGGTTGCGTTGATCGGCGCCGTTTTGCTGCCCGTAGCGATTCGCGTTGGGCTGCCGGCGTTGGGGGCGGCGATGGCGATGAATTTGTTTGGGCATGGCATCGCCTTGTCCGGCGACTATATCATCCAGGGAGCGCCGAAGCTGACGGCGGACGCCGCGGGCCTGCCCGTCTCCAGCGTGATGTCGGCCAGCGTGCCGCTGGTTCTCGTCATGGGCCTGGTGAGCACGGTGACCGCTTTTTGGATGATGCGCCGTGATCAGCGGAACGGCACGTGGCGCGACGGCCTGGTGGCCGGAAAAGGCACAGGTGGTGTGCTTAGCGAGGATCGTCCGACGAGCAAAGAGGATCGCGCAGCCATTTCCCCTCAAGCGAAAAAATGGCTGGCCCTCCTGATCCCGCTGCTGTTCGCCGCGGACGTCGTTGCCATGTTCCTGCTGAAATTGCAAGGCGGCGATGCGACGGCGCTGGTTGGCGGCACGGCGGTGCTGATCCTGATCGGCGTGACGCTGCTGGCACACCGGAACCGGGGCCTGGAGAAGGTCACTTCGTATTTGATCGAAGGGTTGACCTTCGGCTTTAAGGTGTTTGGCCCCGTGATCCCGATCGCCGCGTTCTTTTATCTTGGCGACGCGGCGTTTCAGGAGCTGTTCGGGCAGGTGCTGCCCGAAACGTCGCATGGGATCGTGAACGACCTCGGCGTGGCATTGGCCGACGTCGTTCCGCTGAACGGCATCATCGGCGCCGTGACCCTCGCCGTTACCGGAGCGATCACCGGCCTGGACGGCTCCGGCTTCTCGGGCATATCGCTGGCCGGCTCGATCGCCCAGCTGTTTGGCACCGCCATCGGCTCCGGCACGGCCGTGTTGACGGCGCTGGGGCAGGTCGCCGCCATTTGGGTCGGCGGCGGCACGCTGATCCCGTGGGCGCTCATCCCGGCCGCCGCTATCTGCGGCGTGAGTCCGTTCGAGCTGGCCCGCCGCAACCTCAAGCCGGTGCTCATCGGCCTCGCCGTGACCACCGTGGTGGCGATGTTCCTGGTGTAACACCAGGGAGAGTATTTGGTTTGTGCTCGGTGAAGGAGGCGGGGGCCGCCTCCTTTGCTTTTTTGGCGGGGATAGTCCTTCTCCAACCTGTGCCGACACCCGCCCAAATCTGTGCCGACATCCCGTAAACTAATTTAGCTCCAAAACCTACCGTTAATTTCGTAAGTTTGAGCTCTCCGCACAAATTACATGTAAAACCTACCGTTATTTTCGGCATATTTGCCCCATATCGCGGTTTTTGGCTAAATTAACAGTAGGATTTACCGCTAATTGTGACAAAACCCCGCGATCCGCCTAAATTAACAGTAGCTTTTACCGTTAATTCATTTAGCCCCATCCCCCCGTCCACTTTATCCCGCCACATTACCTCCTAATCACTCACTAATCACTCACTAATCACTCACTAATAACTTTCTAGCCCCCCTCACTGCCCCTCATTCCGGTCATCCCACCGTTCCACTACAGCACCCTCCATCACAAATAGTTCACCACCCCACGCACCAGCTCATATTTGACGATGCGTTTCCCCTTTCCGCGGTAAACCGGTCTCATCCATCCTTTAGCAGTAACTTTCTGCAGCATTTGGACCGCCGTTTTATGGTTTAACTCGAAATGACGTTCGACATCCACCGGACGAATCGGTCGTGCGAGCTGCACGGCAAGCCGGATGAGCTCCTTTTCCGCCAGCAAACCGCGCGTCACGGGGATATGTTCCGGGTGGTATCGGCTGAGCACCATGCGCAGCAGGTTGATGCAGAGCTCCGGGCGTTGCTCAACGTCGTCGTACGCGAAGGAGATCACCTGGTAGCCCATGGCGTGCAAGAACGTTTCGCGGTTAAGTTCGTGGCAGTATTTTTGCCGGTCCATGTCGCGGACGTGTGTAGCGTAGCCCTTAATCTCAAATAGCAGCTTTAACTCTCCGTTCCCCGGCAACCAGGCGAAGTCGGCAAAGTACGATCGCCCCCGCCAATCGCTGACCTCGTATTCCGGATGAAGGTCTTCAAAGTTGCTGCGCAGCGGCCACCATACATTCCGCAGGAACAATGCTTCCGCATGGGCATGTCCACGTTCGAGCCTGCCTCGGCGTTCCCCGGATCTCCGGGCCAAATGATACTCCAGAAATGCCGTGTACTTTTCCTCAAAACTCATAGAACTCATCAGCCAATCGCCTCCTCCAATAAAAAACGCCCCGCATTAGCCCTTGCAGTTTGATCCTTAATCGCCAGGCGCGCCATCAACCTAAAGGTCATGGTGCCAGCCCTTGAATTTGGTTCAAACTTGAGCTATACGGGACGTGCTTCGTCTTAGCTTCAGTATAGTGCCGGCAGATGGTTCCGTCCAGCGTGGGAGTACGTTAGGGATATGACCCACAGATTAATGGTGCTCGCGCCCACCCATTTTAACATTGCATTTCTCCAGTAACGGACGTAAGCTAACGGAAGGGTTTTCCAACTGAGAATTTCAACTGTTGCTTAGCGGGTTGTTTACGGTCACCTGGCGCCGAACCTTAGAGCTGAACAAGTCCACTCCCTGGTTCATTCCCACCTTCTCCCTGCATAAAGGATGAAACGAAGCGGGAATGTGCGCGTAACAATATTTAGTGTGTATAACGAAAGGGTGAACTGCATTGGAGAACGGCATGAGTGTGAAGTTGTACGAAAAATTGCCGGACGGCGAGCTGCGGGAGCTGGAAGAGCGCGTCTGGAACGCTAATATGGTCGCTGCGTTGGAGCATGTCAACTATTTGGTCGTCGGCAACCGGGAGTTTGAAACGGTGGAAGGTCGGCTGAATGTCGACGAGGGCAAGCTGGAGCTGCTGCTCGTTCCGGTTGTGCACGAATAAGCTGAGTTTTTTTCGTAGGAGGGAATGGGTCTTGGCAAAAGAAGAGGAAGCCACACGAACGGAAATCACTGCCGCACAAGAGACAACGGCGAAGGAGCCGTTCGCATCCAAATTTCTGACCCCGGAAGGGAAGCCGATCCGCGTCTTGTCCACCTCGCTTGGCATCGCGCTGTTGGCGAACGCGTTTCTGATTCCGGGGGCCGGGGCTACGGCTGCGGGGAGCGATACGTCGGCCGACGAACCGAAGCTCGTTGCCTGGTCGACGGAGGAAGTAAAGCAATATTTCGACAAAAATGTAGACTGGAACATCCCGCTTCCGGCGGAGGAAGATGAAGAGGCATCTGGGGAGACCTCGGGGGGCGGCAGCGCGGACGGCGCAAACGCCTCAAACGGCTCCGGAGGCACCACCGTCATCAATCATTACGGCGGGGGATTCGGTTGGGACGATATGCTGCTGTATCACCTGCTGTTTAACAGCGGGTCCAGCTATTCGTCCAGCCGCTGGTATGACAACCACCGCGGTTATTATGCCGGAACGTCGACGCCGTACAAGCCGAGAACGTACTCCAGCGAGACGTTCCAAAATAAACAGATGGCTGGCTCCGTCGTTCGTCCGAAGACTTCGACCTCGTCGACCGGCTCCATCGTCCGGCGCTCGACCTCCTCGAAGGCGGGCGGCATCGGCGGGAAATCCAGCTCGCTGGGCTCGTCGTCGAGTTCCTCGACCGGCTCTTCCAAGAGTTCGATTTCCGGTTCGAGATCCAGCGGTACCAGCAAGGGGTTCTTCGGCGGATGACGGACGGGAACAACATTTTCGAAGTCGTGGGCCGGCCGCATCCTGACCGGAGCGAGCGGGTGGCGAAGCTGGCCGAGCTGGGGTTTACCTGGGCGGATCTCGAGGAAGAGGAGTATTGGATCGATCAGCTGGTGTTGATGCCAAAGGAGACCTATGCGGAGCTCGAGCAGGCCGCCGCTGCGCTGTGGCGCATTCTCGACAAAGCCGCACGCTACGTCCATCGCCGGCCGGATCTGTATGAGCTGATCGGGATTCCGCCGATTCTGTGGACGATGCTTGATGAGCTGCCGATCCCGGAGCCGGGATTGATTAGCCGTTACGCGCGGTTTGATTTTGCCGTGGCCAACGACGGCACGATCAAGCTGCTGGAACTGAACGCGGATACGCCGACCGGTTACGTCGAAGCCTCGATCGCCACCCCGTGGCTGATGGAGCAGGCAGGATACGACTCGCCAAATGCGCGGATGAAAGACCTGGTCGCGGAAGCCTGGGCCATCGAGCGGCCGGATACCGTGGCTTGCGTCGATTACGGCTGGCATCTGGAGGATTCCGGAACGATTGAAGCGTTGGGACGGCACAGCGGACTGGATTTGCACTATGAGGATTGCCTGGAGCTGTGGATTGACGAAGGCACCCTGAAAAATAAGGACGGTCGTACCATTGAGCGCATGTTCGCGTTGTACCCGAAAGAATGGATGGCGGTGGACGATGCCGGCGAGGCGCTCAGCTACGCGATTGAAACCGGTCGCCTGACCATCTTCAACGGGCCGCACAGCATTTTGCTGCAATCCAAAGGCTTGCTTGCCGCCGTCTGGGGGCTTTACGAGCTGGGCTTGCTGTTTGATGCGGAGGAACGCCAGGCGATAGCGAAGTACATGCTGCCGACCTACAACAAGCCAGTCTTCGCCGGCGGCTTCGTATCCAAGTCGATGTTTGGGCGTGAAGGCGGTTCTGTCCGCTTGTTTGATGAGGAGGGCCGGCTGGAGATGGAGGATCAGGAGGGCTTTGACAGCAGCGTCTTGTTCCCTACGGTGTATCAAAAAAGAGCCGAGCTGGCGCGAATCGATACCGTCTTCGGCGAGCGCCATTTGCTGACCGGTCTGTTCGTCCTGAACGGGACGCCTTGCGGCTTGTTGGGTCGGGCCGGCGGACCGATTACGGGCAATACCAGTCATTTTATCGCGTTAGGAGTGAAATAGATGCATAGTTCGAAGCAGCCTTGGGCGCGGCGTTTCCTCGTTACGTTGATGCTGGTGTTGTCGGTGGGCTTACTTGGAGCCTGCGGGGATACGACCAGCGTCTTCTCTACCGAGAGCGGCTCGGAGTCGGAATTAACGACCGCTCGCGTACCTTGGGATTATAAAATCGTGGAAGCGACGGTCGGCGATCTGGTGGGCAGTGATATGACGATTTTGCCCGATAACGATCTGCTGCCGAATGACAACAATTACGCCACTGGGGATAAAATTTGGATCCTGCAGTTTATGGACGCCGAGTTGACCACGGACGCAAACCAGAAAAACGAAGTGCGCTTATCCTCCTGGACGACGCTGAAGTCTTATCCGGATCAGGCGTCTGCCGAGAAAGACCTGACCGAGCTGAAGGTATCGGTTACGACCGACGTCGACCTAGTTGGCGTGTACAAAACGGAATATCAAGGCAAAACACGGTGCTTCGCCGTGTTGGAGCTGCCAACCGGGAACCGGATCAAGCAGCCGATCGACGAAGAGCGGTATGCGGCATTAGAGAACGCGAAGACGGTGTCGGTTGTGCTGGAGGAAGTGCATGATTTTGCCGATTATGATTTGGCGTTTGCGAAATTTCGGGGGTGGGCGAATTGACGATCGTTATCAATATTGTGGTTAGTGTCGTCGTGATGATTTTGCTGCAATTGCTGGGGATGGTGGTCTTCAATTGGATGACCCCGTACCGTGACATGGAGGAGTTGAAAAAAGGCAATGTCGCCGTAGCCCTGGCGCTGGGCGGCAAATTCCTGGGCACGGCGATCATTTTGGGGGTGTCCGCCTTTACGAACACTTCCATACTACATATGGTCCTGTGGTTTGCCGTAGGTTATGTGTGCCTTGTGGCGTCGTACTGGATTTTTGAACTGGTAACCCCAGGATTTAAGATTTCCGATCAGCTGAAGCAGGGGAACGTTGCGGTAGGCACCTTGCTGTGCTTGGTGTTTATCGGCATGGCGTTTGCCGTGAGCAGCCTAATTATCTGAAGCAGGGGACAAAGTCCCGTCCGTGATCCAGCCGATCAGATAGTTGCCGATGACATTGCCCACCACCATCAGTGTAACGATGAAGGTAATGGTTGAATCGCTGGAAGAGCGATACTTCTTGGCGATCAACGCCATGACGGTCGGATAGATCGGGGCGATACCGATGCCGGCCGCTGCGAACAGGAAAGCTCCGGGTTCGCCAGCCCAGATGGCAACAAAATCAAGGAGAGCGTAAACCCGATCTTATCGGTAACCGGTCCCACCGCCAGCCGCGCGAACGTAAAGCAAAGGAAAAAAGCGGACAGCATCCCGGATGCGATTGTGGTGTTCCAGTGATATGCTCTTTCCAAAAAATTAACCAGCCAGCCGCCTACCGCCAGCTCCGACACTACGCCAAACGAAAGCACCAGCACGATCAACCAGATCGCCGGATCGTGCATCAGCTGTGTGAACGGAACCCGCTCGCCGCCCTGTTCTTCTTCGCCGGGGAACCGGCTTAGCAGCGTTGGGATCATCGGGATCACCGAGAGGGACAGCATGATTAAGTACATGCCGCTCCAATCAAGTGTATGCCCGCCAATCGAGACGGTCATCAGCCCCGAGGCGATCAACGGTGCTACCGTTGAACTCAGCCCGTAGAAGAAGTGGGCGAGGTTCATCATCGTACCGGTGTTGCCGACAAAAATGCGGGCGGCCAAGATAGCGAGCGCGATCTCGAGCATCCCGTTGCCGATGTACATCAGGAAATAGGAGCCCGATAACGCCGGGAAGCTGCGTGATGCAAAGATGAGGATCCCAGCCGCGGCCATGGAACCAAAGGCGAGCATCGTCACCGTTTTGGCGCCCCATTTGCGTGTTAAATAAGCCGTGAAGGAGCAAGCCAGCAGATACCCCAGCGAGTTGAGCGACAAGAGCGTGCCAATCTGCATCTCGTCGAGGCCGAAGTCGGTTTGGATGCGCGGGATCGCGGGTCCTTTAATATTTTCCGAGAAGCCAAAGATCAAGAAACCGATAAAGACCGTTAACAGTTGGAATACATAATTTCGTTTGGAAGAAGCGGCGCGGGGGTTGGCGTCGGCGGAAGCGGCCGGTGTTTTCTCCGCATCGAGCTGTGTTTGCGCTTTCAAGGGGAAGCCCTTCTGATGTCAGGCAAATCGTAACACACTTTTGGGCTTCGATCTATCCCCGGCCCCCAAAACACCCGCCTACCACACGCTTGTTCAGCGGCGTAAACGGGTGCTTTACCATCTTAATGGTTAATATCGCATTTGTTCATGATAAACTTGATTTGGTTTTCGAGCCGGTTGATTTTCTCCTGCGTCTCCTGATCGGCGTGGCCCAAGCCTCGCATCTCGGCAAGTTCTTGCTTCAACCGGTGCAGGTCCTCGCCTGCGTTGGCGCAGTTATAGTCACTCTCGAGATTTTCGAGCATGCTGATCTCCTCCATTGGTTACTCCGTGATTCTTTCCTATTATGGAGGGTTTAGGTTGGGCTTATTCAGATTGTTCGGGTTGAACGGAGCCGCCGCCAATTTTGCGGAGAAACTCGTTGATGTGTCGGTGCATGGAAATGACGTCCTCCACCTCGGCATGGGTGCCTTCAAACAGCCGCATCGGTACGGTGCAGGCTTTGTCCTTCAAGGCTTTGCCCTCATCGGTTAACGCGATGATGACGTTGCGTTCGTCGGATTTGTCGCGCGTCCGGGTGACCAGGTTCATGTGCTCCAGCTTTTTGAGCAGCGGAGTTAAGGTGCCCGAGTCAAGGTATAGCATCGAACCCAGCTCCTTCACCGTGATCCCGTCCCGCTCCCACAACGCGAGCAACGTAATGTATTGCGTATAGGTCAAGCCGAGTTCCGACAGCAAAGGCCGGTACAGCTTCATAATCTCCCGGGAGCAAGTATAAAAAGCAAAGCAAAGCTGATTCTCCAGCTTCAACATTTCGTCTGTATTCATCCATATCCACCTGCCATTTAATTGCATACAATGTAATTGCTGTTGAGCCATTATAGCATTGCTTCTTCTTTTACGTAAAGAGAAGAGGTCGAAATTGACACGCGCATATAGATTGTATACAATTAAATTACACTTAATTAAATTGGTGATGGAGGTGTCATGGATGTCATTATTCGATATTGAAGTCAAAACAATTCAAGGCCAAGTGCAAACGCTGGAGCCTTATCGCGGCCAAGTGATGCTGATTGTGAATACGGCGACCAAATGCGGGTTTGCTCCGCAATTTAAAGGGCTGCAGAAGCTGCACGATACGTACAAGGACCAAGGCTTCACGGTGTTAGGTTTTCCTTCAAGCCAGTTCGCCAACCAGGAGCTCGGGACAGATGAAGAGGTGGCACAGGCTTGCGAGCTGAATTTCGGCGTGTCGTTCCCGTTATTTTCGAAAATCGATGTGAATGGAAAGAACGCTCATCCGCTGTTCAAGCATTTGACCAAGGAAGCCCCGGGCTTGCTGGGCTCTAAGTCGATCAAATGGAACTTTACGAAGTTCCTTGTGGATCGGGACGGCAAGGTTGTTAAGCGTTTCGCACCAACAGATGAACCTGAGAGCATCGAAGGGCAGATTCGCGAGCTGCTTGGGGTTTAAGTCAACGTGGCGCAGCGCGGAAACGACCGAGATCCTATTGCGTAACTTTTTCTCCTGTGTCACACTAGTATCAATAGAGCAACTTACGTGAGGCAAAGCCTGCCCCGTTTCCTTTCTAAGATGGAGAGGAGCGGGGCTTTTTATTTTTTACTATGGATATGTAGGGAGGGTTTCAAATGGGATTCGAAGCGGAACATGATACCTGGCTGCAAGAGCATATGAAACGAAGAACGGGGGAGCGCCTGGATGCACTTCGGCGAGGGCATGGTTATGGGAATCGGTTGTTCGTCGAGCGGATTTGGTGGCCGCTGGTGGGACACTTTGACGGATTGCATCCCGAATACGAGGTGAAGGATTGGCGGGGGAGATCCTACTTTGCAGATTTTATGTGGGAGGTTGGAACTGCACGGGTCGTGTTTGAAATTATGGATTACGGCTCTCATGGCACGGATCGAACGAAATATCGGATGGATTTGAACAGGGGGCTGTTTTTGCAGTCCCAAGGCTTTCAGATCTACTACATTGCATTGGATGAGATGAAGGAGAACCCTGCGTTTATCCTCTCCTCCTTGCGGAGTATTCTGGCACCGTATTTATCTGTCGTTCAGGGGGGATCCCTGGATGTGACGCCGCGGGCCTACACTAAGATTGAAAGGGAGCTCATGCGTGCCGCCATTCGCCATCATCGGGTCATTCGCCCAACCGAGGTGGCGCGAGAACTGGAGCTGCACACGTTGACAGTCATTAAGTACTGCCGAATCCTCGTGGAAAAAGGGAAGTTCCGCGCCATAGCCAAAGGGAGCTCCGGACGCGTCACTTCATATGAGTATGTGGGTTCGTTGCTGAGCCCGGATTTGGTGTGAGTGGCGGGGTGGCGCTGATTTGGGGAAATGTATTCGAAAAATCATATACATTTGGGCCTCAGTGGATGGAAATGGCCCAATATATATGAAAAATCATATATATTAGGCCGAATTGAGAGCGAAGTGGTGAAATGTATTCGAAATTTCATATAGAATGAGCGATTTGGCGGGGATTCGAGGAAATGTATTCGAAAAATCATATAGAATGAGGGCCAGATCCAGCATCAGTTCAGAGACGGCGTCAGCACCAGAGCGGAACAAGAGCTGCACCAGAGCGACACCAGAACCCACGCCAAGGCCAGGTCCATACCAAGACCTAGTTCAAACTTAGGGCAAGACAAAGTATACTGGCCGGGGATGGCTGCTGATGATCTAGGGCTAGACCAGCTTCTTCCGCAGGTAACCGGACATCCAGTCCACGAGAGTGATCATCGCGATGATTCCGAGCAGGATGATGCCAACGCGCTCCCAATCCCGCGAGCTCAGGGCGAAGATCAGCGGGGTGCCGATGCCGCCGGCACCGATGACGCCAAGGATCGTCGCGGAGCGCAGGTTGATCTCGAACCGGTACAGCGTGTAGGACAGGAATCCCGGCAGCACTTGGGGGAGCACAGCAAACCACAGGATTTGCAGGCGGTTCGCCCCGGCTGCGATCAACGCTTCGGCGGGACCGTGATCCATGTTCTCGATTTCGTCGGCGAACAGCTTGCCGAGCATGCCGACCGAGTGCAGCCCAAGCGCCAGCACACCAGCAAAAGCGTTAGGTCCCACCGCTTTGATGAACAGCAGCGCCATCACGATTTCCGGGAAGGTGCGGACAAAGCTGAGCAGCATTTTGCCTGAGCCGGATACGAAACGCGACTTGCCCCGATTGGCCGCCGCCCAGAAGGCGAACGGCAGGCAGACCAGTGTGGAAACGAACGTGCCCAGGATCGAGATGGTTAGGGTCTCCAGCAGGCCGCGCAGCAGATCCTCCCCGTCCGGCAAATAGACGTAATCCCAATCTGGCGAGAACAAGCCCGAGAGGATCGACTTTGTAATTTGGCCGGCCGTTTGTTTGATTCCGTCAAATGGGATTCCAGCAAAAGCCCATACATAGAGAAGAAGGAGCAGGATATAGATCAGCCAGCGGTAACGGTTCTTTTTGGGCTTCGGCACTTTGTGCTGCCAAGTCGTTGTGTTTGTTGTCATAATAATTTCTCCCGCAGTTTAGTGCTTGCATAATCGATCAACAGGACGACCGCGAGCGTAAACAAGATGATCATGCACGTCTTGTCATACTCCAGGAAACCTAAAGTGACTTCGTAATAATGTCCGATCCCGCCGGCCCCAACCAGACCCAGCACCGCCGCGGCGCGAATGTTAATTTCGAACGTGTACAACACGTAAGAAATAAAATGGGCCTGAATCTGCGGCACAACGCCAAAGGCGATCCGCTGGACGGGCGTGGCCCCGACGGCCGTCATCGCTTCCAGCGGCCCGCGGTCAATCGTCTCCAGCGCTTCGTATGTCAGTTTGGCGATCAGGCCAAACGAGAAGACGGTCAGCGCCATGATGCCGGGAAGCGGGCCGAGCCCAAAGATGGCGACGAAAATGGCCGCCAGCAGCAGGTCTGGAATCGTCCGCACGAGGTTCAGTAAGAAGCGGACGGGCTGGTAGATCCAAGCGCTGCGGCTGAGGTTAGAGGCGCAGAGCAGCGCCACCGGTACGGCGAGGATCGCGCCAGACGTCGTGCCGATCAGCGCCATGCGGATCGTCTCTAGCATCGCCGGAACGATATTGTCGAAGTAGCTCCACTTCGGCGGGAACATCTCCCGCAGCAGATCCAGCATGTTCGGCGAGCCCTGGATCAGCTTGCCCCACGAGGCGTCGGTGTCCACAGCGCTGCCCCACAGCAGGAGCAGAATGATCACAGCGGTCAAATAATGCCTCAGCTTGCTGGGGGCCTGGGGCCAATTCCGATTAAAGCCGGCTTGGCCGGACGGGTTAGTGCTTAGACTGGCGTTAATGTTAGCGTTGGTGTAGGCGTTAGTATTGGTCTTAGTGTCGGCGCTCGTACTGACATGGGCATCAGCGCTAGGAGCAATATTTGCTCCAGCTTTGGCCTTCGTATCGGTGCTTGGACGTGGATTCGTGTGCATCAAGCCTGCGCCTCCAGCACTTGCGGCCCCGGGAGTCGGCTGGCCAACAGCTCTTCCCGGTCGATCGCGCGGCCGTAAATTTCCGCGAACCGCTCGTCCGTCGCCTCCGACACAGGTCCGTCGAAGACAACCTGGCCCGCGCGGAGCCCGATAATGCGCGTGGCATAGCTGCGCGCCAAGTTGATAAAATGCAGGTTAACGACCGTCGTTATGCCAAGCTCGACGTTAATGCGCTTCAAATCATCCATGACCTGCTTGGTCGTCAAGGGATCCAGGGACGCCACGGGCTCGTCGGCGAGGATGATTTTGGCCTCCTGCGCCAATACGCGGGCGATCGCCACCCGCTGCTGCTGTCCGCCGGAGAGCTGGTCGGCCCGGACGTAGGCTTTTTCCACGATGTTCACGCGCTCCAGCGCCTGAAAAGCTAACTCCACATCCGCCTCCGGAAAACGGCCAAACAGGGTGCGCAGCGTGGAATGGTAGCCGACCCGGCCAGCCAGCACGTTGCGCAACACGGAGGAGCGCTTTACGAGATTGAAGCTTTGGAAGATCATGCCGATGTCGCGGCGAATCATCCGCAGCGGCTTGCCGGTGGCTTGCGTGATCGACTTGCCGTCGATGAGGATATCGCCTTCCGAAATGTCGTGCAGCCGGTTGATGGACCGCAGCAGCGTCGATTTGCCGGCACCGGACAAGCCCACGATGGCTACGAATTCGCCGGGCTCGATTTTTAGGTTGATTTGATCCAGACCTTTGGTGCCGTTCGGATACGTTTTTGTTACATTGCGCAGTTCTATCACGTTTGGGCTCCTTTTTCACAAAAAATAATCTGGAAAAACGCACAGCCAGCCGGGAGCATACAGTGCTCCGACTGGCTTGCAGGGGCTATTCGTCAAATTTCGTACAATTGCCTATTCCGTTTTCACTTTCTCGTTATACTCGCGGACGATGTCGAACACGCTGTCGTTGGAATCGACATAGCCTTCATGCTTGTAGATATCCGCGATGATTTGGTGCCCTTCCGGATCTTTGCCGATCTCGATAAAGGCATCCTTCAGCTTTTGCGCCCATTCGGCGCTCATGTCGGAACGGACGGAGATCGTATCGTTTGGAATCGGCTCCGTGTACGTCAGCACGCGAGTGTCTTCGAACACGGTTGGATAATCCTTCACGACCGTGTTCCGGGCATCCTGGAAGATCGCCGCAGCATCGACATCGCCGTTCAGGACCGCGATAACGCCTTGGTCATGGCCTTTCACCGTGATCGGCTCCACGTCGGACAGCGGATCCAAGCCAGCTTCTTGGAGCTTGGCGGCCGGCCAGACATAACCGGCGGAAGACGTTACGTTTTGGTAGGCGATTTTTTTGCCTTTCAGGTCGGCCACGGACTGGATGTCGGAATCTTTCTTGACGATAATCATCGCTTTGTAGAAATCTACCAGTTCATCCGTTGGTGCACCGGTCTCATCTTGTACCCCGAAACGCTGTGCTTGCAAAATGACCTCGGCGGCACCTTTTTCTTTGGCCAGCACGTAAGCCGTGGGAGGCAGGAAGCCGACATCCACTTGCTTGGAAGCCATCGCTTCAATGATCGTATTGTAGTCAGTCGACACGCTGACTTTAACCGGAACGCCCAGACGGTCGGACAGCAGCTTCTCGAGCGGCTTCGCTTTAGCTTCCAGCGTATCAGCGTTTTGCGAAGGCACAAATTGGACGGTCAGCGTTTCAGGAACGTAGCCAGTATCTGCGGACGTGTCAGCCGCATTCGTGGATGCGTTGGATCCGGCATTGGAAGACGCAGCATTCGATTGACCGGATTCGGCCGATGCATTTCCGCTAGTGTTCGCCGGAGCGTTGTTTGCACAAGCGCTCAGGATCACGGAGATTGTCAAAAATAAAGGCAAAACAAACTTACCCATCTTCTTCAAGCGTATGACCTCCACTATTCTCATTTTTAGGTTCGTGACTACTATAAAAAAGATTTATTAACCTGCCGTCAGCGGAATGGTGGAAGTATGTAAAAATTCCATTTTTTCAGGAGTTTACAAAACTCGCGATCTTCGTTGCTAGAATGAGGAGTGCAATGAATTGGAATCCGAGGTGAAGGTGATGGAACAACATACGGAACGTGGTGCTGGTGCGATCTCATCGAGGCAGGAGGAAGTTCTCTGTAAAATCCTGGTCACCAGCGACATCCACGGCTTTATTTATCCAACAGATTACCGTACGACGGAGGAACGGCCGCTGGGTCTGGCCAAGCTGGCTACGCTCATTCGGCGCGAGCGCGCCCATACGCCCGGCTTGCTGCTGATCGATAACGGGGATGCCATTCAGGGGACGCCGCTGTGCACGTTTCACGTCAAAAATCACCCCCACGACGTTCATCCGTCCATCACGGTGATGAACCTGTTGGGGTATGACGCCGCGGTACCAGGGAACCACGAGTTCAATTACGGGCAAGAGTTGCTAGGGAAGGCGATAAAGGATGCCCGATTTCCGTGGTTGTCGGCGGGGATATTGGATGAGGGGTCGGGAGAACCGGCGTTTGGTAAGCCCTACGTGATAAAGACCACCCAGGAGGGCGTGCGAATCGCCATCTTGGGTGTCACAACCCACTATATCCCGCATTGGGAGCACCCCCGGCACATCCCGGGTTGGACGTTTCAGGATGCACTCGAGACGGTGAAAGCCTGGGTTCCCCGCATCCGGGAAGCGGAGCAACCGGATTTGCTGGTGGTCAGCTATCACGGCGGGTTCGAGCGGGATTTGGCGACGGGAGCGCCAACGGAACGGTTAACCGGCGAAAATCAGGGCTACGCGATGTGCCTCGAAGTGCCAGGCATCGACGTGTTGATCACGGGCCATCAGCATCGGATGATCGCGGGCGAAGTCGGCGGGGTCACGGTGCTCCAGCCGGGGACAGGCGGACAAGCGTTGGGGCAAATCACCGTCCGCTTCAAGCGCGGGGCTGACGGACGCTGGATCGTCCGCGAGAAAACGGCGGAGCTGCTCGTTCCGGATGCCGCCGTGGAGGCGGATGCAGAGGTGCTGGAGCTGGTGCGGCCGCTGGAATCGGCTACGCAGGCTTGGCTCGACCAGCCGATCGGCCGGGTGGAGGGGGATATGACGATCGAAAGCCCGCTCGCCTGCCGCTTGGCGGATCATCCGTTTATGGAGTTTGTTAACCGGGTTCAGATGGAGGCAGCTGGAGTAGACGTCTCCAATGCAGCGTTGCTGAGCGAGGCATCCAAAGGGTTTGCCGGCAGCATCACGTTGCGGGACGTGCTGACGAACTTCATGTACCCGAACACGTTAACCGTCCTGCGTTTGACCGGGAAGGATATCCGGGAGGCGCTGGAGCAGACGGCGAACTATTTTGTTATGGGTGAGGATGGCGAAATCGCGGTGAATCCGGCATACTCTCGGCCGAAGGCGCAGCATTACAATTACGACATGTGGGAGGGCATTGAATACGAGCTTGACATCACCCGGCCTGTAGGGCAACGGGTCGTGAAGCTGACCCGGAACGGAGCGCCGCTGCAAGACGACACCGTGGTTGACGTCGTGATGAACAATTACCGCGCCAGTGGGGGCGGCGATTACGAGATGTACCGAGGCAAGCCGGTGATTCGCGAGATCCAGACCGACATGGCGGAGCTGGTGGCGGAGTACATTCAGCGGCACGGTACGATTTATGCGTCATGTGATGGGAACTGGAGAGTGATTAAGGGATCGTCTACCGGAGCTGGCGAAACGGCATTTCGCCCACGCCCACTTCCGCTCCCGTGAGGCAGGCGGTCATTACGGAAATGAAGCAGCTGGAACGGGCCGCTGCCCTTGCGGGAGTGGCTCTGCAGGCCCTCATCAACCCCATCGTTGAGGTGGGAGCGGGTTGGGGAACATTGGCCTTGGCCCTAGCGAAGGCGAATCCGAATTGGAGATGGATTATTTAACGGAGCAAGGACTTGCCGGATCCATCGATTAGCCTGAAAAACCGTACCTCTCTGCCGTGCCTTACATCACCTTCTCCATCCCCAATTGCCCAAATTTCCGGAACAGTGACGCGCGGCTCATCACCAGCTTCACCGGAATCAGCTTGTCCGCATGGCCGGTGATCCGTTTGCGATGGCTCGGATGAAAGACGGTGAGCAGCAACCGCAGATAGGTGGTCGTCAATGTCCGGAAGGCCCCCTGTTCAACGTGGTGCGTTTCGAAGCCCAACCCATGCGTGATGCCCCGATGCAGCAACGTAATCCCTTGCAGCGCCTTCACCTGACTAAGCTGCGGGTTTCTTTGCATTTCGGCGCAGATTTGCGACATCGCGTTTTTTGCAAGCCGGGCGACCTTCAAGGCGACCCGGTTCGCCTCATTGGATTGCAGCATGGCGAGGATTTGGCGGTTATCCAAATGCAGCTCCCCAATCCAATCCCCATCCTGAATCCACGTCCCGTCCTCGCATTGCATGCTTTTGCCGCGGTATTGGGTGACAAACATTTTGCAGATGCCGAACTCTCCGGCGTACTTGGAGCGCAGTCGGCTAAACAGCTCAAATACCCGCTCCCAGCCCATCCAAACCGTTTGGACGGATTGCTTCATGATCGTTTTCACTTGCATGGAATGTCCTCACTTTCTTTTTTAAATCGTGAAGTGCTTAGATGTCTGCATCTAGACCAGCCCGGCGCTTAAAACAACGAGGAGGGCAGTCATGGCTCCAAGTAAGCCGCCCGCCAGCACATCGGAGGGGTAATGGACGCCAAGGTAAATTCGCGACAGGCCAACGATAAAAGCAAGCGGCAGAAGCAGTTGCGCCAGACCCGGAGCCGCGTATAGGAGCGGGATAAACGTCGAAAAAGCGGCCGTTGTGTGCCCGGATGGGAACGAGTAGTCCTTGAGCGGGTGGATGGAGATCCTTGCATTCTGCAACGCTTCGTATGGGCGCGTACGCTGGAATCGCTTCTTAATCACTACCGCAAGCAGATGGCTAACGGTTAGAGCGATCAGGCTGTGCCATCCTGCCCGTTGCCATGAACCCGTGGTGAAGAGGACCACAGAAAGGGTTAAAGCGATCGTAAACGCAGCACTCCCCAGATGAGTAAGTCCTTTCAGAATCCGATCCAGCCACGGGTGACTCAGCGAATGATTGCACCACCGAAACAGCCGGTTATCGTACTCGCGCAGCCGAAGATAATAGCGATGTTTCATACCAACCCCTCCAATCCCTGAAAAAGAACACGTTCTACACGCCCCAAACCACTTACTCTAACCATTTAAACCAAACCTCCAACTCAACTACGCTGCCGGTATTGTCCCCGTTGATGCTGCCGCACGGGACGAATCCAGTAAAACAGCATGATGCCGAACAACAACAGTGAGCTGATCCCAACCGTCACCGTGACGTCGAAGCTTTCTGCCATCCAGCCGCCCAGAATGGGGCCGAGGATGACACCAATCCCTTCGATGCCGGAGAGGACGCCCCAGCCGGTCGCTTTTTGTTCGGCAGGAACGTAGTGGGACAGGATGGCGTTCCATGCCGGGAGTACAGCGGCATACGCCGCACCAAGACAGACGGCGAGCAGCATCGTGCTGAAGATCTGCCGGGAGTAGATCAGCAATCCAAGGCAGGCGGCTAAGGCGCCAAAACCGGCGATCAACAGCCATTTGTAACCCCATTTGTCGGCAAGCCGGCCCATCGGAACGAGCAGCAGGACGGTCATGCAGCCCCCAGCCATCAACACGATGGAATAATCCGAATAATCCAGCGCCAAATACTCGGAGGCAAAGCTCGGCAGGACGGGCACCAGCAGACCGGCGGCAAGCGTTTGCACAATCATGCCGGGCACAAGCGGCTTCATTTGCGCAAGCTTGCTCCCGATTTCACGTATTTGCTGTTTAAATGGGACCGTAGACTCCAGCAAGCGTCGGGATGAGAAATCCATCCGTTTCAGGGCGGCCAGCAGCCACCCCGCGGCCCAGCATCCGGCCAATAGCCAGAACGATAACACATAGCTGCGGTCGATCAGAAAATTGACGCCAACTGGGCCTAGGCCCAGCGAGACGAGCCAAATCGTATAAATCGATCCCATCTGTGAGCCGCGGCGGTCCTCCCGGATCTCGGAGAGGCAGAGCAGCCAGACGGGCGAGACCCCAATCCCGATCAGGCCCGCCCCAAGGACAATCGCCCAAGGAGCATGAACTCCGTAAGAGACGAACAGGCCGAGCAGTCCGAGCAGCAGGAAGATATTCAAGATCACCCGGGCGGGGAACCGATCCAGCACGTATCCTGTGAGGACCTTAATCAGCGTGTCGGCCAAATAATGGACCGAGATCGCTAAACCAACCGCCGCCAGCGTAATCTGGCGTTCTTTGGCATAGGCGGGCAGGAATGAGATAAGAAAGGCGCTGCGGGCGATTTCTGTGAAAAACAAAATGGCCGCGCAGTGCAGAAATGCTGGAGTAAGATGATGACTGGATATCCATCGGCGAGTACTTTTCATATGTGTAAGACCCCTTGCTTCTTATTCGTGCCTTCATCGTCAACGGTGCGGCTCGCTGAATCATTAGCCGTCCGCCAACGCCGGCAGTCGGCCCGCCAGGCGCAGTACGTCCCGGACGATCGTCTCGGTGGCGCAACCCGCGGCCAGTTCGTCGTATTGCTGGAGCATCCGGGCCCGGCGGACCTCGGAATCAAGCAGCTCTTGCACCTGCTCCGCCAAGGTTCGCGGCGAGGAGGCCACTACGGCTGCGCCTTTGCGCTCCAGATACCTCGCGTTTTCCCGCTCCTGGCCGGAGAACGGCTTGTAGACCACGATCGGCGTGCGGATCTGGATCGCTTCCGACAATGTGATACCGCCAGCCTTCGTCACGATGCAAGCGGCTTCCCGTATACGGTCATGGATTGCTTCGACGTAACCGAATAGGCGGAGCCGTTCGTGACCGGCAAAACGCCGTTCCAGGCGACGCCGCAGCTTCTCGTTGCCTCCGCAGCTTCTCGTTGCCTCCGCAGACGAGGTCCACTCGCACGTCCGGCAGTGCCAACAGCTTGGCGGTGATCCGCTGGGCGTCGGGCAAAGGAATATGCGCCCCCATCATGACCAGAATGGAGCGGGATCTCTCCAAGGATCGCCTTGCCTGGGTCTGCGTCAGCGGATTTGAGGATCGCCCCGGCTCATAAAAATGCTCCCGCACGGGGATGCCGCTGACCACAATCGCCTCTGCCGGCACGCCGCGCTCCATCATCTCCCGCTTCAAATCGGCGGTCGCCACATAATAACGGTCCGGCTGCGTGAACAACCAGCGGTTGTGCAGGCTGAAGTCGGTCACAACTGTAAAGACCGGCCCCCGAATGCCGTGTTTTCGCAAGTGTTCCGTAATGCCGCCGAAGGGGAAGGTGTTGATGATCGCGTCTGGCCGCTGCTTTTGGAGCAGGGCGATGAGTTTTTTCATGCCCAGCTGGTTTCCCCATTTCGCTATAGCGCTCGTCTGCTGGAGATCCTTCGTTGCGTAATAGCTCCAACCGTAATAATCTAAGCCGTAGGTTGAGAACCACGGGCTGTATAAGTAGAGATGCCGGGAAATAGAATTGAGTCCCGGATGGGCTTCACGGTACAGGTCGATCACGCTGACCGAACGGACGCCCGAACGGGTCAGGGATTGCTCCAGCGTCCGCGCTACCTGGATATGGCCGTTGCCGTATCCGGCGGTCAGGATGACGATATGCATGTTTTGCTTCATGATAGCTGCCGCCTTTCCACCGAAATCGAAAATGCACGGTTCATTCCGTTGATTTATTCCGAGTTCCAGTATATAGGAAGGTTGGAAGAATCAAACCGGACGTTCGGCGTGATTTCATTCCGACCTTAGTCCAGTATGCGGGCCGGACCGCTTGGGATTATAACCCCCCTAGGACATCCGAGTAACCCAAGTGAATATACCTTCACTTTAGAGTGTTAATGTTAACGTTCGTTTAAGGGGGATAGGTATCTGTGTAAATGGGCGTTGAGGTGAGGCGATGGGATTCGTTTTTTTACCTGTGGCATTCGGGATGGCGGATTAGGTATAATTAAAAAATGACTTGAGTTCGTTTAGAAAGAGGATATGGATGAATAAACAATCGATTTATGGTATGACGAAGGATCAGCTGGCCGCTTGGCTGCTGGACCGTGGACATAAACGAGGCCGGGCCGAGATGGTATGGGAGGGTCTATACCGCAAACGGGTTACTGCGTTCGATGCAATGGAAGGCGTTCATCCCGAATGCCTCGCCCTGCTGAAGGAACAGTTTGTTATCGAAACCTTGGAGGAGCATGTCCGCCAAGAGTCGATCGATGGGACGATCAAGTTCCTATTCCGCTTGCAGGACGGCAACCTGATCGAGACGGTGCTCATGCGCCATAAATTTGGTCTGTCGGTTTGCGTGACAACCCAGGTTGGATGTAATATCGGCTGCAGCTTCTGCGCCAGCGGGCTGTTGAAGAAGAGCCGGGATCTGACGAGCGGAGAAATCGTAGAGCAGGTCATGAAGGTGCAGATGCATTTGGACCGGCAGGGCAAAGGTGAACGCGTCTCCCACATCGTGGTGATGGGGATCGGGGAACCTTTTGATAATTACGACAATATGGCTGATTTCCTGCGGGTCATCCAAGACCCCAAAGGACTTGCGATTGGTCCGCGCCATATTACCGTGTCGACCAGCGGGCTGGCGGACAAAATCATCGAGTTTGCCGATTCCGATCTGCAAGTGAATTTGGCTGTGTCGTTGCATGCCCCAAACAATGAGCTGCGCACGCGGATCATGAAGATCAATAAGGCGATTCCGATTGAGAAGCTGATGGCGGCGATCGACTATTACCTGGAGCGGACGAACCGGCGGCTTACGATTGAGTATATTTTGCTCAAGGGCGTGAATGACGGGACGGAACATGCGCAGGAATTGGCGGATCTGCTGGGAGACCGGTTTGTGAACGTCAACCTGATTCCGTATAATCCGGTGGATGAGCACAGCCAGTATCAGCGGAGTGAACAGAAATCCGTGTTGGCCTTCTACGATGCGCTCAAAAAACGCGGCCTCAGCGTCAGCGTCCGGCTCGAGCACGGGGCCGACATCGATGCGGCCTGCGGACAGCTGCGCAGCAAGCAGCTGAAGCAGCCGAGCTGAACTAAGCTGAGCGAGCGGGATAATGGCAGGACTTGGAGAATTGCTCCAAGTCCTTTTCTTTTGGGCTGTCGGAGGTGGGCGCTGGAATAGGACCAACTCGTATCCGTCCGTTCGTTCAACTGCAAAAGTACATCTGAAACGGGGGTTTTTTGAAATTTAGGGCGATTAGCTGTAAAAGTACAGTTGAAAATGAGACCTAGGATGGATTTCGGCTGATATTCGGAAAATGAACTGCACTTTTACACTTGAACCTTCAAAAATGCCCGGTTTTGACGCAAATGAAATGTACTTTTGCATTTCGTGGAAAGGTGGCGTACCGCGCTTGCGACAAGCGGGTGGTCGCCCCGACCGAATCTCCACTAGAGATGTCTTCGGATAACGTCCTCCAGTAAGCTGGCCACCGCATGCGGACTGCTCTGGAGTACCTCTCTCGACAGAGGCAGTCGTACGAACCGTTCATCCAGCTCCAGCGCCTCGGCGAACAAGCCGCTTAAGCCGCGGGCCCGGCGATCGATCTGCATCACCAGTTCCAAGGCGTCGCCCCGCGGGAAGAACAGGATCTCCAGCTCGTCGAGGTATCCGCGGAACTTGGTGCCGGGGACATATTCAAATTCCTGCACGAACGGCAGAGCGCCGCCAAGTCTTGGGGCATAGTCATTGGTCACTTCGCGCAACCGAAAGCCCAGCAAATCGACGGCATCCAGCACGGTTTGCATTTTTGCGTCCGGCAGGACACGAATCAGGTCCTCATCCTTTGGATCCAAGGCCATCTCGATGTCGAGTCCGCTTTCTACCCAGATCGGCACGTTATGCAGCGTCACCGGCATTTGCTCTGGAAGCCGGAACCGGAACGGGATCTGCTTCCGCTCCCCGGGCCGCAGCTCGAAGCCTTCGGTGACAAGGTATTTGGCGATCGTGCCGGTTGTTCTTATTTTGCGGTCATTGGATTCGCGCAGGTAGTTGGTTTTCAGCTTCAAGTAAATGTTACCGATCGATTGCTCAGTCTGTCCGCCATCCACATAAACGGTACCGCTGATCTCACCGCCCAGCCGGACTTCGTCGACATCCAGCTCCGTATTGATCTGCGCCGAGCCGATCCCCACACTGGCTAGCATTTTCTTGATAAACGACATAGTTCAACCTACCTCCAACATGGATTTGGTTCTGACTGATTTTGTAAGTATGAGTGCGATTCGGAAATTATTACGTATTCAGGATGGTTGTGGTTTCATTCATTCCCAATGATCCTTTATAAACGGTTTGTTATTTTTTCATAGACAAGCTAACATATGGGGTACAATCGTAATCCTCGAGGTGAAGGAGGTATTCTGGTGCTGCTAGAGGTTATAGCAACCTGTGTGGAGGACGCCATCGTGGCGGAGGCGAATGGAGCGGATCGGCTGGAGCTGATTACGGCGATCACGGAAGGGGGACTGACCCCCGGTATTGGCTTGGTTCAACAAGTGGTGAAGGCGGTGGCCATTCCCGTTCACGTGATGGTGCGCCCGCATAGCCGGTCTTTTGTGTACGGAGAAGCCGATTTGCTGACGATGGAAGCCGAAGTCCGAGCGATTGCCGAAGCGGGGGCGGCGGGCATCGTGTTTGGCGCGCTGACGGCCGATCGTAAGATCGACGAGGCTGCGCTGGAGCGGATTTTGGTGCTGACCGGCGGGCTTAACGTTACGTTTCACCGGGCGTTTGACGAGTTGGCCGATTTGCCGTCCGGATTGCGCACGCTCATGAAGTACCCGCAGGTAAACCGGGTGCTGACATCGGGCGGACCGCGCTCTGCGCCGCAGGCGGTTTCCGAGATTCGGGAGCTGGTGGAGCTGGCACGCGGCAGCTCGCTGCGCATTTTAGCTGGACACGGCTTGACCCTGGAGACGGTCTCGCAAGTCATTGCCAATACGGGCGTGACCGAAGTGCATTTCGGTTCTGCCGTACGAATCGGCGGGGACGGGCTGGCTCCCCTCGACCCCTCCAAGCTGCTGAGCTTATCTCGTTTATTGCGTGGCATAAATCGACAGGGAACACCATAATATAACAAAAATTTACTGGATACGACACCTCTTCGGGAGATAAGATGTCATTATATCCCATAAAGAGGAGCGTTTCCTGAATTTATGTCAATTCATCCCAAGAACCAACAAACTTTTGCTCAACGATGTGTATTGGCTTTCCTGTGCGTACTGCTAATGCTTGAAACGGTGGGCGCGTCAACTTCGGCGATGGCAGCATCAACTTCAACTGCATCTCCCGTATCTTGCGGGCCGGGCTGCAATCGTTATGACATTGTCATGATCGGCAGCGAAATTGAAGGGGTGCTCTTGGCAAAGCGAGCGCATGATGCCGGGCTAAGCGTACTGATCCTCGATCCGCGCGAGAAGCCGGGCGGGGAGCTGATCCAAGGGCAGATGCTCGTGCTGGACGAACCCAACGACAATCGCAAGCGCAGCTTGGTGCAAGGCGAAATGAAATCCCTGTACGACGGCTACAATGCCGGGACGATTCGCAAATTGTCCGCCTTTGAAAGCTATTACCGCAAGCTGATCCGCGGGATTCCTATGCGCAGCGGCATCGCCATCGACGGCGTGGAGATTGAAGAGACCGGCAAGTCTGGGAAAGGGAAAACGCTGAAATCGATCACCTACCTGGCCAAAGACGGCAAGTTGTATCAAGTACAGGCGGGGTATTTTGTGGAAAATACCGATTTTAACGCACTCACCGTCCATCTTGGCAATAAACGGATCCCAGGGATGGAAAGCTTGTACAACGGCAAGAAGCCGGATTATATGGCGGCTACTTATATGCTGCGGTTCAAGGGCGTCAACTGGGGGAAGCTGCATCAAGCGGTGCTGGAGGATTATCCGCTGACGAATGTCGTCAAGAAATACGGCCCCAATACATATGTCGATTGGGATTTTGCCACCGGCTTCAGCAACATCACCTACCAGTACAAGCCGCGGGATTCCCAATTACTGCTGAGAGGACTGAATGCCACCTATCAGAAAGACGGCGAAGTGATCGTCAATGGCTTGCTGATTTACGATGTCGATCCGGCCGATCCGAAATCGGTCCGTTCCGCCGTGGCTAAGGGCAAGGCCGAAGCGCCGTATATCGCCAAATTTTTGCGTCAGCATATTCCCGGCTTCAGCAAAGCTGAGCTGAACGGGTATCCCGAATATTTGTACATCCGCGACTATAACCGTTATGAAACGGAGTACGTGCTGACTTATAAGGACGTGATGTCGAGCCGGATGTTCTGGGACAATGTGACGCTTGGAGGATATCCCGTCGATTTGCAGGCGACCCGCGCCGTGAAGAAGGGCATCGGTTACGGTAAGCCGGATCGCTACGGGATTCCCCTGCGTTCCTTTGAGCTGAAGTCCTACGACAACGTCCTGGTAGCTGGCAAAAATATCGGTGCGGATATCAAAGCCTACGGAAGCGCCCGCATCATTCCAACCACCGCGCTGGCCGCGGAAACGATGGGCATCCTGCTCGCGCGCGAATGGAAGAAGGGCCATAAGCGGTTAAGCGAGCTGACCCCAGCTGATTTCCGCCGAATCCACCAATATTTGAAGAAGGATTACAACATCCGGATTGATCAATGATCTGCGCACGGAAGTTCACCGCTTTGCATGGCGATCCCTGTCATATCGTGATATACTGGTGGAACAAATGTTCCCTAGGGATATCGGCGGGTGACACAAAGAATTATGGCAAAAGAGTCCACGGTTACGATCGCGGTGCGCCCTCTGGTGGAGTATGTGTTCCGCAGCGGCAGCTTGGAAGGCGGCTTTCGTGCCGCGGTTTCGCTGACGGAAGGCACGAAGGCGCATCAGCAGGTGCAGAAGCAATACGGCGAAGGAGACCAGAAAGAAGTGTATTTGAAGGCGGAGATTCCCTGCGGGGATCTCCTCTTCGTCGTGGACGGGCGTTGCGACGGGCTGCTGGCCGGTGAGGACGGAAGCTTGACCGTGGACGAGATCAAATCGACAGCCGGCGATTTGTCGGCCATCGACGAGGACACCTATCCCGTGCATTGGGCCCAGGCGAAGTGCTATGCCTACATGTACGCCAAAGCCAACGGGCTGAGCGAGATGGGCATCCAGCTGACTTATGTGCAGCTGGATACGGGGGAGCGGAAGCAGTTTCGGACGCGCGCCGGGATCGACGAGCTGGAGACGTTTATGTATGACGTTGTTCAGCGATATGCCCCGTATGCCCGGCTGCTTCGCAACCATCGTCGCGAGCGGAACCGGAGCATCGCGGAGCTGGCGTTTCCGTTTCCCGGATACCGGGCCGGGCAACGGAAGCTGGCGGGCGCGGTGTACAAGACGATCGAGGAAGCCGTTGGTTTGTTTGCCCAAGCGCCAACAGGCATTGGCAAGACGATCTCCACCACATTTCCGGCGCTTAAGGCGATGGGGGAAGGCAAGCTAAATCAGCTGTATTACCTTACCGCCAAGACGATTACCCGGACTGCGGCGGAGAACGCCTTCGCGCTGATGGAAGCGCAGGGTCTGCAAGCTTGGGTCGTCACGCTGACCGCCAAGGAGAAAATTTGCTTTCGCGAAGAAGTCCGCTGCACCAAGGAAGACTGCATGTATGCCGACGGATATTACGATCGGATTAATGGGGCGATCCAGGATATTCTGGCGAATGAGACCCAGCTTGCCCGCCCGGTGATTGAGGCATACGCCCGGAAGCACCGGGTGTGCCCGTTTGAATTTTCGCTGGACCTCTCCTATGCCGCCGATGTAACGATCTGTGATTACAATTATGTGTTTGATCCCAAAGTGTCCTTGCAGCGCATGTTCGCCGAGCAGAAGAAGGAAACCGTGCTGCTGATCGACGAGGCGCATAATCTGGTCGACCGGGCCCGGGAGATGTATTCCGCCGAGCTGCTGAAATCCAGCTTCTTAACGCTGCAACGGGCCTATAAAGCGAAGAGTCCCTCCGTCGCGAAGGCGGCTAAGGCGGTAAACGCCGGGTTCATCGAGCTGCGGAAGCAGGCGGAAGGGTCGTTTTGGGTTGATCGGGCCGCGCCAGAGCTGCTGCTGCAGCGGGTGGAAGCTTTTTCCAAGGCTGCCGAACGGGAGCTGGCGATTGATCCCTCCGCCGCCGGGCAGGCGAATGCTCCAGGCAGTTCGGAAGCCGAGGCGCGGGAGCTGCTGCTTCAGGCTTATTTTGACGCCCTGCATTTCAGCCGAATGGGCAAGCTGTACGATGAGCGGTTCGTCACCTACGCTGAGATCGCCAGGGAGGACGTGCGGATCAAGCTGTTTTGCTTGGATCCTTCTCATTTGCTGCAGGAGATGAGCAAGGGGTTTCGCTCGCGGATTTATTTCTCGGCGACGTTGTCGCCGATGGGGTATTATCGCGACATGTTGGGCGCCGGGCCGGACGATTATTCGATATCGCTGCCTTCTCCCTTCTCCCGGGATCAGCTGGAAGTGGTGGTTGTGCCGCTGTCCACCAGGTATCAAGACCGGGAACAGACACGTGGTCCGCTCGTTCGTGCTTTACAGGAAGTGACCCGCGGCCGGCCGGGAAATTATTTGTTTTTCTTCCCATCCTACGCCTATATGAACATGATTTACGAAGAATTTGCCGCCTCCAAGGACAAAGGGACAGAGCTGTTGCTTCAGCAGGCGGGGATGACCGAGGAGGATCGGGAGCAGTTTTTAGCCGCTTTTGTGCCAAACCCTGAACCGGGCAGGACCTTTATCGCCTTTGCCGTCATGGGAGGCTTGTTCTCGGAGGGCATCGATCTTGTTGGCGACAGGTTGACAGGCGTGGCGATCGTCGGTGTCGGCTTGCCGCAAATCGGTCCGGAACGCAACTTGATTCGCGACTACTTTCAGGCGACCGGACGAGATGGCTTTGATTATGCTTACGTGTACCCCGGCATGAATAAGGTGTTGCAGGCCGGCGGGCGCCTGATTCGCTCGGAGACCGACTATGGCCGCTTGGCCCTGATCGACGACCGTTACCTTCAATCGCATTACGCACGGCTGCTGCCGGAGGAATGGCGCTAGAGCACTCCGAATATTCCCTTCAATTGTGACATATTTTGAACATGTAAGGATAACTTGTTCCGGTTGGGGGAGGCGACGGTTTGGGGATCACGTATATTAAGGTTTCGGTTGTTTATTTTGTCATCGGTGTATTGCTAGGCATGTACATGTCCATGCAACATGACTATACTTTATCGGGCGTTCATGCCCATGTGAATTTGCTGGGGTGGGCGTCCTTTGCGTTGGCTGGCGTCATTTATGTGTTGTTTCCGGGAGCAGGGGAAAGTCTGCTGAGCAAAATCCAGTTCTGGACGTACTCCATCGGGCTTCCGGTCATGATGATCAGTTTATCTCTGGTGCTGAACGGTTCCGAACAACTGGAGCCTTTGGTAGCGATTGGCGGAACCCTTGTCGTGATCAGTGTCATCATATTTGCAGTCAACGTGCTGACGAACGTGCGGACCAGCGCGTCGGCTCGCGGCAGAAAGTAACTATAGCACGAGTGAAAGAGGTGCATTCTTCATCAGCTGCCCGGGAGATCGATCTGGTCGGCTGTTTTTTTTGCAAAGCTGGGTTGACACTTATCTCGATATCATGTATCTTAATATCAAGATATCTCATATTAAGAATTATTCAAGACGCTTGAGGCTACCCTATGCTATAGTTATCATAGTCCGAACACGACATGGAGGTGAGTTCACAGATGGATCCAACGAAGAATGAGGCGCTGCATTTGTTCATCGTCTTGTCCCGGGCCAGCGAGTGGGTACATGCGCATGCGGATAAGGAGATTCGGAAATACGGATTAACCCGGACCGAGTTTGGCGTACTAGACTTGCTGTATCATAAAGGCAGACAGCCGATTCAGCAAATTGGCTCTAAGGTGTTGATGAGCAGCGGCAATATTACGTATGTCGTGGATAAGCTGGAGAAGAAGGGGTACGTCACCCGGAAGGATTGCGTGGAAGACCGACGGTTAGTTTACGCAGAACTCACCGAGCAGGGACGCGAGTTCATCGAAGAGGTGTTCCCGCAGATTACCGGCATCATCGAGGAGGCAGTCAGCGGTCTTTCGCCGGAAGAGAAGCAGATCGCGGGGATGCTGCTGAAGAAGCTTGGGAAATCGGCGCAGGCCGGCTTTAAATAGCGGCAAGGGATTAAGGGGACCCAAATCATTGCTCGCGAAAGAAATTGACTTAACGAAGCTCCGACAGGCGGCGGAAAGGGCGTCAGAGGACGTCTTTTCAGGTCTAATATCTTAATATAAAGATTCTATACATTAAGAGATATCTGATAGGAAAGTATGTCAGGTACGTACACAAATAAAATCAAAAAACAAAGGAGTTAAACATGAATTTGGAATTGGCGTTATTAATTGTTCGTTTGGTGTTGGGATTGACGATGATGGCGCATGGTGCGCAAAAGCTGTTTGGTTGGTTTGGCGGTCACGGCCCTAAAGGAACCGGCGGTTGGTTTGAAACGATAGGGATGAAGCCCGGGGTGCTGATGGCCGTGTTAGCGGGTCTCGCTGAATTTGGCGGCGGATTGCTGGTGGCGGCAGGTTTATTTACGCCTATCGGTACGGCGCTGTTGATTCTTACGATGATCGTGGCGATCGTATCCGTTCATGGTAAGAATGGGTTCTGGTCGACGTCAGGCGGCTTTGAATACAATTTGCTGCTGATCGCTGTTTTGGTTGGCTTGATGTTGTCCGGGGCCGGGGAATACTCTCTCGATGCTCTGCTATAACAAATCAGATTACTATGAACGCAATAAAGGTTTAATTGAGGAGGAAGTTATCGATGAATTCGCATGAGCATGATTTTACCACGGTTATCAAATCCCGCCGGTCGGCGAATAAATTTATCCCGGGTGTAGAAATCCAAGACAAGGAACTGGAAGAAATCTTTCATCTTACGAAATTCGCGCCGTCGGCGTTTAACTTGCAGCATACCCATTATGTGGTGGTGAAGGATCCCGAATTGAAGGAGCAAGTGTATGAGGCTGCGGCCAAGCAATATAAAGTCCGAACTGCCTCCGCGGTGATCCTGGTGCTGGGAAAATTGGATGCCCATAAGGATGTCGGGATGATGAATGAAGGCCTTCTGAATTTGGGCGTTCTCAGCAAGCAGGAGTACGACATGCTCGTGTCGGATACGATCGGGTTCTATGAAAGCCGGGGCGAAGCGTTTATGCGGGATGAGGCGATTCGCAGCGCCAGCCTATCGGCCATGCAGATGATGCTCATCGCGAAGGACCGCGGCTGGGATACATGCCCGATGATCGGGTTTGATCCCGACGCCATGCGCCGCCTGCTGAACGTTCCGGACAATTACGTGCCGGTGATGCTGATAGCGATCGGCAAAGAAGACAGCTCGAGCTTCCGTCCGCGCGGCTACCGTAAGCCGGTTGGCGAGTTCGTCAGCTTTAACCGTTTTTGAGCATGCTTATCACCCAAAACAAGGAGGAGCTACACATGGTACATCCAACTTCAGGGATTCATCATATTACCGCATTTGCTACCGATCCGCAGGCGAATGTCGATTTTTACGCAGGAGTGCTGGGGCTTAGATTGGTCAAAAAAACGATCAACTTCGATGCCCCGGAGGTGTACCATTTGTACTTCGGCGATGAGGATGGGAATCCGGGAACGATTATGACCTTCTTCCCGACGCCCGGGGCTCGGCGTGGCCGGGTTGGCGGCGGCCAGGTCGGCGTCACTACCTTCGCCATACCGGTTGGCACAATGGGATTCTGGCAGGAGCGTCTGCACAAATTCGGCATCTCCACGACCGAAACCCGCCGATTCGGTGAATCCTATCTGCATTTCCGTGACAAAGACGGACTCCAGCTCGAGCTGGTGGAACGCGCTACCGGCCCGCTAAGCACTTGGTCGTTTGGCGGCATTCCAACCGACAAGGCGATCAAAGGCTTTGGCGGCGCGGTGCTCTACAGCATGGCCCCGGAGAAAACTGCCGCGTTGCTCGAAACCGTCATGGGCTTACAGAAGCTTGGCACAGAGGGCGATTATACCCGTTTTAAAGCCGAGGGTGACCTTGGCGACGTGATCGATGTAAACGTCAAATCGATGGAATACGGCGCGGGCGGAGCCGGAACGGTGCATCACATCGCCTGGAGAGCCCGGGACTTCGCGGAACATGAAGAATGGAGAGTTCGGGTTGCCGAGCACGGCTACCATCCGACGCCAATCGTTGACCGGCAATATTTTCACGCGCTTTATTTCCGGGAGGAAGGCGGCATCTTGTTCGAAATTGCCACGAATCCGCCAGGGTTCGCCAATGACGAGTCGCCGGAGCATTTGGGTGAAAAGCTGATGCTTCCCGCTTGGTATGAACCGCACCGTGCACTGATCGAACAAAATCTGACCCCGTTTGAAGTCCGGGCGCTGAAGGAGGATCTGCAGGGATGAAGCTGAAGCATATCTTCAAGCCGGGGACCCTAACGGCCAGCGGTGAAGCGGCGGCACCTACACTGCTTCTTCTCCACGGCACCGGCGGCACGGAGCGGGATCTGCTGCCATTGGCAGAAATCATCTCCCCGGCTTCGGCAGTGCTTAGCGTCCGGGGGAACGTATTGGAGAACGGGATGCCGCGTTTCTTCCGGCGGTTGGCGATGGGCGTGTTCGACGAGGAGGATCTGGTGCTGCGCACGAAGGAGCTGCACGATTTCCTGGACGAGGCGGCGGCGCACTACGGCTTCGATCGGAGCCGCATCGTTGCGGTGGGGTATTCGAACGGAGCAAACATCGCAGCGAGCCTCCTGTTCCACCATGCGGCCGCACTAAGCGGGGCTATTCTGCACCATCCGATGGTCCCGCGGCGGGGCGTGCCGCTGCCGGAGATGGCAGGAATCCCTGTCTTCATCGGGGCGGGGCGGAATGACGCGATGTGTAAGCCGGAAGAAACCGAGGAACTGGAAGGGGTGCTCAGAGGTGCGGGTGCCCAAGTGCATGTGCATTGGGAGCCCTATGGACATCAGTTGACCGAAACCGAGGTTCAGGCTGCGGCAGAGTGGTTTCAGGACCATCTGCTGAACCAATAAGACAGGTATCATCAAAGGCAGTTCGGAGCACATCGCTCTGGACTGCCTTTGTTTGTTGGATAAATTAAGTGCCCACAAATGAGAGATTTTGTGCTAGCATAAAATGTGTGCGCTTACATGGAGGATATTGGTTGAACTATAGATGCATGGAATTTACGTAAAAGGGGAGGGATGGCAGTCATGCTGCAAGTGCTTCTGGTCGATGATGAGCCTTGGGTGCTGGAAGGTCTTCGAACTATGGTGAATTGGGAAAAGCACGGCTTTCAAGTCTGCGGCGAAGCGCTGGACGGTCCGGAGGCCTTAACCAAGATGCAGGAGCTGCGGCCTGAGCTGGTCGTCACGGATATCCATATGCCCGTCATCAGCGGCTTGGAGCTGATTGAACGGAGTAAACAGCTGCTCGCAAGGCCCCCTAAGTTCGTTATTTTAAGCGGATACGACGATTTTAACTACGCACTTACGGCGATGCGGCAACGGGTGGCGGAGTATCTGCTAAAACCGATTGACGAAGACGAGTTCGGGGCGATTCTGGACCGTCTCGGTCAGATGATCGCCGAGGAGCGGGAAATGGAGCAGTCCAAGCTAAGGAAGCAGACGTTGTTTAAAAATAACCTCCTGAACCGATTGATTCAGGGGGAAGAAGGCGCCCGGCTGGAGCAGGAGGCGGCAGCCGCGCTTCAGCTCGGGGGCGAGCCGGAGCTGCGGTGTATGCTGTTCGACGCCGGGATTGATCCGCAAGCTCTAAAGCAGCGGGTGCTTGGTTATTTCTCGAAACCTGCGGATGCGGATCGTTCCTTCCTGGACGGCTCAGGCCGGGTCGGGATGATTATTCGGACAGATGAAATACCGCAGCCGCGTATCGAAGAGATGGGACTGGCGATCAGCAGTGAGCTTTCGGAGATAGGTTCGCCGGCAGTGATCGCCGTCAGCCGCGCCGGGAAGGGGATCCGCTCGATCCGGGAGCTGTATCTGCAAACGATGGAGACCGTCAAAGCGAAGCGTGAGAAGGGGAGAACTGGCTTCTTCTTGCCTTGCCATCACCCGCAGCTCCAGAGTACGGAGGATGTGTTGAAGGGAAAGGTCGAGCTGCTGCTGGACGCCGTGCTTCAAGGGGATCCCGGAACAGCGGGGGCGGCGGTGGAAGAGGTGTTTGGCGCACTTGCCTGCAGCCAGATCGGCGTGGAAACCATGCGGGCCTTCGCAGCCAATATGGAGCTGACGTTATGCCGCAGGATCAAGAAAGCCGGCGGTGATGCCGACGCCTTTATGGTCCGCATGCAGGGGGACGAAGGGGATTCGAACGGCATCAGCGACTACCTGGCGCTCAGGCAGTATCTTCATAGGCTGTGCCAGGAGGCTTCGTTGCTGCTGGCCGGATTGCGCCGGAAGAACGAGAATAACACGGTATTTCAGGTCATTCAGTACGTAGATGAGGAGTTCCGCAGCAAGCTGAAGCTGCAAACCCTCGCCAAGAAGTTTCACATGAATCCGACCTATTTGGGGCAGGTGTTCAAAAAAGAAACGGGCAAAAGCTTCAACGAATATCTCAACGAGAAACGGCTTGAAGAGGCCAAACGCCTGCTGAAGCGCACCTCGATGAAAATTTCCGATATTGCGCTGCAGGTGGGGTATCCGAATACGGACTATTTTATCAGCAAATTCAAACAGTCGATCGGTATGCTGCCCTCTGCCTACAAATCCGAGTTTCAAAATGACGGCTCCAAGAAAGTGGAAGGGTCCAGATCGGCCGAATAAGCCCAAGGTGGTGCGAGCATGGGAAGATGGAGATTCCGGGGAAAAGTGAACGATATTCCGCTGAAGACGAAATTTTTGCTGATCTACTTGATTGGCGTACTGCTGCCGATCCTGGTCATTAACCTGATGTTTATGGGGCGGATGACCGGTTTTATTAAAGAACGCGAGAAGCAGAACCTGGAGATTTCCATGGAGCGTGCCCGAAAGGACATTCATGATTTTATCGACGGCGGGGTGGCTGTCAGTCATGCCCTGAACACGGATAAGACGCTGTATGAAAAGATGGATCGGACCTACTCGGACCCGGTCGATTTTTACGAAACGTTTGATGAGCAGCTGCGCAATCGGGTTACCAGCTACATTCCGGTCAATAATCAGATTCTGCGGATCGGGATATACACGACCAATCCGACGATCGTCCCCGGGGGCAATTATCATTTGATCGATGATGAGGTGAAGAACAGCGAATGGTACCGGATCTGGAGCAGCTCGTCCGACCCGGTGGTCGTCGCTGCGTACCGTGCCTCTCAAGCCTTTAACCGGGCGAATACCGAGTCTTATTTCAGCGTGATCGAGGAGATGGACTACTACGATTCCTATAACACCTTCGACAAGCTGCTAAGGATCGACATTGACCTCAGCAAAATTTACGACGTGATCGTCCGGGAGCGGGACTACCTGGATTTGTATCTGGTCAACGGGAACGATGAAATCATCGTGTCGGCGGACAGCGGCTATCGGCAGGACGCAAGCGTCGGTTATCCCAAGCTTGAATTGTCTGCCGAGGATCGGGAGAAGGGCGTAGTGTCCGTTGCCATCGGCAATGCCAAATATGTGAAAGGCTGGCGGCTGATCGGGATTCCGCAGGGAACCCGGGTATCGAAGGCGATGCTCGATATGCGCCTGTTCGTCGGGATGTTGGCGGCAGCGATCACTTTATTCACGTCGCTCTTTATCTACGTGATGCTCCGATCTTACCATTACCGGGTAAAGCGGCTGTCTCGCCATATGCAGAAGGTCACCAACGAGAAGTTCGATTTGATCAACATCGATGAAGGACGCGATGAGATCGGCGGCTTGATCCGCAACTTTAACATGATGACCGCCCGTATCAACGCGTTGATCAATAACGTTTACAAGCTGGAAATCCAGCAGAAGAGCCTCGAAGCCGAGCGGATGCGGGCAGAGCTGAACTTCTTGCAGAGTCAGATGAACCCTCATTTTCTGTTTAATACGCTGAACGCGATTTTGGTTGTCTGTACGAAAAATAACTACTCCGATGTTACGGACATCATTAAAAACCTGTCCAGGCTGCTGCGCCGGCTGCTCCGCTGGAAGGAGGACCTTGTCACGCTGGAGGAGGAAATTCGGTTTATCGACATGTATTTGAAAATCGAGAAGTTCCGCTTCCGGGACAAATTCGAGTACGTCTTCGACATCGAGGAGGAGGCGCTGCATTATACCATTCCAAAAATGAGCATCCAGCCGCTGGTCGAGAACGCCTGCAAGCACGGAATCCAGGCGGTGCAGGGCACCGGGCTCGTCGCCGTCAAAGCCCGCGTGGAAGACGGCCGGCTTCGCATCGTCATTTCGGATAACGGCAAAGGCATCGAACCGGAGCAGCTGCGGGAAATCCTGCTTTCCGTACGGAGTGAGAACACGCCTGGGAACAGCATCGGCATCCGCAATGTGTATCGCCGGTTTGAGTTGTACTACAACGATCAGGTTCGCTTCAACATCAACAGCAAGCCGGGACAAGGGACGGAAGTATGCATCGAAATCCCGGTCAAACTGCTTCAACACCAGGAAGATTAATCGGGAGGGAATAGCCATGAGATTCAAGGTGTTATTGGTGGATGACGAGCCGGCAGCTTTAGAGGGGATGCAGCTGTGGATCAACTGGCCGGAGTTGGGCTTTGAAATTTGCGGGACCAGCAGCAACGGCGCGGAGGCGCTGGAGAAGATCGGCAAGCTGCAGCCGGATCTGGTCGTCACCGACGTGCGGATGCCGGGGATGGACGGACTGGAAATGATCGAGGCGTGGCAGAAGCAGAATTCCCGGCAGGTCAGCTTTGCGATCGTCAGCGGGTACAGTGAATTTCAATATGCGCAAAAAGCACTCCGCTTCGGCGTCACCCGGTATTTGCTGAAGCCGATTGACGAGGAGATCGCTGCCGAAGAGCTCGGGGCGATTTATGAGGAGCTGGCGGAGGAACAGGAGCGTCAGCGCATTAACCGAATCGCCTCCTACGAGGAAACGGTCAGCCTGCTGAAGGGATTGATCCACCCCTCGCCGGGGCTTCCCATGGATGCGGGGCGGATCGCTGCGCTCTCGAGCCTTCGGGAGGTGTGGAATGTTTGCCTCATTCAGCCTAGAGGCTGCAGCGTCGCCGAGGCCCGGGAGCAAGTTGCAGCTTATGCCGGGGAGCGGGAAGCGATGTATTTCATCGATCTGGACTATGGCGGCCTGGTCTTGGTGTACGGATTTCATCCCGGGGAGGATGGACCGGACGGCGCTATACGGATACGCGAATTGGAGAGCCTGTGCTGCGGTCTCGGAGCAGTAGCATCCGCGGGTCAGGGCGTGGCAAGCCTGCAAGAGATTGCAGCAGCGTTCAGCCAGGCTCAGATAGCGATGCAGCATCAGTTTTATGCGGAGGGCCCTGCCGGGATCAGGGTATACCGTAACGTGGCCGCGCTGAAGTTCCACCGCCAGTACGATCAAACGGAGCTGGCGGATCGCATCGTGGGGGCGCTCCAGCTGCTGGACAAAGCGGGCTTGGAGGAAGGTCTGTCCGAGGCGGAGCATAAGTTCCGTGAACATTACCTTACGCCGGACATCGTACGTAAATTTGTGATTCATTTATCTTACCTGATGGTGGAACACCTGGAGGAACTCCCGGACAAGGCGGCGGAGCTGCAGAGCAAATACGATATTCCCGGCATGGCCTCGGCGGCACCAACCCTGCGGGAATTAATGGACCGTATCCATGCGTTTGGGATGGAATGCATCGATTGGCTCCTGAAGGACAAAACCGAACGGTCCCAAGGGGTGATCCAAGACATCAACGCCTATATCCGGGAGCATTACCGCGAGCCATTGACGATCAAGAAGCTGGCAGAGGTGTTTTACCTTCATCCGGTCTATTTAGGCCAATTGCTGCAGAAGAAGAACGGCGTTCATTTTAACGAAATGATCCATAACTATCGCATTGAAGAAGCCGTCAGGCTGCTCCGGGACGGAAGCTTGAATAACGGCGAGGTGGCCGAGCGAGTGGGTTACGCGAACTATGGCCAATTTCTCAAGCAATTTGAAAAAAGATTGCAAATGTCGCCTAACGAATACCGAAACAGGAACTGAAATTTTGAAGGTTGAACCTTTAATTGTGAACTAGTTGCGGCTGGGTAGCGCTTTTAGAATTAAAGATAAGTTGGTGAAAGGGCTTTCAAAAAAGCTTGAACATCAACAAATCATTACGGAGGTGCTTTACATGGGGGGCAAGACCAAATCAATGCTCCGGCTCAGCGTCATCCTGCTGTTATCGCTCAGCGTCATCCTAGCGGGATGCGGCAGCGGTAATAACAACGCTACCACAGCCGAAACCAACACCGGCAATCCAGCCACTACAGGAAACAATGCCGGAGATAAAGTCGAACCGTTTGAAATCACTGCGTTTATCGGTGAAGCCGGCCAACAGCCGACGCCGGACAACAAGATTTACAAGAAGATTAAAGATGAGCTGGGCGTCACGTTCAAATTTGAATTTCTTGCCGGGGATATTAACCAGAAGCTTGGCGTTATGATCGCGGGCTCCGATTATCCCGATATTATGACCGGCAATACGAAGTTGACGGCGGCAGGCGCTTATATTCCTTTGGAAGACCTGATTGAAGAACATGCTCCGAATTTGAAGAAGCACTATGAGAAGTACTGGAACATGATGAAGGACCCGAACGACGGCCATATCTACATCCTGCCAAACTACGGGGCTTATAACGGGGAAGTCAGCACGACCTGGTATTCGGGCCCGGCGTTCTGGATCCAAAAGGCCGTTCTGGAGGAAGCGGGATATCCGCAGGTCAAAACGCTTGACGAATATTTTGATCTGCTTGTGAAGTACAAGGAGAAGCACCCGACGATCGATGGAAGCCCCACGATTGGTTTCGAAATTCTGAATTATGACTGGAGAAACTGGGGGCTGTTTAATGCGCCGCAGCATCTGATCGGACACCCGAATGACGGCGGCGTTGTCGTGAATAACGGCAAAGCGGAGATTTTCGCCGACAAGGATTATGCGATGCGGTACTACAAGAAGCTGAATGAAATGAACGCCTTAGGTTTGATCGATAAAGAGACGTTTACGCAGAACTATGACCAATATCAAGCGAAAATTTCCAGCGGCACGGTGCTCGGATTTTTCGATCAACACTGGAACTTCCAAAGTGCGGAGAACGTGTTGATTACGGCGGACAAACATGAAAGAACCTATGTGGGATTGCCGCTGGTTTATGATACAAGCATTAAAGATTACTATCTTGACCGCCCGGCGTTGAATTTGAACAACGGCTTTGGGATCAGCGTAAATGCCGGTAAGGAAAAAGCGATCAAGATCCTGAAGCTGTGGGATCGCCTGATTCAAGAAGATTGGCAAAAAATCCTCTCCTGGGGGATCGAAGGCGAAGACTACATCGTGAACGAAGAGGGCCGCTTTATGAAAACCCAGGAACAACGCGACCGGTTTACGGATGCCACTTGGAAGCTGGCCAATAAGGCGGATACGCTTTATAGCTTCAGCCCGAAAATGCAAGGTTATTTCAGTGACGGCAATGCGACGGATGCCGCCGCTCAACCGGAAGAATACAAAGCTTCGCTGGAGGAATATGATAAGAAGTTCCTTGAAGCGTACGGATACAACAGTTATGTCGATTTCTTCAGCCCGGCTCCAGAGAACCCGATCTATTATCCGGCATGGTCGGTTGACTTAGTGGAGGGTTCGGAAGCCAAGGTAGTGAACACCAAACAAAATGATCTGTCTACGAAATATCTGCCTAAAGCAATTTTGGCTGACCCAGCCGACTTCAACAAGGTATGGGATGAATACGTGGGAGAAATCCACAAGCTCAACATTAAAGCTTATGAAGACCGCATCAACGAAGTGTTGCAATGGAGAATTGACAACTGGACCGTAAAATAATCCAGGGATTCAAGCGGAGAATGGAAGGCATCCAAGCCTTCCATTCTTCGAAATCTTAGGCTTTGTGGGGAGAACAAATTATGGATGAGACCTTAATGGAAAAACACGCCGTCCCGAAAGCGAAAAAACGAAAACAACAGCAAATAACCTGGTCCCTGATCAAGAGTCAACGGCAGTTGATCTTCATGTCGGTCCCGTTATTGGCTTATATTATATTGTTTGCTTATGTCCCGGTGTGGGGCTGGACGATGGCGTTTCAAAATTATAAGCCGGCAAGAAGCTTTGGCCAGCAGGAATGGGTCGGGTTCAAGCAATTCAAGTTCCTGTTTACGGACGACAGCTTCCTTCGGGTGCTGCGCAATACGCTGGGAATGAGTATCATCAACCTGGTGCTAGGCTTTGTCACCGCAATCGCTCTGGCCTTGCTGCTGAATGAAATCAAGAAGATTTTCTGGAAAAGAACCGTCCAAACCATCTCGTATCTTCCGCACTTCCTGTCCTGGATCATCGTCACCGGGATCGTCGCGACCTCCCTTGCCTCCGATGGCATCGTCAACGACGTTCTGATGCGGCTGCATCTGATCAAGGAGCCGATCCTGTGGCTCAGCGAAGGCAAGTATTTCTGGGGTGTCGTTGGTGCATCCCATGTCTGGAAAGAGGTTGGCTGGAACACGATCATTTATTTGGCTGCGATGGCGGCGATTGACCCGGCATTATACGAAGCTGCGGATATCGACGGAGCCAGCCGATACCGGAAGATGCTTCATGTCACACTTCCCGGCATTAAGCCAACGATTGTCATTCTGCTGATCATGTCCATCGGTCATATTCTGGAAGCCGGCTTCGAGGTCCAATACCTGCTCGGGAACGGTCTGGTGGTTGACTGGGCGGAAACGATTGATATTTTCGTGCTGAAATACGGGATTGCCCAAGGCAACTACTCCCTGGCAACCGCCGGCGGGATATTCAAAACGGTCGTTAGCGTAACCATGCTGCTCTTCGCGAACTGGATCGCCAAACGACTAGGGGAAGAGAGGCTGTTATAGAGATGGCAAACCAAACGATCACCCCAGAGCGAGTATCTGCTGCTGCTTTGCAAAGACGGGTCGGACGAGGCAAGGTGGAGCCGGTGATTTTTCATACACTGAATACCATCTTCATGATCTTTCTCGTCGTCGTGACGTTGTATCCGTTTCTGAACACCATCGTGGTTTCGTTTAACGCGGGGAACGATACGATCCGCGGCGGGATCTACCTGTGGCCGAGACAATTTACGCTTCAGAACTATAAGGCGATCTTCGTCTCCGGCACGATCTACGATGCCTTCCTGATTTCGGTGGCGAGAACGGTGTTGTCCACGATTCTGAACATCTTCCTGACAACGATGCTCGCCTATACGCTGAGTCGGCGGGAATATGTGTTCCGCAAGCCGATTACGTTGATTTTCGTGCTTACGATGTATTTTAATGCGGGGTTGATTCCAGGGTATTTCCTGATGAAGGATTTGCATTTGATCAACACGTTTTGGGTTTACGTTGTTCCCTCGATGATCAGCGCATTTAACTTGATCGTCATCCGGACGTATATCGGCACGATTCCCGAGAGCTTGGTGGAGTCGGCGAGAATTGACGGGGCAGGCGATTTCAAAATCTTCTGGTCCATCATCTTCCCGCTGTGCAAACCGGTATTAGCGACGATCGCGTTATTTGTGGCCGTAGGGGCCTGGAACTCCTGGTTTGATGCGTTCCTGTATACGTCCTCGAGACAGGAGCTCAGCACCCTGCAATATGAGCTGATGAAACTGCTGTCTTCCAGCATGAATGCCAACAGCAATCCGGCCGTTGCCAACGGGGCGGGCATGACCCAGGATACGGCGGCTTCCATGGTCACTCCGTTATCGATCCGGGCGGCGGTTACCGTGGTGGCATCTGTTCCGATCCTGCTCGTATATCCCTTCATGCAAAAATATTTCGTGGTAGGCCTTAATGTAGGGAGTGTCAAAGAATAATCGTTTTTATTTCGTGAACCGCTCGTTTGAGTATTTTCCCAGCGTGGCAGAGGAGGGGATCCATCATGAATCCAACGTTCAGTTCCGTACCGGCATTAAAGGAGCTGTTTGCGGCGGACTTCAACATCGGGGCGGCGGTGAATCCGACGACGATCCGGACGCAGGAGGCGTTGCTGGCTTATCATTTTAACAGCCTGACTGCGGAGAACGAGATGAAGTTCGTCAGCGTGCATCCGGAGGAGCAAACCTATACCTTCGAGGCGGCGGACCGGCTGGTCGAATTCGCCCGAGAGCACGGCATGGCCATGCGGGGACACACGCTCGTATGGCATAACCAGACGTCCGATTGGCTGTTCCAGGATCGCCAAGGCGGGAGGGTAAGCAAGGAGGTGCTGCTCGGAAGGCTCCGGGAGCATATTCATACCGTTGTGGGCCGGTACAAGAACGAGATCTACGCCTGGGACGTCGTCAACGAGGTCATCGCGGACGAAGGGGAAGCGCTGCTGCGCACTTCCAAATGGACGAAAATCGCGGGACATGAATTTATCGCCAAAGCGTTCGAATATGCGCATGAAGCCGATCCGCAGGCGCTGTTGTTTTATAACGACTATAACGAATCGAACCCTCTGAAACGCGATAAAATTTACACGCTCGTCCAATCGCTGCTGGAGCAAGGGGTGCCGATCCATGGGATCGGATTGCAGGCGCACTGGAACCTGTACGATCCATCGCTGGATGAGATCAAGGCGGCGATCGAGAAGTATGCTTCGCTTGGGCTGCAGCTGCAGTTGACGGAGCTGGATCTCTCGATGTTCCGCTTCGATGACCGGCGAACCGACTTGACTGCGCCGGAGCCGGCGATGCTGGAGCGGCAGGCCGAACGTTATGAGGCCGTATTCCGGCTGTTGCTGGCGTATCGTGACGTCATCAGCGGAGTCACCTTCTGGGGAGCGGCGGACGATTACACCTGGCTGGACGATTTTCCGGTGCGCGGCCGCAAGAACTGGCCGTTTCTGTTCGACGCCAAGCACCAGCCGAAGGAGGCGTTCCATCGCGTTGCGGCCCTGGCTGCGGAGCAGCGGGCATAAAGGCAGCGCATGGGGGAAAACAACGATAACGGAAAACGCTTTATTCTGGTGGCGTTTTCGGTGTAAAATGGTAGAGGCCCTTCTGGTTGGAAGGGCCTCTTTTGAAGTATGTTGAACCTATTTCGGATTAGACCTATCGAACCTTAGGAGGAGAATCGATGAAATATCGGGAGCTTGGTAATACGGGTCTTCAAGTCAGCGAGGTGAGCTTTGGCACTTGGGCCATCGGCGGAAGCTGGGGCAACACGAATGATGACGAGGCCCTGAAGGGCTTGGATAAAGCGATTGGAGAAGGTGTCAATTTCTTCGATACGGCGGACGTTTATGGCGACGGACATGCGGAGCGTCTGCTTGCCAAAGCGACCAAAGGGAAGGAAGACGAGATCTATATCGCGACAAAATTTTGCCGCGCTGGCGATATTCATGACCTGGAGACGTATTCCGAAGCGCGGGTGCGGGCTTATTGCGAAGCCAGCTTAAAACGGTTGGAGCGCGAGCGTATCGATCTGTATCAGATTCATTGCCCGCCGTTGTCCGTGTTGAAGGACGGCCGGGTATTTGAAGTGTTGGACAAGCTGCAGGCGGAGGGAAAAATCCGCCACTACGGCGTGAGCGTAGAGACGGTGGAGGAAGGGTTGTTCTGCCTGGGGGTGCCGGGGGTTAAGGCGCTGCAGGTCATCCTGAACCTGTTCCGCCAAAAGCCGCTCGCAGAGTTGCTGCCGAAGGCGCAGGAAGCCGGCGTGGGCATCCTTGTGCGGCTTCCGCTGGCCAGCGGCCTGCTGACCGGCAAATTCACGCCGGACACGACGTTTGCTGCCGACGATCACCGCAACTTTAACGCGAACGGTGAGCAGTTCAACGTCGGTGAGACGTTTGCAGGCTTGCCGTTCGTCAAAGGTGTCGAGCTGGCAGCGCAGCTCAGCTGGATCGCGGAAGGCCGCGGGGACATGGCCCGCGCGGCGATGCGCTGGATTCTGGACCAGCCGCAAGTCTCCTGCGTGATCCCCGGCTTCCGCAACGTGCGTCAGGTCGAGGACAACCTCGGCGCGATCGACGTGCCTTCCTTCAGCAAGGAAGAGCTGGAGCGGTTGGCCCTCTTCTACCAGAACGAAGTCGCGCAGCATATTCGCGGGGCGTACTGATTCTGGAGATGCGCCGGACGTAGGCTGCCGAGGACGGGATGGCGTGGAGCGGAGCGGAGCGGGGCAAATAAGGTGAAAAAATGTTCTTATTATGCGCGATTCACGTCCGGACGCCCAAATAGAGGTAAAAAATCACCTTATTCACCGATCGAGGCCAGCATTTTGGCGTTTTTCCCGGGAATAAGGTGAAGAAAAGGCGTTATTTTCGGCCAACGGGCCAAGTTAAACGAAATAAGGTGAATATTTACCGCTATTTCGATGATTGCTAATCGCGAATACGCCTGCTATTCAGAGAAAGCCTCCCATCTGCCTTGGTATCAGGCTTGATGGGGGGCTTTTGCACGTTCTGCGGCGGCCGATTGCTCCAGGCGCAGCGTGTCTCGCCAGCTGCAGTAAGTCGCCCATGGACTGCCGTCGTCCAGGAGTGCCTTGCAGGTGTAAATGCTCTCTTCGATCGAATCGACACGCCCGGCGAGCTCCAGGCGGACCGCCCCGTTCAGCAGCACCTGATTCACGTAAGCCGGGTGCGCCTGGCCTTGCAGCACCTGTTCGGTAACGTGCAGCTGCTGCCGTTCAATACCATTCAACTGCTGCTAACAACCGCTTACTGCTGTTTACTACTGTTTACTACTGTTTACTACCGCTCAACTCCCCATCATTTCTCCCCCAACTGCAAAAGTGCAGTTGATTTCGAGAAAAATCCGCTTTTTTGCGAGATGAAGTGCAAAAGTACAGTTGAGTAAGCGGGTTTTGAGGGGAAATGGGCGTTAGGCGGCCAAGTGAACTGCACTTTTGCATTTCATCCACCGTTACAAGGTACGTTCGACAAGATTCGCCTGCACTTTTGCATTTCGCCATCCAGTTCGCCACGCAGAGAAAAAAAGAGCAGCACGTACAGAAAAAAGTTGCCAATACGCACCAGAAAAAAGGCCAAAAGGAGTGCTTCATCAGCGCGGATCCTTTTGGCCTTTTTACGACATTACGACTCGGCAGCGCTTAACGCCAGCAGCTCGCTGACCGTGACCAGCCGGTATCCGGCGGCTGTCAGTTCCGCGGCCAGGATGCGCACGGCTTCCACGGTTTGGGAACGGTCGTCGAAGCCGTCGTGGAACAGCAGGATGCTGCCCGGGCGAACCTGCTCCCGCGTCTTCTCCACAATGTGCGCCACGCCGGGCATCTCCCAGTCCATCGCCGCGCCGTTGACCGCTCCAATCGCGGGATAACCGAATTCACCGGCGGTGATGGCAGCAACCTCCTCGGAGGCAGCGAGATAAGGCGGGCGGAAGACCTTCGGTTTCGCCCCGGTGACCTGCTGGATCAGCTCCTCCGTCAACTGCAGTTCCCGGCGGCATTCCTCCGGGCTGAGATCGGGCAGGTGCGGGTGCGTGTACGTGTGGTTGCCGATCTCATGGCCTTGCTCGTGGACGGCCTTGGCGGTTTCCGGGCTTTTTTCCATCTGCGTGCCGATCATAAAGAAAGTTGCCTTGCCCTGCACCTCCCGGAAGATTTCCAAAACCTGCGGGGTGTACAGCGGATTGGGGCCGTCGTCGAACGTGAAGGCAATCGCTTTGGCCCGGACGGGAAGCTCGTTGATCACTTGAAAGTCAGCCATTTTCTAACCCATCTCCTTCTTCATCGAGTCCCGCGTACCTTTTAAACACCCGAATAAGCCATGAATCCGCCGTCGACGGGAATCACCGTTCCGGTCACAAATCCGGACGTTTCAGCATCTGCCAGCCACAGCAGCGTACCCAGCAAATCCTCCGGCACGCCGAATCGGCGCATCGGGGTATGGGTGATGATTTTGTTCGAGCGTTCAGTTAACGACCCGTCCGGGTTCGTCAACAAGCTGCGATTCTGCTCAGTCAGGAAAAATCCCGGGGCAATCGAGTTCACGCGAATGCCGGATTCCGCCAGATGCACGGCCAGCCACTGCGTCAGGTTGTTGATCGCCGCTTTTGCCGCGCTGTAGGCAGGAACCTTCGTCATTGGGCTGTACGAGCTCATGGAGGAGATGTTGATGATCGTAGCGCCGGGGCGCCCGATCATGTCTTTGGCGAAGATTTGTGTCGGGATCAACGTCCCCATGAAGTTTAAATCCAGGACGCCGTGCACGCCGGGGATGCTCAGGTCAAAAAAGCTGGTGACCTCTGGATTCGTGACATCTTCCGGCCGAAAAATCTCATTTGTCGTATTGGCGCTGGCATTGTTGCCGCCGGCTCCGTTGATGAGGATATCGCACGGGCCAAATAGCTCCCGCACCGCGGCCTCCGCCGTCTTCACGCTCTCGACATCCGTCACGTCGCAGGCAAATGCCGCAGCCACGCCGCCGTCGGTGCGAATTTGATCCACCACGGCTTCGGCTTTGGCGAGCGTGCGGTTCAAGATCGCCACCTTCGCCCCCTGGCGGCCCAGCTCACGGGCCATCGCCCGGCATAACACCCCGGCGCCGCCGGTAATGACGGCCGTTTTGCCGGCCAATGCAGGATGTACTGGCAAGTTGCTCATCGGTTGCTTCACTCCTTTTTTCACCATAAATAAAGGATGATCCTGGATTAGTTCAATTGGCCGGCTTGCTTGGCATAGGCGTCCCACAAGCCCCACAGATACATGATGCCGAGCGCCCGGTCATACAGGCCGTACCCCGGTCGGCATTCTTCGCCCCAAATGTGGCGGCCGTGGTCAGGACGGGCATACCCCGTGAAACCGGTGTCATAATACGCTTTCACAATGCCGGCAATATCGACGGTGCCGTCCTGAGTCCGATGCGACGTTTCCATAAAATCGCCGTTATCAAACACGCGCACGTTGCGGATATGGGCGAACGGAATCCGGTCATGGAATTCATGGATCATAGCGATGATATCGTTGTCCGGATTAGCCCCAAGCGATCCGCTGCACAAGGTAATTCCGTTGGATGGACTATCGACGAGCTTCAGGAAGCGGCGCAGATTTTCCTGATTCGTGATGATGCGCGGCAACCCAAAGATCGACCACGGCGGATCGTCCGGATGAATAGCCATCTTGATTCCATGCTGCTCAGCCACCGGAACGATTTCCTTCAGGAAATACTCCAGGTTCCGCCACAAATCCTCTTCTGTGACGCCCCGGTACGCCTCAAACAGAGAGGTCAAATGCTCCAGCCGCTCGGGCTCCCAGCCGGGCATCGTCAGCGCGCTGTTTTGGTTGATGACCTTCACCAGCTCAAACGGATCGATATTGTGAATGCGGGCTTTTTCATAAAATAACGCCGTCGAACCGTCCGCCCCCGGCTTATGCAAATCCGTCCGCAGCCAGTCGAAGATTGGCATGAAGTTGTAGCAGATCACCTTGACGCCCACCTTGGCTACTTTCTCGATCGTCCGTTTGTAGTTTTCGATATACTGGTCGCGCGATGGCAAGCCCAGCTTGATGTCCTCATGCACGTTGACGCTTTCCACAACATCGAGGTGAAACCCGTAGCGGTCCGCTTGCCGCTTCACCTCTTCGATTTTGTCCATGGGCCATTCTTCTCCGGCAGGGACGTCGTGCAGCGACCACACGAGGCCCTCGACTCCGGGGATTTGCTTGATCTGATCCAGCGTGACCGTGTCGTTGCCTTCGCCGAACCAACGAAATGTCATACGCATACTTTACCTTCACCGCCTATCTTGTTATTTGGGGTAGAGATGGTTTTTTTAACTTTGCTTAAAATAGTCCGGATACCGCTCCTGCAACACCGGTAAATTGGAGATGCTGAGCTGCAAATGCTCCATCATCAGCCGGTCGGCCCGATGGGCGTCGCGGGCAACCATCGCATCGTACATGGCTTGATGCTGCTCGTAAAGATTTTCCCAATGCGGATCGGTCGTCAGCCACAGCACCCGCGTCCGGTTCAGATGGGCGTTCATCTGTTGGATGACGTCCCAGGTGCCCAGCTTGCGGCAGCCGGCGAACAGAATGCGGTGGAACTCCTCGTCCAGCGCAAACATCGCATGGTTGTCGTGCCGGCGGATGCTGTCCTGTTGGCGGGCCAAGTTGTCGGCCAGCTGGGTCAGCAACGCTTCCGGGAACTGTTCGCAGGCGAGCCGGATCACGGCGCGCTCCAGCTGTTCCCGCATAAACCGCGCTTCCTCCACGAGCTCGGGGTCGATCAGCGATACCCGCGTGCCGCGCTGCGGCAGGACGACCACCAGCCCTTCCTGCGCCAGCCGCACGAAGCTCTCCCGAACCGGGGTGCGGCTCACCTGAAAGGCTAGAGACATCTCTTTTTCAGATAGCGTTGTCCCTGGAGGCAGCTCTAGCGTGACGATCTGCTCCTTCAGCTTGGCATATACCGCGTTGCCCGCCGATCCCGTCTGTGTTAGCCATTTGTCGCTCATCCTTTCACCTCCTTTAGGCCGGGGCCCTGCTCTAGCAGTTGTTCTAGTTCAATCTTGTTCTTGTTCATGCTCTTCTTTGATGCAGTTAATCTACCATACTTGTATGGTAGTATGGAAACCGCTGGTTAGCAAGAGGAAATCGATGCACGCCGCATGTTTCCTTCCGTATAAATTTGCAAACATCGAAAATACAACAATTGCGCGGTTGAGGTAGGAATACCCCTTGATCCAATTTTAGGTGCAGGAATTGATGGACGTCTTTCATGTCTCAAAGCGGACGATTTACTATGATATGGACAAAATCAATCACTGGCTTCGCCAAGGCGGGCTAGCTCCCGTGCAGTATGTGCGCAGCCGGGGCTTCTTGCTCCCCGAATCCTCGCGATCCCAGCTTCCGAGCATGGCCCAATCCATGCAGCCGCAGCAATGAAGCTTACGCGCTGAGCATCCAGTTCGACAGAAAACAGGGCTATTTTATTCAGGGGAATGAGAAAGACATTAGGGCCGCCCTGTCACGCTTCTTGTTCGAGCAACTGCTGTATGCCGACTGGAATCCTTCGTCTCCCACCATCGACGGCCTCATCCACGCGGATTTATTCCGGCGTCACTTTTCAGCGTTCCGGGAAGAGGAGCGGGCCTCCGTATACCGGATAATCGTCTCCACGGAGCAGCGGATTGGCATGGAATGGACGGACGAGACGATTATGCATTTGACCCTGCGCATCTGGTTGTCCGCCAACCGCATGAAGCAAGGTCACACGGTTCAGTTGGATGAAGAGGAGAAGGCGGCCTTACGGGAAACGCTCCAGTTCAAGGCGGCGACGCAAATCGCCGAAGAGCTTGGGGAATTGTTCGGAAGGGGGCCTGCACGATTGGCATCACCTCGCTCCAGTATTCGCAGAGCCAACCGTCTCGGCATGTCAGCGGGAAGCATTTATACGAGGCCGTCGACTTGGCCATCGATAATTATGCTGTGAAGGGCGACACCGTGCTGTCCTATCCGGGAGTGCCGGATCCGTTTGCGCCGACGTCAACGGTGATCGGGGCTGCCGTTCTGAACGGCATCTTTGCCGAGGCGATCGTGATGATGATCGATCAGGGCTATGAGCCTTCCGTATTCTTAAGCGGAAATATCGACGGGGCTGATGAGCGAAACCGACAGTTGATCGCTCGTTACCGCGATCGGATTCCCTTGTTATCCTAATCGAACCGCACAGTGATGGGAGGAGTTGATCCGCCCTTGACTGTGCGGCTTTTTTTTCATGATGGCTCGATTTGGATAAATATAAGCGCGAAATGCACATGGAATTGTGCGGGGGAGCGTGTTACCTTAACGTTGAAATCACGACAAAACCAGCTGTACTCGAGGAGGAGGCGAAGGGATGATGGAGCGTCAAGGGGCTTACTATACGGGAACGTACCGGAACTTGTTGGCCGAATACGGTTATGGGGAAGAGGCGATTCAGCGCCGGTTGGATGAAACGTGGAAGCAGTTATTTGAAGGAGACGAGGAGACGCGTATCTATTACCCTTCCGGCGAGGATATGGGCTATATGTTGGATACCGGCAATCTGGACGTGCGGACGGAGGGAATGTCCTACGGGATGATGATGGCCGTTCAGTACGACCGCCAGGATGTGTTCGACCGGCTTTGGAAATGGGCGAAAACCTATATGTACCTGACTGAAGGGGATAACGCCGGGTACTTTGCCTGGTCCTGTGCGCCGGACGGCAAGCGTCTATCGAACGGGCCGGCGCCGGACGGGGAGGAATATTTTGCACTGGCGCTGCTGTTCGCGTCCCATCGCTGGGGCGACCGGGAGTCGCCATTCGACTACGGCACCCAGGCTCGGGACTTATTGCGCACCTGCCTGCATAAGGGGGAAGACGGAACAGGTTATCCGATGTGGAATCCGGACAACAAGCTGATCAAATTTGTTCCGAACTGTGAGTTTTCCGATCCTTCCTACCATCTTCCTCATTTCTATGAACTGTTTGCGCTGTGGGCTTATCCAGAGGACCGTTCGTTCTGGAAGGAGGCGGCCGAGGCGAGCCGGCAATATTTGCACCTTGCGTGCCACCCGGTCACCGGCCTTGCGCCGGAGTATGCATATTATGATGGAACGCCGAATAATGAGAGGGGGTACGGCCACTTCTTTAGCGATGCGTATCGGGTTGCGGCAAATCTTGGCCTCGACTGGGAATGGTTTGCCGCCGATCCTTGGCAGCGGGAGACTGTGGGCAAGATTCAGGCGTTTTTCGCTGATAAAGAACCGGAGGATTATCGCCGCTACACGATCTCGGGGGAGCCGTTTGAGGAACCGGCTTTGCATCCGGTTGGGTTGCTGGCAACCAACGCGATGGCTTCGCTGGCGGCCGAAGGCCCCCAAGCCAAAGCATGCGTTGAGTTGTTCTGGAACACCCCGGTCCGCACCGGCAAGCGCCGCTATTACGACAATTGTCTGTATTTGTTTGCGCTGTTGGCGCTGAGCGGGAACTACCGGATATGGATGCCGCAGGGTGAGGCGTAAGGCTAAACCAGAACGGTGGCAGTAATGGAGCGGGAGCAGTCGATCTAGCGGACTCCAGTGCCTTTATTTCCCCTGATCCGTGGGGAATCGGGTTCTAACGGACTGAGATGACGTTATTGGGGCAAATCTCTGTCCTACACCATCGTGTTGTGGCAAATAAGGGCTGGAGTGTCCGTTAAATCGGGAAATGGTCGGGAAATAGAGAAATAACGTCATTTCGGTCCGTTACAGTAAGTACAAAAAGCGAGCCCGGAATTCCTTCCCTGGCTCGCTTCAAAAGTGACGATCAGCCCTTCACCGCGCCGGCCGTGAGGCCGCTGACGATGTATTTTTGGCCGAACAGATAGAGAATGAATACCGGAAGCGAAGTCAGCACGAGGTTGGCGAAGATCAGGTTCCACTCCCGGCTGTACTTGCCGTAGAAATTGTAGATCGACAGCGGCATCGTCCAGGTCGAGCTGTCGGTTAGGAAGTACAGCGGAATCGTGATGTCGTTCCACACCGACATGAACACCATGATCGCAACGGTGGCGTTGACCGGGAGGATGAGCGGCGTTACGATCCGGAAGAATACGCCAAGCACGTTGGCGCCTTCCAGGAACGCCACTTCATCGAGCGCTTTTGGGATCGTCTTAATGAACCCGCTGTACAGAAACACGCTAAAGGCGGTATTCAGCGAAGCGTAGATCAGAATAACGCTGGTGATGCTGCCATAGAAGCCCAGCGCCTGCACGATCCGGATGGTCGTGATCGTCGACATCGGGGCGATCAGGCCCATAAAGAAATACATGTACAGCGTATTGGCGAGTTTCGTCTCGCGCCGCGCCAGAATAAAGGAGGCGGCCGAGGAAGCCACGATGTTGATGATCGAGGAAATGCCGGTAATCAACACGCTGTTCCAGAACGCCCGGGCGAGCCCGCCTTCTTCAAAAACGCGCACGTAGTTGGAGAACATCCACTTTTCGGGCAGTTTAAGCGAGAAGTCCAGCACTTCGGCGCTCGTCTTAAAGGAACCAAAGATCATGATTAACACCGGCAAAAGAATCAGCAATGAAGCCAGCAGCAGAAGGCCTTCGACAATATAGTTACGAATGGCGAGTTTGCGTGTAAATCCCATTATTCGGTGACCTCCCTACGCCGCATGAAGATGAGCAGCGGGATGGCAATGATCGTGACCGCTATGAATAACAGCGTATTGATGGCGGTACCCAGCCCCCAGCTTCCTTCGCCGAAGGACCGCAAGATGATCGTACCGACAACTTGAGAAGCATTGCCCGGCCCTCCGCCTGTCAAGACGAAGACCTCTGAGAAGACCTTCAGACCGCCGATCAGCGTGAGCATGAGGTTAATATTAATCGCTGGCAGCAGGAGCGGCAGCGTGATATTCGTGAACTTTTTCCAGGAGCCGGCCCCGTCGATGGTGGCCGCTTCGTAATAATCCTGGGAAATGGATTGCAGTCCAGCCAAGTAAATCGCCATCTGAAAGCCGGCATGCTGCCAGATCGAGATGACGGCAATGGTCCAAATGACGAGATGCGGATTGGTGAGCCAAGCTTGGCTTAACGCGTGCAGCCCAACCGCATCGAACATCCGGTTGATCGCGCCTTCCGTGCGCAAGATCGGTGTAAACACGATCCCGATGACCAGGATACTCAGGATGGACGGGGAATAAAAAATTGCCCGCAGCAAGTTCCGCGTCTTGAGCCGCATATTGAGTGCCACCGCTAGGGCGATCCCAATCAGGTTTTTCCCGACCACGGTGACGACGGCGAAGATCAGGGTATTTTTGAGTGCGAGGAGCAGCGTTTTATCGGAGAAGATCTTTTGGAAGTTCTCCCATCCGATGAATTTGATCGTCAGGCGATCCAGCCGCCAATCGGTAAAGGAATAATAAAAGCCCGTAAACGCCGGGATGACAAAAAAGATCGTATAAATGAGTAACGCAGGTAATACGAGATAATAGGAATATAGATTTTTAACCGATGCTTTTGATTTCATGTTCTCCACCCCACTATGGACTGGGGCAGCATAACCCCCGGACGGGACTTATGCTGCCTGCCATTCTTCCGATTTAGAAACCGGGGATTTCTTTATCTGCCATCAGTTGACTAAACTTCTCGTCCCAAGCCTTCAGCACTTCTTCCGGGGTTAATCCGCCGGCGAATTGGTCTTGGAGCAGCCGATAAAGCTCGCTGCGGTCAACCAGCATGTAGGCGTCGGTGGTCAATACGGTTTTCTTCGGCGTGATGTAGTTATCGACGATTTCTTGCTTGTAATCCGGCAATTCTGGCGTAGTGACATCGCTCAGGTTGGACACGTACCCTTTGGAATCGACGATTTTTTGGGCGATTTCTTTCGAGCCTAAGAAGTTCAGGAATTCTTTGGCTTCCGCCAAGTGCTTGGCTTTCTTCGGAATGAACAGCTGACCGCCCAGCGGGCTGGCACCCAGGCTTGCATCTTCCTCGGAAGGGATCGGGAAGACGCCAAGACGCATGTTCGGATCCTGCTTGAGCACGCCTTCGATCAGCCAGTCGCCCATGAACATCATGGCAACTTCCTTGTTCAGGAATTTACCCACCGCCATATCGTAGCTGTCGCTCAGAACGTCGGCGTTGGTGTAACCTTGCTTATACACCTCGTACTGCTGCTGCAGGAACGTTTGGAATTCTGGGATGTCGGACCATTTTTTCTTATTGCTGTTCAGGTCGTCGAAGAAGGTTGGATCGTTCTTGGCTACGAAGTTCGCAAAAGCGGCAGCCGGCCAAATATTCGCGGCCCAGTTGTCCTTGTACGGCATAAATACTGGAGTAACTCCGCTGGCTTTGATCTTCTCACAGACAGCGAGGAACTCTTCAAAGTTCTTCGGAATGGACAGGCCCAGGTCGTCAAAGATGTCTTTGTTGTACACAACGCCTTGCATCCCTGTATCTTGGCTGACATGGAAGCTGTAAATATGCCCGTAAGCGGAAAGGACGTCTTTGTTCAAAATCCGGCTGGCCCAAGGCTCGTTATCAAGAATCTCAAAGTTGCGCTCTAGATTTAGGTCCGTGGTTGCGCTGGCCAGATTGTATTGAATGATGTCCGGCGTTTCTTCAACGGCCAGCTTCGTTTGCAGGACGGTTGTCGTTTGCTCGGCTGGGATCAGCTGCAAATTAACTTTGATGTTCGTCTGCTTCTCAAATTCGTCGAGGATATCTTGTTGGATAAAGGCGGAGTCCTGCGAGCTCTTAGAGATGGCTAACTCGATGGTGACTTTGTCGCCCTTGGCGGCACCGCTGTTATTGCCGTCTTGTGCTGCGTTGTTGGACTTGGCGCCTCCGGATCCGCAGGCTGCGAGCGATAGCGCCAGCAAACCCGCGATGACTGCGATGGTTGTTCTTTTCAGTGCGTAATTCAAGGCAAATCCCCCTCTGTTTGATATGTCTTTGAATGCGCTTGCAACTTGATTATAGATTTCTGGGAGTCTAAGGTACATGTCTGAGGGTGACTGATGAGGTGTAAAATTGTGAACTTGTAACCGTTGTCATGACGTGAAGCGAAGTGGTACAGTTAAACCATCCTAATGCAACCTGGCCATAGCCAAAGGAGGCCCAAGCCAACGTCATGAAACCTTTCTTCCTCCGCAGAAGTCAGCTTAGCCTGCAAAATAAAGTCTTTTTAACTTTTGTGGCTTTGCTTCTGTTTATACTTGGTTGCTTTATCGTCTACGTGAATCTGGTCGTCATCAAACCGCTGAAGGAGAAAACGGTGGAGGCCAAGCTGGCGGCGGCGACCAAGGTGAGCCAGCAGCTCGACGACTATGTGGACAGCCAAAACCAACTGTCACAGCGGATCCTATCCAGCAAGGACCTCTTCTCGATCCTGGAGAGAGGTTATCAAACCGACGTCAATCTCGAACGGCTGAATCAAAGCCGCAGGCTGAAGGATCTGATGTTTCAGGCCATCGGCCCCAGAATGAGTATCAAGGATATGGTGATTTACGACAAGGCCGGCCGCAAGATCGTGTCCTATATTGAGTTACAAGGGGACGCGGCCTCTTTCGAGAGCTATCTGAAGAAGAGCCTCATCGACGGAAGCTGGAGCGGCAGCGGATATATCCTGGAACGGCAGGGAGAGGCCGTTTCGTTTATTCGTTCAATTAATAATCAGAACGGCACCGTATTCGGATATCTGAGCATCCTGTTGGACAATGCGTTCTTGCAAAGAATTTCGCAAGGCGTGGGCAGCGGCCAGGTGTACATTTTGGACCGGAATGGTGAGCCGGTGGTCGGTTCCATCCCCGACGAGGAGCTTGCCGAGCTGACCGCACGAAATCCAGTTGACGGTGTGTATGTGGACGATCACGGGAACTATGTAGCTTACGCCCGGTCGGAAAGCACCGGGTGGACAACCTATCTGGTGACACCCAAGCAGGATGTGCTGGGGCCCGTCAACTCGGTGAAATACTTGTCCATTCTGCTGATTACGTCGTTGATGCTGTTGTCTTTCGTATATATTTATTTTTCTACGCGAAATCTGCTGTTGCCGATCCGGAAGCTGCGCAGCCAGATTTGGCGGATCAGCTATAGCAATATGAATCTCAAATGGGACAACCCTACGCAAAATAACGATTTAATTCTATTAAACGAGGCCTTTCAGGATTTGATGGAACGGCTGCAAGAATCGATTGAACGGGAGAAAATCGCCCTGCACGAGGAGGTCAAGGCGCGAAACTCCGCGCTCCAGGCCCAAATTGCACCGCATTTTATCCATAACGTGCTGTATTTGATCAGCATCGCGGCCCAGGAGGGCAAGACCGATGTCGTCACCGATATGTGCAAGCACTTATCGGACAGCTTGCGTTACATCGTATCTTCACCATACGCGCATGTCACCTTAGCCGACGAGCTGGAGCATACCCGGCACTACTTGTCCCTCGTCCAGCAAAAGTACGAAGACGATCTCGTTTGGGAGATCCATGCGGACGAATCGGCGCGGAACGTACAGCTGCCACGGCTGGTGCTCCAGCCCTTCGTGGAGAACTGCATCGAGCATGCCTTCACCCACAGCGACCCGCCTTGGCGGATCGAGATTACGGTGAAGCAGTTCAACGGGTTATGGGCGGTGGAGATTAAGGATAACGGAGACGGGTTTCCGCCCGGGAAGATCAATGAAATCATGGACAACCTGCGGAAGAGCGAAGCTGCTGCCGGAGAGGGGGACGAACGGCCCGCCTCGATCGGCAACATGGGCATCGTGAACAGCGTAGGCCGACTGAAGTTAATGTACCAGAACCGGCTGTTCTTCAATCTGTTTAACCATGCGGATGGGGAAAAGGGCGCCACGGTTCAGATCATCGGTTCGTTAACGAAGGACTTCTACTGAACGAGGAGGGCACAGCATGTACAACGTCATGATCGTGGAAGACAGCAAGCCGATCTTGCGGAACATTCGAACGCTCCTGGGTTCCCTGGAGCTTCCGTTTCAGGTGACGGCCACGGCGGCCAACGGAGAGGAAGCGTTGGAGCTCGTCCGGCAGCAGCCGGTGGACTTGGTGCTGACCGATATCCGCATGCCGAAGCTGGACGGCCTCGCGTTCATTGAACAGGCGAAGCAGATCCGCCCGCAGCTGTTATTTATTTTGATCAGCGGATACAACGATTTCGAATACACGCGCAAAGCGATTAATTTGCAGGTGTTTGACTATTTGCTCAAGCCCGTCGAACGCAAGCAGCTGTCGGAAGTGATGGAACGGGCGCTTGAGCGCCTCCGCAGCCGGATTCCCAGTGAAGCGGAGCTATTCCAGGAAATTGTAGCTCCGGAGGTTTACGAGGAACTGCAGCTCGGGGACCAATTCCGTCATTACGGAAAGCTGTTGATCCTCATCCGGAGGCAGCCGTTTGCCGGCGTGCGGGAGCTTTGGCGTGCGGATGAGCTTCAGCGCAGATTGGATGCTTTATTTGCTCCGCAGCTGTGCTGGGTGTTCCCGACTCAAGTGCCCGGTCAATTTCTTGCTTTGGTGCCAAAAACCGTGGTGGACTCGTATTCCTCGGTGTATGAATGCCTTGAGTTCGTCCGCAAAGCGTTGGAGGCGGCTGGGCTTGCGGCGACGATTGGCGGACAGCTGCAGTCCGGGGACCCAGATCGGCTGCCTGAGCTGTATCACCGCATGTCAGGCATTTTGGACGAACGGCAGCCTATTCACCAGGGAATCGTGATGGATACGGAGATTACCCATGCGTTGGGCAAACCGGGGGGATCCGAATTGGATCGGGCGACCGCGGCAGCCTTTACCGAGCTCATTCTGGGGCGGAGGAAGGAGCAGTTCTTGTTGAAGCTGAATGAACTGCTGACCAAATGGTCCGGCGACAACATTCGGCTGGCGGAACTGGAACGGTTCGTCGCGCTCTTGGCCGATGCCTTCTCGCAAGCGGGAGGCGATCAGGAGACCGGGCATCGGCTGGAGCTCGAGGCTTCCTCCCGCCGTTTGCTTGAAGCCGACAGCTTTGAGAGGTTTGGTGAGAACCTGCTGGAATGGGCCAAGCAATCCTTCGAGTGGCTGCAGGCGTTGAACCGGAAAAGCGGGGAGGAGCTGTTTCGGCAAATCGAGGAATACGTCAAGCTCAACCTGTACTCGTATCTTTCGCTCGCCGATGTGGCGCAGAAATTTCACGTCAGCCCCTCGTACGTCAGCCGGGTCATGAAGAGATATGCTCAAAGCACGTTCGTGCAGTATTATACCGGCCTAAAAATCAAAGAGGCCTGCAGGCTGATCGCCTGCAAGCCGGAAATGCGAATTAAAGAAGTGTCTGACGCCTTATCGTTCAGCGATCAGCACTATTTCTCCAAAGTCTTTAAGGAGTACACGGGATACAGTCCGTCGGATTACAAGGAGCGTTGTCCTCCGAACAGCTCTGACAGCAGTTCGTAAGAACGCAAACGGGCCTTGTGGTCATAGATCTGGGCCGCGACGATGATCTCGTCGGCATCGGTCTCCGCCAGCAAGTGCTCCAGCCGGTTCCGCACCGTCTCCGGTGAGCCGATTGCCGAATAGCTGAGCTGGCGTTCAACCACCGCTTGCTCCTGCGGCGTCCAATCGAGCTGATCCACCGGCGGGTTAAGCTGTGAGGTACGCCGGCGGATCAGGTTCAAGAACTGCTGGTGCTGGGAGGTCGCCAGACGGCGGGCCTCCGCATCGGTATCGGCGACGATCACGTTCACGCCGATCATCGCGTAAGGCTTCGCCAGTTCCGCCGACGGGCGGAAGTGCGTGCGGTACAGATCAAGCGCCGGGAGCAAGTAGTCCGGCGCGAAATGGCTGGCGAAGGCGAACGGCAGACCGAGCTGGGCGGACAGCTGCGCGCTGAAGCCGCTGGAGCCGAGCAGCCAGATCGGGATGTGTAGGCCTTCGCCGGGAATCGCGCGCACGCGCATCGATGAGCCGGAGACGGGCTGGAAGTAATTCCGCAGCTCCGCAAGCCGCTCCGGAAAATCCTGCCCGTCACTGCCCGGCCCGCGCCGCAGCGCGTGCGAGGTCAGCGGGTCGGAGCCGGGCGCCCGACCGAGGCCGAGATCGATCCGCCCCGGGTACAGCGACTCCAGCGTGCCGAATTGCTCAGCGATGACGAGCGGCGCATGGTTTGGCAGCATGATGCCGCCGGATCCAACGCGGATCTTCTTGGTGCCGCCGGCGATGTGACCGATCACGACGGAGGTCGCCGAGCTGGCAATGCCGGGCATGCCGTGATGCTCCGCAAGCCAATAGCGGTGATAACCCCAGTTTTCGGCATGCTGGGCGAGGTCCAGCGAATTGCGCAGCGATTCGGCCGCGGTGCTGCCGGCGGTAATCGGCGCGAGGTCGAGAATCGAGACCGGAATATGGGATAAACGATGCGATGAATCGTTGGTTGTTCTTGAATCAGGCATAAAATCTAGCCTCCTTAGGCAGGAATGAAATGCAAAAACCTAATTTCTATTATAATCGAATTTAAAGAAATGAGCGAAAAAACAATAATCAAATCGATAACAGTTTTGAACGGGAGGAAATTATGAGCGAACGTCCAATGATCACGAATCCGATTTTACGCGGCTTTAACCCCGATCCCTCGATCTTGCGGGTCGGAGATGACTACTATATTGCGACTTCTACCTTCGAGTGGTTCCCGGGTGTGCAGATTCATCATTCTCGGGATCTCGTGCACTGGCAGCTCATCGGTCACCCGTTGACAAGGGTGTCTCAGCTGGACATGCTGGGCAACCCCGGCTCCTGCGGGGTATGGGCCCCCTGCCTCAGCTATGATAACGGCTTGTTCTATCTGATCTATACCGATGTCAAAAGCCGCCACGGCGCATTCAAGGACACTCCAAACTTTCTGGTCACCGCCCCGGATATCCGCGGCCCCTGGTCGGATCCGATCTATCTGAACAGCAGCGGCTTCGACCCTTCCTTGTTCCATGATGACGACGGGCGCAAATGGCTGGTCAACATGCTGTGGGATCACCGGAAAGGGAAGAACCGGTTTGCCGGGATCGTGCTTCAAGAATATGATCCGAAGCAGCAGAAGTTGGTGGGTCCGGTGAAAAATATTTTCCAAGGCACCGAGCTTAGGTTAACCGAAGGCCCGCATTTGTATAAAAGAAACGGCTACTACTACCTGCTTACCGCAGAAGGCGGCACGTATTACGATCATGCGGTCACAATGGCCCGGTCGCGGACGATCGACGGACCGTATGAAGTGGACCCAACCAATCCGATCCTCACCTCGTCGGGCAAACCGCACCTGGAGCTGCAAAAGGCGGGACATGGCTCGCTGGTCGAGACGCAAACGGGCGAGTGGTACATGGTGCACCTGACCGGGCGGCCAACGAAGGACATCTACTGCACGCTCGGTCGGGAAACGGCGATCCAGCGCGGCTTCTGGACGGAAGACGGCTGGTTCCGGTTAGAAACCGGCGGGAATGAGCCGCAGGTGAAGGTGCCCGCTCCCGCTTTACCGCCGCACCCGTTTGAGCCGGAGCCGGAACGGGATGATTTCGAGGCGGTGACGCTGGGGGTGCATTGGAGCACGCTGCGCGTTCCGGCCACGGAGGATTGGCTGACGCTCCGCGAGCGCCCTGGCTTCCTGCGCTTGTATGGCCGTGAGTCGATGAACTCGCTGTTCCGGCAGAGTCTGGTGGCGCGGCGGCAGCAATCGTTCCATTGCCTGGCGGAGACGGTGGTGGAGTTCGAGCCGGAGACGTTCCAGCAGATGGCCGGCCTGACCGTGTTTTACGATACGAACGATCATGTGTATTTGCGGATTTCCCGAGATGAGACGAAAGGCAAGAGCCTGAATTTGATCCAGACAAAATATGGCGTCTACGACGAGCTGCTGGCGGAAGACATCTCGATCGAAGGGGCTTCGCGCTGCTGGCTGCGGGTGGTCATCGAACGCGAGCTGGCACGCTTCTACTACAGCCTGGACGGGGAAACCTGGCATGCCGTAGGCGAAGCCGTTGACGTTAGCCACCTATCCGACGATCCCGCAGAGAAAGTGCGCTTCACCGGCACCTTCCTTGGCGTCTGCGCCCAGGACCTCAGCGGGATGCGCAAGCCTGCCGATTTCGACTATTTTATTTATAAGGAGCTTGATTCATTCTCAATGTGAAGGGGGGAGTAAGAGGGTGTATTTAAGAGAGGTAACGCTTTTGAAGGAGAAAATGCCCTCCTTCCACCAGTACCCTTTCTCGCTCCCGCTGGTCCGGAAGATGAATAAGCTTCATCTCCGCCGTCCGGTCACCTTTTTTGTCGGGGAGAACGGTTCGGGGAAATCCACGTTACTGGAGGGGATTGCCTACCAATGCGGGTTTAATCCAGCCGGGGGCGGGAGAAACAACGTCTACGAGGTGGACCGATCGGAATCGGCGCTTGGCGACTATCTGCGTCTCTCATGGAACCCGAAAGTGACGAACGGCTTCTTTCTGCGGGCGGAATCGTTTTATTCATTTGCCTCGCATATCGATGATGTCGCAGCAACGCGGGCCTACGGCGGGGTGTCCTTACACAGTCAATCGCATGGCGAGTCGTTCCTCAGCTTGTTCAAGTATCGATTTGGCAGCCGGGGCATTTATCTGTTGGACGAACCGGAGGCCGCCTTGTCCCCGGCCCGGCAGTTGTCATTACTGCGGATCATCCACGACTTATCGGATCGTGCCCAGTTCATCATAGCTCCCCATTCGCCGATTCTGATGGGTTATCCGGACGCGGACATCCTGAATTTCGATGGCGATCAGCTGGGGCGGATCCGTTACGAGGATACGGATCACTACCAAATTACGCGTCGTTTCCTCGAAAACCGGAACAGCGTGCTTCACACGTTGTTTGAGGATGAAGACGAGGACGAGGGGGACTTGGTTTAGGCAAATGAAGAAGACATCTCATATTGTTGAGTTATCTACGTGTTACAAAGTCATGTCAGTCCCGGTGCGGGTTTGCTGTTGCGGTGAGCGAGTGCTGTCACGTGAGCAAGCCACTGTAGCCTGAGCGAGTCGATATCGCGGTGAGTGGGCCGCTGACTCGGTGAGGGAACTCGTGTGCGTTGATGGGCTCCGGCGAACACCGTTGAGGCGAACCTGCGCTCTAACGCTTGCCAGCAACGCTATTGGGCCCAAAACGGGGGCATTGAGAATCTAACGCTTATGAGAGAGCTTATTTGCCCGTTTCCCCCTCGAAACGGGGCCTTTTGGCGCAAATAAGCTCGTTGGCAAGCGCTAGAAATGAAATCCCCCTCATTTGGCGCAAATAAGCGCTGTGGCAAGCGTTAGCCGGAGCTGCACACGTCGCCTGGTGGGTTAGTAGCAGGTAAGCGCAGTTAGGCGCAACAGCGAACCTGCGCTCTAACGCTTGCCAGCAACGCTATTGGGCCCAAAACGGGGGCGTTGAGAATCTAACGCTTATGAGAGAGCTTATTTGCCGGTTTCCCCCTCGAAACGGGGCCTTTTGGCGCAAATAAGCTCGTTGGCAAGCGTTAGAAATGAAATCCCCCTCATTTGGCGCAAATAAGCGCTGTAGCAAGCGTTAGCCGGAGCTGCACACGTCGCCTGGTGGGTTCGTAGCAGGTAAGCGCAGTTAGGCGCAACAGCGAACCTGCGCTCTAACGCTTGCCAGCAACGCTATTGGGCCCAAAACGGGGGCGTTGAGAATCTAACGCTTATGAGGGGGCTTTCGCCGGAATTTCGGGTTTTCGCCGAATATAACTGTACTTTTGACACTTTTGCAGTTATTGTCTAAGCGCGCAAACAGCCCCCGATCCATTGGACCAGGGGCTGTATTCATTACCCTTTCACCGCGCCGGCGACAACGCCTTTGACGATGTATTTTTGCAGGAAGATAAAGACGATGATCGAAGGCAGTACCGCCATCACCATAGCGGTCATCGCATATTGCCAGTCGGAGGTGTATTGTCCGACGAAGGTGTATGCGGCCAGCGTCAGCGTTTTGGTTGCCGGCGAGCCGTTAACCATCAGCAATGGGAGCAGGAAGTCGTTCCAGATCCACATTACGTCGATGATGATGATCGTAGTGGTGACCGATTTCAGCAGCGGGAAGATGACGCTGAAGAATAACCGGAAGCCGGAGGCGCCGTCGATCGTAGCGCTTTCGTCGATTTCCTTCGGAATCCCCTTCACGAAGCCGTGGTAGATGAACAGGGCCAGCGGAGCGCCGAAGCCCCAGTACAGAATACCAAGTCCCCACGTGCTGTCGGAGAGATGGAGGTTCTTCGCCATCTGCAGCACCGTCAGCATGATCGATTGGAACGGAATCAGCATCGGCATGATGCAGATAAAGTAGATGATCGAGCTGGCTTTGGATTTCGTGCGGGCCAGCTTGTACGCGGCGATGGACGAGATCAACACGATCCCGGCCAAGCCGAGGATGGTCACCACCGCATTATTCAGGAACAGCCGCGGGTAGTTGATAAACTCCCATACATAGCTGTAGTTTTCGAAAGCCAGCTTCTTCGGCAAGGCGATGACGTCGGTCATGACCTCGGAGAAGCTCTTCAGCGAGTTGATGATCGTCAGGAACAACGGATACAGGAACAGGATTGAGAGCAGCACCATCACGATTTCCAGGATGATGCGGCCAGCCGTATTCTTTTTCATTACGCCTCAACCTCCCTGCGTTTGAAGATCGTCAGCTGAATCGCTGTAATCATCAGCACGGCGACGAACAGGATCAGCGCTTTCGCTGTACCATAGCCGTACAGGTTGTTCTGGAACGTATCGCGGTAAATGTCGTACGCCACACTGTACGTCGTGCCGCCAGGGCCGCCGCCGGTCAAGGACAGGATGACGTCAAATACCTTAATCGAGTTGGTCAACGCCATAAAGACGGAGATCGTAATCGATGGTGCAAGCAGCGGCAGCGTCACGTTAAAGAATCTGCGGAATGGGCCCGCGCCGTCCACGGTTGCTGCTTCCTTCAAGTCATCTGGAACCGATTGCAAACCTGCAATGTAAATGACCATGTAAAAACCAATCGATTGCCAGATGGAGACAAACAATATCGAAATGAAGGCGAGTCCGGGTTCCCCCAGCCAGCTTAGCGAGAATATGCCCCATCCGGTGCTTTCGCCAAGGGACTCAAAGCCTTGCATAAAAATGAACTTCCAGATAAAGCCGACAATCACCAAGCTGAGAATGTACGGAATAAAGAAGGCGGCTCTCAGCCAGTTGGTCGTCTTCAGCTTCATATCCAGCACCAGCGCCAGCAAAATCGCCAGTACATTGATGATTACGATATACAGAATCGCGTATTTAATCGTAAACCAGGCGGCCTGCGAGAAGTTCGCGTCGCCCATGAAAATTTGCTTGAAATTGTCCAGTCCGATAAATTTCGGATGCTTGGATATCCCGTTCCACTTGGTCAGGGAATAACGGATCGTCATGACAAACGGATAATAGAAGACCGCGATGATGGCAATTAGAATCGGCAGGGTAAATGCGCCAAACTCTAATTTCTCGTCCCGTTTTCTCCCTAGTTTGAACATAATGGCACCTCTTTTTCGTGACGTATTGGTTTAAACAGCGGTGTTACCGTCTCCCCTATACACTTGGGCTTTTTCGACTATAATGATTATAAAACAGCGGTTTTGCCGTCAAAATGGATTTAAGAAAACAGTTAAGGGTAAAAAGGTGAACTCGCTTTTTTGCCCGAGGTACTAGAAATGAGGAGCTATGTTCAACCGCATCCGAAGCATGCTGACAACGCTTACTGACCGGATTTCGCGCAGGCTGGTCAATAAGCTTGTTTTGTTGTTTACGACGATTATTATTCTAGTGGTTGGTCTTCTGACGATTATCTCCTATGAGATGCTAGAACAAGAATCCGTGGAGCACAGCATGATCAGCACCACCAACAATCTGAAGCTGATTAATCAGAAGCTGGAAGATTACCTCGCCGGCGTGGAACAGATGTCTCTTCCGCAGATTCACTACGAGGACATCCTGCAGGCGATTATGAACGAAGAATCGGATTATGCGTCGAAAATGTACCTGGAGGACTATCTGCGTGAACTGTTTTACTCGCGGAACGACCTGGAGAGCATTTATCTCTATTTGATCGACCAACACAAATACTACTCCATTACGCGCGAAGCTTATAACGTTTCGGTTCGGGTGAGCTATCAGGAAGACATTCCGAATCAGCCGTGGTACAAGCAGGCGATGGAGAGCCGTCATAACGAGGCCTATCAATCGTTTATCGTGCCGGGGGCGAAGTCGGGTTACAACATGACCGTGGAACCTGACTTTATGGGGTACCACCGTGTGCTGCGCGCCTTGGTGACTCGCGAGCCGAAAGCGATCGTCTCCTTCTATTTGAAGCCAACGGTCAAAGACCAGATTCTGAAGGATGTTCCGTTCGAGAAAGGCGAGCATCTGCTTTATCTGGATCCGAACAATGTTCCTTTTCATGTGGATGATCCTGCTTTTTTGGAGCAGATTGAGGATGCGCCATGGCTCGCCCGGCTTGACAAGAACGGTTCTAAGAAGCCGGTCACCTGGACCGACGAGGCTGGCGATAAATATTTGATTATTTACAACATTGAAGCGAACGGAGGTTGGAAGCTGGTCAAACCGATTCCGTACAGCAACCTTTACGCGGCTGCCAGAGCCACGCGGAATATCGGATATTTGATCGGCTTGATTTTTTTGTTGATTTCGCTCATTCTGGTGACTTTGTTTTCCAATAAAATTACGAGTCCGCTCAAGGATTTGTCTCTTCAGATGCGCCGCTTTAGCGAAGGGACCTTTGACGCGGAAATCCCGGTGAAAGGTCGGGACGAGATCGCTTATTTATCCCGGCATTTCAACCGGATGGTGCGGCGGACCAACGATTTGATCAATGAGCGCTACAAGATGAAGCTGGTTGAGAAGAACGCGATCCTCAAGGCACTGGAGGCCGAGATTAACCCGCATTTTCTGTATAATGCGCTGCAGGCAATTTCGACCAAAGCGCTCAAGAGCGGGGATGACGAAGTGGCCGATATGGTGGATGCCTTGGCGCTGACGCTAAGATATTGCATAAGTGGAAAAGACATCGTGAACGCTAGGGAGGAGCTGAAGCATATCGAACGTTATCTCGCGTTACAGAAGGCCCGGTTTGGCAGTCGTCTGCAGGTAACGGTCGAGTGGGAGGAAGCGCTCAAGGAGCTGCAAATTCCCAAGCTGTCCATTCAATCCCTGGTTGAAAACTCCATTAAGCATGGGCTAGAGAAAATGTCGAGCGGCATCTCCATTCGTATTCGTGCCGAGCTGGGGGACACGCATGCGGTAATCTCCGTCAGCGACAACGGTCCAGGTATTTCTCCGGAACAGATGGAGCAAATCCAGGCGTCCTTCCTCCAAGATTGGGAGGAGCAGGAAGGAGAGAACATCGGGCTCAAAAATCTGTATACCCGCTTGAAGCTTCTCTATGGGAAAGAAGCGGAGCTACGGATCCAGAGCGATGAGCACGGGACGGAGATGTGTATGTTAATACCGCGGGGGGGCAGCAGTCATGTATAAAGTATTGATTATCGACGATGAGGAACCGCTTCGCGAAGCGATTCGGATTTTAGGGAATTGGCAGGAACTTGAGGTGGATGAAATCCGGGAAGCAACGGACGGCAAGATGGGACTCGCCATGCTGGAACAATACAAGCCGGATATCGTTATGGTGGATATGAAAATGCCGGAGCTGAACGGGGTCGACTTCCTGCGGATTGTAGAGGAGAAGTATCCCGAGCTGCTGACCATTGTGATCAGCGGGTATGACGACTTTGAATACACCCGTCAGGCGATTCATGCCAAAGTGGTCGATTATTTGCTGAAGCCGGTCAATCGTCAGGATTTGAATCAGGCGCTGCGCAAGGCGGTAGATGTGCTGAATGCCAAACGCGAGCGACAGAAGGAATCGATCACTCGAAACATTGCGTTTAATATGTCGCTCCCGAAATTAAAGGAGAAAATCTACTTTTCCATTATTGAACGGAGCTTTAAGAAGCAGAGCAGCCAGGCGTTCCTCTCGTTAATTGGGGCGGATGAACCGGATCATCGATTTGGGGCGCTCGTCCTGCGAATCTTGAACATGGAAGCCGTGCAGGACAGCCGGTTCCATCGCGACCGGGAGCTGCTCCATTTCGCGGTGGCCAATGTGATTAATGAGATCGTGGTGGACAATCTGCAGTGCTTCAGCTTTGCCAATCCGAAGCAGGAGCGGGAAGTGATCGCCGTCTACACGGTGAAGGGGGGCTACCCGCAAGAGATCGCTTTTCGTGCAGGGGAACTGATGCGGAAAATCGTTTCGACGTTAAGCGATCTGTTTGGCATGCTGGCAGCCGGAGGGATCGGCCGGTATTGCGAGGATGTGCTGAACCTGGCTGAATCGTATGATGAGGCCGTTGCCGGCATTCAGAGCATCGACCTGCTGAAGCTCAAAGGGACCGCCGTCATTGGAGAAGCGGACAAGGCAGCGAACAAGGAGACGTTCTCCTTCTCCAACCGGATGCCGATCTTGCGGGGAGCGTTAGAGGCAGGCAATGTAAACCATGCCAAATCGGTGATGGCCGAGTTTACCAAGAGCATCAAGGCCGCCGGCTTCTTCAGCATCGGCGCAGCCGATCGGTTGCTGCGGGAAATCGTCGTGCTGATGAATGACACGGCTTCGGAGCTGGGCGTTCCGGCGGACAAGCTTCCTTCCCCCGGCGTGGATCGTTCGTTGCAAGCGCTTGGAATCTGCACGGATGTGGCTACGTTTGATCAGTTCGAGGCCTTGCTGCTCCATCTAACCGAGTATTATCACGAGCAAGTCCGCCGCTCCATGGCCGCAGGCCGTCCATTCAGCGTCGAGGTGATCAAGGAATATATCGACCATCACTATTTTGAGGACATCAAAATCTCCATGTTCACGGAGAGATTTTTTTTGAGCCGCGAGTATTTGATGAAGCTGTTTAAGCAACAGTATGGCTGCGGCATCCATGAATATGTGCAGAAGGTCCGTATGGATAAGGCGAAAGAACTGCTTGACGATTCGTCACTCAAAATTCAGGAGATCTCGGAAATGCTGGGTTATAAGGATAAGAACTATTTCAGCAAGGCGTTCCGGAATTACTATGCTTTGTCACCGTCCGAATACCGCCAGCAGCAGGAGGAGGAAAGGGGCAAAAAGTGAACTCGCGACCGGACTTCACTTTTTTACCCTTTTTTCGCCACATATCTACATTTTATTACCCGACTCCTTTCATTAAAATAGGGAGCATAGTTAATATTAACCATAAAGAAAGTGGGGGCAAAGTAATGAAGAAAAAGATTCTGGCCTTATCGTTCAGCCTGGTGTTGATCATGGGCCTGTTGTCCGCATGCGGAGGCAACAATAACGCGGCGAATAACGGGGCAAGCAACACAGGTGCCGGTAATGGCGCGGCGACGGATGATTCCAAACCCGTAACCATCAATATGTTCACGGCTTCTCCGGAATATACCGACGCGTTTAACGCCTACATTGAGGAATATAAGAAAGTGAAGCCAAACGTGACGATTAACCTGGAAATCATGCAGGCGGACTACAACACCGTATTAAAATCCAGAATCGCAGCGGGAAGCACGCCTGACGTATTCCAAACTACGGCGGGTGGGGATATCGACACCTTTGCTGAGTACAGTGCGGATTTGACGGATCAACCGCTGGCTGCGGCCATGACGGATGCGGTACGCGCCAATATGACTTCCTCCGACGGTAAAGTGCTTGGCTTGCCGGTTAAAGGGAACTTATTCTCCTTAATCTATAACAAGCAGCTGTTGAATGAAGCTGGCGTGATGACATTCCCGAAAACGACAGCGGAGTTGGACGACGCCATCGCTAAACTGGAAGCCAAAGGCATTACGCCGTTTGCGAATGCGTATAAAGAATGGTGGGTATGGAAACACATCTTCCAACATTTCGTGAACGCTGCCGCTCAAGACGCTGGCGTAACGTCGCAAGATCTGGTGAAGAGCTTTATTGCCGGTGATGCGAAAATCAAGGATTATCCGGCGCTGTACGACAGCTTCTTTAACTTCATCGATACGACAGTGAAGCATGGCACCGACAAACCGCTGGAACGCGACAGCAATGCGCAAGTCAGCGACTTTGCATCCGGCAAAGCGGCGATCATGACAGGGAAAGGTGCATGGGACGAAGAAGCGATCAAGAAAATTAACCCAGACATTCAAATCGGCATTGCCGGCTATCCGGTCAGCGACAAAGCAGATCAATCGATGATCATCACCGGTGCGGACCAAGCTCTGCGCATCAATAAAGACTCTGCGGTCGTCAACGAAACGATCGAGTTCTTTAACTGGCTGTATACTTCCGACTACGGCAAGAGCTGGTTCTCCACGATTGCGAAGGTTATTCCTCCAATCAAGGACGCTCCGCTTCCAGAACTGGATATGCCGAAGCAAATGAACGAAATTCTGAAGTCTGAGCCATCGGGTGACCTTGCGATCAACTATTCGCTGGATACGTTCCATCAAAAATTCGGAGAAATCATGCAAGCTTACATCGGCGGCAGCAAAACAAAAGATCAAGCTGTGACCGAAATCGAGCAAGCATGGGTACAACTGGGTTCGGCGGAATAAACATCGAGAATCTCGGTTGTTCGTAAACCACAAAATGAACCCGGCACCATCTATCGGTGCTGGGTTTTGCTTTTACTTAGGACAGGTAAGGAGTGTGCGAGGGTGATGAATCAAATCGAGCTTCGGGAAAACGGCTTACATCTCGTATTGGAAGTCACCGACGAGCAGGATGTGCGGCTGCTTCATTTTGGGGCAAACGCGCTGAATGAAGCGGTGATCCAGAAGGAGCAGAAACCGGGCTTCCGCCTGATGGAGCTGCAATTAACTGGAGAGGACCGGGCTGAGTATCACGGACGAACCCACCGGGCATCGTACCCGGGACTACGGATGGTGTATGCCGGCCATACCAAAGGACGCAACGAGTTGGGGAGGAAGCTGGAAATTGCGCTGCGCGACCCGAAGACCGGGCTGCAGGCGGTGCAGCACATCCAATTTTACGACGGGGTGCAGACGGTCCGGGCTTGGGCAGAACTGTACAATGCCGGGCCGGAAGCAGTAGGTATAGAGTACATTTCTTCCTTTGCATTGACCGGTTTGGATAAGGAAGGCAGTCAGGATCGGGACGAAAAAATGTGGCTGTCCATCCCCCACACCGGATGGCAAAGCGAGCTGCAGTGGCGCACTTACAAATTGCCTGAGCTCGGCTTATCCCATTTGACGGACCGCAGCTCCAAGCGGATCTCCTGCAGCAATACGGGTTCCTGGTCGGCGGCCGAGCATATCCCGATGGCTGTCCTGGAGAACCGGGAGGCGGGGAGCGTCTTGTTCTGGCAAATCGAGCATAACGGCTCTTGGCACTGGGAGATCTTCGACCAGGTGGACCAACTGACCTTGCTCCTCAGCGGTCCGACCGAGCACGATAACCATTGGTGGAAATCGCTTCAGCCTGGCGAGCGGTTTATCAGCGTACCGGTTGCCGTTGGCGCGGCCAATGGCGGCTTTGAGGAAGCGATCGGCCAGCTGACCGCTTACCGGCGCCGGATTCGCCGGCCAAACGCGGATAACCGGGAGCTGCGGATTATTTTCAACGATTATATGAATTGCCTTTGGGGTTCACCCACGACGGCGAAGCTGCTGCCATTGATCGATGCCGCCGCCGAAGCGGGCTGCGAATACTTCTGCATCGATGCCGGCTGGTACGCTCCGGGTGAGTGGTGGGACGGCGTGGGAGAATGGCTGCCGTCTTCAGAACGGTTCCCGGAAGGGATCAAGTACGTGTTGGATTATATCCGGAGCAAAGGAATGGTGCCGGGATTATGGCTTGAGCTGGAGGTTATGGGCATCAACAGTCCGAAGCTGGCTGACACGGACGACAGCTGGTTCTTCATCCGGCACGGCAAACGGGTGATGGACCGCAGCCGATACCAGCTGGATTACCGCAACCCGAAGGTGGTGGCCCACGCCGATGAGGTCATTCGCCGCTTGGTGGAGGACTATGGTGTCGGCTATATCAAAATGGACTACAACATCAACGCCGGAATCGGGACGGAAACAGCGGCAGACAGCTTCGGCGACGGACTGCTGCAGCATAACCGCGCGTACTTGGCTTGGCTGGATCGGATTTTCGAACGCTATCCGGAGCTCGTCATCGAGAACTGCTCCAGCGGGGGGATGCGGATGGATTACGCGATGTTAAGTCGTTACAGCATCCAATCGACCAGCGACCAGGAGAATTACGTGAACTATGCGGCCATCGCCGCTGCATCCCCGTCTGCGCTGACGCCGGAGCAATCCGCCATCTGGTCGTATCCGCTGCGGGAAGGCGACGATGAAGAGGTCGTCTTCAACATGGTGAATGCGCTGCTGCTGCGTGTGCATCAGAGCGGTCATCTGGCAGAGTTAAGCCCGCGGCGCCGGGAGCTGGTGAAGCAGGCGCTGGACTATTACAAGACGATTCGCGCGGACATTCCAGAGTCGTTGCCGTTCTGGCCGCTGGGGCTGCCCAAGCAGCAGGACGACTGGATCAGCCTGGGCCTGCGCCGGCCGGACAGCGATACGGTATATCTGGCCGTATGGCGTACGCGCGGGGAAGCCTCGTCTCAAGCCTTGCCGCTTCCAGCGCTGCAAGGGGAGGCGCTGGACATCCGCTGTGCCTATCCGCAGGACTTGGTTTGCGCGTGGAACTGGGATGCCGCTGCGGGTCAGCTGACGGTCACCTTGCCTTCCGCACCGTCTGCCCGATTGTTCGAAATCCGCCGTAAACGGTAGGAAGTTTATATCTAAAGATCCGCATCGCTGCTTTTTGCTGGAGATGTGGATCTTTTTTTTGAACCTATGGAATCCTAGTGTTGTTGACATGAAACCAAATGGTGTCATATAATCACTGTTATTAGGAAACCTTTTGGTTTCATATTAACTGAACAATCATGAGTAAAAAGGAGAATAGACGATGGAACAAAACAATACGGGCAAGCTGCCGGATATCCGGCACACGATCCTGCTCAATGCACCCATCTCGCGGGTATGGGAGGCTGTAGCTACGTCGGAGGGGATTGCCGCCTGGTTTATGCCAAACAGCTTCCAGCCGGTATTAGGGTATGAGTTTGTCCTGCATGCCGGCCCGTTCGGAGACTCCCCGTGCAAGGTGACGGAATTGGAGCCGCCGCACCGGTTATCGTTTAATTGGGGCAAGGATTGGACGGTGACCTTCGAGCTGGAGGAAAAAGGGGAGCAAACTGAATTTACATTGATTCACGGCGGGTGGACCGTCGACCAAGTTACCGAATTCGGCGAGGCGCACGAGCTGGTTCGCGGCCGCATGGATCAAGGCTGGACCGGTATCGTCGTCAAGCTGGCCGAATACGTACAGGGGTAAGCCATGGCGGAGGCAGCCTCTGCAAAACATGACGTGTTCCAGGCGATTGCCGACCCAACGCGCCGGGAGCTTCTGAAGCTGCTGAGCGGGCAAGAGCTGCCGTTGAAGGACATCAGCAGCCGGTTCCCGATCAGCCGGACCGCGGTATCCAAGCACCTGCGCATCTTGGCCGAAGCCGGACTCGTGCGCGAGCGCAAGGTCGGTCGGGAGACGCGCTATCGCCTGGACGCCGACCCGCTGCTGGAGCTGAAGCGCTGGCTGGCGTATTACGAGCGGTTCTGGGAGAACAAGTTGTCCCTGCTCAAGCACTATGTTGAATCCGAACCGGGCGCGGAACCGGCGGGACTTCGCCCCGTCCCGACGCCGCCGTCCGGCAGCGCAAGCGAGACTCCGGGCGAATAAATGAAGCCTCCGGCTGCACCTCAATAGGTGGTAAGCCGGAGGCTTTCCTCCTGTTCACGGCGGATTACTGGTCTCAGGGATTAAAAGGGGGCCGGACATCCTTCTGGCTTGGACAGGCTGTCTTCCCCGGGTCTCCCATCTGGTATATAATGGGTGTGGACTATTTCATCATGGCAAGTTACTTCCAAAAAACGCTCAAGGAGGTTGTTGACATGAAGTACGTCAGTTTGGGAAGAACCGGATTGAAGGTCAGCCGTTTGTGCCTGGGAACGATGAATTTTGGGCCAACGACGGATGAGAAGGAAGCGTTTAAAATCATGGACGCTGCGATTGATGCCGGCGTCAATTTCTTCGATACGGCTAACGTCTACGGCGGTACGTCGCATCGCGGCTGGACTGAGGAGATCATCGGCCGTTGGTTCGCGCAGGGCGGCGGTCGTAGAGAGAAGGTCGTGCTGGCGACGAAGGTGTACGGAGCGATGAGCGATCCTGCGTCGGATCCGAATGAAGGCAGTTCCGGCTTATCGGCCTACAAAATCCGCCGCCATCTGGACGATTCGCTGCGGCGGCTCGGCACGGACCATATCGAACTGTACCAGATGCATCATGTCGACCGGAACGTTTCTTGGGATGAGTTATGGAATGCTTTTGACATCGCGCAAAAACAAGGCAAGATCGGATACGTTGGCGCCAGCAACTTTGCCGGGCGGGATCTTGTGAAAGCCCAATATGAGGCGAAAGCCCGCGGGGCGCTGGGCCTTGTCTCCGAGCAGCATAAGTACAGCCTCCTGTGCCGTCTGCCGGAGCTGGAGGTTCTGCCTGCAGCCGAGGAGCTGGGGATCGGCGTCATCCCGTGGAGCCCGTTGGACGGAGGGATTCTCGGCGGGAATCTGAATCCGCAGCCGGGCTCGCGTACGGCCAAGCAGACCGAACGGATCGAGAAGCTGCGCCCGCAGCTGGAGCGGTTCAGCCAGCTGTGCAAAGAGCTGGGCGAATCGGAAGCCACGGTGGCCCTCGCCTGGACGCTGGCGCATCCGGCGGTTACGGCGCCGATTATCGGGCCGCGCACGCTGCAGCAATTTGAGGAATCGCTGCGGGTTGTCGAAGTCGAGCTGAGCGAGGAGACGCTGAAGGCCATCGACGAGATCTTCCCGGGTCCGGGCGGTGAAGCGCCAAAAGCCTACGCCTGGTAAAAGGCTATGCGAGGAAGGAGAACGAGACGATGATGCGATACGTACGGGGCACGGACCTGGACATGAACACGATATATCAGGCGTTTCAACGCGGTTTTGCCGATTATATCATCCAATTTAATTTGACCGAAGCGGAGTTTGAGGATCGATTTTTTGGTCCGGAAGGCAATGCGCGTGAGCACTCCTTCGTGGCTCTCGACGGCGAAGAACCCGTGGGGGTTGTCTTGGGCGGCAGCAAGGTCTACGAGTCCGTCCGAACGATGCGCTGCGGCGCGCTGGCCGTCAGCCCGGAATACCGCGGCAAGGGAGTAAGTGCAGGTTTGATGGGCCTGCACCGGGAGGAGGCGCTGCAAGCCGGTTGCAAGCAGTTGTTCCTGGAGGTCATTGCCGGGAACGACCGGGCGATCGCTTTTTATCTAAAAAGAGGATACCGCCGTGTGTACGACGTCTCGTTCTTCACCCTTCCCGATGCTTCCCGACTGGAAGCCCCGCTTGGGGCTTCTGCGGGAGTGCCGGTGGAGCAGATTACGTTCGAGACCTTCGCCGATCTGGTGGGCCCTTGGAGATATTTTCACATAAACTGGCAAAACGATTTGGAGTATCAGCAGCGAACTCCTTCCAACGTCTATTACGGCGTTCAGGTGGACGGTGAATGGGCCGGAGGGCTCTCGATTAGTCCAACTGGCAAGATTAATATGCTGATTGTCAGCAATCGGCATCGGGGACAAGGCTTGGCCACCCGGATGCTGGTCGCTGCCCGCGAGGAATTAGGCTTCGTTAAATTCACAGCCTCTTTGCCCGATAATGCCTTGCTGGAAGGATTTTTGGACCGGCACGGGTTTGTTCGCGATAAAATCAGCCTGCATGAGATGTACCTGCGCTTATAAAATGGGGGCATACCGGACCTAAAGTGTTGACATTGGCCTTGGACATCGCTTATCATCATGTAGACCAATCGGTCTAATCTTACGCGGAAAGGTACCGGTATGCATGCCCAATCAGAATCCAACCCGACAGTTGCTGATCGAAACGACGGCCAAGCTGCTGCAGAGCCAAGGGTATAACGCGACGGGGCTGAACCAAATCACCCAAATGAGCGGTGCACCCAAGGGATCGTTGTATTACCATTTCCCTGAAGGCAAAGAACAACTCGCGTGTGAAGCTGTCGTTTACACCAAGAACGTCACTTTGGCGAGCTTGCGCGCCGTGCTGGAATCCACAGAAGATGCAATTGGGGCCGTGCAAGCGCTGCTGCTTCTCATTGCCGAGAACTATGACCGCGAGGATGCGAAGCTAGGGGTGCCGATTGGCATCGTCGCCCACGAGACCGCCCGCAGCAACGAGAATATTCGTCAAGCCTGCTGCGAAGTGTATGACGCCTGGATCGCTGAATTGGAGAAGAAATTTATCGCTTCCGGCTACAGTGCGGAAGAATCGGCGGATTTAGCCGTTCTGATCAATGGGATCGTAGAAGGTTCGATCATCATGTGCTTAACGCAAAAGAGCAGCCAACCTTTGCACACGGCAGCTCGTTTGATTCCGCGGCTCTTTCCTGCCTGAGCCCCGTTGCTCGGAGGCCCTTGCGGCAGAAGAAGGAAGCGAGATCGCGCCCCTTTATTTTAAATTTTATATATAGAACGGTCTATTCAGTCGCCAGCACGAACCCCAAGGCATGCTTTGCCTTATTCATATATATGAAACCTAGAGAGAGACGCAAAGTCCAAAAATAGGAGAAGATGGAGGTAACCCTACAAATGAATACATCAACGATGTCATCGGCTCAAGGCGCCGGTGTGGAAGGGATCAGGCGTTTACCAATTACAATAGCCCTGGTCATCGGGGCCTTTGTGTCCATATTAAATGAAACCTTGCTGAATGTGGCCTACACTGACTTGATGCAAGAGCTACACGTGGGGCCTTCGACGATACAATGGCTTTCTACTTCTTATATGTTAGTGATTGGGATTCTGGTGCCGATTACGGCGCTGTTGATTCAATGGTTTACGACGAGGCAGATGTTCCTGTCGGCGATGATTCTGTTCCTGGTCGGAACGGTCGTTTGCGGTATTGCGCCTTCGTTTGGCGTGCTGCTTCTCGGTCGGATCATTCAGGCGATTGGAACAGGGCTGCTGCTTCCGGTGATGATGAATACCATTCTGACGATCTATCCTCCGGAAAAAAGAGGCGCGGCCATGGGTACGATCGGCCTGGTCATCATGTTTGGTCCGGCGATTGGTCCTACCCTGTCCGGCCTGATTCTGGATGTGTTGGATTGGCGTTGGCTGTTCTATCTGGTGATTCCGCTCGCGGTATTATCCATCGTCTACGGAGCGCTGTATTTGCGGAACGTGTCGGTATTGACGAAACCGCGGGTGGATCTGCTGTCCATTCTGCTGTCGACGATTGGCTTCGGCGGCATCGTATACGGGTTTAGCCACGCGGGCGAAGGTGAAGGCTGGTCGAGTCCTGTCGTCTACACTTGCCTGGTCGTCGGATTTATCGCTTTAATCTTGTTCGTTTGGCGGCAGCTGCGGGTCTCTGAGCCGACCTTGGACGTCCGCGTCTTTAAATACCCGATGTTCACCTTGTCGGCGATGCTGCTCATGGTCATGATGATGACCTTGTTCTCGACGCTGATTATCCTGCCGATGTACCTGCAGGGCGCACTGCTGTTGGCACCGTTCGCAGCCGGTCTCGTCTTGCTTCCCGGCGGGGTAATCAACGGTCTGATGTCGCCGGTGGCGGGGCGGCTGTTCGATAAATTCGGTCCGCGCGCGCTGATCGCGCCGGGGCTCATCATCGTTATCGCCACCTTGTGGTTCATGCGCGGCTTGTCGACGGACAGCTCGACCGGTGAGGTCATCGCCTTGCATATCACGTTATTGATCGGGATTTCCTTGGTGATGATGCCGGGGCAAACGACGGGGCTGAATCAGCTGCCTCGCAACTTATATCCGCATGGCACCGCGATCATGAACACGCTGCAGCAGGTGTCAGGCGCGATTGGTACCGCGCTGTTCATCAGCATCTTCTCGCATGGCCAAGAGCGTTACCTGAAGGCTTCGGCAAATCCGCAGGATCCGGCCGAGCTGGGGAACGCGCTGGTGTCCGGCATGCACCAAGCCTTTACCATTTCGATGTACGTTGGCGTGGTGGCGTTGTTGATCGGCTTGTTCTTGCGCCGCACCTACGCGCCGGAGGAAACGCAGGCAGCTGCGGGCAGCCATCCGGAGTTTAAGCCGGAGGTTCAACCGGAATCGCGTTAATCCTAAGGAATTCAAAGGCCGTCTATGCTCCAGACGGGCAAAGACCGGTTCGGTGGCAAGCTTCCATCGGACCGGTTTGTTGCGTTTACCAAATGTGAACATTCTGGAAAACTTGAGGATTTCGATTGATCATCCGGCAACTAACAGGGATGATGGAATAGGGGATTATTGCTTACCTGCAAATGGGGAGCAGGCAAGAACCAAGATGAACGGAGTGAGTTTTTCGTGCCTATTTCATCCCGTATGATCGGTGTGCTGCTGGCGCAGGTCGGCACGCCGGCGGAGCCGACGGCCAAGGCGGTGCGGCCCTTTTTGCGCCGTTTTCTATCCGACCGGCGCGTGATCGATTACCCGCCGCTGCTGTGGCAGCCGCTGCTGCGCGGCGTGATCCTGGCCGTTCGCCCCAAGCGCTCGGCCCGGCTGTATGCCCGCATTTGGGGCGAGGAGGGTTCGCCCCTGCTGGCGATCTCGCGCCGGCAGCAAAGCGGCCTGCAGCAGCGCCTTGGCGAGCGCTATAAGGTTGAGCTGGGCTTCGCCTACAGCGAACCGGACATCGCCCAGGCGGTAAGCCGCCTGGAAGCAGCGGGGGTGGACCGTATCCTCGTGTTGCCGCTGTATCCGCAGTACTCGTCCACGACCACCGCCGCCATTTATGATGCGGCTTGCTTTGCCGCCCTCGGCAAGGACCGGCGCTCGGGTTCATCCGCGAAGCGCTTTGTGCCGGAGCTTCGCCTGGCGGGCGCCTTCTTCGACCATCCCGGCTATATTCGCGCGATGCAGACGCATCTAACCGCACTGCTGCAGCGCCTGCCGCAGCCGCCGGATCACTTCCTGCTGAGCTTTCACGGTATCCCGCAGCGGTATGCCGACGGCGGCGACCCGTACCCGGAGCAGTGCCGCGAAACCGCGCGCCTCTTGGCGGAGGCGATGGGCTGGACGCCTGAGCAATGGGATATCGCGTACCAATCGCGGTTTGGTCCGGAGACGTGGCTTGGACCCTCCACGGCAGAGCAGCTGCAGCGCTTGGCCGACCGCGGCGTGAAACGGCCGTTGGTGTTTACCCCCGGATTCGTCACCGACTGTCTGGAGACGTTGTATGAACTGGGGATTGAGGCGAAAGAGGAGTTCATTGCCCGATGCGGCGGCACCGTGGGCGATGATGGATTTACGGTCGCCCCCTGTTTAAACGATCAGCCGGATTGGCTGGACGTCCTCGCGGAGGTTGTCCGGACCCAAACGAAGGGCTGGATCGACGACTAATTGAACGCGGCCTGAAGCCGCAAGCTTTCCAAGGGAAGACAACTTCCCGAAATGGCTATACTGACAACAAGAAAGTACATAAGGAAGGGGCATCAGTTTATATGGAACGGTTTTTTAAGTTGAAGGAACATGGAACGACCATTCGAACCGAGCTGTTCGCTGGGTTAACCACCTTTCTGGCGATGGCCTACATCCTGGTCGTAAACCCCGCGGTGCTTAGCGCTGCGGGGGTTCCGTTTGATCAGGTGTTTATGGCTACGGTGATTGCGGCGGTCATCGGCACGCTGTTTATGGCGCTGTTCGCCGGGCATCCGATCGCCATCGCACCCGGCATGGGGTTAAACGCCTACTTTACGAGCGTTGTCGCCAGCACCGGGTTGTCTTATCAGACAGTGCTGGGTACGGTGTTTTTTGCCGGGGTACTGTTTCTGCTGCTGAGCTTCACCCGGCTGCGGGAAGCGCTGATCCGCGCCATTCCTGATTCGCTGAAATTCGGTATTACCGCAGGTATCGGGTTATTCATCGCCTTTTTGGGGCTAAAAATGTCCGGTATCGTCGTGGCGAATCCCGACAACCTGGTGACGTTTGGCGATTTGCACCGCTCGGTGACTTTGCTGACCTTGTTTGGCGTCTTTGTCACGCTGGTGCTGATGGCCCGCCGTGTTCCCGGCGCGCTGTTTATCGGCATGGCGCTGACCGCGGTGCTTGGTTATTTCACTGGCCAGCTGAAATTGGACGGCTTCGTATCCGTCCCGCCGGCACCGGTCTTCTTCGATCTGGATTTGTCCGGCGTCTTTAGCCAAGGGCTGTATACAACCGTATTCGCATTTCTGCTCGTCACGTTGTTCGACACGACCGGCACGCTGATTGGCGTTACTGAACAAACCGGCGCGATGAAGAACGGCGAGCTTCCCCGGGCCAAGGCCGCGCTGCTCGCAGATGCGACGGCAACCACCATCGGCTCGATGTTTGGTACAAGCCCTACGACCGCCTACATCGAGTCGACGACCGGCGTGGCTGCGGGCGGCCGCACCGGCCTAACATCGCTCGTCGTCGCCGGACTGTTCCTGCTGTCGATGTTCATCTCGCCGCTGGTGGGAGCCATCTCTGGTCTTCCGGCCATCACCGCACCCGCCTTGATCATCGTCGGCTGCTTTATGATGGAAGGGCTGGCCCGGATTCAGTGGAAATCGTTCGACGAGGCGTTTCCGGCCTTCGCCATCCTGCTCATGATGCCGCTCACCGCCAGCATCGCCACCGGGATCGCCGTCGGGTTCATCACGTATCCTGTGATGAAGCTGGTCAGCGGCAAAGGGCGGGAGGTTCATCCGCTGCTTTACGTGTTTGGCGTGATCTTCGTGATTCAGCTGGCCTTTTTCCCGGCGCATTAGGAAATTGAAGAAGATTTTGTTACCCGTTTTAACCTGGGTGAGACCCTTTTTTCGGTAGGCCGTCATATAATGAACCTGTAAGCCATACAATGGAAATCCTGAGGCGGTAATTCGCTGGATGTGCTGACATAGAAAGGCGGACCTGACATGAAAAATTGGTTTACAGCGCTGCTCCCCCTGGCGCTCATTGTAATGTTGCCCGGGCTGGATGCCCATGCGCCGTCGTCCTTCGGATTCCTTCCGGGAGCGGGAACGGGAGCCAAGACGTCGGCCGTTGGAACGGCGGAGCTTAAGTTCCCCGATACGGTCACGGTATACTTGAACGCTGTGAAGCTTGGCTCTGACGGGGCAGTTCTCACGGCGGACCCGATCTTGTGGTATCAGGGGGATGAGGCGGCGGCGATCTTCGCAGAACGCGAACCGGATGCCGGGATTGACGGACCGCCGGACGGTTATTATATCGTAAATGAGACGGAGGAATCGGTGACTTATCCGGTTTCTACGGATGCTGAAGTTGTGCTGCAAATTTATGACCGGACCGGCAAGCCGGAGGATATCGAAATTAGGGCAAATGAAACCGTAACCTTACAGAAATTCAGCAAGTTATTCCAAAACACGGATCTGCTGGATCTCAGCCAATTCCCGTATCATCTCACGCTGAAGGATGGCAAGGCCGTCCGGATCGTGCAGCAATATGTGCCGTGAAATCCTGCATATGCATTAGACCAAAGTCGGAGCGTTCACTCCGGCTTTTTCATTTGGGTGTTGCTGATAAAATCGTGTAGCACAATTTTGCAGTTGTAGTATAATATTTCCTTAGACATAGTTCTTTGTACCTAAAATTTCCTATTGCGCCATTAGGATGAGCCTCACTTCAAGGGGGGAGAACGGATGAACGCCCACCAAATTCATAACAAAAACATCTGGATGTTAAAATTGCTTGTCGGCTTGTTTGTCGTTGCCAGTGTGCTGCAAATGCTTGTCCATCGGCATGTCGAAGTGGCGCAACCGATCTTGGGCGCTTCCCTGCTCTTGGTGCTGGCCGGATTTGTTATCAGACGCCGCTGGCCGCGTCTTACGATGATTTTAACGCTTGTGATGCTGTTCATTTACCTCAATGTTATGGTATTCACGGATTTGTCCGTGACCAGTTATATATTCCTGGGGCTGCTTCCGCTCCTCAGCTTGATGTATCATCATTATCTTGCGGTCGCTGTGGCAGGTGCACTTCATCTCCTGTCGATGCTGTATTTCGCGCTCGCAGACCGCGGGGCGCTGCTGACCGGTAAGCTGGAACGCGCCGACGCTGCTTTTTTTCTGGTATACGGCCTGTTTATTCTATCGTTTTGCTTGATCTATGTGTTGACCACGAAGATGTGGACGCCGCGCGCCGAAAGTGGCAAACAGCAATTGAACGATATCCTTGAAAGCGTATCCGTTGGGGTCTGGACTTATGATCTCAGTACAATGGAGTTGGAGGTTTCTGCCGGGTTCGAGCAAATTACCGGATATTCGAGCGAGAGTTTGAAGGGGAAGCAGGTGCAGGAGATCGTTTACCCTGAGGACTTAAAGCTATTCTTCGAGATCCAGCATGAACTCATTCTCCAAAAAACCAACTCCGTGAAGGAATGCCGCATCGTTCGGCCGGACGGCGAAATCAAATGGCTCCAGAACCGGGCACGACCGTATTTCAACGCGCACGGGCACCTCGTAAGGCTGGAAGGAGTCATTATTGAAATTACGGAACGGAAGCAGCTAGAGGAAAAGATTCAATTCTTGGCCTATCATGACGAGCTGACTGGACTTGCCAATCGGGCAAAATTTAATGCGAAATACGAAGAAACACAGGGGCGAGGAGAGCCGGTCGCACTGATGTTCCTGGATCTGGACAATTTCAAGGAAGTGAACGATACATACGGCCATGAAGCCGGGGATGAATTGTTGAAGCATATCGCAGGCCGGCTGGTTTCCCTGGTCCGGGCACAGGATATGGTTTGCCGTTTGGGCGGGGATGAATTCGTGATCCTGCTGGTGAACTTGCAGGAGGACGGGGTATTAAAAGTGCTGGACCGCATTCGATCCAGCCTGGCTGAAGGTTATGTGTATCGGGGAATGCGCATCAGCATCTCGGCCAGCATTGGCATCAGCCTGTCGCCGGACGGGAACGCCAGCTTAGAGGATATGCTTCGGCTCGCCGATGCAACGATGTATGACGTCAAGCGGGGCGGCGATTCGATCCGGATGACCGCTGAACCAAGCACGCCGCTGCCCAGCTGACTTATTTCTTCTCCCCTCTGTTTTCTTTCCGCTCCAAATAGATAGCTCCGAGCCACTGGCTTGCCGCAAACAAGACCACCATGCCAAGGACCAATAGAAAGCGGTTGTCTCCCTTGCGCAGCAGCAGCTGCAGCAGGAACAAGGCGACCGCCACCTCGGTCCACACCAGGCCGCGTTTGCGCAGCGCCTTGAGATCGTACGCTCCGGAACTCATTTTCCGCAAATTCCAAACGGCGATCACAGTGAGGATAAGGAGAAAGATCAAAGATCCAATCAGGTCTTCTGTGGAGAACATGGACAATACGCGAACCCCTCTTCTACGGTTTTGGTACAACTTACTTGCATTTTAGCTTAAGCCGTCAGGTCATGGCAAACGAATCGAATACATCGGCTTGCGAATTCTAGCCTAATGCCCTTTGTCAAGGACATATCCAACAGCCATTATTTCAAAAGTAAGATATCTTCTTTTTAACGAGATAAAAAGAGGATGATGGAGAATGGCGATCACCAAATTTCTCAAGCTGGTGGAAATCCAGACGAAGGCCGCAAGTATGATTCCGCTTCTGTTCGGCACGGTCTATGCTGTCTATCGGTTCCATGTGTTTGAGCCTTGGCATTTTGTGCTCATGCTGATTTCCTTGCTCAGCTTCGACATGACCACGACGGCGATCAACAACTATGTGGATTACAAAAAAGCGAACCGCAAGCACGGCTACGGCTACGAAAAACACAATGCCATCGTAAAATACGGCATGAATCCGGCCGCGGTGCTAGCACTGATTATTTTGTTGTTCATGATCGCGGTGACCGCGGGAGTGCTGCTCTTCCTTCAGACCGGGTGGCTGCTGCTGTTGCTTGGCGCGTTGTCGTTTGCGGTCGGCATCTTGTATTCTTTTGGGCCGATTCCGATTTCTCGGATGCCGCTGGGCGAAATTTTTTCCGGACTGTTCATGGGATTTGTTATTATATTTGTATCGGCTTACATCCACGCGGGCGACCGCTTGGCTTCACTGACACTGCAGGGCGGTACGGTAGTTCTCCAAGTTCATTTGCTGGAGACGCTGCTGGTATTTCTCATCTCCATACCGGCGATTCTTGGCATTGCCAACATCATGCTGGCCAACAATATTTGCGATATGGAAGAGGATATCGACAACAAACGCTACACCTTACCGATCTACATTGGAAAAGGGCCGGCGCTGATGTTGTTTAAGTTGCTCTATTATGCGGCCTATGTAGATGTCATCGTACTGGCGATCCTGGGGGTTCATCCGATTATTCTGCTGCTCGTGCTCCTCACAGTGGTGCCAGTGTCAAAAAATATCCGAACGTTTACCGCGCAGCCAACCAAGCAATTGACGTTTGGCTTGTCGGTGCAAAATTTCCTGCTAACCAATATGGCGCGTATTCTCGCGTTGGTTGTCGCCGCCGTTCTGCCCTTCTGACGATGGGACCCCGCGGCGAGGCATCCATGTGATCCGGGCCTGACGCGTGGGTTGGCAGACTTGAGGAGGAAGCAAAGACACGATGGACAATAGGGGCAAGCTGCGGATTGGAATGGTCGGCGGCGGTTGGCGGGCTGAATTTTATTTGCGCATTGCCCGCGCGCTGCCGAAGCGTTTTGGAGTTAGCAACATTTATATGCGGGACGAAGCAAAAGGCCGGGAAGTCGCCCGGACTTGGGGCGTCCCGGTCACGTCGCATTGGGAGGCGTTCCTGGAGCGGCGGGACTTCGACTTTGTGGTGTTGTCGTTGCCGCGTACGGTCACACCGGAGTATCTGGTCCGGCTCGCCGCAGCGGGCATTCCCGTTCTGACGGAGACGCCGCCGGCGGCCGATCTGGCCGGGCTGCACCAACTCTATGCAAGCGTGGGATCCGCAGCGAAAATTCAAGTGGCCGAGCAGTTCCTGTTCCAGCCGATGCATGCGGCTCGCCTTGCCGTCGTGCGGTCTGGCCTGCTGGGCGAGGTGTCGCACGTGCAGGTATCGGAGGGGCACGGCTACCACGGCATCAGCCTGATCCGGCAACTGCTCGGGGTGGGATTCGAGGATGCGGAAATCCGAGGGGAGCAGATTCAGTCCCCGCTGGTTCAAGGCCCCGGCCGCGGAGGCTGGCCAGTGGAGGAACGGATCGTCACCTCGTCCCAGACGATCGCGCTGTTGCGGTTCGGCGAGCGAACGGCATTGTTCGATTTTACCTACGATCAATATTTCTCGCCGATCCGGCGTCATCGCGTGCTGGTGCGCGGCGTCCGGGGTGAAATCGACGGCACCGAGCTCCGCTATCTCCGTGATTACCGCACCCCGGTGGAGCTGCAGCTGCGGCGGGTGGATGCCGGCCAGAACGGCAGCCTTTTGGGGTATTACCACGAGGGCGTGCTGGCCGGCTCCGAATGGGTTTACGTAAACCCGTTCCGGCCGGGACGGCTGACGGACGAAGAGATCGCCATCGCCACCAGCTTGGAGAAGATGGGGCAATACGTACATGGAGGCCCTTCGTTCTACAGCTTGGCGGAGGCAGCTCAGGACCAATACCTGTCCTTGATGATGGAGCAGGCAGTCCAATCTGGGCAGACGGTGCGGACCGAGCGTCAGCCTTGGGCCATCTAAAAACAACAAAAAGCAGGGTGAATCCATTGACGATTCACTCTGCTTTTTTTCATGTGCGCCCGGCATGGGCGATAACTAGGTGGTGAAAGTCCGCTACAGGACTCATTTTTCCAAAGCGGAAGGAACTAACTATTCTAACGCAAAATGGGGCCAATTGGAGAGACTCCAATCTTTAGGATGGGACCCTTACACATCTTCCATATACGGATCTGCGTTGCAAGTATACAAGTAATGAATAGTATATAATATATAGTGAGGTGATCGAAGTGAACAAAAAGTTACTTATTGGAATGTTCGCCCTCGGTTTTGCTGTTACTTCTTCTTTATACGCGGTACGTGCTAATGCATCCGTTGAGAAGCAAATTAACCAAAACCTTAACAGCTTGGCCGAACAGTTACAAACGGAAGTCACTAATAAAACTGAATTAGCCATGAGTAGTAATCCCTATGATTACATCAAGAACAGCGAAGAGTATGCAAATATTGTAAATCTCGGAACAGATGCTGTTCCAATTTTAGAAAAGAAAATCGATGAAAGTGAAGGAAGCGGTCTTTTTGATTACATTTTTTCAGTTGCTATCGAAGAAATCACAAAAGTAAACCTCAAAGAAGAGGAAAGTACAGCTTGGGATACTGGAGACAAGTTCTCGGAGAAATGGAAGGCAAAACTTAAGACACTTCCTGAAGAAGTTGAAAAAATCGCTAATTCTGAATTAACTGAAGATGAGAAAATTACTTCTCTAAAAAAACTGGGTCTTCCTGCTGTGCCATTTATTATTGACCAACTTGAGGCAGGTAAAACTGAACTTTTCCCAGCAGTTCAGTCTTTGGTTCCGGATAGTCAAACGAAGTCCTTGAAAATGACTGACATAGTACAATGGGCAAAAGAAAACAAGGATAAATTTGATGACCTTAAAGAGTATGTTTTAAGCAAAAAATAATAATAGTCCAACTTGAGGTTGTAAGTGATCCTTTCAAGTAGAACTTATTGGGGCTGTAATTTGACTAAATCGCTCGGATGGAAAGTCAGGGACTGACCCCATAGTGTGGGACAAATAAAAACACCTTCAAGAAAATTCGCCCATGTCGTAAGATATGGAGACAACCTTGGAGGTGTTTTTTTTTCATTGGGAACAAGAGTTAGTTATCCCCCTAGAAGTTAAAATGAAGGCAATTGAAATGAAAATGTCTGGTACACCGGTGAAGGAAATTATGGAGCAATTAAATATCCGAAATAAGACACAAGCGGAAACTTGGATGAGATGGTATCGCAATGGCGAGCAGAACCGTTTAGAGCAGCCAGTAGGTAAACAATACAGCTATGGCAAAGGACCCGAACATACCTCGGAATTAGGGAAGGTTAAGGCGGAGAACCGGTTTTTGAAACAACAACTAGAGCTGCTAAAAAAGTACAACGAGATGGAGAGGGGGCATCGTCAAAGATTGTAATAGAGTGGATTGAGTCGATTCGAGGAGAAGTGAGTGTGCAACAAGCTTGCGCCTGGATCGGAATCCCTCGCGCCACTTACTATCGCTTGAAGGCAAGGGAGAAAATAAACTCGAGAACCACATGGTAGTGAAAATTCGCGAACTCTGAATCCGGCATAAATATCGCTATGGATACCGAAAAATCGCTGCTTTGCTCCGGATGAAGTGTCCGGTAAACCACAAATGTGTAGGAAACAACCAGTCACCGATTCATTTCCGACAACTGGCTGTTTAATCTTGAAAGGTGTTTTGATCCCTGTCTCACAAACGGGGATAGTCCCCAGTCCCTGAAGATTCACTCTGCTTTTTTTGCATGAAGGGGGGGCGTTAAGACCGTCGCTTCGGCGCAATCATCAGCCCTGCACCGATAGCGATCAAGGCAATCGCTAATAACGGTTGGCCGAAGATCAGGCGGTTGTACAACGCGCCCAGCGAGAAGACGGCGAAGAACAATAACGAAAGCACGGTCAAAATGTTGATCGGGATCAGCAGGTATTTATTGCGGTTCCCGAACCAGTAAAACTCGAACAACCCTACGGCCGGAGCCAGAATGAAGCCGGGCCACAGGTACTGCCAGCTGTCAAATAATGTTGAAAGTTGACAGACGAGCCCGACGGTGAAGAGAATTCCCCCGGGGATGAGCAGCCCGGTTGCCTTGCGCCCAACGACCGAGAAATACAACCAGTGGAAGAACAGACCGAGCGGAAGGACAAATAAGGTCGGCCAGAAGATGCCGAACAGCGTTCCCGCGCTGATCGCTTCCTTGCGGAAGAAGAAGAGATAGAGGCCTAGCAGGATGAGCACGGGCCCAATCCATGATTTTTTATTCCAATTCATACGCAAACTCCTTTGTTTATGTACTTATCTGTGATCAGCATACTACAAAAGCCGAAAGAAGACTTCAGTCTCTGGGGGAGACAAGAGCTGGACTTTAGTCCAGTTCCCCTGCCTTGGAATAAAAACAGCCCGGGGAAGAAACGCTAACCGAAGGAACAGGCAGGGCGGCCTTTCCATCCATCAGATCCTACTGAGGAGGTTAGAACAACATGGGAAATAACAAGCAGCATCGCAAGCCGGGCACCGGAAACGGCAGCAGCAACGGGCAGAATCAAACGACCGGTAACGGCGGAGAAGCGCAGAACGGACGCTTGGCGACGATCAAGAACCATAGCACTGAAGGCGGAGAGACGCTGAACGAATACATTTCCGGCCATGATAAGTACGAGGGATAAGCCGAAAGCCGAAAGCCGCTGCACAGGATTGTGAGCGGCTTTTTTCGGCGATGCCATCTTGAAGTAGCTAAGATACTTTGATGTTATTTTTGCGTGCCGTGCTGCTTGGTTGGAAGCTGGCCGGCCGGGTTGCCGTGCCCGCGCTTTTTGTTTTTGGCTTGCTTCTCCTGTTGATCGTGAACCTTCTCGACGAATTCGTGCAGATTTTCCATGAGGTTGATCGTCTCCTTGCTTGAAATAGGGTAGGTTGCAGATCCACATAGATCCGACTCTTCTGGATTACTATACCCCGTTCATGCCTTTTTCATCAGGTCGGGATGCTCTATACTTGCCTTCTTCGGACATGTACAATGAAGGGGACAACCACGGAACCACTTGCATAAGGAATGGGCGATTCGTGCCGCTGAAGCGGGCAAACATGTATTGTGCGAGAAGCCGCTGGCGTTGACGGCCGCCAAGGCGGAGGAAATGGCAGCGGCCGCGGACAAAGCCGGGGTCCTGCTGGCAGAAGCGTTTATGTACGGTCGAGTTATAGATTTGAAAAATAAAACGCGGGTTTGCTTGAGAGCGCTCAGGCAACCCGCGTTTTTGTATTTGGACAGAAGCCTTATTCCGGCTTACCAACGTACATGTCGTTCGGATGCGAGCCTTTGCGGCGATTGAGGTTCAAGCCGCTAATCTGCTCCATTTCAGCGTCCGACAGCTGGAAGTCGAACACGTTAAAGTTCTCCTCAATCCGAGACGGGGTGACCGATTTCGGGATCACGATCGTATTGTTCTGCAGATGCCAGCGGAGGACAACCTGTGCCGGCGTCTTACCATGGGCTTCGGCGATGGACTTCACCACCGCATCGGTCAGCACCTCACCGCCTTGCTCCAGCGGGCTCCAGGCTTCGATGTAAATATCATGCTTGGCGCAGAACGCTTTCAATTCGGTCTGAGTCAGGTGCGGATGGCATTCCACCTGGTTCAACACCGGCTTAATTTCCGTTTCATTCAGCAGACGCTCCAAATGCTCGATTTCGAAATTGCATACGCCAATCGCTTTAACGCGTCCATCGCGGTACAGCTTCTCCAACGCCTTGTAGGTTTCCACGTACCGGTCGACTTTTGGCATCGGCCAGTGAATCAAGTACAAATCGACATAATCGAGACCAAGTCTAGCCAGACTTTCGTCATAAGCTCGGAGCGTACTGTCGTAACCCTGGTCGCTGTTCCATACTTTCGTGGTGATGAACAGCTTCTCACGAGGGATACCGGACTGCTTAATCGCCTTGCCGACCCCCACCTCGTTGCGGTAGATCATCGCCGTGTCGATGGAGGTGTAACCTACCTCCAGCGCCTTGGCGACTGCGGCCGTAGCCTCCTCATCAGGCACCTGCCAAACTCCGAACCCTAGCTGCGGCATCTGTAAACCATTATTTAAAGTGATGAATTCCATGACGCGTCGCTCCTTCTTTGGTGAATGTTTCCTAATTTCAGGGAGAGTATAGCATCAATTGGTACATTTTTCAAATGACTTCAGACGACAGATGTCACAGAATTAACATACTCACGCAGGTCCTCCCATATTCTCAATAATGGAGGGTAAAAAGAAGGCAGCTGAACAATCTTCATCAACCCCTCATGGAACCTTCATGCAGTTTAGAGGGGGGGCATGGTACTATTTATTATAGTTTTTAGAATAAGTCTTAGTGTAATAATAAATCGAAAGGGATGATTTCATGGATAACCGGCTGACAACGAATACGGGAGCTCCGGTAGGCGATAATCAAAATTCTCGGACGGTAGGGCAGCGCGGCCCTACACTGTTGGAGGATTACCATCTGCTGGAGAAGCTGGGCCATTTCGACCGCGAACGGATTCCGGAACGCGTCGTGCATGCCCGGGGGGCAGGCGCCCATGGGGTATTTGTTACCGAGCGCAGCATGAAGGAGTTCACGAAAGCTCATTTCCTGCAGGAGGTAGGACGCGAAACTCCGGTGTTCGTCCGTTTCTCTACGGTCATTCACGGGCAAGGCTCTCCGGAAACGGCGCGTGACCCGCGGGGATTTGCGGTGAAGTTTTATACGGAGGAAGGCAACTACGATTTGGTGGGTAACCATCTTCCGGTCTTCTTTATCCGCGACGCGATTAAATTTCCGGACATGGTGCACTCGCTGAAGCCAGCTCCGGACACGAACATCCAAGACCCGGCACGGTATTGGGATTTCATGACTCTGTCCACCGAATCGACGCATATGATGACCTGGGTGTTCTCGGACTATGGGACGCCGGCGAATTACCGCCAGATGGACGGCTTTGGCGTGCATGCATTTAAGTGGATCAATGCCGAAGGCAAGATCACGTACGTCAAATACACCTGGAAAACGAAGCAGGGGGTAAAGAACCTCTCGGCGGCGGAAGCTCAAGAAGTACAAGGTCGAGATTTCAATCATGCGACTCGCGACCTGTACGACCATATTGCGCGCGGGGAATTCCCGCAGTGGGAGTTGAATGTACAGCTCATGCCAGTGGAGGATCTGGATCGTTGGGGCTTCGATCCGCTGGATCCCACGAAGGTATGGCCGGAAGACAGCTATCCCTTGATCAAAATCGGCACGATGACGCTGAACCGTAATCCGCAGAACTTCTTCGCGGAAGTTGAGCAGTCGGCGTTCTCGCCAAGCGTGCTCGTACCTGGCATCGAACCGTCCGAGGATAAGCTGCTGCAAGGCCGGTTGTTCTCTTACCCGGATACCCAGCGTTACCGGCTTGGTGCTAACTATTTGCAAATCCCGATCAACTGCCCGTATGCCCCGGTCCGCAACCATCAGCGGGACGGCTTCATGAACGTGAAGCAGGATCCGTCTCCAATCAATTACGAGCCGAACAGCTTCGACTCCAGCCCGAAGGAAGATCCGGCCTATCGTGACAGCGTAGTGCCAGTCAGCGGAAATATCGGCCGCGAGAGAATCGCCAAAACAGATGATTTTACGCAAGCAGGCGAGCTGTACCGGAGCTTTACGGCTGAGGAGAAGGATCATTTGATCTCCAACCTGGTGAACGATTTGAAGCAGACACCGGAGCAAGTTCAGCTGCGCGCGGTGTGCAACTTCTTCCGAGCTGACAAAGAATACGGCATGCGCCTGGCGCAAGGTCTTGGCGTAGATATCAGTGGCTTTATTCCATCCAATGCTCAGGGATAATCGATATCCCTTTTATATAAAGAAGGCATCTTCCGTACCTTTTGGGATCGGGAGGTGCCTTTTTGTGTGAAGATTTCAGCCGCGGGCGTGAGGAAATGTATGGTAAAATGAGAGCAGTAGAAAGGAGTTGAATCGATGATGACAACAAAGGATCCAGTGATTAAGCTGACGGATTTGCGCATGAGCTATGGGGGACATCACGTTCTGAACGGCGTGGATTTGGAGGTGTATCCGGGTCAGATTATCGGTTACATCGGGCCCAACGGGGCGGGCAAGAGCACGACCGTCAAGATTATGCTAGGCCTGGTCGAAGGGTATCAAGGCGAGGTCCGGGTATTTGGCCAAAATCCCGGTGACGGCGACGTTAGCTACAAGAAGCGTATCGGATACGTCCCGGAAATCGCCGAGCTTTACGATACGTTGACGGCATGTGAATACTTGACCTTCATTGGCGAGCTGTACGGCTTATCCGCCGATGACGCAGAGATGAAATCCCGGCGAATGATGACGGAATTTGGCCTCGGTGACGTTTTTAACTCCCGAATTTCGACGTTCTCTAAGGGCATGAAGCAAAAGGTGCTGCTGATTTCCAGCCTGCTGCATAATCCGGACGTGCTGTTCCTGGACGAGCCGCTGAGCGGGCTTGACGCCAACAGTGTCATGGTCGTTAAAGAAGTGCTTGCTCTCTTGGCGTCGCAAGGCAAGGCGATTTTTTACTCCTCTCATATCATGGACGTGGTCGAGAAGATCAGCAGCCGGATCGTCCTGCTGGACGGAGGACGCATTGTGGCCGACGGCAGCTTTGACGAGTTAAAGGCCCAGAACCATGAAGGTTCGCTGGAACAGATCTTCAACCAGTTGACCGGATTTAATGAGCATCAGGATATTGCCAGCCGGCTTGTATCGATCGTGCAAGAGGTGTAGCGGATGGAAGAAATGAAGAGCTTGCTAGTGTTGGACCGGTTCCGTGGTGCATTCGAGAAGATGGGCGTGGATTATTCGGTGATGCGCCGAATCGTTCAGGTAAAGCTGGCGATGGATGCGAGAAGGAAGCCTACGCTGGCCAAAAGTTCAAATCAGAAGCGGAAACAGGATACCGCGGAGAGCAACCAGTTTCTGCGCTCGCTGTGGTTGTACGTCCTGTTTGGCGGATTTAGCTCGATGTTCGTGCTGATGGGGGACAATCTGCTGTTTCAGATGAGCATCTTGTTCGGCATTATGATGTTTATGGTCATGACTTCGATGATCTCCGATTTCTCCTCGGTGCTGCTGGATATTCGGGATCGGAGCATTTTGGCGACGAAGCCGATCAACCGCCGCACGCTCACGATGGCGAAGACGGTACATATTTTTATTTATTTGTTCTTTTTGACCGGAGCCATTGCGGTGATTCCGCTGGCGGTCGGATTATTCCGGCAAGGGATCGGGTTCTTTGCTCTGATGCTGCTGGAGCTGATCCTGATGGATCTGTTGATCGTGGTGTTAACCGCGCTGTTGTATTTGGTCGTGCTGCGGTTTTTTGACGGTGAGAAGCTGAAGGATATGATCAATTACGTGCAAATCGGGATGACAATCACGATTGCGGTAGGTTATCAGGTGTTGGTCCGGCTGTTCGACTTCACGGAGATGGATATCGTCTTCAAGCCGGCGTGGTGGCAGTACCTGGTGCCGCCGGTATGGGTGGGCGCTTCCTTCCAAACGCTGCTTCACCCGGGAGAAGGTATGACGTATGCCGGTCTGGCGGTGCTGTCCGTCGTTGTTCCGCTGGCCGCGTTCCTGCTGTACCTGAAGCTGATGCCGGCGTTGGAGCGGAACCTGCAGAAGCTGGCAGAACCCAGCGCGAAGAGCGGGCAGCGGTCGGGGAAGATGCTGCGCCGAATCTCCGATAGGCTATGCTCCACGCCGCAGGAGAGCGCCTTTTTCCGTTTCACCTGGTCGATGCTGGGAACGGAGCGTGAGTTTAAGCTGAAGGTGTACCCTTCCCTGGGCTTCTCTATCGTGTTTCCTTTCATCTTCTTATTCTCGAACGGACTCGATCAGGGCTTGGAAGGGATCTCCGGTTCCCGTTCGTATTTGTTCATTTATTTTAGCGGGATTATGCTGCCAACGCTCATCATGATGCTGCGTTACTCCTCCCGATATAAAGCGGCTTGGATCTACCGGACCGCCCCGATCACCAGCGAAGCGTCTATTTACAAAGGGGCCTTGCTGGCGAGCTTGGTTCGGCTTATGCTGCCTTTGTATGTGGTGGAGGCGGCGATTTTTGCCGTGCTGTTCGGAGCGTCCATTATCCCTGACTTGATTGTGGCAGGACTCGCGATGTTTGCTTACGCGATTCTTTGTTTCCTATGCATGCGCAAGGGACTACCTTTCTCTGAACCCTTTGAAGCGGCGGGGCAGCAAAACCAATCCTTTGTTTTCATGGGGTTGATGCTGCTGCTCGGCGGATTTGGCTTGCTGCATTGGCTTGCAACGTCGCTTCCGTTTGGGGTTGTGGCCTACGGGCTGCTGATGATCGCAGGGACATGGCTGGGATGGAGACTGGCTTTTCGGACGCAGGGAACGAAGAAGGTGGCAAGACCGGATGGCAATGACTAAGAACAACGGGCCGCGGATTCGCCGGGTGATGGCTTTTGCCGGACCGCGGATGCTGTGGCGGCACCCGGTGTTAACCCTGATGCACCTCCTCGATGGCGTGAAGAAGGGCCATTCACAGTAATGTCATAAATTGTACGACCCTCAAAAAACGTTGATCTGATGCGGGTTTCAGGCCATGTTCGGAATTGTGACATTTCTCATGTGATTTCTGTCACAAAATTATTACTTTTTCCCCGTTCGTTTTCATGGATCAGTGATAGAATTCACATTAGATAATAATTATTTGAAAGTAGGGGAAAAGAAATGCTGGATCCGATTGTGCTTGCTCGCCTTCAGTTTGCGGTGACAACGATTTTCCATTTCTTCTTCGTACCCTTGTCCATCGGCCTGGTGGTGCTGATCGCCATCATGGAAACGATGTACGTCGTGAAGGGCAAAGAAGAATACAAACGGATGGCCAAGTTTTGGGGGAAACTGTTCCTTATCAACTTTGCGGTAGGGGTCGTGACGGGGATTCTCCAAGAATTCCAGTTCGGGATGAACTGGTCGGATTACTCTCGCTTTGTTGGCGACGTATTTGGTGCGCCGCTGGCGGTGGAGGCGCTGTTTGCCTTCTTTATGGAATCAACATTTATTGGGCTGTGGATCTTCGGTTGGGATCGTTTGTCCAAAAAAGTGCACCTGTTGTGTATTTGGCTAGTTGCTTTAGGGACGACCGTCTCGGCGTTCTGGATTTTGGCCGCGAACTCGTTTATGCAACGTCCGGTTGGTTTCGGGATCAACAACGGCCGCGCAGAAATGAACGACTTCTTCGCTTTGATCAGCAACGGGCAATTGTGGGTGGAATTCCCGCATACCGTGTTGGGCGCTTTTGCCACAGGAGCTTTCTTGATCGCTGGGGTCAGCGCTTATAAATTGATGAAACGTCAAGATGTGGCGTTCTTCAAAAAATCGTTTACGATCGGCATTATCGTGGCCTTGATCGCTTCGTTCGCCACGGCGTTGTTTGGTCACCAACAAGCGCAGTACCTGGTGAAGACGCAGCCGATGAAAATGGCGGCTTCCGAAGGGCTGTGGGGCAAGTCGGGTGACCCTGCGCCTTGGACGCTGTATGCCCATATTGATTCGGACGATGGGAAGAACAATTTTGAGATCAAAATTCCTTACCTGCTGAGCTTCCTGTCTTACAGTAAGTTCTCCGGTGAGGTTAAAGGCATGCACGAGCTGCAGGCCGAATATGAACAAACTTATGGTCCTGGCGACTACATTCCTCCGGTACGGACGACCTTCTGGAGCTTCCGGATCATGATTCTCGCCGGCTGTTTGATGATCGTGCTTGGGATGTACGGAACGTATTTGGCATGGCGCAAAAAGCTTGAGAACCCCAAAAACAACTGGTTCTACCGTGTCATGTTGTGGTCGATTTCGCTGCCGTTTATTGCGAACACCTCCGGCTGGATTATGACGGAGATCGGGCGTCAGCCATGGACGGTATTTGGCTTGATGCAGACCGCGGATAGCGTATCGCCAAGCGTCACCGGCGGACAAATTCTGTTCTCCCTGATTGCCTTCACGCTCATTTATGGGGCGCTTGGCGCGGTGATGGCTTACTTGTTCGTGAAAGTGATCAAGAAAGGACCCAATGAGATCGCCATCACCAGCCGTGATCAGGTCGGGGATCCATTTGGTAAGGAGGGATATCATGTCTCTTAATGAGCTTTGGTTTGTCCTTGTCGCGGTGTTGTTTGTGGGGTTCTTCTTCTTGGAAGGCTTCGACTTCGGGGTGGGAATGAGCACCAAGTTTTTGGCCAAGAATGATATGGAACGCCGGGTTCTGATCAACTCGATTGGCCCGTTCTGGGATGCGAACGAAGTTTGGCTGCTGACCGCCGGTGGCGCGATGTTCGCCGCTTTTCCGAACTGGTACGCCACGTTGTTCAGCGGCTACTATACACCGCTTGTCGTTTTGCTTCTCGCCTTGATTGCGCGGGGCGTTGCCTTTGAGTTTCGCGGCAAGGTGGACAGCGGCAAATGGAAAGGCACCTGGGACTGGGCGATCTTCCTCGGCAGCCTGTTGCCTCCGTTCCTGCTGGGCGTTGTGTTCTCCGGCCTGCTGAAGGGCTTGCCGATTGGCGAAGACATGGAAATGAAGGCCGGACTGTTTGATATGGTGAACCTGTACACGTTGATCGGCGGGATCACGGTTGTGATGCTGTGCCTCGTTCACGGGCTGCTGTTTGCCTCCTTGCGGACGACCGGCAGCTTGCAAGAACGTGCCCGTAAGCTGGCTCACAAGCTGCTTATTCCGCTGGCCGCCCTGTTCGTGATCTTTGGCGTGCTGACGTACTTCGAAACCGACGTATTTGAAGTGCGCGGCTTGCTGATCAGCCTGGTGGCTGTACTGGGCGTCGTTGCTTTTGTCCTGGCAGGCTGGTTTATTCGTAAGCAAAAAGACGGCTGGGCGTTTGGCATGACCGGTGCGATGATCGCTTTGTCGATTGCTGCGGTATTTGTGGGGCTATTCCCACGGGTGATGGTCAGCTCGATTAGCGATGCGTTCTCCTTAACGATCGATACCGCTTCTTCCGGCCACTACTCGCTGAAAGTCATGACGATCGTCGCATGCAGCTTATTGCCATTCGTGTTAGGCTATCAAATATGGAGCTATTTCGTATTCCATAAACGCGTACACGAGAAGGAGCATTTAGAATATTAATGGGACGCGGATTAATGAAAATCGCGGGGATCAAGCAGGTCATGATGATCATGGCCTTGCTGACCCTCGTTCAGAGCTTTGCAATCATCTGGCAGGCCAAATGGTTGGCGGAGGTGATCTCCGCCCTGTTTGCCGGGGCCAAGCTGCAGGAACAAGCCGGCGGGGCCGGCTTGTTCCTGCTTGCTTTTATCGTCCGTCAGGGCTGCGGCATGATGCAGCAGAAAATAGCGTATGCTTTTGCCGAAGAGACGGGACGAAGCTTGCGGGAGCGGGTGCTGGAGAAGTTGTTTCAGCTGGGGCCGCGTTTTGCCGGGACCGCGGGAACCGGGAATTTGGTGACGTTGGTGCTTGAAGGGGTGACCAAGTATCGCAATTACCTGGAATTGTTCCTGCCGCGCATGCTGGCCACGGGAATCACCCCGATCTTGATTTTGGCTTATGTGTATAGGCTCGACCTGGCATCCGGGATCATCCTGACGATTACGATGCCGATTCTGATCGCCTTTATGATCCTGATCGGGCTGGCGGCGCGCAAGCAGACTGAGCGGCAGTTGAAATCGTACCGGACGTTGTCGAACCACTTCGTGGATTCGCTGCGCGGGCTGGAGACGCTCAAGTTCTTGGGACGCAGCAAATCGCATGTCACGTCGATCGAACGGGTCAGCGATGCTTACCGGTCAGCGACGATGAAGACGTTGCGGGTTGCCTTCCTGTCCTCGTTTGCTTTGGACTTCTTTACGATGTTATCCGTTGCTTCGGTGGCGGTCAGCTTGGGGCTTCGATTGGTGAATGGCGAGATGGTGCTGTTGCCGGCCTTGACCGTGCTGATTCTGGCGCCGGAGTACTTCCTGCCCGTTCGGATGGTTGGCGCTGACTTCCATGCCACCCAGGACGGGAAGGCGGCAGGCGAAGCGATGAACGAGATCATCGCCACTGCGGATGAGGAGGCGGCGAAGGCGGCACCGGTTCCGGCCGGTATGAACTGGACGTGGACGCCGGAAAGCACGTTAAGCCTGCGCGGGGTTGGCGTCGTTCACGAGGAGGAAGCTAGGCCTTCCTTGGCTGAAGTGAACTTGACGCTGGGCGGCATGGGCAAAATCGGCATCATCGGCGAAAGCGGGGCCGGCAAATCGACATTGATCGATGTGCTTGGCGGTTTTCTGCGGCCAACTTCGGGCCGGTTGGTGCTGAACGGCACCGAACTGGGGGATTTGACGGCGCAGGGCTGGCGGGAGCAAATCACCTACATCCCGCAGAAACCGTATATTTTCAGTGGGAGCTTGGAGGAAAATATCCGCTTTAATGCGCCGGAAGCCACGCGGGAAGAGGTGGAGCGCGCGGTGAAGGCAGCCGGTCTGGACGGGCTCGTGCGCAGCTTGCCGGGCGGGCTAAACGAGCGGATTGGCGGCGGTGGTCGTCCATTGAGCGGTGGTCAGGAGCAGCGTGTGGCGCTGGCCCGGGCTTTGCTTAGTAAGCGGCCGGTGATTTTGCTCGATGAACCGACGGCGCATTTGGACATCGAGACGGAATATGAGCTGAAGAACACGATGCTGCCTCTGTTTGAAGGGAAGCTGGTGATTTTGGCGACCCATCGGCTGCACTGGATGCGCGAAATGGATCGGATCGTTGTCATGGAGCAGGGCCGAGTGGCTGAGGCAGGGACGCATGCCGAGCTGATGGCCAAGCGCGGAGCTTATTATCGGTTAGCGGCGGCGCAGCGGGAGGAGATCAAATGAAGCAGGAGTCCTGGGTTCGGCCTTATTTTCGGTTGTATAGCGGCCGGTTTGCGTTATATCTGATTCTGGGCGTGTTAACGCTGGTTTCCGCCGGGATGTTGATGTTCACTTCCGGTTTCTTGATCTCGAAATCGGCGTTGCAGCCCTATAATATCTTGCTTGTGTATGTACCGATCGTTGGCGTTCGCACGTTTGGGATCGGGCGGGCGGTGATTCATTATGTCGAACGGTTGGTTGGACATGACACAGTGCTGCGGATTTTGGCGAAAATGCGCGTGCGGCTCTATCGCGTGCTGGAACCGCAGGCTTTGTTCATCCGCTCCCGATTCCGGACGGGCGATATTCTTGGCGCCCTTGCCGATGATATTGAGCAGCTGCAGAACGTGTATATCCGCACCGTCTTTCCGAGCGTAGTGGCGTTGATCCTCTATGCGGCCGTGATCGTGGCCATGGGCGTGTTCGACGTGACGTTTTCACTGCTGTTAGCTGCGTATATCCTTGTGCTCGTCGTCGTGCTTCCGTACATTTCGCTGCGGTTGGCGAAGCGGACGAACGAGGAGGTCAAGCAAGAACGGAACGGGCTGTACCAGAAGCTGACCGATGCCGTCATGGGGATCGGCGATTGGGTGATCAGCGGCCGTTCGGCGGAGTTCCTTGCTTCCTATGCGGAGGATGAGGTCGCGGTGGCGCGCAAGGACCGCAAGCTGCGGGCTTGGGCCCGCTGGCGCAGCTTTATCGGCCACTTCGTCGTGGGCCTCGTCGTCGTATCGATGGTGTATTGGGCCGGCGGCGAAGCGGCGGCCGGTCGGATCGATGCCACACTGATTGCGGCGTTTGTGCTGATCGTGTTCCCGCTGTCGGACGCGTTCTTGCCGGTGTCCGAAGCGGTGGAGCGCACGCCGCAATACCGCGTGTCGCTGGACCGGCTCGCCCGGATCTCGGGCGGCGACAGCGCCAGCGCGAGCCCAGCGGCGGCGGGTGGCCCGCGTCCAGGCGCAGCGGGTGGGCCGATCCGCCCCGGCGTGACCGGGGGCGGCGGCGCTGGGCTGGCTGCGGCGGGCGGAGTTTCCCGCACCGCCGAGGTGCGGCTGCGCGGCGTCCGCTTCGCCTACGCCGCGGAAGACGCCGATTCCGTGGACGGCGTCTCGCTGGACATCCCGCAGGGCAAGCGGGTGATGGTGATCGGCCGCAGCGGCGCCGGCAAGTCGACGCTGCTGAAGCTGATCCAGGGGGCGCTTGCCCCAAGCGCAGGCACGGTCGAAATTAACGGCATCCCAGCCGCCGCCTACGGCGAGCGGATGCCGGAAGTCATCTCCGTGCTGAATCAAAGCCCCCACTTGTTCGACACCACGGTGGCGAACAACATCCGGCTCGGCCGGCCTACGGCTACGGACGAGGAGATCGCGCGGGCCGCGCAGGCGGCGCAGCTCGGCCCGTTGATTGCGGCGCTGCCGCAGGGGCTGGACACGCCGATGCGTGAGACCGGCCAGCGGTTCTCCGGCGGCGAACGGCAGCGCGTCGCCCTGGCGCGGATCCTCCTGCAGGATACGCCTGTGCTCATCCTCGATGAGCCAACCGTCGGCCTCGATCCGCGCACGGAACGCGAGCTGCTGGCGACGATCTTTCGCTCGACGCAGGGCAAGTCGCTCATCTGGGTGACGCACCACCTTGTTGGTGCCGAAAAGATGGACGAGATCGTGTTCATGGAGCACGGACGGATCGTGATGCGCGGCAGCCATGCGGAGCTGCTAGCCCGTGAACCGCGGTACCGCAATTTGTACCGGCTGGATTGTCCGGAGGAGTAAGACACATACTAAAAATAAGGCGGCGATGCAAGGGAAACCGGCATCGCCGTTTTTTAGATTTAAGAAAAGTATAGCAAGATGTCCGAACTGCAAAAGTACATTTGATTTCCGCCAAATTCCGGCCGATGAGCCCTTTGAGCTGCAAAAGTGCAGTTGATTTCGGCTAATTTTGCCCTGGAACCACGAAATCGTTGAAATGAACTGCACTTTTACATCCCATTCGCCTTTTTTCGGTCGAAATGGGTGAAATGAACTGTACTTTTACATTTGGAGGGTCGTTTAGAGGGCGTTTGCGCTTCACTTCAGTCGCCTGCATCCTTGGTTGGAACGTCTGAGGTGTTTGGGGAGTTTTTGTAGTCTGGCTTGGGGCGTCGTGGTGTCTCGCATGGGTCGTTTTGGTGCCTTTACTTAGGTTGTTTGTCACCGCACTTTATTCGTCTGCAGCTCATGCGGCCCTACCTTGCTCATCAGCGGCTTCGCTTTACTGTCAGCGCCTCACTTTGCGTAACTGCAACTTCACTTTGCCCGTCTGTCGCCCCGCTTGTCTCATCAGCCCCCGTTTCGGGCACCACTATAACCACTATAGGAAGGGACTAGTTATATTACTCAATAAATAGCCTTTTCTGCTTCCGTTTTCACAAGGGAGCCGATATAATGGTTCTTAATATATTTACATGAGGTGTAAGCTATAAGAGTTTGGGTTTGGTCAATCCCAATCGGGTATAGCCTGAAAAATGCAGCTAACGGGGTGAGGGGATGGAGCTCAGACAAATCCAATACTTTATTGAGGCGGCCAAGCTGGAGCATGTGACGGAAGCGTCGTATGCGCTGCATGTGTCGCAGTCGGCGGTCAGTCGGCAAATCTTTAAGCTGGAGGCAGAGCTGGGCGTCGATCTGTTTGTCCATGAAGGCCGGAAGGTGAAGCTGACACCCATCGGCCGGCAGTTCCTGCAGCATATGGAGCAAATGATGAAGGTCCTTGAGCAGGCGCGACAGGAAATTAACGAGTATCTGGATCCGGAGCGCGGGACGGTCCGCATCGGTTTCCCGAGCAGTCTGGCGGCCAACCTGGTGCCGACGGTGGTGTCGGCGTTTCGGCGCCGGTATCCGGAGGTGCATTTTCAACTGCAGCATGGGTCGTATCGGGAGCTGCTGGACTGGGTCGGCGGCGGCTTGATGAATCTGGCCATGATTGGTCCGGTGCCCCAAGGGGAACCCCAAGTCACAGGGGAAATGTTATTCCGCGAAAAGTTCAAGGTGCTGTTGCCTGCCGGACATCGCTTGGCTGACCGTGAATCCGTGGGGCTGGACGAACTGCGGGAGGATGTATTCGTATTATTCCCGAAAGGCTTTGTTCTGCGGGAAATCGTGGTGGACGCCTGCGACAAAATCGGATTTCAACCAAAGGTGTCGTTTGAAGGGGATGATCTGGACGCGATTAAGGGGCTGGTGTCCGCCGGGCTGGGGTTGACGTTGCTTCCGGAGATTGCGCTCGGCGAGCATATTCCTTCCACGATCGTGTCGCTGCCGATGATGGAGCCTCAGGTCACCCGGGACGTTGGGGTGATCATTCCGGCGAATCGCGAGCTCGCGCCGACGGAAAAGCTGTTTTATGATTTTTTGAAAGAGAACCTGCCGTTGTCATGCGGAAATTAGGATTCATCGAAAAATGATATCGATAAGGGCCGTGAATTTTGTCACTTGCACGGTCCTTTTTTCTTGAAAATGTGTTACAATTTATTCGGATTGTTCAGGTTTAAGATGTGCAAATTTTCACTAACTTAAAATGGGTTATAGGCATCCAAAGGAGGAACACTATGCTTGAACAGAAGTTCGGCTAGCGAATCCTCAGATTATCGCAAAGGAGAATCGAATATGTCAGAGACAGTTACAGAAACAAAAACGGAGCAATCCGTAGCTGGTACCGCAAGTGGGCAGCAGGAGCTCCTGGAGCAGCTCTTGAAGCCGGAGGTGCAGCAATCGCTGACCGCTCTGGTTGAGCAGCTTCCCAAATTAAATGAGCTCGTTGGAGTTTTGACGAAAACGTATGATTTTGCCAAAGCGGTGGCGACGGATGAAATTCTGAAGAATGACACGGTAGGCGCAATTTCGGAAATTGCCGGGCCAGTTGTTGGCAAGGTGAAGCATTTGGCGGCTAACGTCATCGAAGCGAAGGATCGTGCCGAGGACAGCCAAGAAGTCATTGGCGTGTTTGGGTTGATGAAGATGCTGAAGGACCCGCAAACGCAAAAGCTGCTCCGGTTCGTTAACGCGTATCTTCAAGTGTCCGGTGAACGGGACCGCCAACAAAACTAACGGAGGAATACGATTATGTCAAAACATATTTTAATTTTGGGCGCCGGCTATGGCGGCGTACTCAGCGCATTGTCGGCCCGTAAGTTTATGGATAAATCGCAGGCGCGGATCACGGTGGTGAACCAATATCCGACGCATCAAATCATTACGGAGCTGCATCGCCTTGCCGCAGGCAGCATTTCCGAACGCGCGGTGTCCTTGCCGCTCGATAAGCTGTTTAAAGGCAAAGACATCGATTTGCGTATCGCTAAGGTTGAGAGTTTTTCTGTCGACAAAAAAGAAGTTAAGCTCTCCGACGGTACTGTGTTGTCTTATGACGCCCTTGTGGTTGGTCTGGGCAGCATTACTGCGTATTTCGGCATCCCGGGCTTGGAGAAGCACAGCATGGTGCTGAAATCGGCGGACGATGCCAAACGGATTTATGCGCATATCGAATCGCGTATTCGCGAATATGCGGCAAGCGGCAACGAAGCCGATGCTACGATCGTGATCGGCGGCGGCGGATTGACTGGCGTCGAGCTGGTTGGCGAAATCGCGGATAAGCTGCCGGAACTGACGAAGAAATACGGCGTACCTCAAAGCGAGATCAAGCTCATGCTCGTGGAAGCTGGACCTAAGATCTTGCCGGTGCTGCCGGACGAGTTGATCGAGCGCGCCACAGCCAGCCTCGAGAAACGCGGCGTGAAGTTCTTGACCGGCTTGCCGGTGACCAATGTGGAAGGCAACACGATCGATCTCAAGGATGGGCAAAAGATCGTGGCCAACACCTTCGTTTGGACGGGCGGCGTGCAAGGCAATCCGCTGGTTGGCGAATCGGGACTGGAAGTGAACCGCGGCCGTGCTTCGGTGAATGAATTCCTGCAGTCCGTCTCCCATCCGGACGTATTCGTTGCGGGTGACAGCGCCGTATTTATGGGTCCGGACGGTCGTCCTTACCCGCCGACAGCGCAAATCGCTTGGCAAATGGGCGAGCTGATCGGTTACAATCTGTTTGCGTATCTCAACGGCAAGACGATGAACGCATTCAGCCCGATCAACTCCGGTACGCTGGCTTCGCTCGGACGCAAAGACGCTGTAGCGACCATCGGGGCAAGCAATACCCAGTTGCGCGGGTTGCCAGCTACGTTGATGAAGGAAGCAAGTAACATCCGCTATCTGTCCCACATCAAAGCGCTGGATGCATTGGCTTACTAAAGCTCCTTAAATACAAAGCGTCGCCCAAGAGGATGAATCCTCTGGGCGACTCTTTTTTTTACGTTATGCTCTTTATACAACCCCGTGAGCGATCATTGCGTCAGCGACTTTCAGGAAGCCGGCAATGTTGGAGCCGACAACCAGGTTGTCGTCATAACCGTATTCTTTAGCCGCGTTTACGCTGCTTTGGTAGATGTTGCGCATAATGTCCTTCAGCTTAGCATCCACTTCCTCAAACGACCAGGCGAGTCTTGCGCTGTTTTGTGCCATTTCCAGAGCGGAAACGGCAACCCCGCCGGCATTTGCAGCCTTAGCTGGTCCGAAGTATACGTCATTGTTCAGATAAACTTCGATAGCTTCCAGCGTGGACGGCATGTTGGCTCCTTCAGCTACATATTTGACGCCGTTGGCCACCAGCAGTTTCGCCGAAGCTTCGTTGATTTCGTTTTGCGTTGCGCAAGGCAAGGCGATGTCGCAAGGGATGCTCCAAATATTTTGGCAGCCTTCTACATATTCAGCAGTAGGATGCTCGTTCACGTATTCCTTGATCCGCTTGCGTTCTACTTCTTTCAAACGCTTCACTGTTGCAAGATTAATGCCGTTCTTGTCGTAGACATATCCGTTCGAGTCACTGCAAGCTACGACCTTCGCGCCAAGCTGTTGTGCCTTCTCAATCGCGTAGATCGATACGTTCCCGGAACCGGAGACGACGACGGTTTTCCCGGCGAAGCTATCGCCCCGACTCGCCAGCATTTCGCTGGTGAAGTAAACCAGCCCGTAGCCGGTAGCTTCAGTCCGCGTCAAGCTGCCGCCGTAGTTCAAGCCTTTCCCCGTCAATACGCCGGTTTCATTGCCATACAGCCGTTTGTATTGACCGAACATGTAGCCGATTTCCCGAGCGCCAACGCCAATATCGCCTGCAGGCACGTCGGTGTCTGGACCGATGTATTTGGACAGCTCCGTCATGAAGCTTTGGGTAAAGCGCATCACTTCGAGATCGGATTTGCCTTTCGGATCGAAGTCAGATCCGCCTTTGCCGCCGCCGATTGGCTGGCCGGTCAACGAGTTCTTGAAAATTTGTTCAAACCCAAGGAATTTGATGATGCTGGCATTGACAGACGGGTGAAAACGAAGTCCGCCTTTATAAGGACCAATCGCACTGTTAAATTGAACCCGGAAGCCGCGGTTCACTTGCACTTTGCCTTGGTCATCCACCCAAGGGACGCGGAAAGTGATCATTCGTTCCGGCTCGACGATGCGTTCGAGAATCCCATGCTCTTGATATTTCGGATGTTTGGCGAATACAGGAACCAGTGAGTCAAGGATTTCCTTGACGGCCTGATGGAATTCCGATTCCCCTGGATTCCGTTTTTGAACGGTCTCGTATACCTGATCTACATATTTGCGAGCCGCCTCCAGGCCTGCTTCGCGTTGCTGTGTTAAAGCCATGATCCACTCCACCTTTCTGATGTGCGTAATCGGATGAGTACGTTCACCATTTCACGATAATTATGACCTCTATTGTAATATTGATGTCAGCTATTAACAAAGCTAATTTGAGATCAACTTGATGATCGAATGAGATGAACTGGAGCGGAAGAACGGCTTTGTGGCAAGGCGGAACAGGAGTATTATGTCCGGGGAATGGGCGGTTCAGACAAAAAAGACCGGCTCCACAGGATCCCTCCATGCGGTTCCGGTCGTTCTGATTTTTAAGGAAATTACTTCTGGAAAGAGTTCCAATAAGTTACTTGGTCTACCGACAAACGCGCCGTTGCATGAGCTGGTTTTGCCGCTTTACCAATCGCGATCAGCAAGATCGGTTTCAACGTTTCCGGTACGTCAAATGCTTCGGCAAATTGCTCCGCATTGTATCCGCCCATAGGTACCGTGTCGTAGCCTTTAGCTTTGGCGATCAGCATCAGTTGCATCGACACCAGTCCAGCGTCCAACAGATTGACTTGATGCAAACGTTCCGGTCCCATGCCGCCATAGCCTTTTTGCAGACGCTCGACAAAATTATTTTTGACCTCCTCCGTCATTGCACCCAGCCGCACAGACTCGGAATAAATCTCTTCGGCCCGTTCATACGAACGAAGATCGCCCAATACCGCAATGACAGCCGAGGAATCCACAACCTGCTGCTGATTGTTGGCGATCGGGAGCAGCTTTTGCTTCAGCTCAGGCTCGTCGATGATCAAGAAACGCCATGGCTGCAGATTGGACGAGGATGGAGCGGACAAAGAAAGCTCGATGATCTCTTTCAGTTCCTCGCGTGGGATTTTTACAGATGGGTCGTAAACCCGAACAGAATGTCTTTCTTTGAGTACGGTATAAAAATCTTTTGCGTCCACTTGATTTAACGTGCTCATTTTCTCTCCATCCTTTCATTTTCTTGTTTTTCCTGTGACTAGTATAAATCGCAACTGTAATAATATCAAGTACAGTTAATGAAGTGAGAAGGCAGAGTCCCAAAACTTGTGGTTCCTTAAGATAAACAGTATCTTAAAGAGGTAGTTGGTCGATTACAGTTTGATCATACAGGGAGGGGTACATATGGCATTGCAGATCGGAATCGTTGGAACAGGTTGGTTTAGCAAGGTGCATGGGGACATTTTGGCAGGTCTGGACGGCGTTCGCGTGACAGGGGTTACCGGAACGACGGCCGCAAAAGCACAGGCCCTGGCGGACCGCTACCCAGGGGCGATTGGCTTCGGGAACCTAACGGATATGCTGGACTCGTTGAAGCTGGATGCTGTTTACCTCTGTATCCCGCCAATGGCGCACGGGGAGATTGAAACCGAGCTGATCGAGCGGGGCATTCCCTTTTTCGTGGAGAAGCCGCTGGCTGCGGACTTGGAGACGCCGCAACGAATCCTCTCGCGGTTGGAGCAAAAGCCGTTAGTTCATGCGGTAGGCTATCATTTTCGTTATAAAGAATCGATCCGTCAGCTGAAGGAATCGCTGGAAGGCCGGAAGATTGGGATGGCTTTAGGCACTTGGATGGGCGATATGCCGCAAGTGGCCTGGTGGCGTAGCCAAGAGGGTTCCGGCGGACAGTTCGTGGAACAGACGACCCATATTGTAGACCTGCTTCGCTATACCGCCGGCGAGGTCCGCGAGGTGTATGCCGCCTACGGTAATCGCATGGTGCAGGAACGCTTCGATAACGTCACCGTCCCGGATGTTGGTACCGTCACGATGAAGCTGCAAAGCGGGGCGGTTGCTACCATCTCCAATACCTGTATCTTGCCCGGCGGCGTATCTGAGGTAGGGCTGAAATTGTATACCGATGCCGGTATTTTGTCTTGGAGCCCGGAACGGCTGGAGATCGATCTGCCGGGGACCAAGACGGCCTACACGGGGAAGGACAACCCCTACTTAGCTGAAACGGAGGCGTTTATCCATGCCCTGCGTACCGGCGATACGTCGCGGATCTTGTCCGATTATGCCGATGCTGTGAAAACGCAGCAGATCACCTGTGCCGCCCTGGAGTCGGCCCGGACGGGGAATCCGGTTTGCATTGGGGAGTAAGGAAAAATTTTTTCTCCATCTTATCCTGATTCTGTCTAGAGGAAAGGAGAGATGAGGGAATGAAGGGAAATCTAGCCCAAAATTGACCAGCCTCCGCAAGGAAGGCATCGTCCAGGTCAGCCGCAAAGGCTTCGTTATTCGGAATCTTCAGGCCTTGAAGGAAAAGGTGTGCGTCAAAGAAAATTGTCCGCATTGCCGCAGTCTGAAGGGCGTAAGGCAAGGGGGTTCTTTGATTTTAAGCGACAAAAAAAGAGCCCCGCTTCGGCGAGGCTTCAAGCATCAATATATGAAATTTGGAGGAACCTAAACGAAGTACCCTGATTGGCTGAAAGTGCCGTAGGGCTAGAAGTGCAACACAGCGATCAGCATCGGAGCGACCCCTAATGTAAACAGGGCGGCCAGGATCATGGAGATGCTGGAGATCGTCCCGGTCAAAGTGCTGAGCTCAAACGCCTTGGACGTTCCGGTGCCATGGGCACTGGTGCCGAACAATACGCCTCGGGCAACCTCGCCTTCAATGCGGAACAGTCTCATCACGAGCGGTCCCAGCATGGCACCAAGCAAGCCGGTCAAAATAACAAAGACCGCGGTAATATTCGGCACGCCGCCGATCACCTGCGATACATTCATCGCGATAGGTGTCGTAATTGAACGTGGAATCAAGCTGTTAATCAATTGGGCGTCCAGATGCAGCCATTCCGCCAGAAAAGCCGAAGAGAACATCGCGACTACCGAGCCGCTAAGTACGCTAATGAGAATTTCTACAGCGTGTTTTTTCAGGACGTTGTAGTATTTGTACAGCGGAACGGCAAACGCGATCGTCGCTGGCTGCAGCAGGCTGCTCAGCCATTTTCCGCCGGTATGATAAGTTTCATAAGGAATCTGCGCCCAGAGTAAGCCGATCACCAGAATCAACGGGGTAATCAGCAACGGGGACAGATACACTCTTGGCCGTATCCGATACAGCCGTTTAGATAAAGCATAGATAATGAGGGTAGAAGCTAAACATAGTGCGCCAATGATCATGAGGTTCGGCCCTCCTTTCGTTTTTCGATGCGTGTGGCCACAAGCCCGGAGCAAACCATAACGATGACGGTGCTCAGGATGACCACAATCAAGATCCGTACGCCTTCACTTTCGAGCAAAGGAATGTATTGCATGACGCCGACGGCAGCAGGAACGAAGAACAGCAGCAGCTCGGCCAGCAGCCAATTGGCGCCCCGTTCAATCCATTTCAGCTTGACGACGCCTGTTTTTAACAAGATAAACAGCACGGCAATGCCAATAATGGAACCCGGTATCGGTAAATGGAGCAGCTCCGCGACCTTATTCAAGGCCATCGCGGCGAAGAACAGGATGGCGACTTGAACAATCCCGATGCCGATCTCTTTCATCTTGTTCATTTCAGCGGCTCCCTTCTTGTTTTGGTTAGTAATGAAATTTTACATCGATTATTTTCATGAGTAAAATGAATATACAGAATAAATACCATTCCAATTTGTTATAGAAAATCGAGTTAAAGGGGAGCAGGCGGTTGGATATCCGACAAATGCAGGTTTTAATCGAAGTCGCACGGCTGCGCAGCTTCACGAAGGCGGCTGAGGCGCTGTATATCACGCAACCTACCATCAGCAAAACGATCAAGGCGTTGGAGGAGGAGCTTGGGGTGGTGCTGTTTGACCGCGTTGGCAAAAAGATCGAGCTGACCGATGCGGGACGGATTATCGCTACGCAAGCCCAACAGATCGTGACCTCCTTCCAGAATCTGATGGCAGAGCTTGACGACTTACGAAATTTAAAGAAGGGACATCTTCGGATCGGGCTGCCGCCGATGGTGGGGGCGAGCTTTTTTCCGAGGGTGATTGGGGAGTTTCATCAACGTTATCCCGACATTACGATCCAATTATTTGAGGACGGCGCCAAAAAAGTAGAGCAAGACGTTGCCAAGGGATCACTGGATGTGGGCGTGGCCGTACTGCCGACGGTGGAGGCGGAGCTGAGCTATTTTCCGTTCGTTGAGGAGAAGCTGAATTTGGTCGTCCATCCCTCGCACCGGCTGGCAGAACGGGAATGCGTGGAATTGGCCGAGCTGGCCCCGGACGGGTTCGTGTTGTTCCGTGAGGACTTTACGCTGCATGACCGCATTATCGGGGCGTGTGCGAAGGTCGGGTTTCATCCGCATATCATCTACGAGAGCTCCCAATGGGATCTGATCAGTGAAATGGTGGCCGTCGGCCTCGGCATCACTTTACTGCCGGAAACGATTTGCCGCGAAATCGACGACGAGGGCGTGCGGATTATCCCGCTCGTCAACCCGGTGATTCCGTGGAAGCTTGGCATCATTTGGCGTGACGATCGGTATTTGTCTTTTGCCACCCGCGAATGGATCCGGTTTGCACAGGAAGTCCTGACGCCCCATCCGGAATAAATTTGAATGAGTATGTGGTGAGCTGTTGCTTGAAAAGGTGCATATTTCCCGGGAATTTGACAGATAGTAAGGGCGCATGTCGAATTTCGATTACCTTGAAAAGCATGAAGGAGAGACAGCTGTGAAGTTTGCTTTAATCTGTTCATTGCTGGTCGGTTTGCTGTTCGGGACAGGGGTCCCTGTTGCGGATGCTCAAGCGGACGTCGCTCATCATTTCGGATTCAAAAAAAGCGTCGGCGGTCAGCTCCCCTCCATTAATGAGGAAGGGTTCAAAGATATCATCGATAAGCACGGCGCGATTTTCTTCGGAGATCCCTCGCGCAAAGAACTATTCCTGACGTTTGACAACGGATACGAGAACGGTTATACCGCCCTGATCCTGGATACGTTGAAAGCGAAGAAGGTGCCGGCGATATTTTTTGTCACTGGCCACTACATCAAGGATCAGCCGGAGCTGCTAAAGCGCATGGTCGCCGAAGGTCATCTGATCGGCAACCACTCCTGGAGCCACCCGGATATGACGACGATCTCCGACGCCCAAATTCGGGAAGAACTGGAGAAGGTAAAACAAGCCACGGCACAGGTCACCGGGCAGGCTAAGATGGACTTCTTGCGCCCGCCTCGCGGGATATTCAGCGATCGGACGCTTCGTGTAACGAAGGAGTTGGGGTATACGAATGTTTTCTGGTCCGTGGCCTATAAGGACTGGGATGTGAACGATCAACGCGGAGCGGATTATGCTTACCAGAAGGTGGTATCGCAGTTGCATCCCGGCGCCGTGATCCTCCTGCACTCCGTCTCCAAGGACAATGCAGCGGCTCTGGGAGCCATCATCGATGAAGCCCGCCGGCAAGGCTACGAGTTCAAGAGTCTGTATGAGCTGAAACCGGGGCAATCGCGTCCTTCACTCTGATTCCCATTTTAGACCGTAACAATCGGGCGTTTCGTCCGGTTGTGCGGTCTTTTTTTGTATCTATGTCTGAAATTTGACGGCGCTTGACTTCACTTCGGCAGGTTATTATAATTAGGCTTGCGAATTAATAGTATACCTAATTATTAAGTTATGAAAATAAATCGACGGGAGGGATTGATTTGTTCACCGGTGACAACTCGCAGGCGCATCGACTGCTGAAGACGTTTCACCGCTTTCGGAGAATGGATCTTAGCAAACTAACACCATCGGAGTTTAAACCAAGCGAAGTCCGATTGATGTTTTATATTTTGCATGGCATGGAGAAGGATGAGCGCGGAGTAACGGTCTCGGAGCTGAGCGCGATGCTAGAGGTCGCTTCCCCGACGGTCACGCCGCTGGTTCGCAGCTTGGAAGAGCGCGGGATGGTATTGCGTTATAACGACAAGGAGGATCGCCGGGCGGTTCGCGTCAAACTGACGGAGCAAGGAATCGCACAGGTCAAGGAGATTGCCAAGAAAAGGTCGGCCCAAATCCAGGGATTGGTTGAGTACCTAGGCGAGGAGAAGAGCCAGCAGTTAATTGAACTGTTGGAGCAGGTTTACACGTATATGGAAATGAGGGCCAATCCGAATAGAAGCCAAGAGCAATGATACGAATCGAACATGTGGAGATGATGGAAATTGATCAAGCTTTTCCGCAATTTGAAACCATACCGCTGGCTTGTGGTGGCGGTGCTTGTATTTGTCTTCTTTCAGACCTTATCCGAGCTGTATTTGCCGACGCTGATGTCCGACATCGTTGATAATGGGGTCGTGAATGGAGACACACCGTATATTTGGAAAATCGGCGGTCTGATGCTGCTGGTTGCGCTTGGAGGAATGGCCTGTTCCATCGCCGCCAGCTACTATTCCGCTAAAGCGTCAACGGGGTTCGGGAAGCTGCTCCGGGGCAAGGTGTTCAAGCATGTGTCGAACTTTTCACTGGAGGAGTTTGATCGCATCGGTACCGCCTCACTGATCACCCGTACGACCAACGATATTACCCAAGTTCAGCAAGTGCTGATTATGATGCTGCGGATGATGGTCATGGCGCCGATGATGTGTCTGGGCGGCATTATTATGGCCGTCTCGAAGGACGCCACGCTGTCGCTGGTGCTGGTGGTGATTCTGCCGGTCTTGGCCGGAGCGATCTTCCTGATCGCACGGAAAGGGCTGCCTTTATTTAAAGCGATCCAGAAAAAAATCGATAAGCTGAATCTCGTCATGCGCGAAAGCCTGACCGGGATTCGCGTCATCCGTTCGTTTAATCGGACGGACTATGAGAGCAAACGGTTCGACGCGGCGAACCTTGATTTGACCGATACGTCGATCAAGGTCAACAAAATCATGGCTTTTATGATGCCGGTCATGATGCTGGTCATGAACCTGTCTTCCGTAGCGATCATCTGGTTTGGCGGGCTGCGGATCAACTCCGAGCATATGCAAGTCGGCGATTTGATGGCGTTTCTGCAATACGCGATGCAAATCATGTTCTCGCTGGTGATGGTATCGATGATGTTCGTGATGATTCCGCGGGCGTCGGCTTCGGCCATCCGGATCAATGAAGTGCTGGATATGGTTCCGGTGATCAAGGATTCCGCGAAGGGCAAATCGGCGACAGAAGCCCAAGGGCTGGTCGAATTCCAAAACGTGACCTTCAGCTATCCAGGCGCGGAGCAACCGGCGGTGCAGGATATTACGTTTACCGCCAAGCCGGGTCAGGTCACGGCGATCATCGGCGGGACGGGCTCCGGGAAATCAACGTTGATCAGCTTGATCCCGCGGTTTTACGATGTGCAGAAGGGAAGTGTCCGGGTGGACGGTGTGGATGTCCGCGATATGACCCAGGAGGAGCTGCGCAGCAAAATCGGGTTTGTCCCGCAAAAAGCGGTGTTGTTCACCGGAACGATCAGCGAAAACATCCGTTATGGCAAAGAGGATGCAAGCGACGAAGAAGTGCGGCGCGCCGCGGATATTGCCCAGGCGACCGACTTTATTTCCAAGATGGAGCAAGGTTTTGAATCCCCGATCGCTCAAGGCGGCACTAACGTGTCCGGCGGACAAAAGCAACGGCTGTCGATTGCGCGCGCTTTGGTTCGTCCGGCGGAGATTTATATTTTTGACGACAGCTTCTCAGCGCTGGACTTCAAGACCGATGCGAAGCTGAGGGCTGCTTTGAAGGAAGAGACGAAGGATGCCACAGTCATTATCGTCGCGCAGCGGGTGAGCACTGTGCTTGACGCTGACCAAATCATCGTCATGAACGAAAGTCAAATCGCGGGCATCGGCACGCACCAAGAATTGATGCAAACTTGCGATGTCTATAAAGAAATCGTGTATTCGCAGCTTTCGGAGGAGGAGATCGCATGAGTCGGGAGCAATCATCTGGTAAACGCGGATTCGGCGGTCCTCGTCCCGGGCATGGTCCGGGTCCTGGCGGCCCCGGCATGGGGATGCCGGTGGAGAAAGCGAAGGATTTCAAAGGAACCCTAAGACGGTTGATCCGGTACTTAAGACCGCATAAATATCAATTAGTGGCCGTATTCGTGATGGCCATCCTGAGCACCCTGTTCAGCATCTTTAGCCCGAAGGTGATGGGGAAGGCGACGACCAAGCTGTTTGAAGGAATCGTCGCGAAGGTTCAAGGGGTTCCCGGCGCGGAGATCGACTTTCAATATATATGGCACATCATCATGGTTTTGATCGGACTGTATGTGCTGAGTGCGTTGTTTAGCTATTTCCAGCAGTATTTGATGGCTGGCGTGGCCCAGAAGACGGTGTATGACCTGCGGAAGGACGTGAATGCCAAGCTCAACAAGCTGCCGCTAAAATACTTTGACGCCCGGACGCACGGGGAAATTCTCAGCCGGGTCACCAATGACGTAGACAACATTGCCGGTACGTTGCAGCAAAGCTTAACACAGCTGATTACCTCGATCCTGACGATCATCGGTGTCATCGTGATGATGCTGTCGATCAGCCCGCTGATGACCTTGATTGCGGTGCTGACGCTGCCGCTAAGCATTGTGGCAATCACCTCGATTGCCAAGCGCTCGCAGAAGCAGTTTGTTCGCCAGCAAAAAGAACTTGGCCAGCTGAACGGCCATGTAGAAGAAATGTACACCGGCCACAAGGTGATTAAGGCGTTTGGCCGCGAAACGAAATCGCTGGAGCAGTTCGACACCATTAACGAACGGCTGTATGAAGCCGGTTGGAAGGCACAATTTATCTCCGGCGTGATCATGCCGATCATGAGCTTTATTGGCAACATCGGATATGTGCTGGTGTCGGTGGTCGGCGGGATCCTTGTGACCAAGAGATCGATTGAAATCGGTGACGTGCAGGCGTTTATCCAGTACGCCCGTCAATTCACGATGCCGATTACACAAACGGCGAACATCGCTAACATCATTCAATCGACCGTCGCTTCGGCGGAACGGGTGTTTGAAATCCTGGATGAAGAAGAGCAGGTGCCGGAAGTGGCGAACCCGGTGGTTTTGGAGAAGCCTCGCGGCGACGTGGCGTTCAATCACGTTCAGTTCGGTTACGATCCGGAACAATTGCTCATCGAAGACATGAACATCGACGTGAAACAGGGACAAAAGATCGCCATCGTCGGGCCAACCGGCGCCGGCAAAACGACGCTGATCAACCTGTTGATGCGTTTCTACGAAGTCAATGGCGGTTCGATCACCGTGGACGGAGTAAATATCGCCGAGATGAGACGCGGTGACCTGCGCAGCCTGTTCGGCATGGTCCTGCAGGATACGTGGCTGTTTAATGGCACGATCCGCGACAATATCGCCTACGGCCGGGAAGGAGCCACCGATGAGGAAGTGGTTCGCGCCGCCAAAACGGCGTACGCCGACCACTTTATCCGCACGCTGCCCGGCGGTTACAATACCGTGCTGAACGAGGAAGCATCGAACATTTCGCAAGGGCAGAAGCAGCTCTTGACGATCGCCCGGGCCATCCTGGCTGATCCGGCGATCCTCATTCTCGACGAAGCCACAAGCAGCGTCGATACCCGGACCGAGGTGCAAATCCAAAAAGCGATGAAAGAGCTGATGAAAGGCAGAACAAGCTTCGTCATCGCCCATCGGCTTTCCACGATCCGCGACGCCGATCTCATCCTCGTGATGAACCACGGCACCGTGATCGAGAAAGGCACACACGACGAATTGCTGGCGCTGGGCGGCTTCTACGCCGACCTGTACAACAGCCAATTCACCAAAGGCAGCTTCGAGCCAGAGGCCGTGTAAGCGGCGGAAGCGCCCGCGTTCGTATAGACTTACCATTGTAGGTACGCCCCTGTTTGTCAGGGGCGTTTTTCTTTTGATAGGGGGCGGGGAGGTATCTCTGAGGGAGCCCTTTACACGATTATCCCTTTCCTTCAGATGGTGAGGTATTGTGCGGAGACGCTCTTCTCTGCTTCTGTAATCTGAGTCAACGGGATACTAGCCTCTCCAGCCGTTATAATCTGAAAACTGAGCAAACGGGATAATGGTGTAAAAGAGCTGGTCAAAAGGGATAATCGTGCAAAGCGTCAGGACAGACAATCAAAAGCTCACCCTGGCTTGCAGCCAGGGCCAGACCAGGGCTGTTCCTATCGCCGCCTAGCCCTCGCCGGCCAGGTGGCACAGTGCTGCTTCATCGCGGATGAGCAACTGCCGACGCGTTACGGTTAACACGCCCTCGTCGCTAAGCTGACGCAGCTTGCGGCTGAGCGTCTCTGGTGTGGCGCCGATGAGGGAGGCGAGGTCTTTTTTGGACACGGGCAAGGTGAATTCCCGGGAGTTTGGCGCAGCTTTGCGGCGGAAGTATAAGAGCATCTTGGCGAGACGCCGATCGGCCTCAAGCAAGGTCAGTACGGCTGCCCAGGCGTCGGCCTCCTCCAGTTGGGCGCTAAGCGCGGTCATAAACCGGGCCGCCGTATCGGGATCGCGCCGCAAAATATCAAGAAAATCGCTGCGGTGAATCCGGCAGATGCCGGTCGTGTCCGCCGCGATGGCACTAGCGTAATGGGGTTTTTCCTGTAACAGAGAAAACTGGCCGAAGAAGTCCCCTGGAAACAGCAGCCGGATGAGATGCTCTTTGCCGTTATCCTCCAGCTTCGTCAGCTTAATGATTCCGCGGTTCACCACAAACAGCGAATCGGAACGATCTCCTTCGCGGAAAATGATCTCGCCTTTATGGAACTGCGAGGTACGCATGACGGAATGGAGCAGCTCTACCTCCGTTTGGCGCAGCTGCGCAAAAACCGGAACACGTGCCAGACAGGAAGGAGCTGTGGCTGTATCTCGAATGTGGCAAGCACAGGACTTCATCTGTGATCTCTCCTTTCTTGGAAAGATGTATTCATCTACTTCTAACTTAACCGTTGCTAGGTGTTTGACTAGTGATTATTATCACAATATATCTGTCGAATTCTTGATGAAGATCAAGGTTTTCCGGACCTGAATATGGGAAATTAAACCTATCAACGGATAGAGTTCAGTTCTATGGTTAGGAGAGGAAGACAGATGAAAGAATTCACGTTTGATGAATTGCGACAAATCGACCGTACTGAGCTGGGGGATCAGGTGCCGCTGGAGTTGTTCCGGGCGATTCGCCTGATTGGGATGCGGCAGGGGCTGCCTCTGGAGGGGAAAGGAACCACCGCCTCCATCGGCCGTAAAATCGGCGAAAGCTTGCCCGTCACCACGTTGGACGAGCTGCTCCATTTATTTACTGAGCTGCAGATCGGATTGCCACAGGTTGTGGAGCAAAGTGAGCGATTGCTGCGGATTGCGATAGAGGATTGTTTTTGCAAGGGCTTGCCGGTGATGGAGGAGAAGAAGGTGTGCGATCTGGAGGGCGCCATTCTGGAAGGGGCGCTAGGAAAGCTGCTCGGTCGAAAAGTGAGCGTACGAGAAACAAAATGTAATGTAAGTGGCGACGAACACTGTGAGTATGAAGTCCGAATCTATAATTAATTGATTCTACTTGTGTCTATGATTTCGCCAACAAAAAAACGCCGAGTAAAATGACGATCACGCCAAGCAGCTTGTTCCAAGTGATCGTTTCGTGGAACAGGAAATAGGCCGGAAGAAGCGCCAGGACGTACGCCAGCGCTTGGAGCGGATAAGCGACGCTCAGCGGGAGGCGGGACAACACGGCAAACCATAGCAGGGTAGCTATCCCATACAAAGCGATGCCGCCGATCACTGCGGGTGAGGACGCCAGCTTGCTCCAGTGAAGCCCGCCGGTGCGGGCCAGGCCGATTTTAAACAGAACTTGTCCTGTCACAAGAAGCAGGATATTGCCGAATAGCAGCAGGTAACTAATGGTTTTGTCCATTTTCACGGACCGCCTCCCGTTCTTTAAGGATGACGATTTCTTGGGTTAAGCGCAGCACCTGGGCGGTTAGGCGAGTAATGACGATCGTCAGGTGCAGAATTAATGCGAAGCAGAAGAGCAGACCAAACAGAAACAATACTGCAGGTGCATACTTGACGCCCAGCTGATCAGCGATCCATTCGATGAGCCCGATATGCGTGGAGCAGATCAGCAGAACGACACTGAACAAAATCCAGAGCAGGGAGTATTGTTCTCTTAGTTTTTGGCGGCGGACCAATTCCAGGACGAATAAGAGGAACACCGCGGCAACTAACACGGATAAAATGTAAATCGACATTTATTCTGTCACCGCCTTCTGGTGAAGCGGGCGCCGCAATGCGCTCATGAGCACGGATAATGTCACCTTCACCATATAGTAAACCGAACGCCAAGGGGTAATCGACGATCTTCCGGTGGTGCGGGCGCGCATTTGCACCGGGATTTCGACGATCCGGCAGCCATGGCGCTTCAAATACACGATCGATTCCACTTCGGGATAATCGGTTGGATAATACCGGGCGTACAGCTCGATGACCTTACGGCTGGCGGCGCGAAAGCCGCTGGTCGTGTCGGTGAAGCGTTCGCCGGTAACCCAAGAGACGAGCTTGGAGAAGAAGACGATTCCTGCCCGTCTCGCCGTGGACGACCGGAAGGAAGCGGTCCCTAGGAACCGGGAGCCGATTACAAGATCCTGGTCTGCGATTCCGGCGATCAGCTTATGCAATTCTTCTGCCGGATGCTGGCCGTCGGCGTCCATTTGTATGGCAATGTCATAGCCTTTTTGTTTGGCGTAGAGATAACCGGTCTGCATTCCCCCGCCGATCCCGACATTGTAAGGCAGCGTCAGCACCTTGGCTCCGGCTTCCCGGGCACAGTTCTCCGTCCGGTCGGAGGAACCGTCGTTAATGACGAGGATATCAGCCTCCGGCGCGTGCTTACGGATATCCCGAATGACCGAGCCGATGCTGGCTTCCTCGTTATAAGCCGGTATGATGATCAGTATACGCGGTGGTTTTGGCATCATGAGTCACAGGCCCCCTTTCGCGCGGACCGGTGATGGGAGCGGCGCAGAACTCGGGCGACCAGGTCGCCAATCAGATAAGACCCGAACAGGATCAGCAGCGTCATATTGGGATAACCGTATCGGTTAAACGCTACGAACGGAATATAAATCACCGTGAAATAAGCCAGCGCCAACAAGAGAGGGAGCAGGCGGTCCAGCTTCAGACGGTTCTTCGTTACGGCCCATAAAATGCCGGCCATATTGACGTACATCATCACGACTTGGATAATGTCCATTACCGGGCGGCTGATCGGCCAAAACGAGCGCGAATAAAACGGATGGAAATACAGCTCCACCCATCTTCCCAACGTATACCAATACAAATATTTCATCGGCTCATGCGTAAATCCGTACCGGAGGATATCCAGCCCCTTGCGGATCGCCGCGGAATCGGCGCCTTGGAATATCGTTTGCGGATCGTATTGAGGATAAGCCTCAAAGAAGCCAGCCGGCGGCAGTTGCCAACGGATGCGCGTGCCGAGCAAGAACGGACTTCCGCCAGAATTGGTGAACAGGATAAACTCATGAAACGTGACCCAGTTGCGGATCCACCAAGGGGTCAACAGCAGAGCATAAGTAACCCCTATGAGAAGGGTGTATTTCAACATCGTCCGCCAAGGAAGCTTCATGCGCAGCCAAATGATCAGAAAAACGGCGGGGTACAAGGAAGCATGTGGCTTTAAGTAAGCTGCCGCAGCCGTCAGGACGCCGATGAGGACGTATAAAGCGGATCCGCCTCGGTCCATGGCCAGGATGGTGCAACAGACGAGAAGCAGAAGCAACGTGCGAAAAGTCGTTTCTGAAAGAATGACTCCGGAGGAAAAGTAATCGGGCGGGTAGAAAGCGGACACGGTGCAGGCGATCAGCGCCGCCCGGGTGTTGAAAGTGCGTCGACCGATCCAAAAGATAAGATAAATGCACAACGCTTGCAGAAGGCACTGGAACAGGCGAAAGGCGACGATGCCGCCCTGTTCCTGGCCGAAAACCGCCATAAACCCGGACAGCATCAGCGGCAGCCCGGGCATGATGAAGGCGGAAGGTGCCTCCTTGGTATTATAGGCAAGTACGCCTTCATTCAGGAGAAGGCGTGCGGATTGAATATACTTCACGTCATCATTGTTCGGGTGAACCGGGTCGCCCAAGAGGAAATAATCGTTGTAGATCAGGACGATAAGACTCGATACAATGCCCACAAATGCGATCAGACCGAACAAATACCACTTGACCGGTCGACGGACTTCCGATAACGAGAACACAGTGATTCAACCCCACTTTTTTTATAATTTATCTCTAAAAACTAGAAAATATCACCTTCCATATTATAATATATCCAAAATATTCCTTCGACAAGCTTAATCTGTCTGAATGCCGAAACTGGTCAGCTGCTCGCTGAAGGTTTCTCCCGAATCCACATGTCCCCGGTTGATGGCTTCCCATAAATAAAGCGAGGCGATGGAGCCGTAGGATGGCCACTGCGCGGCTGCTTGCTGCAAATATTTGCGGTCCGGGCGCTCTTCCATGTCATACACCCATTTTGCCGCCCGCTGCAGACCGGCATCCCCATAGGAAACGACATGATCCCGGCCCAAGGCAAAGATGAGGAACATCTCGGCCGACCAACGGCCGATGCCTTTCACGGAAACCAGCTGCTTGATGACTTCCTCATCATCAAGCTCCTGCAGCCGGTCCAGGTCAAGCTGACCGGATTGGACTTTGTCGCTTAAATCTTTGAGGTAAGCGACTTTGGAAGCGGACAGCCCGGCGGCGCGCAGGTCGGCGTCGCTTTGGGCCAAGAGGGCGGCCGGGGACAGTTCCCCGGCCAACTCGATGACACGGCCGCGAATGGTGGAGGCGGCCTTGACCGAGATTTGCTGGCTGATGATTGAGCGAGCCAGCTCGGTGAACAAAGGGCCTTGCGGTTTGGTCGCAAGGCTTCCAATCAGGGCGATCAGCCGGCCCATCCGGGGATCGGCGCTGGCCAGCGCCTTGACCCGGGGGTCATCGGGGTGGAGCTCAAATACCGGTTTCCCATGGTTCATGGGGACAAACCTCCTTTAGTTTGGATGCTCCTCCAGCAGGGTGACATACTGCTGGAGGAGCTCGTCGGCGCGGAGCTGCAGGGCGTCACGCCGCTCCTGCAGCCGGACATATTGCTGAAGCAGCGAATCCAGCGCGTTGGAATCCTCAGCTTCCGCCATTTCCGCTTCCAAGTGACGCATCTCCGTTTTCAGACTCCGCACGTCGGCGAAGGTGCCCAGCAGGACGTCGTAAACCGTTTCTTCCCGGTTATAGTCAGGAATTTGCGCTAGACTGCCGATTCGGGCGCCTTTTGGAATCGACAGCAGTCCCTGGTCCGGACGCTCGATGCCGGCCAAAAGCTTCATCAGGTGGTCTTGCCCGCGCCGTAATACTTCTGTATATTTTGGCCTTGGATCATCATGGTTTCGTTCTCCTTTAATCCCATGCCGATCCTACAAAAAAGAAGGCAGCAGGAAATCCTGCTGCCTTTAAAGCTCACGCGTAAGTGAGGTTAAGGTAGGAGCGGCATTTCGCAATTTGGTTTGGATATCGAGTTTCCAAAAATGGACAGACTTCTCCCGTTGTTGGCTGCTGCATGAATAATGCCAAACATTGCCACCGGCAGTTGGCCCACTCGATTCCACGCAAATTTGCGATCCACTCTACCCACCTCCTTCACAAAATAGTTACGAACATTATATTCGTTCATTTATAGGAAATCAAGGTTCAATCAGTTGGACATACTAAGGGCAACAATCAGGCAACAAAAAGCATTTGACGATTCATGGCGAAGTGTGTAATATTCAATTAAACCTAGTGTTTTTATAGGGAATTTAAATTAAAAACATGGATAGACGGGGGATGGATTCAATGAAAAAATGGAGTTTACTGCTGTTGACACTGGTGCTGACCGTGCTGGTTGCAGCTTGCGGTAATAACAATACGAAAAATCAAGCGGCAGACAACGCAGGTGCGAACCAAGGCAGCGCAGGTAATGCGGCCAACGAGCAGCCGGCGGAGCAAAATTTGCTGGAAGCCGTGAAAGCCAGCGGTAAGCTGCGGATCGGTACGGAGGGAACTTATGCGCCTTTCACCTTCCATGACAAGGACGGCAAGCTGACCGGCTTCGACGTAGAGATCGCAGAAGAGGTTGCCAAACGTCTGGGCGTGGAAGCTGAATTTATCGAGACACCGTGGGACGGTATTTTTGCCGGACTGGATGCAAAACGGTTTGACGCGGTATTCAACGAAGTAACAATTCGTGATGACCGCAAGGAAAAATACGACTTTTCCGACCCGTACATCGTTTCCCGTGCCGTGCTGATCGTGCCGGAAGACAACGAGGACATCAAAACCTTCGCCGATTTGAAAGGGAAGAAGGCCGGACAATCGCTGACGAGTAACCTGACGGATATCGCCAGAGAGAACGGAGCGGAAATCGTTGCAACGGAAGGCTTTAACCAAGCGATCGACCTGTTGCTATCCAAACGGATCGACGCGACGGTCAACGACGGCTTGTCCTTCCTGGATCTGAAGAAGCAAAGACCGGACGTGAAGCTGAAAGTGGTTGACGAAATGCCGGAAGCGTCGGAGAGCGCAGCCTTGTTTAACAAGGGCAACGAGGAGCTGGTGCAAGCGGTGAACGAGGCACTGGCCGCGATGAAATCCGATGGAACCTACTTGAAAATCTCGGAGAAATACTTCGGAGAAGACGTTTCGAAATAAGCTATTTAAACAATTGGAGGCGGCCCGTGAGGGCCGCTTCCTTCGGAAAAGGATGCTTAAACGATGGATGAACGCATTTGGAATATTATCGTAGACTCTTTTTTTCCCCTGCTAAAAGCAGGGGTAGCCTTTACGGTTCCGCTAACGTTAATCACGTTTGCGCTGGGGCTGCTGGTAGCCGTCCTGACCGCGCTTGCGCGGTTATCGAGTTTCGGACCGCTGCGGCTGCTCGCCAGATTCTATGTTTGGATCATCCGCGGGACGCCGCTGCTGTTGCAGTTATTCATCATCTTTTACGGTCTTCCCTCCATCGGGATTGTTCTAGATCCGTTTCCGGCAGCGGTCATCGGCTTTACGCTTAGCGTCGGCGCGTACGGCTCGGAAATTGTACGGGCCGCGATCCTGTCGATTCACGAAGGCCAATGGGAAGCGGCTTATTCGCTGGGGATGACCCGGCTGCAGGCGCTGCGGCGGATCATCCTGCCGCAAGCTGCACGGGTTTCGGTGCCGCCGCTGGCCAACTCCTTTATCAGCTTGGTTAAGGATACGTCGTTGGCCGCTACCGTGACGTACACTGAGATGTTCCGTACCGCCCAACAAATCACGTCAACGACCTATGAACCGCTGGTTGTTTACTCGGAAGCGGGCTTGATCTATTTAATATTCAGCACCATCCTATCGGCGCTGCAAAATCGACTGGAGAAGCGGCTGGGCCGCTTCACCGCCCGGTAAGGAGGCCAACCATTCATGATTGAAATTCGCGATTTACACAAGTCGTTTGGTACCCAGGAAGTTCTCAAGGGAGTTAATCTCGAGGTCGAGCAGGGCAAGGTGCTGGTCATCATCGGGCCTTCCGGATCGGGGAAGACAACCTTGCTGCGTTGCCTGAACCTGCTGGAAACTCCAACGCGAGGAACGCTTCGAATCAGCGACGTTCAGCTGGAATTCGGCGCTGGCCGGAAACCGAAGACAAGCGAAGTGCTGGCGCTGCGCAAGAAGACCGGCATGGTGTTCCAAGCGTATTATTTGTTCCCGCATATGACGGCGCTCCAGAACGTGATGGAAGCCCAGGTTCAGGTGCTGAAAAAGAGCAAAGAGGAAGCCCGCCGGGTTGCCTTGGAGCTGCTGAATAAGGTAGGGCTCGGTGACCGAGCGGATTTCTATCCGCATCAGCTGTCAGGCGGGCAACAGCAGCGGGTGGGGATTGCGCGGGCGATGGCCATGAGCCCGGACGTGCTGCTCTTTGACGAGCCCACCTCGGCGCTAGATCCCGAGCTGGTTGGCGAGGTGCTGAAGGTCATGAAGGAGCTGGCCCTTGAGGGGCGGACGATGGCCGTCGTTACCCATGAGATGAAGTTCGCCGCCGAGGTCGCCGACCGGGTCGTACTGATGGACGAGGGGAACATTATCGAATCGGGGACGCCGGACCAAGTGCTGAATCATCCGTCCAGCGATCGAGCCCGTTCTTTCCTGAACCGAATTACGCAGCGGGAAATCGAATAAAGAAGAGAGGCCGGAGTTTGATATGAACTCTGGCCTCTCTTTTGTGTTTCTAGCGGATTCGAATATTACCGGAATTCGCCCGGACCTTAATCAGGTCCTGCGTCTGCCGCGGTGAATCCGGCGCGGTAGTGTTGCCGGAGCCGGATTGCAGGTCATAATAGCCTTTGAACTCGGCATCGGCGGACAGTGTTGCATTGCCTGAGCCTACGGAGATGTCCAAATTGTCTGAGCGTTGCTCCGACAACGTAATATTCCCCGAATTGGACTTAAAGCTGCCATCGCCTGTAAATCGATTAAACCGGATGTCCCCGGAGTTGGACGTAGCTTTGACGGTCCCTTTTACCTGGTTGGCGGTGATGTTGCCGGAGCTCGACTTCGCGGTCAGCGTACCTTCAAACTGATCGACACGAATATTCCCCGAGTCTAATTGAATTTCCGCATTTCCTTGGATGTTTTCGGCTGTAACGTTACCCGAAGAGGAGGCCAGACGAATCCCATTCGCCTTGATGTTCTCCACACGGAGATTCCCTGAGTCGATCGACAGATCGATATCATCGGCGCGAAGACCGCGGAACGTCCCGTTGCTGGAGTCCGACTTGAAGCCGATCCGATTCAATTCGCCCTTGTCGCCCAGCGCCACGGTAATTCGCTGCTTGGTGGACTGGAAGTTGATCGAGAAGAAGGTCCAGTCGAACTTATCTTTTAGATCCAGCTTTAGTGTCCCCTCTGAGATTTGAGCAGCTTTCACCGCATCGATTGTCTTCTGATTCATATTCCCGTTGATTTCCACGTAGTTCGTCCCGTCAAGGCTGTCGATAAACTCCAGCTCGACGTCATAATCACTGTCAATGAGCAGTGTCTGTAAGCCGCCCTGATCAAACGTCCACTTCTGCTGGTGGGACGGCAGTTCATCCCCAAATTCGAAATGCTGGTAAGCCATGCCGGCCAACCCGATCAAAATCAGCAACAACCCTATGAGTGACCATTTCTTCGTATTCATGCTTGGTGATCCCCTTTCGCGATCCGAACATTCCAACGCAGGTAAGCGATGCTGAGCCAGAGCATGCCTTTATAAGCGTATCGTGTGACAACGGCGAGCAGCATGCCCAACCCGACGTAAGCGACTGATGCAAATATCTTTGCTGTAAAAATCTCCCCATGCCACAGATACTCCAGACCAAGGAGCAAGGGACTTAGAATTCCGGCTGCAGAACTCGCAGCTAAGCTGACGACGACAGCCCAGCAGGAGATCAGCAGCGGAACAACGATGAGATTGATAAAGACCAGTCCGATGTAAACCATTACGCTGGCAAAAACGCTGCGGCGCCGAACACCGGCTTCGTTATCATAAACTCCTGTCGGCGGCGTGGTGCTGACTGCTGCGCCCGGTGTGGCAGCGGGCTCTGCTCCGCCAAACCAGTACACATGCTCCTGGGGCACGTAGCGGTTGCCAATGGCCTCTTTGGCCAGCTCCGCCGGGTCTCCCAGCTCCAGCACGATCTCTTGCTCCGTCCGTCCGCTTTCCAAACCAAAAGCGAAGTGGGCCTCATAATCCTCCAGCAATTCGTTTTGTTCCTCCGGCGGGAGAACCGATAAATGCGCCCGAAGATTCGCCAAAAACTCGCTTTTATTCATAAACGGCTTCCTTTCTCAATTAAGGTTGAAACATTGTGTACGAACTGCTTCCACTCGACGACCAGTTTCTGGGTGTACGCTTCGCCCTCGGGAGTTAGTTTGTAGTATTTGCGCGGGGGACCGCCTGTGGATTCCTTAAGGTAGGTGGTGCAATAACCTTCATTGACCAGTCTGCGCAGCAGGGGGTACAAGGCCCCTTCGGCTACCTCGATATGCTTGGATACCGATTGGGCGAGCTCGTAACCGTACCGGTCGCGGCCTTGGATCAATACCAGCACGCATAACTCCAAGGCGCCTTTCTTAAATTGGATGCTGATATCCAAACCTGCTTCGCCTCGTTTCTTCTAAATTGGGTGTACGTTACGTGTTGAAATTTCATCAGTACTGAACATTGATTAGTATCGCCGAAAAGTATAATATCACACAGTACTGATTAAAGCAAGGTAGTGAATGAAAAAAGGCATCTGTTCCTTTTTGCCCTTTGTTTTCAAAGGAATAGGACGAACAGATGCGCTTTGATTTGTGCTATTCCCCAAAGTCAGATTGCGGAGTGTCGGGGGAACTCAGCTTTTGGCTTGCTCAGGTTGGCGGTGAAGGCGAGGGAGCGCCTCTGTTGCCGGCCCTTCGATCACTTCGCCTTTGTAATCGAACCTGGAGCCGTGGCAAGGGCAGTCCCAGGATCGTTCCGCCTCATTCCATTTGACCTCGCAGCCCATATGGGTGCAGGTCGTATCCACCAGATAGAGCAGGCCGTCTTGGTCGCGGTAGGCTCCGGCACGCTTACCATGGTGCTTGACGACGCCGCCTTGGCCCGGAACGAGATCCTCTGGCTTCAGGTGGACGAGTTCGATTTTGCCGGTGACGAACTCTTTGGCTACGTCCGCATTTTGGGTGATGAAATGCTTGATCGAGGGGTCGGCCTTGAACCGAGAAGGCGTAAACAGCTCGGCATAGCGGTTCTCCTTCTCCAGAATGAGGTCGCGGATTAGCATTGCGGACAGCGTGCTGGTGGTCATTCCCCATTTGTAGAAGCCGGTGGCGACGTAGATATTCGGATGGTTTGATGTAATCCGCCCGATGTAGGGGACGCCATCGAGAGTCACCAGATCCTGCGCCGACCAGCGGAAGGGGATCGACTTGATCCCGAGCGTCTGCCGTCCGAATTTCTCCAGGGTTTCGTAGGACTGAATCGTGCAGTCGTTTTTGCCAGTCTTATGCGACTCGCCGCCGACCAGAACCACCTGCTTCCCGTTCAGCTCTGCGGATCGGAGCGAGCGCGTAGGGGAGCCGCAATTAATGTACATGCCGCCAGGGTAGGCTTTCTCCGGTTCGATGGCCACGACATAGGAACGCTCGGCATGCAGCCGGGTGAAGTACCAGCCTTTTCCGTCAAAGAACGGATAATGGGAGGCCGATACCGCATGGCGGCAAACGATGTGATGGCCGTTTTCCGTGGTCAGGCGAAGCCGTCCATCCGACTGCGGTTCGGCGACATCCTCCAGCGTTGTATTTTCATACACCACACCTCCATGGGAGGTGACATACGCCAGCAATTCGTTTAAGTATTGAAGCGGATGGAATTGGGCCTGATTTTTCATCACGACGGCCCCTCTGGCTTGCAGCGGCAACTCGATCGTATCCCGCCATTCACCAGGCAGACCTAAGCGTTCATAAGCCCGCCATTCCGCTTCCAGCTTGTGGAGCTGCTCGTCCGAATCCGCATACAAATAAGCATCCTCCCGGCGGAACTTACACTCTATCTTCCGCTCCTTCACGGTTTCGCCGATCCAACGCAGCGCCTCCTCATTCGCTTCAAAATACAGCCGTGCGCCTTCCTCACCAAAATGGTTGATCAGCTTGTCGTAAATAAGGCCGTGCTGCGCCGTGATTTTTGCGGTTGTATACCCGGTTGTGCCGTCCAGGACCTTACCGGCCTCCAGGATGGTGACCTTTACACCGGCTTGCACCAGCAAATAAGCAGTGGTGATTCCAGTGATCCCGGCGCCAACCACGGCAACGTCGGTATCGATGTCCTCGGTCAGCTTGCTAAAGTCCGGCAACGGAGTTGTTTTGCGCCACAGCGATTCAGGGAATCGCGGAAGTCCGCCGGACATAAATGGGGTGTCCTCCATTGAGGCTTCCTCCTGTCATATGGTTTTTCCTTAAAAATGGGAGCCGTTTCGGATACATTATTTCCCGCTTAGGGACAGAAAAACCGCTTGAGATTCTCGGAAGGCCCTGTCGATCTCTGTCGCATGAAAAAGGAATGAAAAGCAAATAATGGAGAGAAGAGATGCAGACAGAATAGGAGTTGCTAATCATGCTGCGCCACTTATCCCGCGGCCGCTCCGGCCAGCAGAACAAAAGCAACAGACAACCTCGAATTACCGGGGATTTGCAGCAAATGCTGGACCGCATCATGGAGGAATCCGGAAACAGCCCGGATATTGTCATCCGTCATCTCAAGCTTGGCGGTCCAGTTCAGGCACCCGCGAAGGCGGCGATCGTCTATTTGAACGCCCTCAGCGACCAGCAAGCGATCAATAATTTCGTGATCAAGCCTTTAATGGAGCTGGATCCCGAGAAAGTTAACGTTTATCCCGCCGACCGACTCATCCAATACATTCTCGAGGATGCCTTGTCCTTGGGAGAGACCAAGGTAGTGAAGGAATGGAACGACATCATGCTGGCCGTTCTATCCGGTGACACCGTGCTGCTGGTGGACGGTAGTGATCAGGGAATCATTTCCGGCACGGCGGGCGGGGAATGGAGAGCGGTTAATGAGCCTTCCTCGCAGCTGGTTGTGCGCGGGCCCAAGGACAGCTTCGTGGAATCGATTGCGACCAACATCTCCTTGATCCGGCGGCGCATTAAGTCACCGGATCTATGGCTGGAGTCGTTGAAAATCGGCTCCGTGACCCACACCCACGTGGCGATGATGTATATGAAAAGCAGTGCCGACCCGAATGTAGTAGCCGAGATTCGCCGGCGGCTCCAGCAAATTCGCATCGATGGCATCCTGGAATCCGCTTATATCGAGGAGTTTATCCAGGATAAGACCATTACCGCGTTTCCGACGGTTTATAATACGGAACGCCCGGATGTCGCCGCAGGCAACTTGCTTGAAGGACGGGTGGTTATTCTCGTCGACGGTACGCCGTTTACGCTGATCCTGCCTACTGTCTTTGCCCAGTTCATGCAATCGCCGGAGGATTACGCTCAACGCTTTGACATCAGCATTCTGATGCGTGTCATCCGCTACATATGCTTTGTGATTTTGCTGCTAGGTCCGGCGGTTTATATTGCCTTGACGACCTTCCATTATGAGATGATTCCTACACTGCTGCTGGTCAGCTTAATGGCTCAGCGCGAGGGAGTGCCGTTTCCGGCTTTCGTAGAGGCCATCATCATGGAGGTCGTTTTTGAGATTTTACGTGAGGCAGGGGTACGGATGCCGCGGGCGATTGGGCAAACGGTGTCGATCGTAGGTGCGTTGATCCTGGGGCAGGCCGTCGTTGAGGCGGGGATCATCACGCCGATCATGGTTATTGTCGTAGCGCTGACGGGGATCGCGAGCTTCGCATTGCCCTCCTATAACCTATCTATTGCGGGCAGGCTGTTCCGGTTTTATTTTCTTGTGCTGGCCGGCTTTTTTGGGTTTTACGGGATCACGCTGGGGCTGATTATGCTGATCGCCCATATGAACAGCATCCGGTCGTTTGGCGTTCCGTATCTGACGCCGTTCAGCCCGTTTGTACCACAGGCTCAGAAGGATGCGATCCTGCGGCTGCCGATTTGGATGCACGGGTGGGAACCGTTAATGTCCTCAAGCCAGCAAGATATGAAGAAGATAGGGGAAATCAAACCGATGTCTCCCGACAACTCCAGCGGGTCGGCGAATTCTGGAGAGGAGGCGAGTCAGGGCGGCCCGCAGCAAGGCGGACAAGAAACGGAATCAAGGAAGCAGGAGGACCAAAATGAGAATTAGAGCGATGTGGTTACTTGTGATCCTGTGCGTCATGCTGCCCCTGTCCGGTTGCTGGGATGCGGAAGAGTTAAACCGGCGGGCGGTGGTGTCCGGGATTGGTATCGATCGCGGCCCCGGAAATAAGGATTATCTGGTGTCCTTTCAAGTGATTATCGCCGACGAGATTTCCGGAAAAATCGGCAGAGGCGGTACCCCAACGACGGTTTATACCGCCGAAGGACGATCCATTATGGAGGCCGTTCGCAAGGCTTCTCTTCAGGTACCACGGCTGATGTCGACCGCTCATGTTCGTATCGTGGTCATCTCGGAGGAGCTGGCCCGGCAGGGAATATCGGATATCCTCGATTTTCTCGACCGGGATTCAGATATTCGCCTAACCGCAAAAATTTTTATAGCGAAAAAAGGCATCCGAGCGCTCGACGTTATTGCCGGGCTGTCCCCCATGGGGAAAATCACCGCGTATACGCTTGCTCAAAAAGCCGAAATGACCTCCCGAGAGTACGGTGCCAATTATCCCGTTGAGGTTGATGATCTGATACGCGAGGTCCTCGTGCCCAATTCGGGGCCAGTAATCAACGGCGTTGATATTGTAGGGAGTGTCCAAGAAGTACGAAAGAAAAACAATCTGGAGGAAACAGATAACCTCGGGCTTCTGGTCATGTCCAATTTGGCGGTGTTTAAAGGAGATCAGTTGAAGGGATGGCTTAATGAGAATGAAAGCCGGGGATTAATCTGGCTTAGAGATAAGCTGCACAACACTTCGATTGTGATCACGCCGGACGACCAGGGGACTATCACGCTGGATGTTCGCAGAAGTAAAACTTCGATTCGGGCGATTCTTAAGGATGGGGAGGACCCTATCTTCGTTGTGAAGGTGATGGCCCAGCTGTCGGTTCGGGAAATGGACAGCCCCATCGATTTCCGTGACCTGGCAACTCTGGATGCATTGGAAAAGGATGTGAATCAGGAAATATTAAAGGACATCAAGGCTGCCGTTCAAACGGCACAATCCCTGAACAGCGATGTTTTATGCTTCGGACGGACGCTCGAGCTCCAGCATCCAAAGGTCTGGAAGCAATTGAAGGGACAATGGTCCGACATCTTTCCAAAGGTCGCGGTCGAATATCATATTGATTCGATCGTCCGCAATTCCCAAATGAGAGATCGTTCCTTCCAATATAATTTGAAAAAGAAAGAATAGGAGGCGGGATACGCTTGGAAGACACGAAGCTAAGTCCTATGCAACTTTTCGCCCTGCTTGTCTTGTTTCAACTCGGGACGGCCCTGGTTGTGAATTTGGGCATGGCAGCCCGCGAGGATGCCTGGATCGCCGTATTGTGCGGCATGTTGGTCGGGTGTCTGCTCTTTCTGGGGTATGCCTTTCTGTACACCGCTTTTCCTGATAAACTGCCCACCCAATATATGCGATTGCTGCTAGGCAAATACTTGGGCGGGCTAATCGGTTTTGCCTATATACTGTTTTATATGAACAAAGCTAGCCGCGATTTGATGGACGGCGGGTTATTGGTTTTCGCCTCCACGTTGAAAGAGACTCCGCTGTTCATTATCAATACGGTGATGATGCTAACGATCATTTATGTACTGCACAAGGGCATTGAGGTGCTGGCCCGCACGGCGTTTATCTTGCTTTGGGTTGTGTTTGTGATCGGGATCATCATTTTGTTTCTGCTGCTGTTCTCGGGAATTATAGATTTCACCCGGATTCTTCCGGTGCTAAGCGATGGGTTTGGGCCGGTGCTGGAGTCCGTTTATCGCCAAAATTACCAGTTCCCGTTTGGTGAGATTATTTGTTTCACCATGGTTTTGCCGTATTTGAACAATGTAAAAGCAGGGGTCCGGGCAGGATTGATGTCCGTGCTGCTATCGGGGATGATTTTGTCGGGGACGGTGGTGATTACGATCTCCATACTTGGCGTGGACATTGCTGAGCGATCGATATTCCCGCTTCTAACGATGGTTGGTAAAGCCTCCATTGCCGACTTTATTCAACGTCTGGATATTTTAGTGGTGATGGTGTTGATCATTGGCGACTTCTTCAAAATCGCTGTCTATTTCTATGCGGCCGTTATCGGAGCTTCCGACTTGTTCAAGATTCCCTATCGGAAGGTCCTCTATCCGCTGGCCCTGATTGTGTTGTTCACTTCGATAACGATCGCTCGAACGTATAGTGAGCACGTCAAGAAAGGCGGCGATGTCCTCTATATCATGGATCCATTATTTTATGTTATTGTGCCCGCCGCTCTGATTGTAGCCGCCTTGATTTACCGATTCCGGTTCCGGCGGCATTCCGGAACGTAAATCCTCCGATGGGTTAGAAGAGTCTTTGTTCGCCGAGGTGGACGAAGACTCTTCGTTTTGCTGCGAGCTAGTCGCATGGCCTGAGGTTTGTCCGCCTCCATTCCGTTTGCGGCTTACGAAATGATAGATGTCCGGGATGATCAGGAACAGGAACAGCATATAGGCACAAATCCGTTCGGCAGGATCGGTTAGCGAGTAGCTCCAGTTGATTAAGAAGTTATTCCATGGAAGTCCAATCAGTATGTCCGTCCAAATGATATAGCCCATTGAAAAAGCCGCTATGAGGAGAGTAGTCAGGTATTTTCGAATCAACATAAGGTGCAGCTCCTCTCGGTAAAATGGTTAATGTAGTCTAGCTTTCATCCTATAGTATTAGGAAAAGCGCGTTGGAACATACAGGACATGGGGAAAGGAATTGACGTTTCATAAAATAAGACTTATACTAAATCTAAAAACAACTACAGGGATTGATGATAAATGAAAGCCTTAAATTTAACGACCCAACGCCAAGCGGTATATGATGTCGTTCGCAACGCCAAGGACCATCCGACGGCCGCGGAAGTCATGAACCGTCTGGTTGAGCAAGGATATAATTTTGCATATGGTACGGTTTACAACTCACTGCGGTATTTAACCGAGAAGGAATTGATTCGCGAATTGAAGCTGGGCGAAGCAGCCAGCCGGTATGATGCGAAGCTGGACGATCATCAGCATATCTTGTGCGAGGTTTGCGGCCGCGTGGATGAAGTGATGTCTCATGTGCCGGAGGAATGGAACCGTACGGTGGCTGAGGAAACGGGATATGATGTTCATCATGCACATGTCGTATTTGGGGGGGTGTGTCCGAATTGTCAGCAGAAGAAGTGATGCAAAACGGAATTTCGGGTAATACGGTCCCCTTCCGCCGCCCTTCCGGCGTTGAAGTTGCCGAGCCAGAGGGCTTGGAACTAGGCAGAGTGGCGTGCCCGGTTACACAGCGTGTCATTTTGATTAGTCCATTTCCGAGCGAGGTTCATGAACTGGTGCGCGAGTTGTCGGAGAGCTGCTTTGATGTCCTTGTATTCCATCATTTGGAGCAAGGCATTCGTAACGCTTTGGCGGCCGACCTGCTGATCTTTGATCTGACCTCCTATCAAGAGAACATAGACACAGCAGTGATCCGTTCGCTGGTGGGACAGGAAACCGGCGGCACCCCCTCGCTGTTGCTCGTTAGAGAGTCGATGCTCGGATACCTTGACCCGGCCTTAAGGAACCAAGAGCTTCTGGTTTGGCCAGCCCGCCCGGTCGAAATCGTGTACCATGCCCAGCGGATTATTCGCAATAGCGGCCCGCGGCCGTTGTCGTCGCGGCTGCTTACCGGCACGTCCCCGGCGATCTTCAAGGATTTGTGGATCGATCGCAAGAAAATGACAGTGTACCGGGGCGGCATCAAAATTGAGCTGACCAAGACGGAGTTCGAACTGCTGATCAAGCTGCTGGAACATGAAGGTACAGTGCTGTCCCGAGAAGAGCTGCTGTCGGAGGTATGGGGAACAACATTTCTTGGCGGCAGCAACGTCGTCGACGTGCATATCAAGAGTCTGCGCAAGAAGCTCGGCGACAATGCCTCGCGTCCGACCTACATTACCACCGTCCGCGGCGTGGGTTATCGGCTGGCGGATTAAAGCACACTCAATTCAGAAGAAAACCGTTTGTCGTCGGACAGACGGTTTTTCTAGTCCCCGTTTCTCTTGGTTAATAGGGAGATAGGGGGAGCTAGTCTCTCCGCCGCCTTCTTTTGACGATTATCCCGTTGCATCAGGCAGTGGAGAAAGATAAAGTTGCAACATGCGCAGGAGCAGTAAGATGCTGCAAGAAAGTGGTAGTAAGATGCTGTAAGAAAGTAGAAGTAAGATATTGCAAGAAAGTAGCAGTAAGATTTTACAAGAAAATCGATAGTTGCTGATAGTTTCGACAGGAGGAAGCTAGTCTCTTTGCCACCCTCTTTTGATGATTATCCCGTTGAGTCAGCTGGTGGAGTGAAGAAAGAGAAGGAAGTAGACATGTCAGTACTTCTATTAGTGCCATTAGTAACTCACTAGTATCTCATAAGTATCTCATAAGTATCTCATTAGCACCCTTAGCACCACATTAGCTACAGTACACATTAGCACCTCGCTAGCACCTCACTAGTATCTCATTAGTACCTCATTATTATCTCACTAGTATCTCGATAGCACTTTAATTTTAAGCCGCTGCTGCATAGAATGGCTTCTGATGGCGTGTGATTAATTGGCGGTAAGGGATCGCTGGAATGGATACGCACATCTGTAGCATATTATGACGCATTTCTTCCTCGGAAGGGGACATGCGCAGATGGCGGCGGACGGTGTATTCATTCAAATACGCCTGCAAATGTGTTAGCCCCAAGGCAATATACGTGCGCTTAAGCGAGTTCCACGCCGCTCTTACTTCTTTCCGCAAAGGCAAATACAGCCGATAAGCCAAATGGAACGACTGAACGGTGGAGGTATGGACATCGATATGATCATGGATGAACGCGGCGAGATCATGCCGGTCGGCACGTTGTCCTCTTTTATGCGATATCAGCTGGATCTTCACCCGCTCCGGCTCGCCATATTCCGTGACCGTGCAGCCGGCTACAACCGCGGTGGCATATGGCTGAGCAGCCGGATGATAACGCGACGAATCATACGCATACTGATCGCAGTTTACTTTCACGTCTCCAGAGAGCAGTTCCCGGGCATCGCATTCGCCGAGGGTATGACGGATTTTGTGCAGCATGAGCCAAGCGGTCTTGTAGGTAACTTCAATGACCTGACTCAACCGCAGCGCCGAGATGCCGTCGGGAAGCAGGAACAATTCGAGGGCTCGAAACCACTTCACAAGGGGCAGATGGGTTCTTTCAAAAATCGTGCCGACCAAAGGCGATGCCTGATAGCCGCATCGTCCGCACTCAAACAAAGGAAGGCGTCGGGAGGACAGGCGTGTGCACTTGCTATAAGCGCAGCGCGGGCAAATAAATCCGTTTGGCCACTTCATAGCGATGATTGCCTCAATGCAGTCCGCCTCACTTTGAAAACGGCTGCTAATAGGTTGAAGATCCGTATTCATCCCTAATTCCATGTCCGATTCCTCCAATTCAAATCCTCTAACTCAATAAATGAGAACATATGTTCTTTTTTCTTCATTATACCAAACACATGTTCTTTTTGCAAGCAAAAAATTCCAGATGGGCCATCTTATTTTCGTAAAAATAGGAATGATCAGCTACCGGGTAACCTCGTCTCATCCCGATCATAGAGTCCTCTATTCTGAACAAAAGGGATAATGGTACAAAGAGGTAGCAAGAAGATCCTCTTCCTAGCTCCACCAATTCTGAGCAAAAGGGATAATCATGCAAAGAGGTGCAGCGAGAGGACCCCTTTCTCGATCCCCATTCTGATTGAAAGGGATAATGGTGCAAAGGGGAGGCTAGAAGAGCCCCTTCCTAAACCTCCCTATTTCTGAACGAAAGGGATAATCATCAAAAGAGGCGCGCGAAAGACCATACGGGGCAGGAGAGTACCACCAACCAGGGGGGATTGATCTTTTTTTGCATCTATATTCAAGACTTGGAGCAACGAGTATAATCTAGTATAAAAGCTTATTCATTATGTAAGAGAAGGAAGGTCGTCAATGCAAAAACGCGTTAGGTTAGCTCTATTATTGATCCCCATTCTTTTGGCGGTGGTTCCCTGTATTCTAGCGTTGGTCGTAAACGGCGGGGTTGAACCAACCTGGTACCTGATTACGGGCATATCTGTTGTGCTGGCGGTCTTGGCAGCTATCGTATTGATTCGAATGATTGCCGTCCCGCTGGAACGTTTGACGGAAACGGCCAAGCATATTAGTGAAGGGGATTTGACCCGGCGCTTGGACTATTTGAACCGGACAGATGAGATCGGCGCCATGGCAAACCAATATCAACGGATGGTAGACCATCTTCGGGGGATCATCACCAGCATTCGGGATACGACGAACCAGGTCGTTACCACGTCCGAACGGCTGTCAGCGGGTGCGAAGCAAACGGTGGACACGATCGGGCAAGTCAATGGTGCCCTCCAGGAGATTGCAGCTGGTAGCGAACGGCAGTTGTCGGAACTGGAAGGCGGAGCCCAAGGCATGGGAGAGATGTCCCGTCAGGCGAGTCAAATGTCGGAGCAAATCGTTAACCTTACCGAGACGATGGAGAAGACGACTGCAGCTGCAGAGGAAGGGAACTCATCCGTGCTGAGCGTAGTTGAGAAAATGGAACGAATTCAGCAAACCGTTGATGAGCTGGGAGAAGTCATCCAGACGTTAGGCGAGCATACGGCCAATATCGGTGGTATTATCGAAGTGATTACAGGTATTGCTCAGCAGACGAACTTGCTGGCGCTAAACGCATCGATCGAAGCGGCGCGAGCCGGTGAGGAAGGCCGGGGATTCGCCGTAGTTGCTTCGGAGGTGCGTAAGCTGGCGGAAGGGTCCGAGCAATCGGCCAAGCAAATTGCGGAGCTGATCGGCAGCGTGCAGGCGGAAGTCGAACGCGCGGTCGTCTCCATGGAGGAGGCCAAGCAGGGGGTTCACGAAGGGATTCTTGCCGTTGATACCTCCGGCCGCTCGTTCTCGCGGATTCGCAAAGCGGTTCGCAGCGCTGCGGACAAGATGGAAGGCCTCGTTGCGAGTGTCAAAGAGATGGCCACCGGCACGGAAGTGGCAAAAGATACCATTCAAGGGAATCGTCAGATATCCGAGGAACTCGCCAGCAAAACCCAGACGATTTCCGCCGCTGCGGAGGAACAGCTTGCTTCCGTTGAGGAAATTGCCTCCTCTGCCGCCCAACTGGCTCAAATTGCTGAACAATTAAAAGTAAAAGTGGACAAGTTCCAGATGGATCGGAAATCCTGATTCATCCACTGCATTGCTCTCCGGTTTGCCGCCGGAGGGCTTTTTTTGTCTACATAGATTTTCCAAAATGGTACATTCTACATCATATCACCATGAATCGGCGGACCGGCAAGGAGTGTTCCCATGAAGACCAAGGAACGAAAACAAGAGAACAAAATCAGCCGAGATTTGGCGGAAAATATCAAGCAAGTGAAAAACGTATTCCAGGACTGTTCCGACGTCATCTACCGCGAGATTCAGCTCACCGAGGATATCCGCGGTTTGCTGGTATACATTGAAGGGATAGCTAAAGTTGAGGACGTTCAGCAGCATATGCTGCGTCCGTTGATCGAGGGATTGGCCAAGCACCCGCACGCAAACGGGGACATCTATCCGTTATCGTTCACGAGAATCTCGTTAAGCCAAACGCAGGCTGCTACCGACTGGCCGACGGTGATAAACGGAGTATTGACGGCAAACGTTGCTATTTTTGTTGAAGGCATGGACGAGGTGCTGCTGTTCAGCGTCAAGGGCGGTTCGCGCCGGAGCGTTCAGGAGCCGCAGACGGAAGCGGTGATCCGCGGTCCGCGTGAAGGCTTCACGGAGTCGCTAAGGATCAATACCGCCTTAATCCGGTTCAAAATCAAATCGGAAAAGCTGAAATTAATCGATATGGTGATCGGTTCGATGACAAAGACGGACGTCGCGATCGCCTATATCGAAGGTGTGGCCGAGGAATCGCTGATTGCTGATGTAAAGGACCGGCTCGAGAGCATCGATATCGATGGGATTCTGGAATCCGGATACATCGAGGAATGGATTGAGGATAATCCTTCCTCGCCGTTTCCGCAGATGCAATATTCCGAACGGCCAGACTCCGTTGCTGCGCAGCTGCTGGAGGGGAGGATCGCCATTTTTGTGGACGGCACGCCGTTTGTGCTGATTGCTCCTGTGACGTTATGGCAGCTTCTGCAGGCCAGCGAGGATTATTACGAACGCTTTTTCATCAGCAATATGATTCGCTGGATTCGCATCTTTTTCTTGTTTCTTGCCCTGTTTCTGCCCAGCTTGTATATCGCGGTCACGACCTTCCATCAGGATATGCTGCCTTCGACTTTAATCTTAAGCATCGCTGCTTCCCGGGAAGCGATTCCTTTCCCCGCGTTGGTGGAGGCCTTTATTATGGAAATCTCCTTTGAAGCGCTGCGGGAGGCCGGCATCCGTCTGCCCAAAACGGTTGGGCAAGCGGTCAGCATCCTGGGGGCGCTGGTGATTGGGCAAGCTGCAGTCCAGGCCGGCATCGTGTCCGCACCGATGGTTATCGTCGTCTCGCTGACCGGGATCGCTTCCTTCACGATTCCCCGTTTTAGTCTTGCGGTGACGGTTCGGATGCTGCGTTTTCCGATCATGCTGCTGGCCAGCGCCTTCGGATTATTTGGCATCGTGATCGGTGCGATTTGGATCGTCGTCCATCTAACGCAGTTAAAGTCGTTTGGCGTGCCTTACATGAAGGGGGTAGCCCCGTATGAGGCAAGAGATATGAAGGATATTTTCAGCAGGGTGCCGATCTGGAAGATGAAGGAGCGGCCTTCGGACGCAACCCGAGGGAACGTTCGTCGAATCGGAAAATCCCGTCCATTGGGGAGTGATTCCAATGAAGGATGGTGAACGTTCGTGAAAGCAAGCTTTGCCCGGGTTCGGGCGATTAGCGTGTTCGTCCTGCTTCCCTGCCTGCTGACGGGCTGCTGGGATCGCGTCGAAGTGAACGATGTTGCCTTTGTTCTGGCGACTTCAACGGATTTGGATGAAGGCCAAATTCGTTCGACCGCGCAAATCGCCTTGCCCAGTTCGCTCGGGGGTGCTGGCACCCAAGGGGGCGGGGGCGGAACGACCGGCAGCAAAACCTACCTGATGGTTTCCCAAACGGCGCCAACGCCATTCCAGGCGAATGAAAAGTTGCAAGACAGTTTATCGCGGGTGATCAACTTCTCTCACCGGAGGGTGACGATTATTGGAGAGGAGTTCGCCAAATCGGGAATTGCCGGGTCTATCGACGTCTTGGCTCGGTTTCCGCAAAATCGGCTAACGACCTACGTTGTGCTTAGCCGCGGGCCAGGATATAAATTGCTGGACGTTGAGGCCCCGATCGAGCAATCCCCTTCGGAAATGATCCGCGAGCTGGCCAAGTCGGCCATGCAGGACCCGATCTCTATCCAAAGCATGGCCAATGCGCTGCTAACCGAAGGAAGAGATTTCGCAATTCCGGTCATGGTGACGACGCCCAGTGTTCCCGAGAAGGTCGGGAATGGCCAAAGCCTGGTCAGGCTGGATGGATTAGGCGTATTTCACGACGACAGGCTGTCGGGTTATTTAACTGATAAGCAAGCGCCTATGGCGCTGATCGCGATGGGGCAGGCGCTGAATCCCAAATTCACGGTCGTGATGGGTGAACATCATCCGCAAGAATCGGCGACGATCGTATTAAATCAAATCCACAGGAAAATCCATCCTCATCTGGAGGATGGGAGCATCTCGTTTGACTTGGAGATCGAGGCGACCGGGTTGATCTTGGAAAATGTGACCCGGCAAAGTTTCGAACACACGATGATGTTATCGCTGGAGAAGCATGCCAATACGTTTCTGGATCAGGAGATCCAGTCGGTCATTAAAGAAACGTTTCAAAAGCATCGATCGGATATTTATGGATTTAGCACCGCCCTGAACAGCAAGTACCCTGCCGAATGGAACAAAATGAAACACCGCTGGCATGACCTGCTGCCGGAAGTCGAGGTCCGTGTCCGGACAAAGGTTCATCTGGAGAATAGCGGCGAATTAATCGACTCGCTGGGAATAAAGGAGGAGCTTCTCAAGAATGACTAGTTCCTACATTGGATTGTTGTTGTTGATTGCTTTCAACTGCTGGCGGGACCGGGAGGCACTCCGGGAAGGAGGGGCGCTGAGCCGCTGGGCGTTTTATTCGGTGATGGCCGCTTCCTTCGGGATCCTGATCTATGTGACATGGTCCTCCCAAGTCTTCTATCCCACAGAGTGGCTGGGACGGGTGTTACAGCCGCTGGTACCGTTTGATCATCATCATTGATAACCCTACCGAACATGGAGGAGTGTGCCTGTCATGAAAATTACCAAACGGCAAATCACTCTGCTTGGGGTCCTGTACATCGGATCGATATCGTATCTGCATACGTACACTTTAGCGACTCAAGCGGCTCACCAGCACGCCGTCATCAGCTATATAATGAGCGGGCTGATTTGCCTTGTGTCGTTGTGGTTGGTCTCCACGACGCTGAAGCGATTCTCTGATCGCAATTTGTTGCAGGCGATGGCCGGCAGGTTTCCTGTTTTCGGCAGGGCCCTGCTGGTCATCTACCTCTTGTTTCTGCTGTTTATATGTGCAAGAGACATCCGAATTATCTCGGATTTCACCAATACCGTGCTGCTCAATCGGACGCCGGTCCCGATTCTCGGATTGATGGTGACCGCAACGGCGGTTTACATCTGTCAGGGAGGCATTCGGGCCTTTTTGGGACTCAGCGAAATTTACATACCGATTTTTATCGCCTCCATGTTTATTGGTGTTTTGGTATTGATGCGTGATCTAAACTTCACATACTTAGTACCTTATTTCTCACCGGATTGGTCTGGGATTATGGAGGGAACCTGGTATGTCTTCCCCTATCAGGCTGAAATTCTGGTGCTTCCGCTCGTGATTTCCGGTAAATACTACAAGGCAATTGCAGGCTACGTCAGCTTGGTCATAGGCACCGTCTTGATGGTGGTACTGTTGCTGATAACGCAGATGGTTTTGGGGATCCCTTTGGTCGAAAGATTGATTCACCCCAGTTACGAGATGATCCGTCAAATTCAGATCACCGATTTTATCGACCGCTTCGATTTGCTGCTTTTGGGTTTCTGGTATCCGACGGCCTTGAGTAAGATCGCATTCGATCTCTATGTGCTGTGTTACACCTTGCAAATCGTCGTCCCCAAGCTGTCCGGCCGGCTGATGACAGCTCCCGCCGGCGCGCTGGCCTTTGCCTGCTCCGTCTGGTTCTTTAAAAATGCGCTGCAGCTCTTTCACTTTAACTTCGTGCTTCCGTTGATCGGCTTCATCTTTTACCTTGTCTTTCCGATCCTGTTCTTTGCGGTGCTGCGACCACGCCGAAATAAACCGGAACCGAAGGCAGGCTAACGGCCGATCGCCGAAATGGCAATTTACTTCGCTTTCTCCGTCGTATAAGCTGAAGGTAGTTAATAGGATAAACCTGGGAGGTATACGATGGCACGGAGACTGGAAGGGAAAAGAGTTGCGTTGACCGGGCCCCGTCGGGCAGAGGAACTAGGCAAGCTGGTTGAGAACATGGGAGGTATCCCGCTGTACCGTCCGGCACAGGGAACCGTGTTGCTCGACGATCAGGCGTTGCGAAGCGGTATTGTCGATTGGGTGGAGCATCCGCCGGATTGGTCGATTTTTACGACGGGGATGGGGTTGGATGCGCTGTTCGATATGGCCCAGGATATGGGCGTCGCCGATCAATTGTTGGAGCGCCTTCGAGAGGAGAACATTGCCGCTCGGGGCTACAAGACGGTTAACGCTCTGAAAAAACGGGGGCTAACCCCGATCGTCCGCGACGATGACGGCAGTACGGAAGGCCTCATTCGCGGGTTAGCGCAACATGAATTGCGCGGAGCGAGCGTGTTGTTGCAGCTGCACGGTGATCCGGCGCCCCGCCTGGTCGCTTGGTTAGAGGAGCAAGGGGCGAGCTGCCGCCAGTTGCTGCCCTACAAGCATATTGCGCCTCCCGAAGCGGAGTTAGAGAAGTTGTTGAGCGATATTTTGGCCGGGGAAATTGATGCTGTGACGTTTACAAGCGGACCGCAGGTGCGCTTTCTGATGGAGCACGCGGAGCGTCAGGGGCAACTTGACGCTTTGCTGGAGGTGCTGAAAGGCCCGGTATTAGCGGTGGCTGTGGGCAAAGTGACGGCAGCCGGTCTATACGAAGCCGGGGTGCCCCGGGTGCTGGCTCCCAAGGAAGAACGGATGGGCAGCATGATGGTTGAGTTGGCCCGTTATTATGCGGGTGAAGCCGAACCGCTCTTTGCAGCCCCAAGCGGCGGAGATGAACAACGAGCCTAAATTGGGTAATGATAGGTATAGGTACTACAAACCTCAAATGAAAGGATGATGGGCAATGAGCGATTTACTGAAAAAAGCGATTTCGCTGGGTTGGGGTTTGACGATCATGAGCAAGGAGAAGATCGAAAGCATCGTCGATGATTTGGTAAAACGCGGAGAGCTGGCCCCTTCCGAATCAAAACAGCTGGTGGAGAAGCTGATTGAACGCGGCAGCGAAGAGCAAAGCAAGTTCAAAGAGCTGGTGAATGAGCAGGTTCGGTCCGCGTTGCAGAACATGGGCTTGGCCACGGCAAAAGAGGTAGAGGAGTTGACACGGCGGGTAGCGGAGCTGGAAATTCAGCTCGCCGAGCTGCAGCAGCCTTAAAGCAATGAGCAGCTTCGTTCGACATACCGGCCGTTATCGTGAAATCGCCATGGCGCTTGGGCGCCATGGCTTTGGCTATTTGGCCGAGGAGATCGGCTTGGCCCGGCTGATCCGGTTGCCTTCGCGGCCGCAGCACACCGGCGAGCGCGGTTCGCGGACCTTGGCCGAGCGAATTCGGCTCGTGCTGGAGGAGCTGGGCCCAACTTTCGTGAAGGTCGGCCAATTGGCCAGCACGCGCTCGGATTTGCTGCCGGAGGCGATCATCCAAGAGCTCGTCAAGCTGCAGGACCAGGTGCCGCCGTTTCCGGCGGAGGAGGCTCGCGCCATTTTGGAAGCGGAGCTGGAACAGCCGCTGGCGGGGCTGTTCCAGAGCTTCGACGAGACGCCGCTCGCGGCAGCTTCGATTGGCCAGGTGCATCGGGCCCGCCTCATAACAGGAGAGCCGGTCGCAATCAAAATCCAGCGGCCCGGCATCGCCCCGGTGATCGAGATGGATCTCGACATCCTGCAGCATCTGACGACGCTGGCGAACAAACGCTGGTCCTGGGTATCCCGGTATCAAATTCCCCAAATGGTCGAAGAGTTCGCCCGCTCGATCCGCGCGGAGCTGGATTACGGCTTCGAGGGCCGGAACATGGAGCGGATTCGCCGGCAATTCAAGGCGGATGAAGGAATATATATCCCGGCGGTCCATTGGCCACTCACGACCTCCCGCGTGTTAACGATGGAATTCGTGGAGGGGCAGCATCTCAACCGTCTGCTGGGGATTGATGCGCTGGGGTACGACCGTAAGGATCTGGCGGAGCGGCTGGTGAATGCGCTGCTTAGGCAAATCTTTGAGGGGGGCTTTTTCCATGCGGACCCCCATCCCGGCAACCTGCTGGTGACCAGCAAAGGGGAGCTCGCCTTCATCGACTTCGGTATGGTGGGGCGGCTTAGCGAGGAGATGAAGGATCATCTGTCCTCGCTGGTGATCGCCTTGATGCGGCGCAGCACGGAGGGGATGGTGCGGGCGATTCTGCGCATGGGCCTTGTCGGAGACGATGCCGATACGGCCGGACTGCGCATGGACCTGGATCGGCTTCGTGAGCGCTACTATGATATCCCGTTCGCAGAGATCCAGATCGGTCAGGCGTTACAGGATCTGTTTGCAACGGCCCAGAAGCATCACGTCGTGCTGCCCGCTGACCTCTTGCTGCTGGGCAAAGCGCTGCTCACCGTCGAAGGGGTGGCGTTGGCGCTCGACCCGGACCTTCGCATTCTGGATTTAGCGGAGCCTTTCGGGCGCAAGCTGATGCGTGAGAAATATGCCGCGCGCCGGCTTGGCAAGAAGCTGTTTGACGAAGCTTACGAGCTGGCGGATTCGCTTGTGGATCTTCCGCAGCAGATCCGCAATCTGTCGAGCGCACTAGCTCGCGGCAAGCTGAAGATGGATATGAACGTACCGGAGATGGAGCAGCTGCTCCGTAAGCTGGACCAGATCAGCAATCGCTTGTCGTTTAGCATCGTATTGCTGGCCTTCAGCATCATTATGGTTGGCCTCATCATCGGCTCTTCCCTTTCGCGGATGCCGACTTTGCTTTGGAACATTCCGGCAATCGAAATCGGCTTTGTGGTCGCGACGCTGATGTTCTTGTGGCTGCTTTACTCGATCTTCCGGTCGGGAAGGTTCTAAGGATGTGTTACAATAGGGAAGCTGAAGAAGATGAGGTGAAACCTGTTGACAACTTTTGAGAGTTTAAATGTATCGCCCCTCCTGGTTCGCAAGCTGCAGGGACAAGGCATCGTGAACCCGACGCCGGTGCAGGCGGCAGCGATCCCTGTGCTGCAGTCGGGCGAGGACGCGATCGTGCAGGCGCAGACCGGCACGGGCAAGACGCTGGCGTTTCTGCTGCCTATTTTGGAGAAGATCCGCCCGGAGCGCCCTGAGGCGCAGGCGCTGATCATTACCCCGACGCGGGAGCTGGCGATTCAAATTACTGCGGAGGCCCGCAAGCTGGCGGAGGCGATGGAAGGCCTCTCCGTCCTGGCTGCCTACGGCGGTCAGGACGTGGAGCGGCAGCTGCGCAAGCTGAAAAATGGTGCACAGCTGGTCATCGGCACGCCGGGCCGGCTGCTGGATCATTTGCGGCGGGGCTCGCTGACGCTGGGCGCCGTTCGCTACTTGGTGCTCGATGAAGCGGACCAGATGCTGCATATGGGCTTTTTGGCTGAGGTGGAGGAGATTCTGTCGCTCGTTCCGCGCAGCCGCCAAACGATGTTGTTCTCGGCAACGATGCCGGGCAATGTGAAGCGCTTGGCAAAAACGTATATGGACAAGCCGCGCGACATCCAGATCGCCGAAACCTCGCGCGTGACGCTGGACAGCATCCGGCAGATCCTGGTGGAATGCACGGACCGCACCAAGCAGAGCGCGCTGATCGAGTCGATCCGCAGCCAGCGTCCCTATCTGGCCGTGATCTTCTGCCGCACGAAGCGCCGGGCCAGCACGCTGAATGAAGCGCTGCAGGCCGCGGGCTTCCAGTCGGACGAACTGCACGGCGACTTATCGCAGGCGAAGCGCGAGCAGGTGATGCGCGCGTTCCGCAGCGCGAAGCTGGAGCTGCTGGTCGCGACGGACGTCGCGGCGCGCGGGATCGACGTGGAAGGGGTCACCCACGTCTTCAACTACGACATTCCGCACGATGTGGACAGCTACATCCACCGCATCGGGCGGACGGGCCGCGCCGGGGAGAAGGGCGTGGCCGTGACGTTCGCCGCGCCGAAGGATATGGAGGCGCTGCGCCTGATCGAGCGGGGCATCGGCCGCAAGCTGGAGCGGCAGCGATATGAGAAGAGCGGCGCCGCCGGGGGCGCCTCGCGCGCGCCAGGGCCGGGCCGCCGTGGGCCGGGCCGCCGCGGGCAGAGCGGCCGCGGCGGAGGGCGAGGGCGCCGGGGGCGGTAGCCGGCGCCCTCGAATTTCCATGTAACTTCTTACGCACTCCATCCGTTAACGTTAAAAGGATAGTAGAATACACAACAGGTGCCTGAGAAACGTCAATCCAGGCACCGCCACAGGGAGGAACCAGGATGAACAGCAAGAAAGGCGTGGTGACTGCGGCGATGGCGCTGTTGTTAACAGCGGTATTAATCGCAGGCTGCGGCAAACAAGCGGCCGACGCTCCGCAGACACCGGCACAGAACAGCACGAACACGGCCGCCGGCGCAAATAACGGTGCGGGGGACAATGCCGCCAACGACACCGACACCATGGACGACCAAGCTACGGAAGGCAATAACGCAGCAAACGGCGGCATTACCGGGAACGGGGATTCCAGCGATTCGGCACAGGCCCCTGACGGTTCCAGCGACAGCAGCGGAGGGGACCGCGCAGCGATGGGGGATCCGTACAGCGTGGCGGTGCTGATCAACAAGCAATTTGCTTTACCGGAGGATTACGAGCCGAAGGATCTGGTCTATCCCGACGTCCGGTTTACATTCAAAGAAAAAATCGAAAAACGCATGATGCGCAAAGAGGCGGCAAAGGCGCTCGAGGAGCTGTTCGCTGGAGCCGAGAAAGACGGTATCTATCTGGCCGGCGTGTCGGCGTACCGTTCACATAAGACCCAAACGGCGCTGTTTAACCGTTACGTGGAGAAGGACGGCGAGGAAGTCGCGAAGACGTACAGCGCGGTTCCGGGCCACAGCGAGCATGAGACGGGTCTGGCGATCGACGTATCAGGCAGCGATGGCAAATGCGCAGCGGAAAGCTGCTTCGGTGACACGAAGGAAGCGGCCTGGCTGGCGGATCATGCCACCGAATACGGCTTTATCATTCGTTATCCGAAAGGGAAGGAAGACATTACCGGCTACAAATATGAGCCATGGCACCTGCGTTATGTAGGGAAAGAAATCGCGGCCGACATCGGCAAACGCGGCATTACGTTGGAAGAATACTATGATGCCGTCCCGGTTTCGGGCCAGTGATTTCATGGGATTTTTCGAGATCATGAGCTCATCCAGGAAAGACGCCTGCGGGCGTCTTTTTTAGATTTTCCATCCAGCGAAGGAACCTAATAAAATTAACAGTTGACACCTGATAATGATTATCAGTATCTTTAAGAAGATGAAGTTTTTATGAATCTAAGATGAAGTCGTGATATAGACTCTTTTTACAATGATACATTGGTGGGTTTATTCAGTTGGACACGGAAAGGATGAGTGCCATGGTTTCCTTAAAAACTTCGCATCTAGACATTGCCTATGAGGATCGTCTGATTGTCGAAGACTTAAACATTTCGATTCCCGAGGGGAAAATCACGGCGTTGGTTGGCGCGAACGGCTCCGGTAAATCAACGGTCCTGAAAACGATGGCTCGGATCCTTCAGCCGAAGTCCGGCAGCGTGCTGCTGAACGGCAAATCGATCCATAAGCAGTCGACGCGGGAAGTAGCCAAGCAGCTGGCGATTCTTCCGCAAAACCCAACCGCCCCGGAAGGATTAACGGTCTATGAGCTTGTATCGTACGGGCGTTTTCCGCATCAGAAGGGGTTTGGAGGTCTGAAGGCCGAGGACCGGAAAATTGTGGAGTGGGCGATCGAAGCCACCCGCATGACCGAGTTCAGTGACCGGGCCTTAGAGCATCTGTCCGGCGGTCAACGGCAGCGGGCCTGGATCGCCATGGCGCTGGCGCAGGAGACGGATATCCTGTTCCTCGACGAACCTACGACGTTCCTGGATATGGCCCATCAGTTGGAAGTGCTTCAACTGCTTGAAGAGCTGAATGCCACATCCAACCGGACGATTGTAATGGTTGTCCATGATTTGAATCATGCCGCTCGTTACGCGCATTACATGATTGCGATCAAGCAAGGCCAGGCCGTCGCTTCCGGTACACCGGAAGAGGTTGTGACCTCCAAAGTGCTGCGCGACGTGTTTGGCATCGAGGCGGATATCGTGACCGATCCGCGGAGTGGCGTACCGCTGTGCCTCCCTTATGAGCTGTACCGGGCTGCAGCCGAAGGCAAAGTACGCAAGGGCAAAAATGATGGACCGGAAGAGGTTTCGCCCAAAGTCGTCTCGTTCCTGTAGTGGGGGAACCAAAGATGAACATCAATTATCAGCTGCTGGAGCAGCAATTGGCGATTGTAACAGAGCAGCGGACGGATGCCTTTTTCACGATGCCCGCTGAGATGCTGTTGGATCGCGGGCAGCTGGTGGCTTTTTTGGAAATCTACCAGGAGAAAATTAAGGGGCTTGATCTTCAAGTATCCGCAACCTATTTCGCTACGAGCTGGCGGGTGGTGTGTGCAGCGCTGCACTACATGGGGTCGGTGGCCTCGGGCAAGCTGCATTTTTCGCTCGAAAATCTCACCCTGCAACTCGTGATGGTCAACGGATTCCCTTGGGTTTATTTTGTGCTGAACGATAAGGCTGAACAGCCTTGGCCAACCGGTGACCGTCTGTCCTGGCAGACCCGCGAGCTGACCCGTTTTTATGGCGAAGTGCTGCGACCAGTCATGGAAAATATTGCTGCAGTCTCGAAGCTGCCGGTTGCGCAGCTGTGGGGGCAGCTGCCGTTAGGCGTGCAATATTACGTCCATGCCATCGCCGGGCGTCTGGAGGAGGAAACCTTGCGTTCTCGGCTTCTGGAGGAGTACGAGTTCGTGAAGGAGCTGCCAGCCGAGGTATTTGGCCTAAAGCGCAATCCGTATCGGATCAAGGAAGTGTTGCTGGATGATCCTTATCGGCCAGGCGAGAAATCGCCGATGAAACCAACTTGTTGCTTAGCCTATCGGACGGACACCGGCCATGGCTACTGTTACGGATGTCCCAAGCTCACCAAGCCGGAGCGGGAGGCCAAATACGCCGAGATCCGTCAGCAGCTTGCTGCGGCTCAAGCGCAATAAAGAGACGGCTATCGCAGGGGTAAGGATGCGCGCGGTTGTTGGTTTCTACATACGCAATATGAATAACGAGCACTTGGCGATCCTGAAGAGGCTTCAGGAGTTGTCTAAGTGCTTTTCTTTTTTCCGATCCCTCAACCTTCCAGCTTAATATCCCAAATCGAAGGGAAGTCTGATAAGGGTTCCCCAATTCTGAACCAAAGGGATAATCGTGCAAAGAGGCGCGCGAGAAGGAGCCATAGGGGCCTTTCGGATATTTTAAATTGAGAAATTTTACTTTCTTTTCCCTCTTGCAATGTGAAAAAAGTCACACTATAATAAGAACCATGAAGTGAAATATTTCACAACAACTCGAGTTTTATAAGTGACGATTTTCACAAGTTAAGAAATTAGCTATACACAATCAAACAGGTATTGATTATGGAGGAGGAAGAAATCATGAAAGTAGCAGTTATCGGATGTACCCATGCAGGCACGGCGGCGATCGTTAATACGGCCAAACTTTACCCGGATGCGGAAATTACCGTATATGAACGGAACGACAATATCTCGTTCTTGTCGTGCGGCATCGCTCTTTATGTCGGAGGGATGGTTAAGGATCCTCAGGGGCTGTTCTATTCCTCGCCGCAGCAATTGGCTGAGCTGGGTGTAAATACAAAGATGCGGCACGAAGTCGTATCGGTAGATACGGATGCGAAAGTCCTTCAAGCCCGGAACCTGGAGACGGGCGAAGTGTTTGAAGATCGCTTCGACAAGCTGATTGTCACGACGGGGTCGTGGCCGATCGTACCGAAATTTGAGGGCAGTGATCTGGAGAATATTTTGCTTTCGAAGAACTATAACCACTCCAACACCATCATCGAAAAAGCGCAGCAAGCCAAACATATCGTTGTTGTCGGCGCAGGCTACATCGGCGTGGAGCTGGTTGAAGCGTTCCAGCTTAATGGGAAGCAAGTTACGTTGATCGATGCGGAGGACCGTATTTTGAGCAAATACCTCGATCCGGAGTACACGGACAAGATCGAACAATCGCTCCGCGAACACGGCATCGAGCTGGCTTTAGGCCAAAAGGTCACGCGCTTTGAAGGCGAGAACGGCAAAGTAACGAAAGTCATCACCGATAAAGGCACATACGCTGCAGACCTGGTGATCATGTGCATTGGGTTCCGTCCTAACACGGAGCTGTTAAAAGGTCAGGTCGACATGCTGGACAACGGCGCGATCATTGTGGACGAATATATGCGCACCTCGAAGCCGGATGTGTATGCGGCAGGCGACAGCTGCGCCGTCTTCTATAACCCGACAGGCAAGCATGCCTATATCCCGCTGGCAACCAACGCCGTTCGCATGGGGACGTTGGTAGCGCGAAATTTGGTTGCGCCAACCGTGAAGTATATGGGTACCCAAGGCACTTCGGGGATTAAAATTTACGAGGATAACATCGCCGGGACCGGTTTAACTTTAGCAGCGGCCAAGGACGCCGGTTTGGATGCAGAGGCGGTACTCATCACCGACAACTACCGACCGGAATTTATGCCAACCCATGAGCCGGTCATGCTGAAGGTGGTCTATGAGAAAAATACTCGCCGGATCCTGGGTGCACAAATCATGTCGAAGGTGGATCTGACTCAGTCGATCAACACGATTTCGGTATGCATCCAAAACGGAATGAAAATGGAAGAGCTCGCTTTCGTTGATTTCTTCTTCCAACCTCATTACAACAAGCCGTGGAATTTCTTGAACAGCGCAGGCTTAGAGGTGCTGCCGGAAGTTCCGAAGCGGGAAACTGTTCACGCCTAAGAAAAAAATATCAGCGAGTTCATTCGTGCGGGAGAATTCAAAGCGCTGGAGCCAAAGGAAGCCGCAAGAGCCATCTTTCTGGCGTTCCTGCACTTTCATCATCCTGCGCACTTCCGCCAATGGACGAATGAAGGGATTGATGCAGATTTCGATGCCGTATGGCAGTTAATATTGGACGGGATCGCCGCACCATCCAAGTAAATGCACGGTTAACGTGTAGGTTAAAGACCCTTTCCGGGATTGCTCCGGAAGGGGTCTTTTGTGTTCATGATGCAACACCGGCTTTGTGAAAACGTTAACGTGATCTATGTTATTTTTTCGAGGTAGACTCGCACGCTACAATAAACACGTCTTAATAACGACGAATGACCTGTGAAGTGTCGTTTAGAAGTGACATATAAAGGAGACAGGATCATGGCTTATTCAAAACCTGCGCAAATTGCCGAAGTATCCGTGGAATATGGCGTCAAAAAAGCACATTATCCGCTGCTTACCGTATTGATTCTTGGTTTTTTGGGCGGGGCGTTTATCGCGCTTGGCTTCCTTCTTGATATTCGCGTGATCAGCAGCGCTCCGGCGGAATGGGGCAGTATCGCCAATTTCATTGGGGCTGCGGTTTTCCCGATCGGGCTGATCCTCGTGCTGCTGGCGGGCGGTGAGCTGTTGACCGGCAATATGATGGCTGTGCCGTTAGCACGGATGGCGGGGCGGATTTCCACTGGTGACGTGTGCAAAAATCTCGTCCTCATCACTTTGAGCAATTTCGTTGGCGCTTTGTTCGTTGCTTATTTTTTCGGGCATGTGGTTGGCTTAACAGCCAGCGGACCTTATCTTGAGAAGCTGGTCGATATGGCCGGTCATAAGCTGGACGACAGCTTCCTGCAAGCGTTTGTGTCCGGGATCGGCTGCAACTGGCTGGTTGCTTTGGCGGTTTGGCTGTCTTATGGTGCAGACAATATGAGCGGTAAAATCTTGGGCATCTGGTTCCCAACGATGGCCTTTGTCGCGATCGGCTTCCAGCACGTTGTTGCGAATATGTTCCTGATTCCCGCAGCGATCTTTGAAGGGTATTACTCCTGGGGCGAATACTTGGGTAACTTTGTGCCGGTATGGCTGGGGAATTTGACCGGCGGGGCCATCTTCGTGGCTTCGGCGTATTGGACTGCTTTTCTGAAGGATAAAGGGTCCAAAGACGCACAGGTTACTGAGTTGGCTACGTCATCTGTAGCGGCGAGAGAACACGGATAAACCGGTTTGGTTGGGCTGGGCTGGGTTTGCTGTCTGCCGGAGCGCTTTTTACACCATTATCCCGATGAATCAGAAAGAATTTGTAAGGATAAAAGTGAGCCTCGACTAGCAGCAAACCAGCTAACCAGCAAACCAGCCGATCAGCTATGGGCTAGAAAGTTACCCTCATCATCCTTCATATCTTTATTAACCTCATTAACTCTCATCAACCGCCCCTTCCTTCGAATCTCTACCTCCCGAAAAGATACCTGAAGAAAGCGGATACCTGATCAAAATGGATACCGACCTAAGATGGATATCTAATCAAATACGGATATCTGAACGAAAGGGATACTTGTAAAGATGGATTATTAATCAAAGTTATACACCTGAACGAAGGGGATAATCGTGTAAAGAGGTGTGCGGAACACCCCCACACTCCGGCATCGGCCCCCGGCCCTGCCAACCTGCCATCCGGCCATCCGTCATCTTGACCATCCTACCACCTCGCCATTTCGCATTACACCATCCCGCCATAAGGAAATTCCCGTCTTGGGGTTTACGGCGGGGACGTTTATTCTTACAATAGGCTACAGACAGGAGGGGTGGAACATGATCCATGAACCTAACGGGGTGTTTCCTGCGGTTTGTCCGCTGGATTGTCCCGATACGTGCAGCTTGCTGCTTCATAAAGAGAATGGAAAAATCGTCAAGGTGACCGGCAACCCCGATCACCCGATTACGCAAGGCGCGATCTGCAACAAGGTCCGCAATATGGCGGAGCGGGTCTACCATCCCGAACGGGTGCTGTATCCCCTGAAACGCGTTGGACGCAAGGGGGAAGGGAAGTTTGAACGCATCACCTGGGATGAAGCGATCCAAGAGATCGCGGATCGTTATAAGGGATTGATCCGGGAGTATGGGTCGGAGTCGATCCTGCCGTACAGTTTTTACGGCAATATGGGGATCTTGAGCGTCGATGGGATGGACCGGCGGTTCTTCAACCGTTTGGGCGCGACGCAGCTGCAACAAGGCATATGCAATTCCGCGGGCACTGCGGGATGGAGATATACGATGGGATTTGGCGGCGGGACGAGCCCGGAAGAGACGGTCAAGGCCAAGCTGATCATCGTGTGGGGCGGCAACCTCGTTAGCACCAACATGCACCAGATTGCCCTGATCGAAAAAGCCCGCAAACAGGGAGCACAGCTCGTCGTCATCGACGTGCACCGCAACCGGACAGGACAGCGGGCCGACTGGTTTATCCCGCTTTATCCGGGCACGGACGCAGCGTTGGCGCTTGGGATGATGCACGTGCTGTTCGAACGTGGCCTGGTGAACGAAGCGTTCTTGGAACGCTATACGGTTGGCCATGCCGAGCTGCGTGAGCACGTGAAGCAGTACACGCCGGAGCGTGTGGCGGCGATCACCGGCGTACCGGCCGAGTCGATCGTGAAGCTGGCCGTTCTGTATGGCGAAACTTCGCCCGCCTACATTCATATCGGCAACGGCCTGCAGCATCACGACAATGGCGGGATGACGGTCCGCACGATCAGCTGCCTGCCGGCGTTAACCGGCCAGTGGCTCGTGCCGGGGGGCGGCGCCTACAAATCCAACGGCGCTTACAGCAAGATGAACGCGACCGCGCTCGAGCGCCCCGATCTGCGGCCCAACCCGGGCGCGCGTACGGTCAGCATGAACCAGCTGGGTGACGTCTTGTTGACGCTTGATCCGCCGATCCGCGCCTTGTATGTCTACTGCGCCAATCCGGCGGTTGTAGCCCCGGATACAGGGAAGGTGGAGCAAGGTCTTCTACGGGAGGACCTGTTCACCGTGGTGCATGATCTCTTTTTGACGGACACGACCAAATACGCGGATATTGTGTTGCCGGCGACGTCCTCTTTTGAAAATACGGACTTGTACGGTTCTTACTGGCATCATTATATCCAGCTTCAAGAGCCGGTGATCGCTCCCCGGGGCGAAAGCAAAAGCAACGTCGAAACGTTTAAGCTGTTGGCGGCCGCGATGGGGTTTGACGACGATGCGTTCCGCGACACGGAAGAGGATATGATCCGGCAGGCTTTGGATTTCAAGCATAATCCGTATCTGGAAGGCGTGACGCTGGAGAAGCTGAAGGAGCAGCGGTTCGTGAAGCTGAACATGGAACCGCAGCGAACCTGGCTCGACCATCTGCCGACCCCGTCGCGGAAGATCGAGCTGTATTCCGCCACGCTGGAGCGGGCAGGACTACCGCCGTTACCAACGTATGTGCCGCTGGTGGAAGGCTATGACGGTGAGCGCCGTCCCGGCAAGGACACGCCGTATCCGCTGATGTTTATCTCCCCGCCAAACCACAGCTTCCTCAACTCAACGTTTGGGAATGTGGAGAAGTTAAAGGCGCTGGAGAAAGGTCCGGTGTTGCAAATTCATCCGGACGATGCCGCTGCGCGCGGGATTGCTGATGGGGACGAAGTGACGGTGTGGAATGACCGCGGCAGCTACGACGTTACGGCGTCCGTCACCGACAAGATGCTGCCGGGCACGGTGGTCAGCCAAGGGTTATGGTGGCAGCAGGAGGACGGGAAGCGTACGCGCGCGAACGCCTTAACCCCAGACCGGTTGGCTGATATGGGCGGCGGAGCGGTATTCTTTTCCACCGTGGTGGATGTTAAGCGCCGATAGATATGTACTTGCCTGAGTTGCGCTTTTAGGCGATACTATTATAATCTGGGCGTTGTACAAGCAAAATTTGCCGAACCATCTGATTTGATCGTGGGGGGCCCTGGTGGCCCTCCTTTTTTGTATATATGTAACTGTTGCAGCAGAGGGGGAATAACGATGAGATGGCTGCAGTCTTATCCGCGGGAAGTCAAGGTGTTTTTAATCGCAAGCTTGATCAGCTCGGCCGGCGGTTCGTTGATGTGGCCTTTGGTCACGATGTTCGTGTTTAAAGTGCTGGGGCGGACAGTGACAGATGCCGGTCTGGTTATCCTCGTCATGTCCGTCGGCGGGATTGCAGGTCAGCTGCTGGGCGGAGCGCTGTACCATCGTTTAGGCGTCAAGCGCTTGATCGTTGGCGGTCTTGCTTTGACGGCACTATTCCTGATGCTGCTGCCCTACGGAAGCGGGAATTGGCATTTGTTTATGCTGCTGATGCTGCTGGTTGGTTTTTTTAATGCCACGACGATGCCGGCCATCCAAGCGTTTATCGGCTTTCGTTTTGCCGAGCAGCGCGGGGAACTGTTTAATGTCATTTACGTCGCCAACAATATTGGTGTGGCTTTGGGGACGGCGATCAGCGGGTTTTTGGCACAGATATCGTATGACCTCAGTTTTATTTTGAATGGACTCACATCGGCGGGGTTTGCCTTGTTTTTTTGGTTTTATTTGAACAAAGTTCAAAAAACTCAAGGCGAGCTGCAAGTGCAGAAGCGCAAAAAAACGGTGGAAGGACAAAGCGTCTGGACGCTGATACGCTGGTATCCTGTTTACCTGTTTATGGGCGTGGGGTCGTTTTTTCTCTGGCTCGGGAACTGTATTTGGAACAACGGCGTATCGCCGTATATCATCTCCCAAGGCATGCCGGAGTGGAATTATAGTATTCTCTGGACGCTGAACGGTTTATTGATTTTTGTGGGGCAACCTTTTACTTTATGGATAAAGCGGACCTTTGCCGGTTCCCCGCAAGCCCAAATGACGGCGAGTGCCATATTCTACATGCTGGGTTACGCTACAATCTTAAGCTTTCATACGTACCCGAGCATGGTTGCGGCAATGGTGCTCACCACCTTCGGCGAAATGCTGATCTCTCCGGCGATTCCGTCGTTTATCTCTGACCGGACAGGGAAGGCGGCGCCGTTTTACCTCGGTTTGGTTGGCGGGATGGGAGCGGCTGGCCGCGTTGCTGGACCTTATGCGATGGGCATGCTGTTTGACTGGAACGGACTTACGCCGGTCGCTTGGCTGGCAGTGGGCATTGCGGCGCTATCGGTGGTATCCTTCTTGGTGCATGCCGCTGTGAACCGGGAGAGTGGACCGCAGCTGTCGGGTTTGGCTGAGTGAGTAGTAGAAAGGATGAAGTTCATGAATCACCGTGAAATCTGGACGCGTCTATCGGAAATGCGTGATGCGGCCGCTTTAATAGAAATTGACAAGATCACCTGGGATTATAACAACACGCCAGCGGAAAAAATGGAATGGGAGTCGAGGGAGCAGTATTTGCAGAGCTGCCCGCCGGGAAGCCAGATTGTGGCTGGGATTGGCGAGGAGATCTGCGGCTATATCGGTTTTAAGCCGCCGACCCCGCTGCCCAGCAACCAACATGTGCTTGAGCTGAACATCGCGATCCATCCGAAGTACCAGCGGCAGGGCATAGGGCGGGTGCTGATGGATGCCTTGGTGAAGTTGGCGGCCGAGCGGGGCGTGCGTAAGTTGTCGCTGCGCGTGCTCGCCAGCAATCCAGGGGCCATCGCTTTTTACAAAAACTGCGGGTTTGTGGAACAGGGCCGGCTTGTTGAAGAATTTTTGATTAACGGAACGTATGTTGACGATATATTAATGTGGAGAAAGGTTTAGCCGATGAAGTCCCGATTCAAGCGCGGCGCGTGAAGCGTCCGTTAGTACTTAAGGCATTGAACTATTCGGAAGATATCGGTATATTTAGAAGAAGAAAATTCGGGGAAGAACTCGAATGGAAAGGTTGATACCCGTGGAAAACAACTTCACCCCTCCCAATTTTATTAAAAACATCATTTCGGAAGATTTGAAATCCGGCAAGGTGAAAACCGTAGTTACGCGGTTCCCGCCGGAACCAAACGGTTACCTACATATCGGACACGCCAAAGCGATCTGGATCAACTTCGCGTTGGCGGACGAGTTCGGCGGACGGACACACCTGCGGTTTGACGACACCAACCCGGTTAAAGAAGATGTAGAGTACGTCAACTCGATTAAGGAAGACGTGAAATGGCTGGGCTTCGAGTGGGAAGAGCTGCATTTTGCGTCGGATTATTTTGAAGAGATGTATAATCGTGCCGTGCTGCTGATCAAGAAAGGCAAAGCTTACGTTGATGATCTCAGTGCGGACCAAATTCGCGAGATGCGCGGAACGCTCACCGAGCCGGGGAAAAACAGCCCATATCGCGACCGATCGGTTGAGGAAAACCTTGACCTGTTCGAACGGATGCGGAACGGTGAGTTTAAGGATGGGGAAAAGGTGCTGCGTGCGAAAATCGATATGGCGTCGCCGAACATCAACCTGCGTGACCCTGTCATTTACCGGATCGTGCATGCAACCCATCATAACACCGGCGACAAATGGTGTATTTATCCGATGTACACGTTTGCTCATCCGTTGGAGGATGCGATCGAGGGCATAACCCATTCCTTATGCTCGACCGAGTTTGAGGATCAACGCCCGTTCTATGATTGGACGATCGCCGAAACGGAAATGCCGCACGTGTCCCGTCAATACGAATTTGGCCGGTTGAATTTGACGCAAACGGTGACCAGCAAGCGGAAGCTGAAAAAGCTGGTGGATGAAGGCATCGTTGACGGTTGGGACGATCCGCGGATGCCGACGATTTCCGGTCTGCGCCGCCGCGGCTATACACCGGAAGCGATCAAAGCGTTCGTCTACGAAACCGGGATTTCCAAAAATTTCGGGAACGTGGATCCGAAAATGCTGGAGCATTTTATCCGCGAGGATTTGAAATTGAAAGCTCCGCGGACGATGGCGGTGCTGGACCCGCTGAAGGTTGTGATCACCAACTATCCAGAAGGACAAATCGAATGGCTGGATGCGGAGAACAATCCTGAAAATCCGGACATGGGCAGCCGTAAAATTCCGTTCTCGCGGGAGATATACATCGAACGGGACGACTTCATGGAGAATCCGCCGAGCAAATATTTCCGTTTGTTCCCGGGCAACGAAGTCCGTCTGAAAAATGCTTACTTCGTGAAATGCAACGATGTGATCAAGGATGCGGACGGCAATGTGGTGGAGATCCACTGCACGTATGATCCGGAAACGAAGAGCGGCACCGGCTTCACCGGCCGTAAAGTGAAAGGCACCATCCACTGGGTGGAGGCTACTCAAGCGGTACCTGCCGAATTCCGGTTGTACGAACCGCTGATCCTGGAAGAGGAAGCGGAGAAGACGGCAGACGTGGCGTTGGAGGAAACGGTGGAGGGCCTGGTTGATGAGGAGCTGCGCGATGCTGCGGAACCGGCCGCTGAAGCTGCCGAGGAGAAATCGTTCCTCGATCTCATCAACCCGAACTCGCTGACGATTGCTCACGGATTCATAGAGCCTAACATGAAGGATGCCAAGCCGCAGGATAAATTCCAATTCTTCCGGCACGGGTATTTTAACGTGGATACGAAATATTCGAAGCCGGGTCAACCGGTGTTTAACCGTATCGTGTCGCTGAAAAGCTCGTTCCAATTGCCGAAGGCCTAAGCCATTAACGGCGGCAGAACCCTGCGTACAAAAAGGAGCCTTGCAGATCTCTGCTGGCTCCTTTTTTCTGTTTCACACCGAGCTTCGCTCGATAAACTGAAAGCTAAGCTCCTCCGAGACGGGTTGGCCTTCGCCGCCAGAAATTTGCGCGTGGACGATGGAAAACGCCCGTTCTCCGATCTCCGACAACCGGTTATCAATCGTCGTAATCCCAAGCAAGCTGGAGATCGGCTGGTTATCGAAGCCGATGACGGCGAAATCGCCCGGCACCTCGATCCCGCGAAGGCGTGCGGAGAGGATAAACCCCGCGGCGACTTGGTCACCGGTGATGAGCAAGGCGTCCGGGCGCTCGTTCATCGCGAGCAGCCGGTCCACCAGCGCCGCGCCATCCTCCCAATCGAGGTAGCCGTCCAGCACCCAATCCTCCCGGGCTTGCCCGCCCAAGGCCGCCAGGGTATCAGTGTAAGCCTTCAGACGGCTGCGGCTGCTGGGGCTGTTACGGCGGTAGATTGTAAACGCGATGCGGCGTTTCCCTTTTTCCCAGAGATAACGGATCGCGGTTTGAAAGCTGGCATAGTGATCGATATACACCGAGGAGAGGTTGCGGCCGCTCACCCGCTCGCATAACGCGATCGGACCGTAGTCGGCAAAGACTTCGATATCGCGGAGGGACAGGGCTCGTGAACAGATGATCAACCCGTCCATCTGCTTGTTGCGAAGCATCTCCAGCACCTTGCGTTCCTCGTTCGGGCGGTAGCCGGTCTGGCACAGCATCAGCTGGTAGTTGTTTTTCAACGCCTGTTTGGCGACGCCTTCCATGATCCTGGCAAAATAGTAATGGTTGATGTTCGGCAGGATCACGCCGATGGTTTGCGTCATACCTTTAATCAAATGGACGGCGTTCATGTTCCGCGAATAGTTGAGCCGGCGAATGGCTTCTTCAACCGCCTCCCGCTTGGCTGAACTGACGTAGGGGTGGCCGTTCAGTACCCGGGACACGGTTGTGACCGAGACGCCGGCGGCTTCTGCGATCTGTTTGATGTTCGGCATGGCAAACCGCTCCTTCCCTGTATGAAATCAAAAAGGATGTTGCTATGGAATGCATTTCATATTTTACAATGGAGATGCAATAAAGAAAACAATGCCCTCAACCGGCGTCACCTCGTTTGGGAGCGAGGGCGTTACGGTATCCGGCATTGTTTTCTTTCGTATTTCGTAAGATCGGCAGGCAGCGCATATAGCTGGCCGGTTGTTATGGTTCATCATGTAGATCGTCCATTGCCGGCGAATAGCCGTGATGGCGGATTTGATACCACATCGCGGCGAACCCAAGCGCACCGATTAGTGTTAACGCGACGCCGGACCGGTACATCACCACCGGACCGAAATTTTGAAATATCCAGCCGCCCCAGAAGCCCGCAATCACGCAGGCAAGGCCGCTGGCAGCAAAGGTATAGACCGCTTGTCCCGCTGATCTCAGCGGCCGCGGCAACAGCAGAGCGATCAGCTTGGTTCCGACGTAGAAGAATCCGCCAAACGTTACGGAGTGCAGCAGTTGAATGAGCAAGATGTGCACCGGGAGTGTCGCTTCAGACATCAAATCCCAGCGAATCGCAAACAACAGGCTGACGACGGTGATGCAAGCGAGCAAATAGGATAATTTTCGCTTTATCAAGCGGTCCAGCAGGATCAATGCGAGAAATTCAAAAACGGTCGATAAGAACACGGCACCGCCGACCGCCAACCGCGTTCCGCCGAGATCGATCATAAACAGCGGCATAAAGATGGTGTTGATTGCATTAGGGATTGCTACCAGCATGCTAAAGAGGACGAACACCAGCAGGTACTTGTTCTTTAGCGCCAGGCGCAGCTCCCCTCCCTTCAGCCAAGGGGTTTGAGACGCTTGGCGAATGGTGGGCAGCAACAGGGTAGCACCGATCGCCAGCATCAACGTTACGCTAAACAGCAGCGAGCTTCCCTCGTGGCCGACGGCATCGATGATGGGTCCGGCGGCCAGCGCGATGAACGTCCACCCGAGCGAGCCCCAAATGCGGTACGTTCTGAATTGCTTCGGCGTTTCTGCGATATAGCCGAGAGTCAAGGTATTGCTTTGCGAGAGCAGCGGGCTTAGGAAAAAATATAGCAGAATCATCGTCACGTACAACATCGAAAAGGTGTTGACCGTAAACACGAGATGTCCCATGATAAGTAAGCCCAGCAGCATGGCTAGCAGGATGGCACGTGGATTCTGCCTTTGGTCGCCCAGGGATTTCCAGAACGGGTGGGCCACCAAAGAAATGAAGGGACCGATGGCCATCAGGCTGCCAATCTCCAGCTTGTCCATCCCGATGTCCTGTAAATATAATTGAAAAAAGGCAGTGAAAATGACCAAGGTTCCGTAAATAAAAAAGTTAAGCAGACCTAACGGCAACAACGAAAAGGACGAATATCGTCTTTTTTCCTGCAAACGAGCCATTCCTTTCTATCCGGGTCCATATGGTCACAGGCGGGAAGCTTGTGACTATGATCCCAATGTAACACACAGGTGAAAGGGGATACAAACCAAGTTTTTTTGGTTTTACCATAATTTATGCATTGGGGGAAAACTGATGAACACAACCGCCATCATTTTAGCCGGTGGAAGATCCAGCCGGATGGGCAGCGATAAGGCGCTGCTTGAGCTTGGCGGCTTAACGGTGTTGGAACGGTTGATTCGAGAGCTGGAGACAGTGGCTTCAAGAATCGTGATCGCAGGGGGGACGAAGGCGGTTTATGAACGGTTCGGCAAAGAAGTCGTGACCGACCGTTATCCGGGGGCCGGACCGCTGGCTGGGTTGCATGCCGGGTTGGAGAGCTCGACGACCCGCTGGAACCTCGCGGTCGCTTGCGATACGCCGTTCGCGAATCGCGGCCTGTTCCGCGCTTTGCTGGAGCGGGCGGAGGCGGCGGAGGAAACGGCGGCTCGGGTTGACCGGGCAAGCGGCATGGCAGCAGACGCCCCGGGCGGCTTCGCAGCGGCCGAGGCGATCCTGGCCCGCACGGAGGGGCGGGCCCATCCGCTGCTGGCGGCCTATCGGCGCAGCGTGCTTCCAGGCTTGGAAGCACGGCTGCGGGCAGGCCGCCTCAAAATGACGGCTTGGACCGAGACGCTGTGCACCGAATATATCGAAGGGGAGGCCCTCGCCAACGCTTCGGGCCTCCCCTTGGAGTGGTGCACGTTTAATATGAACAAGCCGGAGGACTATGAGCAGGCCCGGACTTGGTTAGCGTCGGGCCGCTCTGGGGTTTAGCCGCCGATCTGGGACATCCGGCGGGCGGTTGGCGTATGGCTTTGTTGCTTACGCTCCAAAGCCAGCGCCATTTCATGGTTCTTCGGCTTGGCTCCCAGCGCCTTCAGGAACAGGGAGCGGATGCCTTCATGGTCGCCGGCTGCGGCATAGGGGCGCACGTGCAGCTCATCCGACCAATACAGGCAGGCCTTGATATGTCCGTCAGCGGTCAAGCGCAGCCGGTTGCAGCTGTCGCAGAAATGCTCGCTGACCGGATGAATTAGCCCAAACGTTCCGGCGGCACCCGCAACGCGGCGGCTTTCGGCAGGACCGTTACCGCGCGGACCTTCGACGCCTTCCACTTCCCAGCCCGCTTCCCGGCAGACGTCTTCCACGGCCGTCAGAGGCAGGTAGGTTTTACGCCAGGTGTCGCTGGCACTGCCAATCGGCATATATTCGATAAAGCGAACATGCAGCGGCTGATCTAACGTTAACGCGATAAAATCGCGGATTTCATCCTCATTGATTCCTTTCATCAGGACCACGTTGAGCTTAATCGGCTCAAAACCGACCTCGACGGCGGCCTGAATGCCTTCCAGCACCTTCTCCACCTCACCGCCGCGGGTAATCATCGCGAAGCGGTCCTGACGCAGTGAATCCAGACTGATGTTCACCCGTTTTAATCCCGCTTGCTTCAGCAGCTCCGCTTTTTTCGCAAGAAACATGCCGTTCGTCGTTAGTGCAATATCTTCAATGCCCGGAATGCTGGAGAGCATGGCAACAAGTTGTTCTAAATCTTTGCGCACCAGCGGTTCGCCGCCGGTAAGCCGAATTTTGCGGAGGCCCATCGGAGTAAGCGCCGATACTGTCTCGGCAATTTCCTCGTAGCTCATGATTTCCTCATGCGGTTGAAACACCATTCCTTCGGCGGGCATGCAATAGACGCAGCGCAAATTGCATCGGTCAGTGACGGAGATGCGCAGGTAATCATGTTTTCGCCCAAAGGAATCAAGCAGCTGCTCCATGTGTACGCCTCCTTTTCTCTTCAGGTGTTTCAAATTTAATATATATTCATCTAGGGGTCAATGCGTTGACACACACTGTTCAAGTATATTCTGTATCGGACAACGATACAATGAAAGTAAAGTGTAATAAAGATCACATTAAAGCGCTTACAATGAGAGGTATAATACAAGTGAGCGATACGTGATCCCCCTTAATCATGTGTCGGTATATGCTTTCGAGATGATTTCCCGCATGATGAAGGGAGTCATCTTTTTTTTCATATCATGGCATGGCAAGTTTGATTTACGATGTCGTTTTGAGGGAGATGAATTTGGATGGCAATGCTGTTCAAACCTTTGGTCTATACGCAGGAGCAGGTTGAGTGGTTGGAAACTCGCGGGATGGTATATCAACTATTAATGGATTTTCTGAGCCGCCCGCCGCGGATGTCCTTGATTGCTCAGTGGCGCCGTAAGGTAGCGCAGTACCCGAAGGCAGGGACCAGCAAGGGGGGGCGTAGACTGATTGCCTATCTGGAGAGCATTCCCGAAGCAATGTTTCGCAGTGTCTGCCATCAAGAAGCGAAGGAGTACGAGCGCTTGTTTTCGGGGCGGGAGGCGATCATTCCGTCCTGTGAAAGCTTGTTCCGCAGTCGCCATGAAGGTGGCGGCGCTTTGGCTTGTATCGCCCAAGTCCGCAAATTATATATGGATAATGCGATCGTATTCAATAAATTAAACGGGGAGCGCGACGACCATATCGCACTGGAGCTGGAATTTATGGCCGTGCTCGCGGAAGGCATGCTGGCGAAAGCCAATCTGCAGCAAAGCTGCCTGGAACTGGCGGATGTGCAGATCCACTTCCTGGAGGAGCATTTGCTGAAGTGGGCGCAGCCGTTTGCCCAAGAGCTGATGCAAGCCACGCAAAGTCCGCTCTTTATCGGATTGGCTGAATTGCTGGATGAATTCCTGGTTCAAGATTTGTCGCAGCTTCGAGCCTGGCGGGAAAGTCAGCATCCGGTGATGGGATAGAAAAAGGACCTCAACCTCCGCAGATCGCGGGGTGGGGTCCTTTTTGTTGCCTGGCCAGGATATGAATTCTAACGCTTGCCACAGGTCTTATTTGGGCCAAAATCGCCGTATTGAGATTCTAACGCTTGGGACAGCGCTTATTCTCTCATTTCGTGGCCGAAAACTGTAGTTTTGACCGCAATAGCGTTGCTCATCGTCGTTAGAATCTCAACTTAGTCAGATTTGCCCAAATAACGTTCGTCATCAGCGTTACAGCCGGAATTGGATGCGGCTATTCGATGGGGCGCGCTAAATGGGAAAAGACGACGCAGGATATATTTCCCTACGTCGTCCTTGTGCTGTTTTAATCGAGTTCCTTGGCCGACATATCGCGGCGACGGAACTTCATCAGGAATTCGTAGACGATTGGCACGATGACCAGCGTGAGCAGCGTCGAGCTGATCAAACCGCCGATGACGGTGATGCCGAGGCCGCGCGAGATAATCCCTGCGCTGCGTTCCCAGCCGAAGACCAGCGGCAGCAGTGCGCCGATCGTCGCCAAGGCGGTCATCAGAATCGGACGAAGCCGGGTTGTTCCCGCTTCGAGCAAGGCTTCGCGGGTGGACAAGCCTTCGCGTTCCTTATGGATGACACGGTCAATCAAGACAATCGCGTTGGTCACGACGATCCCGATGAGCATGAGCACGCCCATCAATGCCGAGACGTTTAGTGTCTCTCCGCCGATCAGAAGGCCTACCATGGCACCGATCACGATGAACGGCAGGGAGAAGAGAATCGTAAATGGAGCCAAGCCTCCGCCGAAGGTGACGACGAGAACAAAATAGACGATGGCGATGGCCGCCAACATGGCGAGGCCGAGCTGGCCAAACGTATCGTTGATTTGTTCGGTGACGCCGCCGAATTTGACGGTAACGCCGTCCGGCAGATCCAGCTTGTCGATTTTCTCCTGCAGGCTGGTCGATGCCTTTTGTACGTCGGTAGAGGTGATTTTTGCGCTGACTTCAACGACCATCTTCCCGTCGATCCGCATGATGGAATCCGGGGAGGTGCCTTTTTCCACCTTCGCCACGTCCTTGATCGGGACTTGAATGCCCAGCGGCGAAGTCAGCGTTGCATTTTCGATATCGGTAATGCTGTGATAAGTCTCGCTGTCGGCTTCAATATATACATTGTATTTCTTGCCGTCGATGGCGACCTCGGTCAGAACCGGACGTTCCCGAACCGGGCTCAGCTTCATTGCCAGTTGGCCCGGCGTCAAGCCAAGGGAGCTCAACTTCTGTTGATCCGCAACCAAAGTGTATTGCTCATAGGTTTTGGATAGGCTGGTGTCGCCTTTTTCAAAGTTCTTCGTATCCTCTTGAATCAGGGAGAGGATTTGATCCGATACCGGCTTGATCTGCTCCAGCTCGTCTCCAAAGACATTAACGCTTAGCGTGCTGCCGCCCAGACCGCCGGTCATGAGCTCGGACATATCGTTCCATTCACCCTTCGGAAGCTCGGTCCGCAGGCCTTCGATCAGCTTTTCTTTGACATCGTTAAATTGTTTGGTATCTGGATCATAGGCGATATAGAACAAAGCTGAGTTCGAGGAACCCATCCCCAGCGGATTGTCGCCGCCAACGGAATATTGCATTCGATCGACGTTCGGCTGCTCCAGGATATATTTCTCAACTTGCAGCATATCCCTTTCCACATCCTCCAGTCGAGCTCCGGGTTCAGGGGAGTAGGTAACCATCACATATTTATCCTCTTGTTCCGGCAGGAAGCTGACGCCGACCAGCGGGTACAAGAACAAGCTGCCGATCAGCAGGACGACCGCAAGTCCGAAGGTGATCAGCTTATGGGACAGCGACCATTCTAGGATGCGGCGATAGCCGCGGGCCATGCCTCTTGGCTTCTCATCGTGGTCATGCTTCTTGTTAAGACCTTTGCGGAACAGCGTATGCGCCAGCGCTGGTACGAGGGTAATGGCGACCAGCAGCGACGCCAGCAGCGAGAAGACCATCGTGAGCGCAAACGGCTGGAACAATTCCCCGACCATCCCGCTGACGAAAGCGAGCGGCAGGAACACGGCGATCGTGACGATCGTCGAGGACATAATCGGGATGAACATCTCCCGTGTTGCTTCGATAATCAGCTTGCTTCCCTTTAGCTTCTCGCCCGTCAGGGACAAGCGCCGGTAAATGTTCTCGATGACGACGATTGAGTCGTCGACCACGCGGCCGATGGCAACGGTCATGGCACCCAGCGTCATCATGTTCAGTGTAATATCCATCTGCTTCAAAGCCAAAATGGCGATCAGCAGCGATAACGGGATCGAGATAATGGAAATGATCGTCGAACGAATGTTACGCAGGAAGATCAGGATGATCAACACGGCGAACAAGGCGCCAAACAACGCTTTGGACAGCATCGTGTTCACCGAGTCGGTGATCGGCTGACCTTGGTCCAGCAGGACCGTAAAGTTGATATGGTCGTATTGCTTGCTCAGCTCTTTGGCGGCTTCCTTGACCTCGTTGACAACGTCAACGGTGTTGGCATCGTTGGATTTGACGATCTGAATGCCGATCGATTCCTCCCCATTGGTCCGGGAGATCGATTCGGCTTTACCAACTGTTTCGATGTCAGCGATGTCGCCAAGTTTGACGGTCGGGAGGCCGGTTGGAACAGCTCCCATCGCTCCTCCAGCGTTAGCGCCGGCTGCTGCACCCGCACCGCCAGCCGCACCTGCGCTGCCTGCGCCGCCAGCCGCATCCGCACCACCAGCTGCGCCAGCAGCAGTACCAGCCGCTGTACCAGCGCCACTAGCCGCAGCCATACCTCCTGCGGCATTGGCGCCAGCAGAGCTAGGTACGATCGGAATAGCTAAGTTTTTCAAATCATCTACGGTTGTGATGTTCCCGTCAACAACGACGGCCTTCTCGGATTCCTCAAGGCTAAACAACCCCAGCGGCACGCGGAGCGCGGAACCTTGCACGATTCCTTTTACGGTATCTTCCGTCAGGCCGAGCTCCTTCAGCTTGGCTTCGTCAAATTTCAAACTGACCTCACGGACGAACTGGCCGGCGATTTGCACGGAAGCGACGCCGTCCAAATCCTCGAGCACAGGTTTGATGTCGTTCTCCGTAATCCGGGTCAAATCTTCGAGACTGCCGGATTCCTTATCCGACAAGCTGAGGGAAACGACCGGCATGGAATTCAGACTAAACCGGGTGATCTGCGGCTTCTGGGCATCATCCGGAAGCTGCACATCGTTTAATGCCTCGCGAACCGCCGCGGTGGCATTGTCCAAGTTGGTGTCGTAATCAAATTCAATAATGAGCGAGGCAGCGTTCTCCATCGAAGTGGAGGTAATTGTCTTTACACCGTCGACATTATGCAGCCGCGTTTCCAGCGGCTTGGTGATCTCCTCGACTACGCCTTCCGGCGCAGCGCCTGGATAGACCGCGGTTACGCTAAGGTAAGGCACGTTAATGTTTGGAATGGTCTCCTGCTTCATCGTTAGACCGCTGTACAATCCCATGGCAGTCACGATGACCGTCAGAAGCCAAATCGCGAACTTATTGCGCAGGGAAAACTGGATGATACTCTTCATATGCGGGTTTCTGCTCCTCTCTTTCCTATGAGTACTTCCTCATTTACGTGTGCTGGATATAAACCTGCAGCAGCTGCTTTAAATCAGCAGAATGCTGAGCCAGCTCCGGGATGGCGGCCAAATTGGCCAGCATGCCCTTAATAATGGCGCGGCGCGGACGAAGCTCCAAAATTTCACGCTCCAGAATTTGCAGGGTTTCCAGCGCTTCCTGCTGTCTGTCTGCATCGGTGATGGCACTAAGGTGATCACGGAGGCGTTTGACTGCGATGATCGGATGCTGCTGCAAATCCAGGCTGCCTGGAGCCCCTTCGGTCATGAGCCGCAACGCTTCTTCAGAAATCAACGGCTCAGGACGGTTGCTTAACTGATGTTGGGCTGCCAAGTCGAGCAGATCCATCAAGTGGCTCGCCATCTGTTCCGGCGAGGCGGAAACATGGGGCTCGAACAGTAACCGGATGTACATGCCGACCATGCCGTAAGCGATCGTTAACAGATCGCCCGTGTACGGCTCGATCATCGGCCCGTAGATGGCCTCCAGCTTGTTCTTCCCGTGACGTAACAGCTTGGAATTGTGCGCCTTGACCGAAGCAGGTTCTTTGTAGGGCGTACCGTTTTTGTGCCAGTCCTGAAACTGCATGATCAAGAATTCACGCAGCTCAAGCACCAGTTCGAGCATGACAATGATCTGGCGCCACAGTTTCTCTCTTGGCGTCAATCCCTGCTGCAGTTCCACCTGCGTCAGATGGTCAAGCAGCATCTGGTAGCAGTAGTCGAACAAGCTCTGCTCCAGTTCCTCTTTCGATTTAAAGTGAAGGTAGAGACTGCCCTTGGACATCCCGCAAGCTTCGGCGATCTCCTGCATCGACGTGGCGGACGAGCCCTTGGTCGAAAATAGCTGCATGGCCGCACGTAAAATCAGCTTCTTTTTGTCGATGGATGGATGAGACAAATAAAAACTGAACCCCCTTCCTCTGACTCATGGGTTCTCGTTCTGACTCCATGGTCATTATCGATTATAGTATAAAGCCCAGGCGGATACAAATGAGCGTATGTACATTTTTCCTCCCACCAGTAGGAAGAATTCGAGCGTTCATGTAGAATATAATCACATGCATCAATAGGTAAAGAGGGAGTATAACATGAGACGGGGACTTCAAATCATTATCATCGCCGCAATATTATTTGCTTTCTATTATTTTGGATTTGGCGTCTTCGGTAAATTTGGGGGTACGCTCGTTAGTATCTTCCAAACGCTGACCGTCATTACGATCGGCTTCGCCATTTTTATGGAGAACCGCAATCCTTCCAGCACGGTGGCCTGGATTCTCGTGCTTGCTTTGCTGCCGGTCGTCGGGCTGGTGCTTTATTTTCTGCTGGGCCAAAATTACTTCAAGCGGCGTAAATTCGATAAAAAAGCGGAGCAGGATCGCCTCAGCTATGAGCGGATCGACCGCAGCGCTCACCCGCTGCCTCGGGATTTGTCGCAGTTTAGTCCCAGTCAACAGCGCTTGCTGCATCTGTCCCAGCGGCTGGCTCGCACGCCATTCTCAATGGCAACCCGCACGTACGTGTTGACCAACGGGGAAGAGACGTTTACGAACCTGCTGCGCGAGCTAAAGAAAGCCAAGCATCATATCCATATGGAATACTATATCTACCGTGCCGACGACATCGGACGGGAAATTCAGAAAACGCTGATAGAAAAGGCACGGGCCGGGGTTGAGGTCCGTTTTATGTTTGACGCGGTAGGCAGCATCGGCTTGCCCAAATCGTTTATCGCGGAGCTGCGCGCTGCAGGAGTGAAGGTTGGGATTTACGGGCCGATGCGTTTTTTGTCTTTGTCGAGCCGGGTGAATTATCGCAACCACCGCAAGATCGTCGTGATCGACGGCAATACTGGATTTATCGGCGGTCTCAACGTCGGCGACGAATATTTGAGCCGCAGCAAGACGTACGGCTTCTGGCGAGATACCCACATGCTGGTTAAAGGGGAGGCGGTCCGGTCGTTGCAAATCATTTTCCTGCAAGACTGGCAGTACGTCACCGGGGAGAAAATTATGGATCTCGCCTACCTGTCTCCTGAGCTGGAGCAGGGCTGCAGCGGCGCGGTGCAGATCGTGCCAAGCGGGCCTGACAACGAAAGCCGGACGCTCAAGAACATCTTCTTTGCGATGATCACATCAGCGAAGAAGTCGGTATGGCTGGCGACGCCGTACTTTATTCCGGATGAGGATATCCTGACCGCGCTGCGCGTGGCCGGCTTATCGGGGATCGACGTGCGTATCCTGTTCCCGGCCAGACCGGACAAATGGCTGCCGTTCCTGGCATCCCATTCGTACTTCCCATCGCTGCTGGAGGTTGGGGTGAAAATCTTCGAATACGAAAAAGGCTTTCTGCATTCCAAGCTGCTGATCGTTGACGGGGAAGTAGCCACGATCGGAACAGCGAACATGGATATGCGCAGCTTCCATTTGAATTTTGAGGTGAACGCACTCCTGGTGCAAAACGAAAGCGTAACTAAGGTTGTCAACAATTTCGAACGCGATCTTCTGTCGGCGAAGCTGATCGACAAGGACGAATTTATGAATAAGAAAATCCCGGTACGTCTGGCGGAATCCGCGGCCCGGCTATTATCTCCGCTGTTGTAACAGGGGTAATCCCTGTGTATTTCGCGGAAAAGGAGAGTGTACGGCATGGAACCCACATCGGAACGCAAAACCGAGCATATCCGGCTCTGTCTGGAGGAGCAAGTGAATGCGGAGGGCATCCTGAACGGCTTTGAAAAATACCGCTTTCGCCATAACGCCTTGCCAGAGCTGGATTTCGCCGAGATCAGCCTAAAGACGGCGTTTCTCGGCGCATCGTTGCGAACGCCGCTCCTGATCAGCTCGATGACCGGCGGCAGCCGGCTGGCCGGCGAGATCAATGCGCGCCTAGCCGAAGCGGCGGAGCGGCGCGGTTGGGCCATGGGCGTCGGCTCGGTCCGGGCCGCCGTTGAGCGGGACGAGCTAGCGCATACGTTTGCCGTGCGTCGGTTTGCGCCGACCATCCCGATCATCGCCAACTTAGGCGCGGTGCAGCTCAATTACGGCTACGGGCCGGAGGATTGCAAGCGGGCGGTGGAGATCGCCGGAGCGGACATGCTGGTGCTGCATCTGAACAGCCTGCAGGAGGTGTTCCAGCCGGAGGGAGATACGAACTTCGGCGGACTGCTGCGGCGGATCGAGGAGGTGTGCCGAGAGCTGCCGATTCCAGTTGGCGTAAAGGAGGTCGGCTGGGGCATCGACGGCGCTACGGCAAAACGGCTGCGCGAAGCAGGCGTCGCCTTCATCGACGTCGCAGGCGCCGGCGGCACCTCGTGGAGCCAGGTCGAGAAGTTCCGCGGCAGCGACCCCGTGCGCCGCGCGGCCGCGGAGGCATTCGCGGATTGGGGAATCCCCACCGCCGAATGCATCCGCGAGGTGCGGGCGGCGGTGCCCGACGCCGCCCTGATTGGCAGCGGCGGCCTGAACACCGGCGTGGACGCTGCCAAAGCGCTGGCGCTTGGTGCGGACCTGGCCGGGTTCGGCCGGGCGCTGCTCGAACCGGCAGTGCAGTCGGAGGAGCAGCTGGACGCGCTTCTGGAGCGCGTTGAGCTGGAGCTCCGCACTGCCATGTTCGGCATCGGCGCCGGGAGCATTCCGGCGCTGCGGAACACATCGCGGCTCGTGCGCCGCGAGTAGTGGGGGTGCATCGCGACCTTGAGGAAAGGGATGTTGGCCGATCGGCCGTTTTAATGGATTATCCCCCTTATTCAGGTATCCCTCTCATTCAGCTAGAAGTTGGTAGGGGATTACTTATCCCATGGGGTTCCGATTTGAACCGTGTGGGGTATCTTTGGGGGCTTTTTACGTAATTATCCCTTTCTGTCAGGGACGCCAGGAACATGGGAACCAAGGTTAAAACCCGCAACCCGACCGGCCCGACCAGTGAATGGTATCAAAAGAACGAATCTGATGTTCCGTGATGAGCGTTCCCTTCCTGAAGTTGTTTGCTCCCCTCTGGCTGATTCAGAGGGATAATGGTGAGAGGTCGGCCCAGGCAGGGGGCGTCCGCTGAACGGAGCTGGCCCGTCATGTTTCAAATCGTCCAAGATCATATTCCATCATCCCGTTTCATAATTCCAACTAATCTAGTAAGAATTTGTTGCAATCGGACGGAATCCCTATTATATTGAAGGAAACACCGGTCTGCGTGACGGCAACCTGACATCTTCCTTCGATAGGGAAACGGCGACCGGTAAATACATATCTGCTGCAAACCTGGGTTTGTTGCGGGCTTTGATGTAAAGGAGAGGGAGATGGATATGAAACCTTCATTGTGGAAGTGGAGCACGAGAACGGTGGTAACCATCGGGATTGGCGCTGCGCTCTATGGAGCGACCAGTTGGATTGGCATCCCGATTGCGCCGGATACGCAGCTTCGGCCGGCGATCGCTTTGCTGGCGATTTTCGGTGCGTTGTTTGGGCCGGTTGTTGGCTTTATCGCCGGATTTATCGGACACGTGATCAACGATTTGATTACAAGCGGCACCGTTTGGTGGGGCTGGGCACTTGGCTCAGGCATTACTGCGGCGTTTATGGGCCTGATTTATTTGGCTAAGGATTTCAACGCTCAGGAAGGGCAGATGAAGAAGAACCACGTGGCCTGGTTTGTGGTGTATGGGATTGTGGGGATCTTCGTTTCCCTGGCGTTTTCCGGGTATTTTGATATCTTCGTGATGGGGGAACCCAACGATAAAATTTTGGTTCAGGTCATTTCCGCTGGGCTGGCCAACTTAGCCGTGTTTCTCATTCTGGGATTACCGGCGGTGCTGGCTTATGTGAGACGCAACCGCAGCAACTCGAATTTAAGCGTGGATAGATAGGAGTTTACTGAAAAAATGCAGCCTGTCATAACTTTCCGACATTTCAGTTTTCGGTACAAAAATCAAAGCGAACCTACGCTAAAGAACATCCACTTAGAGATCGCACGCGGGGAGAAAATATGGATCGCCGGCCCCAGCGGCTCCGGCAAGTCGACGTTAGCCCATTGTATCAATGGGCTAATTCCCTTTTCATACGGCGGTGAAATTTCGGGGCAGCTGCTGCTGGAAGGCCAAGATGCTTCGGCGATGACGATCTTCGAGCGCAGCCGCCGGGTCGGTACGATCCTGCAAAATCCGGATGCCCAGTTCGTTGGTCAGACGGTTGGCGAGGATGTGGCGTTCCAACTGGAAAACGAGGCGACTCCGCAGGATGTGATGAAGGAGGCTGTTTTTTCGGCGCTGGATCTGGTGGGCATGCGAGCCTTTGAAGCCCGGGGACCTCATGAGCTTTCCGGCGGGCAAAAACAGCAGGTATCGCTGGCCGGTGTATTGTCGACGCAAGCGGATATTTTGCTGTTTGACGAGCCGCTCGCGAATTTGGACCCAGCCAGCGGCGCCAAAGCGATGCGGCTGATTGACGAGATTCACCGCAACCAAGGAAAAACGGTCATCCTTATCGAGCATCGCGCCGAGGATGTGCTGCTGGAGCATATCGACCGCGTCATTGTCATGAACGAGGGGGAGATCACGGCGATTGGCATGCCGGACGAGCTGCTCGCTGCGGGGATCCTCCCTCAGTACGGCCTGCGCCAGCCGCTGTACTTGGACGCGCTGTGTCATGCGGGGCTGTCGTTGTCGAACTTCACCGGCTTGACTGACCCGGCGGCATTACGGCTCCAAGAACATGTGGTGATGCTGGATGGTAAGGGTGAAGGGAACGAGCAGGACGACAGTGAGCGGATGAAGGATGACAGACAGCGGACGGGTGGGAGTGAGCCTCAACTGCGGGAGCGGCTCGAGAGCTGGGCGGCTTCGGTTCCGCTGGTTGTACGGGGCGGCGTCGGAGAGCCGCTGCTTGAGTTGCGGGGTGTGTCGTTTGCCTACGAGCCGGGCACGAATGCGGTGGAGGACGTCTCGCTGACCGTCCGTGCAGGTGAGACTGTGGCTCTGCTTGGCAGCAACGGGGCTGGCAAATCGACGCTGTCAGGGTTGATCACCGGCTTGCTTAAGCCGAGTAAGGGCGAGATGCGCCTGTCCGGCGAGGTGATCAATGACTGGTCGATTCGCCGACGCGGCGAAGCGATCGGCTATGTGATGCAACACCCGCATCACATGCTGACCCAGCACATCGTGCGGGACGAGGTTCGAATTGGCCTCGCGGCACGCGGTGTACCCGAACCTGAGCGAGGGCGGCGGGCGGATGAGGCGCTGCGGATTTGCGGGCTGTACCCGTACCGCAACTGGCCGGTTTCCGCGCTGAGCTTCGGGCAGAAGAAGCGGCTGAGCATCGCGGCCATCCTGGCGCTTCAGCCGAAGCTCATGATCTTGGACGAGCCGACGGCGGGACAGGATTATCGGCATTATACCGAATTTATGGAATTTATTGCCCGGCTGGCCGCGGAGGGAATGGCGTTCTTGTTCATCACGCACGATATGCATTTGGCGTTGGAATATGCGGATCGGGCAGCGGTGATGGCCGGGGGCCGGATTATCGCAGAGGATACGGTGGCACGGATTCTCGCAGATGGAGATCTAACCGCTAGGGCCAACCTGCGGGAGACGAGTCTGGCCCGCTTCGCGAAGGCTCAGGGGCTCACCTCGCCTTCACGCTTTGTGGAAGCTTTTATCGCAGCGGAAAAGAAGGTGAAACGAGCATGAACCAAACGAGCGGATTATACGTTGCCGGGGAATCTTTCTTTCATCGGATGGATGCCGCCGTTAAGCTGATCCTGCTCTTGACCTGGACTGTCGTTACCTTCCTGTTCATGGATTTGCGTGTATTTGTCGTCATGCTGGCCGGCGGGGTTACGATGCTGCTGCTCGCCCGGGTTCCTTTCCGAAAAATGGCGCTTTTGTTTTGGGCTCTGATGGTTTTTACTGTGATTAACAGCATTTTTATTCTGCTGATTACGCCTCGCTTCGGCACGACGCTAACCGGAAGTGATACGCCGTTCATCCCGCTGGGCTATGATACGATTAATGCAGAAACGTTGTTTTACGTGTTGACGCTGTCGCTGAAATATCTCACGCTGCTGCCGATCACGCTGCTATTTATCTTTACGACGCACCCCAGCCGTTTTGCAGCCAGCTTAAACAAGTTAGGCGTGCCTTACAAGCTGGCATATGCGGTCAGCATTGCTTTTCGCTACATTCCCGATTTGACAAAGGAATTCCGCACGATTCTCAATGCGCTGCAGATGCGCGGGCTCGGCATCTCCCGCGGCGATGGCACACTGCTGCAACGGGCGCGGAATTTAACGCAGGCGGTTGTGCCGCTGCTGCAATCTTCGCTGCAGCGGATCGAATCGGTGTCCGATGCCATGGACCTGCGCGGATTCGGCACGAAGCCGCGGCGAACCTGGTACATGGGCACCGTCATGACGGGAAGCGATAAGCTGATCGCGCTGCTGTGCGTCGTGTTGCTGGCGACCGGCGTAGGTCTGAAGCAAAGCTTGCTTCAAGGCTTTTGGTATCCGTTTGGATAGATGATCGTGAGTGAATTAGGGTTCGGATGATTTGGAGACGGAGGGGGCCTATCTGTTCAGTGTGAAGGAGAAAGAACAGCAAACGCCTGTGGGCCATCTTTGGTTTAATGTGCTGGAGCAGGAAAAAGGTCCGGTAGCTTTTATCCTCGATATCTTGATCTATGATGAATTCCAGGGCCAAGGTTACGGCCAAGCGGCGATGACCGCGCTGGAGGAAAAGGTGCGCGAATTGGGGTTGAATAGGATTGGCCTTCATGTGTTCGGACATAACCAGCGGGCGTTTCGTTTGTATCAAAAGATGGGTTACACGGTCACGGACATACAGATGTTCAAAACCTTGGAGCGTTATCCTTGAAATATTCCCGGCGTATCGTTACTATGGTTGAAGGAAGTTGAGCAATTACACGAATGAGGAGTTGTCAATGATATGGCTTTGAAAGCAGGCATTGTGGGTTTGCCGAACGTGGGGAAGTCCACACTGTTTAACGCGATAACCCAGGCGGGGGCGGAATCCGCCAACTATCCGTTTTGTACGATCGATCCGAACGTCGGCGTCGTGGAAGTGCCGGACGAGCGGCTCGACAAGCTGACCGAACTGGTGGTTCCGAATCGGACGGTTCCGACAGCTTTTGAATTTGTGGATATCGCCGGGTTGGTCCGCGGTGCGAGCAAGGGGGAGGGACTTGGCAACAAGTTCTTGGCCCATATCCGCGAGGTGGACGCGATCGTTCACGTGGTTCGCTGCTTCGAGGACGAGAACATTACGCACGTGGACGGCAAAATCAACCCGATCAGCGACATCCAAACGATTAACCTGGAATTGATCTTGGCTGACGTGGAGAGCGTGGAGAAACGGATCGAACGCGCCAAGAAAAATATGAAGGGCGGCAACAAGCAATACGCACAGGAAGTTGAGGTCCTGGAACGGATCAAGGAGGCGCTGTATAACGATCAGCCGGCGCGCAGCGTAGAGCTGACGGACGAAGAGAAGTTGATCGTGCGCGATTTGCACCTGCTGACGTTGAAGCCGGTGCTGTATGCTGCTAACGTTAGCGAGGATGGCGTAAGCGATGCGGACAACAATCCTTTTGTGCAGCAGGTCAAAGAATTTGCTGCGGCTGAAGGCGCCGAAGTCGTTCCGATCAGCGCCAAGGTGGAGGCGGAGATCGCGGAGTTGGAAGGCGAAGACAAGAAGATGTTCCTGGAGGAGCTTGGTCTGAACGCTTCCGGTTTGGATCGCTTAATCCAGGCAGCATACCGTCTGCTTGGCCTGTATACGTATTTCACGGCTGGCGTTCAAGAAGTTCGCGCCTGGACGATCCGCAAAGGCACGAAAGCGCCGCAAGCCGCCGGCGTGATTCACTCCGATTTCGAGCGCGGTTTTATCCGTGCGGAGGTTGTCTCTTATGAAGACCTCGTTGCTGCCGGTTCGATGAGCGCGGCGCGCGAACGCGGCCAGCTGCGGCTGGAAGGGAAAGACTACGTCGTCCAGGACGGCGATATCATGCATTTCCGCTTTAACGTATAGTGCAACTCGAGTAACAGCGAAGGATCACTGCCTCAGGGGCGCAGAATTTATGCGAACCCTGGGGCAGTTTTTTTATTTGCATTTTTTTACTTTCGAATAGTAAGTGATTCACGAGGGAGTGTACGGTATACCTTCATAATAGAAAATGAATATATGGGAGAAAATTGCATTGTTTTCATAGATTTGAGTTTGTATACTTAATTCAAGTTTGATTCATTCTTACATTTAGGGGGAGTTTTTGTAATGAGTATGGATTATGCCTTGCACCGCAAGTCCCAGTTGGATACCCGGGAATTGCTGCTGCTGGAATCCGAGGTGAAAAGCCAGGGGAAAAACATGATTGTGGCTTACATACTATGGTATTTCCTTGGTATTGTTGGGGGACATCGCTTTTACATGGGGAAAATCGGAACGGCCGTGACCCAGTTGATCTTGTCCCTGACGGTGGTTGGGCTGATCGTTACCGGGATCTGGTGGATTGTGGACGCTTTCCTGGTGCACACTTGGGTGAAACGTCATAACGCCGAGGTGGAGAACCGGATTATCGACCGGATTTTCTATGACCGCGGCAGATCTCCGGAGTATCCGATCTAATCATGTTGACCAAAAGCGATCTGACCACAAGCGAGCTGCTGCTCCTGAATTCAGAAATGAATAAGCGCGAAAAATCGCTGGGCCTGGCATATCTGATGCTGCTGGCCGGTCATTTGGGCGTGCATCGTTTCTACTTGAAGCGGATCGCCAGCGGGGTTATACAGCTGTGTTTATTCATCCTGGCGATTGGGCTTTACTTTGGGTTTGCCATTGCGTCGGCGATTGAAAGCGTGGATTCGCCCGATACGAGCTACTCCCTGTTTTTGCTTATCCCCGTCATATTGTTTGGGTTGGCGCTGACCGTATGGGTCATTGTCGATGCTTGCTTGCTGCCTGGCATGGTCCGGAATTGGAACGCAAAGCTGGAGCAGTCGCTGATCGAACAAATCGCTGCCCTTCGCTCGCCGGCAGGCTTTACGAAGCCCGGCGCGGATGGGTTAGGGGAGGGCAGCCGCCCGCTTGACATCTAGGAAGCGGCGTTTCATCCATTTCATGAAAAGGCGCCCTTGCGGCGTCTTTTTTTGAGGTGGAAAGTTCCTAATTGGAAGTTGGAGGTCTGGGCGAATGTGATCTAGCCAAAACATGACCTCCATGATATAATAAAAAGTCGTCTATCCCTGAAATAATAATTAGTGGATAAGCGGCTTTTTATAAGATCTTGTGATCGAATGAAGAGAGGTGATATCCCTTGTTGGACCGACTACAATCCTTGGCTGACCGTTACGAGAAGTTAAGTGAGCTGCTTTGCGATCCAGACGTGGCGAACGACTCGAAACGACTGCGGGATTACTCCAAAGAACAATCGGATTTACAGCCGGCTTATGAGGCGTACACCGAATATAAGAATGTAATCGGAGAGCTGGAAGCGGCCAAAGCGATGCAGGCCGAGAAGCTGGATGATGAAATGCGCGAAATGGTGAAGATGGAAATCGAGGAACTGACCGCGCGCCAGCAGGCTTTGGAAGAAAAAATTCGCATTTTGTTGCTGCCGAAGGACCCGAATGACGATAAAAACGTAATCGTGGAAATTCGCGGCGCGGCCGGAGGAGACGAAGCGGCTCTGTTTGCTGCCGACTTGTACCGGATGTACACACGGTATGCCGATTCTCAAGGCTGGCGCGTCGAAGTGATGGATATGAACGAAAGCGACCTGGGCGGATTCAAAGAGGTTATCTTTATGATTAACGGCAAGGGCGCTTACAGCAAGCTGAAATACGAGAGCGGCGCGCATCGCGTGCAGCGCATTCCGGCGACGGAATCCGGCGGACGGATTCATACATCGACCTCGACGGTTGCGGTGTTGCCGGAGGTTGAGGAAGTGGATATCGAGATTTTGGATAAGGATATCCGTGTTGATACTTTCTGCTCGAGCGGCGCGGGCGGCCAATCGGTTAACACGACCAAATCCGCCGTGCGGGTTACCCACATCCCGACCGGTATCGTGGCCACTTGCCAAGACGGCAAATCGCAGAACTCCAACAAAGAGAAGGCACTACAGGTACTGCGTGCCCGGATCTATGATATGAAGCGTCAGGAAGAGGAAGCGAAATACGCCGGCGAACGGAAAAGCAAGGTGGGTACTGGGGACCGCAGCGAACGGATCCGGACTTACAACTTCCCGCAAAGCCGGGTAACCGACCACCGGATCGGCCTGACCCTGCATAAGCTGGATCAGGTGATGAACGGCGAGCTGGAAGAGATCGTATCGGCGTTGACGATTGCTGAGCAAGCTGAACTGATGGAAAAAGGAGAATAACGTGTTGCACAATGAAGGATACCGGATGTCCGGTGCAATGACGATATGGGAAGCCCGTAAAGAGGCTTCTTCTTTTTTAGCGGCGGCGGGCGTGCGGGAGCCCGGGTCGAATGCGGAGCTGCTGCTCCGCCATGTGCTGGGCCTGACGGGCGCGGCGTATTTGGCCGCGCTGCGTGACCCGTTCCCGGCGGACAAGCGGGACGCCTGGGAAGCGGTGATCCGCCGCAAAGCGGCGGGTGAGCCAGCGCAGTATATTATCGGGGAGCAGGAGTTCTACGGATTGACCTTCCGGGTCAATCCGGCGGTACTGATCCCCCGCCCAGAAACGGAGCTGCTGGTGGAGCGCATCGCGTTGGAAGGCGATGCGCTGTGGCCCGGCGGCGCGCCGTACGCCGCCGACATCGGCACGGGCAGCGGCGCGATTGCCGCAGCCCTGGCCCACCTGCGCCCAGCATGGCGCGTCGCGGCGAGCGATATCTCGCCGGACGCCCTGACGGTGGCGCAGGACAATGTCCGGCGGCTCGGCCTCGCGGTGACATTCAAGCAGGGGGACCTGCTTGAACCTTTTGCCGGCGAGCCGCTGGACATCGTGGTGTCGAATCCGCCGTATATACCGGCGGAGGACATCCCGCACCTGCAGCCAGAGGTGCGGGACTATGAGCCGCGCGGCGCGCTGGATGGCGGTCCGGACGGGCTCGCGCCCTACCGGACCATGATGGCGCAGCTCGCGCTGCTGCCGCGGCCGCCTCGCCTCATCGGCTTCGAGCTCGGCCAAGGCCAAGCGGCCGACGTCGCGGCCCTGCTCCGCGCCGCCGGCCATTGGGACGAGATCGTGACCGTCCCCGATCTCGCCGGCATCGACCGCCACGTGCTGGGGATCGCACGAGGGTAATCCTCTTTGCCGCAACGTTGCGACGTGATGGCGGCCGCACCCGGGCGTTACCCTCTTCCGCTGATTCTATGAAAATGGGTGAATCTCCTCAACCAAAAGCCGCTGATTTTGGAAGGATAGTTTCATAGAATGTGGTATCTCAAGCCGAAAGGAGGGAGATATCACATGGCGTTTACTTTGACGTTTCCGTACGCGCAAGCTGCCGGCGTCGGCCAAGGGTATTTCGTGGCCGCCGACCCGCTGGGCCCAACCGGGATCGTAACGGTTCAGGCTACAGTGGGTAACGTCGAACTCCGGATTACCCGGTATAACGCACCCGACTTTATCCAGACTGTAACGCAAGGCAGCACATTTTCCGTTCAGCTGAGTAACATTCAAACGATCGGTATTTATGCGCTGACGGCAGTGACGGGGACGATCACCTTGATCACTCCCGTATAACCTGCTCCCCCCTCCATTCCCTTTCTTATCCCGACCCCACTTGGGCGCCGGCGCACGCGTCGGCGCTCATTTTTTTGCGACATGTCTATCCGCCGCCCTCTTTTTAAGGATTATCCCGTTGCATCAGATCGTTGGGGACGTGAAACAATAGAGGCTGCGAGGAAAAAAGGTTCGCTTCCTCTTTCTGAACGAGAGGGATAATCGTGCAGAGAGGCGTAAGGAAGAGTCCTCCTTTCTGAAGAAAAGGGATAATGGTACAAAGCGAGGCGAGGAAAATCTCTCCTATCTGAACGAAAGGGATAATCATGCAAAAAGGTGCCAGAAATGTACATAGGGGTACAATATAAGAGCCAGATTGGTGCTGGAGCCGGTTTAACCTGTGCGCCAGCGTGTGCGTCGAGCTTTTGTGGCAAATGTGTCTATCTGCGCCCTCTTTTTATGGATTATCCCGTTGCATCAGATCGTTGGGGGACGCGTAACAATAATGACGACGAGGAAAACAACGCGTAACAATGGACGAAGAAAAAAATGTTTGGACTCCTCATTTCTGAGCGAAAGGGATAATTGGGCTAAGAGGAGCGAGAAAGAATCCTCCTTTCTGAACGAAAGGGATAATGATACAAAGAGGAGGCGAGAAGGTGCAAAAGGGCAGGAGGAGACGTGAGAAATGCCGCCGCGGGGCAAAGTAAGTCTAAAAAGGTAACCTTTTGACGCTGTGACCCGTTATTTGGGTCGAAGGGCTCATTTGTAGTTGGGCCGGGTTTCTTTTAAAGTAAAGGTACGGGGTTTCTAGATCAAGAAAAGAGGATGTTCATGCTGAGCAAACTGAAAAAAATCGATTACTCCATCGTCGTGATCCTGCTGCTGCTCATGGCCATCAGCATCGCGGTGTTGTACAGCGCTACGTCAAACACCCAATATCATGGTTATCACCTTCGCATGCTTGTTTACTATGCGCTGGGGTTTGTTGCCTTTTTTGGAGTTTCGATTCTCGACTATCGGCTGCTTGTCAAATATGCGCCTTACTTGTACCTGTTTGGCTTCGGGCTGTTGATCGTCGTGATGTTCATTGGCAATACCTACTATAACGCAACTGGTTGGTTGACGATTCCGGTCATTAATCAGAGCTTTCAGCCGGCGGAGTTTTTTAAGCTGCTGCTGGTTCTTTTTCTTGGGTTTATGCTGCTGCGCAAGCGCAAACTTCGGTTGGCTTTCTGGCGGGACGTTGTGCCGATCTGCTTGCTGACCTTTATCCCGTTTGTTGCGGTAATGGCTCAAAATGACTTAGGAAATGCGCTCAGCTATGTCGTGATTTTGGCGGGCATGTTATGGATTGGGAATATTAAATATTGGCATGCGCTGATCGCGCTTGCGATCTTCGCCGGTTCGGTGATCGGAGGCATCACGGCGTACAAAGCGTATCATGATCAGGTGTATAACTTCTTTGTAGATATCGGCCGGGAGCACTGGATCAACCGGATCGATCCGTGGCTTATGCCGGAGAAAGCGTCCGAAGACGCCTCCTACCACACTCGGAACGCCAAGCTGGCGATTGCCTCCGGGGGCATGACCGGGGAAGGGTACATGAAAGGGGAGACGGTGCAGTCGGAACGGGTACCGCTCACCTACTCGGATTCGATCTTTGTGGTGATCGCTGAGGAGTTTGGTTTTATCGGGAGCTCGGCGTTGCTGCTGTTGTATTTTGTACTGATTCACCGGCTCATTCTGATCTCGCTTGAGACCCGCGAAACCAGCGGGCCGTACTTAATCGTGGGGATTGTGGCGATGCTGTTGTATCAGATTTTTGAAAATATCGGCATGTTCATTGGTCTCATGCCCTTGACAGGGATTACTTTGCCCTTCATCAGCTATGGCGGTACCTCGCTGCTGATTAATATGGCGAGCATCGGCGTGGCGATGAGCATCCGGATCTACGGGCAAGAGAAGGAAGAAGAGAAGCCCCCTGTGGCTTCGTCGGCACCTACGTCGCGTTATGCCTTGCTCAGATCTAAACGCCAGTCGGAAAATCGGGGATAACATTTTTACTAGATTCCTAGGTTTAGAAGTCTCTTAACCGGACATACTGATAGACATCAGCGGCTGAAATACCGGTTTGGTTAGGAGCAAGGAATCATGGGTAGACGTTCATTTTCCCGTAAGAAAATCGCACTTATCTTTTTTTCGATTGTTATGTTGATGATGTCCTGGGAAGGACAAATGGTTGATACAGCCGCGGCGGCGGGGTCGCAAGCGGTGATTTCTCAGATTCCGCAGGAATCGATTCGGCTGCGCATTCTTGCAAATTCGGATGGAGCTGCGGATCAACTCGTCAAACGTCGTGTTCGCGATGCTGTCGTTGAGCAAATGAACGGCTGGGTTGCACAGCTGGAGAATCCGCAGAGTCTGGAGGAAGCGCGCCAGGTGATCCGCGAGCATCTGCCGGCTATCGAGGAGCAAGTTGGTCAAACGCTTAAGCAATATGGCAAAAACTACGACTATCAAGTTGAGCTCGGCACCGTGCCGTTTCCGACCAAAATGTACGGCGGTGCCGTTTATCCAGCGGGCGACTACGAAGCGCTGCGCGTGACGCTGGGCGAGGGGAAAGGGAAAAACTGGTGGTGTGTGTTGTTTCCGCCGCTTTGCTTCATCGACGCCGGGAGCGGGGACGCGTTGGCTAAGGACGCGGGGGCGGTAACCACTGCAACAGCAAAGGCCTCGGCTGCCGGGGCTGCGGGAGATGCCGTTCAGGTTGAACCGGAGGAGACGGAAGTGCGTTTCTTCCTGTGGGATATGCTGGTGAAGCTCTGGAACTGGATTGTTAGTCTATTTGCTTAATGATTTATATATTGAGAACTGTTTAACCGTTCGGGGATGCCGGGCGGTTTTTTTGCGGCTATGCGCATGGCTGGGTTCGGGTATAATAGTAGAATATATTATTGAACAGTTTGGGATGAACGAGAATGAGCCGACAGGAATCTATGAAACCAAATCAAGCGGAACACAGCGGGGATCTTCCTGCTTTAAAAGAAGTGGCCTCCAAAACGACACGTTGGTGGCATGTCCAGCCTGGAACTGGAGCTGGGGCTGGAGTGCCGGATGATGTGGATGCGGAGGAAGCGGCGGCGCTGAAAGAAGCCGCCGCTGTACTAGCCTCCGGCGGGACGGTGGCGTTCCCGACGGAGACGGTGTATGGGCTTGGCGCGGATGCGCGGAATACGGCGGCGGTGGAGGCGATTTTTGCCGCTAAGGGCCGCCCGTCCGATAATCCGCTCATCGTGCACATCGCCGACGTGAGCCAGCTGGACGGACTCGTCACGGAAGTGAACGAGACGGCACGGCGGCTCATGGAGGCGTTTTGGCCCGGGCCGCTCACGCTGGTGCTGCCCGTGTCCGAAGGCGCCGTCTCACCGCGCGTGACGGCGGGGTTGTCCACCGTGGGCGTGCGTATGCCCGCCCACGACGTGGCGCTGCGGCTGATCGCCGCAGCGGCGTGCCCAGTGGCGGCGCCTAGCGCCAACCGGTCTGGCCGTCCGAGCCCCACGCTGGCGAGCCACGTGGGCGAGGACTTGTCCGGCCGCATTGACGGCATCGTCGACGGCGGGCCCACCGGGGTGGGCCTAGAGTCGACGGTCGTGGAAGCCGGCCGGGACGGGGTTGTCACCGTGCTCCGCCCTGGCGGGATCACGGTGGAGCAGCTCGCCCGCGTGGCTGGCGCGGGCGTGCGGCTGGACGCCGCCCTGCAGCCGAAGGCGAAGGCGGGCGGCGAAGCGGCCCCTGGCCCGGCGGCTGCGCCTCGCGCGCCGGGCATGAAGTACACGCACTATGCGCCGCAGGGCGTGTTGCATATTGTGCGCGGGTCCGCCGACCGGGTGGCGGACCGCATCCGGGCCGAGCTCGCGGCGGCCACGGCGCGCGGGGAGAAGACGGGCGTGCTCGCCTTCGACGAGCGCCTCCCGTCCTACCGCGCCGACTGCGCGCTCTCGCTCGGCCGCGAGGATGAGCTGGAGACGGCGGCGCACCGTCTCTACGCTGCGCTCCGCCGCTTCGACGAATGCGGCGTCACCTATATCCTCGCCGAAGCCTGCCCCGAGGAAGGGCTCGGCTCGGCGGTGATGAACCGGCTGCTGAAAGCCGCCGGTCACCGGGTGATTGACGCCGGCGGAGATTCGGAAGAGGGCAGGGGGTGAGGTCATGATCCGCATCGGCCTGGCCGGCTGGGGCGATCATGACGATTTATACCCTGCCCGAACGCCGGCCAAAGACAAGCTCGCTTGGTACGCGAAGTATTTTAACGTGGTAGAGGTGGACAGTTCGTTTTACGCCGTACTGGGGGAAGAGGTCTATCGCCGCTGGTTGGCGGAGACGCCGTCCGATTTCACGTTTATCATCAAAGCGTACCAAGGGATGACCGGACATAGCCGGGGGAAATCGCCGTTTGGCGGTCCGGGGGACATGTTCCAGGCGTATCTGGATTCGATTCGCCCGGTGGTGGAGGCGGGCCGGCTCAAGGCCGTGATGTTCCAATTCCCGCCCTGGTTCGACTGCACGGCGGAGCATGTCCGGCAGCTGCGCGCGATCCGCAAATGGATGGGGAACCTGCCGCTAGCGCTGGAGTTTCGCCATCAAAGCTGGTTCACGCCCGCTAACCGAGAGCGCACATTGGAGTTCATGCGCCAGGAGGGCTGGATCCATATCGTTTGCGATGAGCCCCAGATCGGACGAGGCTCGGTTCCCACGGTGCTGGAACCCACTGACCCCGAGTTAACGATCGTCCGCATGCATGGGCGAAATGCCGCAGGTTGGAGTCAAGCCAGCGCACCCAATTGGCGGGAGATTCGTACGTTGTACCGCTATTCGCTGGAGGAGTTGCAGGACTGGGTTGGAATGTTGGACCAGTTGTTCAGCCAAGGGACGAAGGAGATTTGTATGATCTTCAACAACAATTCCGGCGGAGATGCAGCGGCAAACGCTCTAGACATGATGGGCCTGCTGGGCCAATCGCCGCGCGAGCTTCCGCCGCGTCAGATCGATTTGTTCGGCGGTTGGGAAGATTAGTGGAATGAACGCTTCACCTGCTGAACTAAAGGGCGAGCTTAAGTACGATTCGTACCGTAGAGGCTCGTTCGGCGCTTTTGGCAGTGATTAGCGGTAAAAACTGGCGTTATTTTTAGAGGTAAGGCCTTGTTTTGCGCAAATAGCGGTAAATCGTGGTGTTATTTTTGCGGATATCGGGAGAACGGCCGACTAGAGGGCGAATTAGCGACACAAAATACCGTTAATTGTCCGATCTCCCCCAAATGTTGAGAAAATAACGCCATCTTTTACCGTTAATTCCACGTTGGTGGGGGATCCGCGCCCCTCGATTCCCCCTTCTCACCCAAAGCCCCACGTGCCCCTTAAGTCATGAACCGGGACCTGTCCGCATATGGTTGTACAAAAGACGGAACAAAGGGGACTAACGGTTATGACAGAGGCTTATGAGCGGCTGGGAGAGCTGGTGACGATCCTGCTGATGGCGATTGCGCTGGGGCTGGATGCTTTATCGCTGGGCGTCGGCATCGGGATGAAGGGAGTCCGGCGGAAAGATGCGTTCCGTATCGGGACGATGGTGGCTCTCTTTCACGTGCTAATGCCTCTGTTGGGGATCGCGGCGGGACAGTATGTCGGCGCGCTGCTCGGAAGCTTGGCACGATACGTGGCAGGCGGGCTCCTGTTCCTGCTTGGCGCGCATATGATCGTCAGCTCGGTTAAAGGCAGCGGTGTACAGTCGATCAACCACCGGACCTGGTTAGGCGTGCTGCTGTTTTCGCTGAGCGTCAGCATCGATTCGTTTTCCGTTGGCGTGTCGCTGGGCATGTTCCAAGGAGACTGGCTGCTGACGGTGCTGGCTTTTGGATTTTTTGGCGGTATCATGTCCTTGGTCGGGCTGGCGATGGGGCGAGGGGTGGGGCGTTCGCTGGGCGATTACGGGGAGGCGGCCGGCGGCGCGATCTTGCTGGCGTTTGGACTATTGTTTATCTTTTGAAACCGAGGCCTTTCGTGATAAAATAAGGTCCAAACGCGGGTAAGCCTTCCCGCTGAATATGGAGGTGAAAGGGCATGCGCATCTTGTTTGTGTGTACCGGAAATACCTGCCGCAGCCCGATGGCCGAAGGTATGCTGCGCAAGCTGGCGCGGGACCGGGGGCTGGACGTGGAAGTCCGCTCGGCTGGCGTAGCCGCCATGAAAGGGGCCTCCATTTCCCGTCATGCGGAAGCCGTGCTACGGGACCGGGGGATTAAGGATACTTTTGAATCTACCCCTCTCTATGCCGAACTGGCGGAGTGGGCCGATCTGATTCTGACGCTGACGCAAGGGCATAAGCGCCAGGTGATTCATTCATTTCCGGAGACAGCCGATAAAATATTTACATTAAAAGAATACGTTGAAGAAGACGCCTCCATATTAGCTACCTTGGAGGAGTTCCGGCGCCTCGCGGCGGACCGGGAGCTGGCGCGGGCGCTGGGGAACGAGTGGCCTGCGGAGCAGCAGCGGCGGCTGGATGAACTGCATCTTCGGCTGCCCACTTTCGATATTTCCGATCCGTTTGGCGGTTCGCGAGCGGACTATGACCGAACGGCGGCGGAGATCAGCGCAGCGCTTGAGAAGCTGATCGCCAAGCTGGAGCGCGGCGAGGGGCATTAAACCAGTTGCATTTGCTTCGCGGATGCTTTATTCTAATAGCAGAAGTTTTAGCTCCGATGTAACTGGCGACAAGAGTGGATCAAACCACGATGGAGCATCGGAGAATACGGCCGGTCGCCTGGGCAAAGAGCACGACGCACGTAAGTTGCGTTATGCTCTTTTTTTGTTGGTTGGTTTTGAGTGAAGCGGACGGACATCCGTTTGCGGTGCGCCTTTCTCTGATATAATAAGGACAGTCTTTGTGACATGTTTTATGGTTTACGGAGAAAGGAGCTGGCATCACATGGAACGTGAAAAGCTCGGAACCCTGCGGACACAGGTAGCAACGATTGCGGAGGAAGTGGCCGCTGCAGCTCATCTGGGTCCGGGGAAGCTGCTGGTCATCGGGGCCAGCACCAGTGAAGTGGCGGGCAAACGAATCGGCACAAGCGGAGCTGAGGACATCGCGGCCGAGCTGTGGGCCGGGATCGAACAGGTTCGGGCCAAATACGGCTTTGACGTCGCGTTTCAATGCTGCGAGCATTTAAACCGTGCGCTGGTGGTCGAACGGGCGGTGCTGGAGCGGCTTTCCTTGACGGAGGTGGCTGCGGTTCCCGTGCCGAAGGCGGGCGGATCGATGGCCGCTGCAGCCTATAGGCGTTTGTCGGCCCCGTGCTTGGCAGAAACGCTGGAAGCCCACGCCGGGATCGATATCGGCGAAACGCTGATCGGCATGCATTTGCGGCGGGTGGCTGTGCCGTTTCGTCCTTCACTGCGCCAGGTTGGGCAAGCGCGCGTTACGGCAGCGACGACCCGTCCGAAGCTGATCGGCGGGGAACGGGCGGTTTATACGCTGCCGCCGGATTCGGATTCCACGCTTTGCGATGAAGAATAGGCTTTGATTCTAAGGAGGATAACGGAAGATGGAAAATTTGAGAAAGCAAGATCCGGCTGTGCTGGAGGCCATGAATCTGGAGCTGAAGCGTCAGCGCAACAACATTGAGCTGATCGCTTCCGAGAACATCGTCAGCGAGGCGGTCATGGAAGCGATGGGATCCGTACTCACGAACAAATACGCCGAAGGATACCCGGGCAAACGGTATTATGGCGGCTGCGAACGTGTGGACATTGTGGAAAATATCGCCCGCGACCGCGCAAAAGAACTGTTTGGCGCTGAGCACGCCAACGTTCAACCGCATTCCGGTGCGCAAGCGAACCTTGCGGTTTACCTGGCTGCCCTCAAAACCGGTGACACCGTGTTGGGGATGAACCTGGCGCATGGCGGCCACTTGACCCACGGCAGCCCGGTTAACGCTTCCGGCTTGTACTATAATTTCGTGGCTTACGGTGTACAAGAAGATACGTTCCTGATCGATTACGATGAAGTGCGCAAAGCAGCGTTTAAACATCGTCCGCGTCTGATCGTTGCCGGGGCGAGCGCTTATCCGCGCATTATCGATTTCGAGAAGCTGGCTTCGATCGCAAGCGACGTAGGTGCGCTGTTCATGGTCGACATGGCGCATATCGCTGGTCTTGTGGCTGCAGGCTTGCATCCGAACCCGGTGCCGCATGCTCATTTTGTGACGACAACGACCCACAAGACGCTGCGCGGACCGCGCGGCGGGATGATTCTGTGCAAACAGCCATGGGCAGCTGCCATCGACAAAGCGGTATTCCCGGGGACGCAAGGCGGCCCGCTGATGCATGTGATTGCTTCTAAAGCAGTTGCATTGGGCGAAGCGCTTCAGCCTTCTTTTAAAACCTATGCCGAAAACGTCGTGAAAAACGCCAAGGTCCTGGCGGAAACGCTGATGGCCGAAGGCCTGAACATCGTGTCCGGCGGCACGGATAACCACCTGATGCTGGTGGATACGCGCAACCTGAACATCACGGGGAAAGACGCTGAGCATGTGCTGGATTCGATTGGGATCACGGTGAACAAAAACGCGATTCCGTTTGACCCGACCAGCCCATTCATCACCAGCGGCATCCGTATCGGTACGCCGGCTGCCACTTCCCGCGGCATGGATGAGGAAGCGATGAAGGAAATCGGGCAGATCATCGCTGCCGTGCTGAAATCGCCGAAGGACGAAGCAGTGCTGGATAAAGCACGCAAACAGGTGTCGGAATTAACGGATCGGTACCCGCTGTATCCGAACTTGCAGTATTAATTTGATCAACGACAACGGCAGGCCGTTAGGCCTCATAACAAAGCCGGGAGCGTCTGCTCCCGGCTTATTGGCGTTTCACTTCTGGTACGTGGGGAATCTTCCGGCTGGAATGGCAGCATTGGAAGGGTGAGAATTTTTTCCAAATTGTCAAGAATGCCTGAGAGGAGAAGTGGGGCTTTTGGGCGTCAGACGGCTTATTTATGGGGGTGAGTGACGTTTTTATGACGGCTTTCTGACAAGTTGGCTTGAGGGTGAAAATGCCATCTTGGAGTGATATAATAGACAAGATTTGTGGAGCGTTCGAAGAATGGGAACGAACAAGCAAGTAAAGACTTAGCATTAAAACCGGAGGGACGAACGAAATATGAGAAAATTGGTGGTATGTGATCACCCTTTGATTCAACACAAACTGACTTTTATCCGCGACATGCGCACGAACACAAAGGATTTTCGTGAACTGGTAGATGAGGTGGCGACGTTGATGGCTTATGAAATTACGCGGGACATTCCGCTCGAGTCGATCAAAGTGCAGACGCCGGTCGCTGAGGCCGAGTCGAAGGTCATCTCTGGGCGGATGCTGGGGCTGATTCCGATTCTCCGCGCCGGGCTGGGTATGCTTGACGGAGTGTTGAAGCTGCTTCCTGCGGCAAAGGTGGGACATGTCGGCCTGTTCCGTGACCCGGATACGCTGCAGCCGGTTGAGTATTACATCAAGCTTCCTACCGATGTTCAGGAACGCGAGCTGATCGTCATCGACCCGATGCTGGCCACCGGGGGATCCGCTATTGCAGCGATCACCGCGTTGAAGAATCGCGGCTGCACGCAGATCAAAATGATGAACCTGATCGCCGCGCCGGAAGGGGTTAAGGCGGTGCATGATGAGCATCCGGACGTAGACATTTATGTAGCGGCTTTGGACAGCCATCTGAACGAACACGGCTATATCATTCCGGGCTTGGGCGATGCCGGTGACCGGTTGTACGGCACGAAGTAAGTCAAACGTCTGAATAGGAACTCCAACGTCTTAGGAGATGGTTGGGGCGAAGGCGTAGGGCATAGGGCCGGTTTAACGGCAAATTGTACCGTTAATTTTCTATTATTTGCGCAATGAAGAGAAATAACAGTAAATCCTACCTCTAATTTGGCCGATCTCAGCGAAAATGCGGGATTGCGCCGAAATTAACGGTAGCTTTTACAGCTAATCGAGGCACTTATGCCGGATATCCCAAAATTAACGGTAGCTTTTACAGTTAGTTGCTGCGAGACAGGCAGACGACAACAACTTATTTTGATTACCTCTATATGGAAGGAATTGAGTAGGGTGGGCAAGATTAAAGTAATGACGATCTTCGGCGTCAGACCCGAAGCGATTAAGATGGCGCCGCTGATTCTGGAATTGCAGAAGCATCCCGAACAAATCGAATCGGTGGTGTGTGTGACGGCGCAGCACCGCGAAATGCTTGATCAGGTGCTGGACGTCTTTAAGATCGTTCCGGATTACGATCTGGACGTCATGAAGCCAAACCAGACGCTAAACGAAATTACGATTCGTGTATTGCAAGGATTGGAAGGCGTCCTTAAGGAAGCCAAACCCGACATTGTGCTTGTACACGGCGATACTTTAACGACTTTCTTGGCAAGTTACGCCGCTTTCCTGCAGCAAATTAAGGTGGGGCATGTCGAGGCCGGGTTGCGGACGTGGAACAAGCTTTCCCCTTATCCGGAAGAGATGAATCGTCAGCTGACCGGCGTTTTGGCCGATCTTCATTTTGCTCCGACGGAATGGTCGGCTGGAAATTTACGTAAGGAAAATAAACCGGAGTCAGCTATATATGTCACAGGCAACACGGTGACGGATGTGTTTCAATATACAGTACAGCCGAATTACACAAATTCTGTGCTGGACTGGGCCGCTGGAAAGCGGCTTATTCTCATGACGGCGCACCGCCGCGAGTCGCAAGGCGAACCGCATCTGAATATTTTCCGCGCCGTAAGAAGAATTGCCGATGAGTTTGAGGATGTAGCCATCGTGTATCCGGTTCACCCCAGCCCTGCGGTAAGGGAACCGGCCTATGCAACGTTGGGCGATCATCCCCGTATTAAACTTATTGATCCATTAGATGTGGTGGATTTGCACAACTTCTACCCTCATACGCATTTGATACTTACGGATTCGGGCGGTTTGCAGGAAGAAGCACCTTCCTTTGGTGTTCCGGTGCTGGTGCTTCGCGATACGACGGAGCGTCCCGAAGGGATCGAAGCGGGGACGCTGGAGTTGGTCGGCACAAATGAGGAGATGGTTTATGAACGGACAAAGGCGTTGCTTAGCGATCAGAAGCTATACGAATCAATGAGCCGGGCAGCGAATCCGTATGGTGATGGACAAGCATCTCAAAGAATTGTCAATGCGATTTGTCACCATTTTGGATTTTTGAAGGATCGTCCGGAGGAATTTCACAGAAAGTTCACAAACTAGCGAAAATTTGTTTTGATCGCGAGCCCAAAAAAGTATACAGTATTACTGTACGCTGTATGCGTTTTATTCAGGATTGCAAGGGCAAATTTAGCATTTCATGGCTTTAAATCACTAAAAAACCTCAATTGACAATAACTCTTCACAATTAGTAAAATAAATTGGGATTATTAGGGTGATTTGAGATGAAAGACCCGATTAAACCTGATAAAAACAACAACAGCGTATGGAAGGCTGTCGCTGTGGTAACCGCTTTAGGAACGAACTTTGCCGTGTGCGCTGTGGGAGGTTACTTCCTTGGCGCCTGGTTGGATAAGCTGTGGTTCAAGAATGGACTGGGCATCGGCCTTGGGGTTCTGATCGGCATTGCAGCGGGAATTATCGGCATTGTCGCTCTGATTAAGTCGGTTGTGGGAGGAAATGATGGATGAGCTCTCGAAATACAACCGCGCTCTGACAGCCGGAACCCTAGGTTTCTTGGCCCTGTGTTTTCTGGGAGGCGCTTTATTGCCGGAGTATCAAAGCATCATGCTTAGCATAGCGCTCGGCTCAGCAGTAAGCTGGATTAACGCGGTTTACTTAGGCCGCAAGGTCCGGCAGGTACTGGATGCCGCGGTTAACGGCGGTTCGAAGCGGTTGAACATGGGATTTCTGACCCGTGCAGCACTGGCGGTTCTAGCGGTATTTGCCGCGATGAAATATCCGCAGCATCTAAACGTGTATGCGGTTGCCGGCAGTCTGGTTTTTGCGCAATTTTTTCTTCTTTTTATAGGTATTCGTTTTTCTCGTAAGCCTTAAAGCTTGATAGCATTTCAACTTGGAATGGGGGTGAGAAAACATGCATGAAGCTCCGGTCATAGAGTTGGGCGGTCTGCATTTGGACTTGTCCATCATCTTGATGCTGGTGGTGACCTGCACCATCGTGTTCGTCATCGCGCGTCTAGCGACTCGGAATCTATCCGTAGAGAATCCCGGCAAGCTTCAGAATTTCATGGAGTGGGCAGCTGAGTTTGTTCAGAACTTGATCTCCAGCACCATGGATCTGAAGAAGGGAAGACCTTTTCTCTCCCTGGCCATGACGATGATTATGTTTATCTTTGTCGCCAACATGCTAGGGCTTCTGTTTGGGGTCGTAACGGAGTATGATGATCCGGCGAAAGCGAAAATTTTCGGTCAGGAAATCACTTCGGTTACGAAGGTGCTCGCGGAAGAGCACGAGAAGCATCCGGGTGAGGAAGCTCACGCCGAGGTGGCATGGTGGAAATCGCCGACAGCTGATCTCAGCGTAACGATGGGTCTGGCCTTGCTCGTCTTCACATTGTCCCACGGTTTGGGGATGGTGAGAAACACGAGAAATTATTTTAAGCATTACGTTCAGCCCTATCCTTTGTTTCTACCAATTAACTTGATTGAGCAGCTCTCGAAGCTGGTAACGCATGGCGTTCGTCTTTACGCGAATATCTTCGCAGGCGAGGTACTGATCTCCACCATTATGACGTTGGCCAAAGCAAGCGTGGTTGGTGCGATCTTCTCCGTTCCGCTCTTGATGGTATGGGATGGATTCAGTATTTTCGTAGGTGCTATCCAGGCTTTCGTCTTTGTCATCTTGATGATGGTTTATATCTCGCAAAACCTGGAAAGTCACGAAGAGCATTAACCGGGCAGTGTTGGAAGCCCGCATAAGCTAGTCTAAGTTTCAAGTTACGGATTGGAGAACGACTTCAACCTGACTGAACTATAAAAATTGATTTTACTTAAGGAGGATATACAAAATGGGAGCAATGGCATTATTAGCAGCAGCTATCGTAGCAGGTTTGGGCGCATTTGGCGCAGCGCTGGGTAACGGTATGGTTATCAGCAAAACAGTTGAAGGGATCGCTCGTCAACCTGAAGCGAAGTCCACTCTGCAAACAACGATGTTTATCGGCGTAGGTTTGATCGAGGTACTTCCGATCATCGGCGTGGTCCTGGCATTTATGTTCTTTGGTCAGGCTTAATAAGATTTTTAGAAAAGAAATGGCGGGGAAGGCCACAGACGTCCTCGCCTTCTTTTTAGCCCAGGGCGGGCGATACGCGATATGCGGATAGGCTTCGGAAAGGAGTGACTTGAGTTTGGAATTCGTATGGGAAAACACCGTCCTCGCATTGATTGCGATCGGGATTTTATACTTCTTGTTGAACAAATACGCATTTGGTCCGCTGTTTTCCGTGATGGAGAAGCGTCGTGAACTCGTTCAGCAACAGCTGAGTGAAGCGGCGCAAACACGTGAACAGGCAAATGCTTATGTGGAGGAGCAAAAAGCTGCCCTTCAGCAAGCACGCAAAGAGGCGTATGAAATTATTGAACAATCCAAGCAGACGAGCAGCAAGCAAGCCGCTCAAATGCTGGAGGAAGCCAAGAACGAGGCGGCCCGCTTGAAGGAAGAAGCGGTACGCGACATTCAGAACGAGAAGAACCGCGCGGTGGAACAACTTCGCAGCGAAGTGGGCGCTGTGTCGGTGAAGATCGCATCCAAGCTGATCGAGAAAGAAGTCAGCGAAGACAGCGTTCAAGGCGAACTGGTTGACAAGTACCTTAAAGAGGTCGGTGGCCGCTCATGAGCCGCGAGACCGTAGCTGCAAAACGGTATGCCAAAGCATTGTATGAGATCGCTGCGGCGGAAAGCCGGACGCTGGAAGTTGAAGAAGAGTTGAAAGCACTGGCGGCAGCTTTCCAGGCAGGGGATATTGAGCATTTTCTTGCCTCACCGAAGATTACGGAATCGGCGAAATGGGAAGCCATCTCCAATGCGATTGAAGGCAAACTGTCCAAACCTGTAGTTTCGACGGTGAAGCTTCTGGTAGAACGCGGAAGAATCGGACTCTTGCCGGAGCTGGTAGACGCTTACGTGAGCATTTCCAGCGAAGCGCTTGGACTTGCCAATGCGTTGGTGACAACGACTTACCCGCTTAGCGAAGAGGAGAAGCAGCAGGTTGCTGCGGAGTTCGGCGCCCTCTTAAATAAGAAGATTCGCGTCGAGAACGTGATCGACAAATCGTTGCTTGGCGGAATGAAAGTACGAATTGGCGACACGTTGTACGATGGAAGCTTGGCCGGGAAATTGGAACGGCTTGAAAAGTCTTTTCGAAGACAAGCACTGTAGATAGGGGTGAAACACTTGAGTATCAGACCTGAAGAGATCAGTACACTGATTAAAAGTCAGATCGAACAATATAAATCGGAAATCGAAGTAGCTGAAGTCGGCACCGTTATTCAAGTTGGTGACGGTATCGCCCGTGTTCACGGACTTGAGAACGCGATGGCAAACGAGCTGCTCGAGTTTGAAAATGGCATTTTTGGTCTTGCTCTGAACCTGGAAGAGAGCAATGTGGGTGTCGTTATCCTCGGCCCTTACAGCGAAATCCGCGAAGGCGATCAAGTGAAACGGACCGGCCAAATCATGCAGGTTCCTGTCGGCGAAGCGATGCTGGGCCGCGTTGTGAACCCGCTGGGTCAACCGATCGACGGGAAAGGACCGATTGAAACGACGGAATTCCGTCCAGTCGAAAATAACGCTCCTGGCGTTATCGACCGGAAATCGGTTCATGAACCAATGCAAACGGGGATTAAAGCGATCGACTCGATGGTTCCGATCGGTCGTGGTCAACGGGAGCTTATTATCGGTGACCGTCAAACCGGTAAAACGGCGATTGCCATCGATACGATCATCAACCAAAAAGGCAATGGCGTGAAATGTATTTACGTAGCGATCGGTCAGAAGCAATCGACCGTTGTTAGCGTAGTTGAAACACTTCGTCGCCACGGTGCACTGGATTACACGATCGTGGTATCGGCTTCCGCTTCGGAACCGGCACCGCTTCTGTACATTGCTCCTTATGCTGGGGTAGCTATGGCTGAGTACTTCATGTACAAAGGCGAGCATGTCCTGATTATTTATGACGATTTGTCGAAACAAGCAGCTGCTTACCGCGAACTTTCCTTGCTGCTCCGTCGTCCTCCGGGCCGTGAGGCGTATCCGGGTGACGTCTTCTACTTGCACTCCCGTCTGCTGGAACGTGCAGCCAAACTGAGCGACGAGCTTGGCGGCGGTTCGATCACGGCGCTTCCGTTTATCGAAACGCAAGCTTCCGACGTATCGGCGTACATTCCAACAAACGTTATTTCCATTACCGACGGTCAGATCTTCCTGGAGTCCGACCTGTTCTACTCCGGTCAACGTCCAGCGGTTAACGTGGGTATCTCCGTATCCCGGGTTGGCGGTTCCGCGCAAATCAAGGCAATGAAGAAGGTTGCCGGTACGTTGCGTCTGGACCTGGCCCAATACCGCGAGCTTCAAGCGTTCTCCCAGTTCGGTTCTGATCTGGACAAATCGACGCAAGCTCGGTTGACCCGTGGTTCGCGTATGATGGAAATCCTGAAGCAAGGCGTTAACCAACCGTTGGCGGTTGAACTACAAGTCATCAGCTTGTATACCGCAGTCAAAGGGTATCTGGATGATATCCCGCTGGCTGACGTGCGCCGCTTCGAAGCGGAATTCCTGTCTTTTGTCCAAAATCAGCATGACGATGTTCTGCAGTCGATCCGCGACACCAAGGATCTGACGCCAGAGAACGAAACGAAGCTGAAAGAAGTAATCGAGCAATTCAAACGCGGTTTCGCGACTACGGCATAAGAATGTTCTTGCGGCAAACCGGCCTTGGCTAAGCGCAATGCCGGTTTACGCCTATGTGTAAAAAATACTTTGGTCAGGCCAAAGTTAGGCTCATGCTTACGAAGTTAGTTTTGGCTTCGCCAAAACTTTAAGGTGGTGAAATCATGGCAAAAGGGATGCGCGAAATCAAGCGTCAGATTAAAAGCGTTCAGAACACCCGGCAAATCACCAAAGCGATGGAAATGGTAGCCTCGGCGAAACTGCGTAAAGCGCAGGAGAGAGCGCAAGCGGCTCGGCCATACTCAGAGAAGCTGAAAGAGGTAGTATCCAGCATCGCGGCTGCCTCTCAAGGCGTTAGTCACCCGATGCTCGTGTCGCGTCCGGTCAAGCGGACCGCGTATATCGTGATTACGTCCGACGGCGGTTTGGTTGGCGGATATAACGCGAATATTTTGCGGAAAGTGACGGATCTGATCCGTTCTCGCCACGCCTCGGCTTCGGAATACGAACTGTTTGTTATCGGCCGTAAAGGCAGAGATTATTTCAAACGCCGCAATTATCCGGTTGTTCATGAAGTGACTGAGCTTTCGGACTCTCCGAGATTTGCGGATATTAAGTCGTTGACCTATGCAGCGGTGCAAGGCTTCGAAACTGAACAATTCGACGAAATTTACGTTTGCTATAACCGGTTCATCAATGCGATTACCCAACTGCCAACCGTGGAGCGCCTTCTCCCCTTTGATTCGGTGGAGAGCGAAGCGCCGGTCAGCAGCTATGAGTATGAACCTTCGCCGGAAGGCGTATTAGAAGTGCTTCTTCCGAAATATGCCGAAACGTTGATCTTTGGTGCGCTTCTTGACGGTAAAGCCAGTGAGCTTGGTGCGAAAATGACTGCAATGGGCAGCGCGACCAAAAACGCGACGAAGATGATTAATGAACTTACCCTGACGTACAACCGCGCTCGTCAAGCGGCGATTACGCAAGAAATTACGGAGATCGTGGCCGGAGCTAACGCACAAGGCTGATCGTTCCGGGCAGCAATTTTAGGAGGGAAACGAAGATGAACAAAGGACGCGTTGTCAGCGTAATGGGTCCGGTTGTTGACATCGAATTTGAGCGCGGTCAACTCCCGGAAATCTATAACGCAATTAAAATTGAGAAGCAAGACGGCCAGTCTGCTTTGGTTCTGGAAGCTTCCAATCATCTGGGCGATAACCTCGTTCGTTGTATCGCAATGGCCTCGACAGACGGCCTTGTGCGCGGTACGGAAGCAATCGACTTAGGAGCACCGATTTCGGTTCCAGTCGGTTCGGCGACATTGAGCCGCGTATTTAACGTGCTGGGTGAGCCGATTGATAACAAAGGTGAAGCCAACAGCGAATTGAGATACCCAATCCACCGCGAACCGCCGAAGTTCGAAGATTTGTCGACGCAGGCGGAAATGCTGGAAACCGGGATCAAGGTTATCGACCTGCTGGCGCCGTATGCCAAAGGTGGTAAAATCGGCTTGTTCGGTGGTGCCGGCGTAGGTAAAACCGTTACGATTCAGGAATTGATCCATAACATCGCTCAAGAACACGGCGGGATCTCCGTATTTGCCGGCGTAGGGGAACGTACCCGTGAAGGGAACGACCTTTACATGGAAATGACGGAATCCGGCGTTATCGAGAAAACGGCGATGGTCTTCGGTCAAATGAACGAACCGCCAGGTGCACGTTTGCGCGTAGCCTTGACGGGGCTGACGATGGCAGAATACTTCCGCGACCAAGAAGGCCGCGACGTATTGCTCTTCATCGACAACATCTTCCGGTTTACGCAAGCGGGTTCTGAGGTTTCCGCGTTGCTCGGACGGATGCCTTCCGCAGTAGGTTACCAGCCGACGCTGGCAACTGAAATGGGTCAATTGCAAGAACGGATCACTTCGACGAAGAAAGGTTCCGTTACTTCGATTCAAGCGATTTACGTTCCTGCGGACGACTATACCGACCCGGCTCCAGCTACAACGTTTGCTCACTTGGACGCAACGACGAACCTGGAACGGAAAATTTCCGAGAAAGGGATTTTCCCGGCCGTAGACCCGCTGGCTTCCAGCTCGCGGATTTTGACGCCGGAAATCGTAGGCGAAGAGCACTATGCCGTAGCCCAAGGCGTAAAACAAATCTTGGCTCGTTATAAAGAACTGCAGGATATTATCGCGATCCTCGGTATGGATGAATTGTCCGACGACGATAAAACGCTCGTTGCCCGTGCCCGGAAAATCGAACGCTTCCTGTCGCAGCCATTCCACGTGGCTGAGCAGTTTACGGGAATTAAAGGGAAATATGTACCGATCGCCGAGACGGTCCGCAGCTTCAAAGAAATCTTGGAAGGCAAGCATGACGATCTTCCGGAAGCAGCGTTCCTGTTCGTAGGAACGATTGAAGAAGCTGTCGAAAAGGCCAAAACGCTGTAATTCGAAGCCGAATCCGGATGCTTCAGAAATGAACTGTCCCACGAACAGGAGGGATAACACTTGAGCACCTTTTTATTGGAAATCGTTACGCCGGAGCATGTGGTGTTCTCGAAAGAGGTTGACAGCTTGACGGTCCGCGGCGTTGAAGGGGAATTTGGCGTTTTGAAGGGCCATATCCCGCTCGTGACCCCGCTGCAAGTTGCCCCGGTGGTTGCGAAAATCGGCAAGGAAGAGACGTACATCGCCGTACACGGTGGATTTATCGAAGTACAGGGCGATAAGGTGATCGTACTTGCCGAGAGCGCAGAGCTGCCGGAGGAGATCGATCTGGAGCGGGCCATCGCGGCACGTGAGCGTGCGGAACGCCGTTTGGCGAATCGCAGCAACCAGGATCGTATCGATCATCGCCGTGCAGAGCTCGCGTTGCAGCGGGCGGTCACCCGGATTAACGTTGTTACCAACCGCAAACAGCAATAGACTGCAAAATAACGGGCACCTCTTTGGGGTGCCTGTTTTTTCTTACAGAATGACGTCAGAATGATATTTTGGTAATAGATGCCGTTGGAAGCCTTTGCATGACAAAGAAAAGCTGGATTATTGCGGCGATGCCAAGTATGATATATAAGGTCTATATTTTTACAGGATTGAAACCGATATATAAATACGAACCTAACGCAACTTGGATCAATGTGACAGCGTCTAATGGGGAAGAATTAACCGTTTAGGTACTTGCTGCATAAATATAAACGTGATGGAGGATTTATTATGAATCCCGTCGATCAGGTAGCGTCTTCAGTGGGGGTAAACGGCTTGACAGCGATCCTCGTCTCCTTGGCGTGCGTGGTGCTGTCGTGGCTGGCCCTGCAGAATTTGAAGCTGGATCTATTCATTCGCCACCCCAAGAGCCCGCAAGGCAAGCTGCTGCATCTGCTGCTCGCCATTGTACTAGGCCGATTCGTAGCTGCTTTTATTATGGATTATTGGCAATATACCCAAATGCTGAAGTATATGTTTTGAGCATTAAACTGAGTGTTTGTGGGGTTCGTCTACAGACAGATCAGGAAGGAAATTGTCGAATAACATCATTTCATTGTGTCAACAATGGTGAATAAGGACTACAACTCGAGAGCATGTCCATAATCGGGGCAAGAAGCGATTTCTGTGCCAAAACACGCTTTTTCGACAAGATTGGAGCCTTGTGTGCCTTAAATGACCGGTGATATGATGAAATTTAGGGAATGAACCAGGTAAATCTTTTTCCAAATCGGGAAAAAAAGTGAAAATGAACGCGCGGAGGGAACCATGATGAGCAAATTTATCGTCCGCGGTGGCAATGTTTTGGCCGGGAACGTAAAAGTCAGCGGTGCTAAAAATTCAGTGCTACCGATCATTGCAGCGTCTTTACTGGGTGAAGAAGGAGTCAGCGTCATTCGCGATGCGCCCCCTCTTGACGATGTAATGACCATTAATAAAGTGTTAGAGTCGCTAGGAGCAGCCGTTACCTATGACCGAGAGGTCATTACTGTTGATGCGCGGCAAATCGCTTCTTGCGAGGCGCCTTATGAATGGGTGCGAAAGATGCGGGCGTCTTTTCTTGTCATGGGTCCGTTGTTAACAAGAATGGGATTCACCCGGATTTCCCTCCCGGGTGGCTGCGCGATCGGGACCAGACCGATTGACCAGCATCTGAAGGGCTTCGAAGCGATGGGTGCAGAGATCACCCTCGGCCACGGGTTTATCGAAGCCAAGACGAACGGCCGCCTCCGCGGAGCCAAGATTTATTTGGACGTTGCCAGCGTAGGTGCAACGGAGAACATTATGATGGCGGCAACCTTGGCGGAAGGCACGACCATTATTGAAAATGCGGCCAAAGAGCCGGAAATCGTTGATTTGGCGAACTACTTGAACAGTATGGGAGCCGTTGTCCGCGGAGCGGGAACGGGCATGATTCGGATTGAAGGCGTCGAACGGTTGCGTGGATGCGAGCATACGGTGATCCCGGACCGGATCGAGGCGGGTACGTTTATGGTCGCTGCGGCCATTACCGGTGGGAACGTCTTTGTTGAAGGTGCGATTGCCGATCACTTGGGACCGGTCATTTCCAAGCTTGAGGAAATGGGCGTTACCGTGGAAGTACAGGAGAACGGAGTACGTGTGATTGCAGACAAACCGCTGAAAGCGGTGGATGTTAAAACGTTGCCGTATCCGGGCTTCCCAACCGATATGCAAGCGCAAATGATGGCGTTGCTGCTCGTATCCGAAGGGGCTAGTGTCATTACCGAGACGGTATTTGAAAACCGCTTTATGCACGTGGATCAGTTCCGTTTAATGAATGCCGACATTAAGGTGGAAGGACGCAGCGCGATTATCTCCGGGAGCAATAAGCTCAGCGGAGCTAAGGTTTGCGCCACCGACCTTCGTGCCGGAGCGGCACTGATCTTGGCAGGACTGGCAGCGGACGGGACGACAGAAGTCAGCGGTACGCATCATATTGACCGGGGATATGTGGATTTGGCCGAGAAGCTGTCCGGCCTGGGCGCGGACATTTGGCGCATTTCGGTCGAAGAGACCGCTCCGGAAACCGAGAAAGTATCGGCTGCTGCCAAAGAGGAAATCCCGGTATTGAAAATTCAGCCCTCTTGGGCTTAAGGTGAAGTTCATAGATGTAAGATAAACCATGCCGTCGGCATGGTTTTTTCTTTAGCTGAAATGCTCCAGCACCACTTTGCCAATCGTTCTTCCGGTCTCGATGAGCGCATGGGCTTTGCGGAGATTGGCGGCGTTGATGGGGGATAGCTTTTCCGCAGCTGTCGTGCGGATCACCCCTTGATCGATCAAATCAGCTAGAGCGTTCAGCAGATGGTGCTGCTCAATCATATCCTCTGTATGGAACATCAGGCGGGTGAACATCAGCTCATACACGAAGGAGACGCTTTTCTGCTGCAACAGGGTGATGCCGCCCCCATGTTCTTCCAGTGTTTTTCTGCGGTATTCAAGCAAAAGATATAGTCAACATGTTCATACCCCAGCGCTTGGAGTTGGGGAACAAAAGGTTCAAAGTGATTGATGACCTCATCGGCACCAAGCTCCTTCACCCATTTCACCGATTCAGGACGGGAAGCCGTGCCGATCACCGTAAGTCCGGCATGCTTGGCGAGTTGCGTCGCGATAGAACCAACTCCTCCGGCGGCGCCAATGATCAAGAGCGTTTTTCCGGCATTCTGGTCGGCGTCTTTGGAGAAGCCTAAACGATCGAACAACGCTTCCCAGGCGGTAATCCCGGTCAAGGGCAGAGCTGCTGCTTCCGCGAAATCCAGCGAAATTGGTACCCATTCGATTTAACGAGTTTCGCCGGATTTGCCCGGGGATTACCCAACGGATGCTGACGCTGTAGCTTCGCGAGCTGGAGGAAGATGGCGTCGTTCATCGCGAGGTGTACCATCAGGTGCCTCCGAAGGTGGAGTACACCTTAACGGAATTCGGCAGAACCCTGATTCCCATCATTCAGAAAATGAAGGAATGGGGCGAAACCTACAAGAAGACGGCTCCGTTTCTGAACAAGATGGAAGGGCAAGGTTGACTTTTTCTATAAATATAGAAGTACTTGCAGAGGATCCGAGAAATCAGGTCCTTTTTTGTGTTCTATCAATTCCTCAAAACTCATATCTATAAGTATAGCGGGCAAACGATATAAGGGCAGAAAGCTAGGTTACTAGCTCGCTAGCACGGCAGCATGATGAGGGCGGGGGGGAATCAATCGATGCAGGAACGATCTCAGGCAGTAAAAATCAATGTGGCACCTCGCCGAGAGGTAAAGCAAAATCAAGAAGAAAGCAGCAACCTTCAGATAGACAATAAGGCAGCGATCAGCCCTTTAGGGCATGACGAAGCGAAAACAACCACAGTGTCGGCACCCGTATCCATGATGAAGGTTCGTCCAAAATCGGAACAAGCAGTTGAATTGAAGCAGGAACGAGGGCAGGGAGGAGTCGCGAAGCAAGGAAGTGGGGGAAGCGAGAGGCCGGCAGATGCAGAATATGCGAGGGCTGGGATAGAGGGTGCCCGCGGGGTACCTTTGGCGGCACAACCGCTGCGAGCAGTGCCGCCGGAGACCCGCGTGCGCGTAAGCGTCCGCACGCGGCCGGGCCGAACCATCTCCCGCCTGGGCAGGAGATGGTTCCGGCACCGGCGCCGCCCCTGTGGCGGCGGCGCTGATCGCGCTGGCGCTGCTGCTGCCAGCGCTGATCGCGTGGCGCACGGCGCAGGCGCCCGCCGTGCGCCACGACCCGGCGGCGGCGCAGACGCCGTCTGCCGCCGTGCCGCCGACAGCGGAGCCGCGCCCGCAGGACGCGGCTCGCGCTGAGGCTCCGCCCGCGCAGCCGGACGCCGCTGACGCGGCGGCCGCGGGCGGGCCGCCGGTGCGCGTCTATCTCACGCGCACCGGCGTGGTCGAGACCGTGCCGCTCGAGCAATACGTCACCGGCGTGCTCGCCGCCGAGATGCCGGCGGACTTCGAGCTCGCGGCACTCAAAGCGCAGGCCATCGCGGCGCGCACCTTTATCGTCCAGCGGCTGGCCGCTGGAGAACCCTCAGGCACCGGGAGCAAAGATGCGGATGTCAACGACACCATTGAACATCAAGTCTATCTCCCCCGTGCGGAATTGGAAGAGTGGCCAAGCCGGGGGAAGGGCGCAGAGCTGGAGAAGCTGCGTCAAGCCGTCCGGCAGACCGCAGGAATCGTCATGACGTTCCGCGGACAGCCGATCACCGCTTCCTTCTTCTCTTCCAGCGGCGGATACACGGAGAACTCCGAGGAATATTGGTCGCTGAAAATTCCTTATTTGCGCAGCGTGCCTAGCCCATGGGATGCGGCGATCAATCCGAACAACCGCGAAACCGTGGAAATGCCGCTCACCCAGCTTTACGCCAAGCTGGGACAGAAAGTGCCGGAACCGGTGCAGACCGCATTAGCTGCGCTGGATCAGGGGGAAGCCCAAGCCAAAGCGGCGGCGTCGAAGCTGAGTGCCGACAAGCTGTTTAAGATCCTCTCTTGGACCACCGGGCGTCGGGTGAAAGAAATTCGCATCGGCGACAAGGTGTACACCGGCCGGGAAGTTAGGGAGAAGCTGGACCTTCGCTCCAGCCAGTTTACGCTGGCGGTGGCCGGCGATACCGTGAAGATCACCACCTATGGCTACGGCCACGGCGTTGGCATGAGCCAGTGGGGAGCGAACGGGATGGCGAAAGAGGGTTATACAACCACGCAAATCCTCAAACACTACTACACGGGAATCTCGTTTCAGCAGGTCTCCCATTTTCTCAAGTAGTGGCTTGAATGCGAAGTTTCTCTTTTTTCTGAAAAAAAAAGTATATAGACGAAGTATAAAAGAGTTCACCCCGGTAACACTGGTTACTGAGGTGATGAGCAAATGAATGAAAACCAGAAAAAAACAAGTCACGAGGAATCTCCTAAAATGGGACTGGGAGAACCGGTGAAGCCGGTATCCGCGTGGAAGAGATTATTGTCAAAGAGATGGGTTTACCCGGCAGCGTATGTGGCGGCAGCGGCAATTATACTAACCTTAGTGTGGGTCTACCAGGATGCGAGCAACAAGCCGATGGACTCGACCCCCGCCAGCGTGACCGACACCGTAAACCTGTCTGGCGAAGAGGAAGCCGCAACGGGAGAGGGAACGACAGAGGAAGAAGCAACCGAAGTCATCGCCTCCTCCGAAGATCTCGCTTGGCCGGTAGTGAATGCCGCCGAAGTTAGTGTGGTGAAGCCGTTCTATGAGAAGGATGGCACGGCCGAAGAACATCAAGCCGCCCTGGTGCAGTACAACGATACGTTTACGCCAAACACCGGGATCGACTTGGCGCGCGAAGACCGTAAGCCTTTCGAAGTCACGGCTGCCATGAGCGGGAAAGTGACGCGGGTTGAAGAAGTGCCGCTCCTCGGGTACGTGGTGGAAATTACGCACGCTAACAACCTGAAGACGGTATACGAAAGCTTAGGCGAAGTTAAGGTGAAGAAGGATGCCGAAGTGAAGCAAGGCGACATTATCGGCAGCGCCGGCCGCAACGAAGTGGAGAAGGATCTCGACAACCACGTCCATTTTGCAATTTATGAAAATGGCGAGCTGGTGAATCCGGAATCCGTACTTCCGAAAAACTAACGTTTTGCAATAACCCATCCATCCCATGTAAGGCACTGCCAGCCGATCCAAACATCGAGGACTACGGCAGCAGGCCTGACGGAGAGCGAAGAGCTCTCCGTTTTTTTTTTTGTCCTCATTCGCAATAAGGGTACAAAAAGGCCTTATTTACCGGAAATTCCGGCTTCCCGAGTAAATAAGGGAAAATATTGGCCTTATTTTTTTGATCCAAGCCTCATAAGGCTTGTTTTCCTGAGGATCGAGACAAATAAGAGCCTATTTTGTCCTTATCTCGTGCAGATCAAGCTCGAACGCCCAAATAAGGCCAAAAAAGTCCTTTATGAAGCATGAAGATGGTAACTCCATTACTCCGTTTTACGCACTTCACTTCACTTGTCCAACCGAGCTGCAGCTACTCCCTTAGTAACCAACGGTAAAATAAAAGGCCCCGCAAAGGCTTGTCACGCTTGGAAACAAAGAATATCTAAGCCCGCCCCTCATATAATGTACCAAACTATCTCGAGTTGAGGGAGGCGGGAGCGTGCACGATTACATCAAGGAACGGACGATAAAGATTGGACGGTGCATCGTGGAGACACGGCACACAGTTCGGACGATCGCCAAGGAATTCGGCGTTTCGAAAAGCACGGTGCACAAGGATTTAACCGAACGTTTGCCGGAGATTAATCCGGATTTAGCGGATCAGGTGAAGCACATTCTCGAATATCACAAATCGATTAGACACTTGCGCGGCGGTGAAGCAACGAAGATCAAGTATAAGAAAAAAGGTCAATCCAAACGTGAGGTGATTAGCTCCGTTAATTAATGAGTAATGAATTTATTTAGTTCACTCATCGAACGATAATCATTGAATCAATCCCCTAAAGTATGGTATTTTTAAATATGGTATAAGATGATGTGGATTTTCATCCATTTATCCCGAAATTTCGCGATATTCTTCGACTTTTGTCGATAAACAACACCTAGTCAGCGGGACGCTTCTGCCATATCACATGAGGTAGGACCGCTACGTCCTTTCCGTGATTTACAAAAATACGCTTTGGGGGATCGAATGATGGGCAAGGATATTGGGATTGATTTAGGCACGGCCAATGTGCTAATTCATATCAAGGGGAAGGGAGTCGTACTTGACGAACCTTCCGTTGTCGCCATTGACAGCGACGGGAAACGGGTACTGGCCGTCGGTGAGGAAGCTAGACGGATGGTAGGTCGTACGCCTGGAAATATCACTGCAATTCGTCCCTTGAAGGACGGAGTCATTGCCGATTTTGAAATTACGGAAACGATGTTGAAGTATTTTATTGACCGGGTGGGCGGGCGAAGCTGGTACAGCCATCCGAGAATTCTGATCTGCGCGCCAACGAACATTACGTCGGTCGAGCAGAAATCGATTCGCGAAGCCGCCGAACACAGCGGCGCCAAAGAAGTGTATTTAGAAGAAGAACCTAAAGCGGCTGCAATTGGGGCTGGCATGGATATTTTCGAACCGAGCGGCAACATGGTTGTCGATATCGGCGGCGGGACGACGGATGTGGCGGTGCTCTCCATGGGAGACATCGTCACGGCCTCGTCACTTAAAGTCGCTGGGGACAAGTTTGATGCTGCCATCATTAAATATATTAAAACGAAGTACAAGCTGTTGATCGGGGAACGGACAGCAGAGGATATCAAAATTGGAATCGGAACGGTGCACCCGAACGGACGGCAGGCGGAGATGGATATCCGCGGACGGGACATGGTGTCCGGACTGCCGCTGACCGTGACGATCACGGCGAAAGAAATCCAGGAGGCCCTGGCTGATCCGGTATCCTCCATTGTTGCCACCGCCAAATCGGTGCTGGAGCGCACTCCGCCGGAATTGTCCGCCGACATCATTGACCGCGGCGTGATTTTGACCGGAGGAGGCGCTCTGCTGAACGGGTTGGACGAGCTGCTTGCCGAAGAGCTTCACGTACCGGTGCTCATTGCGGAAGATCCGATGCACTGTGTGGTAAAGGGTACGGGGATTATGCTCGATAATTTGGACAAGGTGCTAAGAAGAAAGTTCTAATCGTCCGATAATATAAAGAAGGAATGAATTGCCCGAGGAATAGGGCATTTAGAATACATAGCGTCTGGAGGTAAGTCATGCTAAGAGGTCTCTATACCGCAGCATCCGGTATGATCGCCGAGCAACGGCGGCATGATACAGTTACGCAGAATATCGCCAATCTCAACACACCGGGCTACAAGTCGGTGAATACCGTAGCGCGCTCTTTTCCCGAAATGCTGATTTCCTTGATGGGGGACAAGCAGTCCGGGAACAACAAGCAAATCGGGAAGCTGGTAACCGGGGTGTTTGCGGAAGAGAGCTTGCCGGCGTTTACGCAAGGGGATTTGAAGGAAACCGGAAAGAATACCGATTTTGCCTTGATCTCGCAGCTTAGCTTGAATGACCCGGCAACGGGTGAGCCTTATGCGTTTGACGCTTCCGGTAAATTCGTCACAGAGGACGGCGAAGTGATTTATCAGCCGCAGGCCTTTTTCGCCGTTGCGGATAACGAGGGGAATGTACGATATACCCGGGACGGCAGCTTCACGGTGAATGCGGCGGGAGAGCTGAGAACGTCCACCGGTTATCGGGTGCTGGACGCTGACGGCAATCCGATCATCCTGAATGCAGGCTTGTCCGTGGACACGTTGTCCAGCGATGAAGCCGGAAATTTAACGGCAGTGGATAATACCGGTGCCCTGGTGAATCTGGGTGCCTTGGGAATTACAGTGGTAGAACAGCCTTACCAGCTTGTCCGTGAAGGCAACGGCGTCTTCCGGGTTGCGGATGAAGAGGCGGCGGGAGTACGTGAGCTGGTGGCTGGAGCGGATGGGGCTGTGGTACGCCAAGGCTATCTTGAGGTATCCAATGTCGATACCGCCCAATCCATGGTGGATTTGCTGGCTGCGCAACGAGCTTATGAATCCAACCAAAAAATCATTCAATATTATGATAGAAGCTTGGATAAAGCGGTTAATGAAATTGGCAAAGTACAATGATCATGTGCGGTTGCTTTTGCTTAATACAGGAGGTGCGGCATGAATAACACCGTCATCAGCGCGATGGTATCGATGAGCGGCATTCAACAGCGTTTGGACTTGCTGGCCGATAATATCGCCAATGCGAACACAGTAGGGTATAAACGAAAAGAAGCCAACTTTGAAGACACGCTGACCCGGGTGCAGAACCAGACTTCCGATCTGAATCTGCCGGGCCGGGCTACACCGTCTGGATTCACCCTTGGTTTTGGCTCCAGAATGTCGCAGGTCACCGTCAATTATGCTCAGGGCTCGATTCAAGCGACCGGCAATTTGACGGATTTGGCCATTCAAGGCAATGCGATGTTTAGTGTGTTGACGCCGGAAGGTGTCGTTGCCTATACCCGGGGCGGGGATTTTCACATTCAACCGGATCCGGATGATGCCGAGTCAGCCTTCTTGGTGAATCAACTAGGGTATGTGGTCTTAAACGCTGAAGGTGAACCGATCACGTTCCCGTCCGATGCCAAGCTTAGCATTGACGCTGAAGGGAATATCCTGGCAACCAATGGGGAAGGCACAACGGAAGTGGGACGAATCGCGTTGTTGACGGCGGAGCGGCCGGATGCACTCGTTCAGAAGGACGGGAACCTCTTTGTTCTAGCAGCGGGTCTTGACCCTGCCGAAGCGATGGTGGATAACTTGTCGCTCCCGCAGGAACAGCGGGCCAGCCTGCGCCAAGGGGCGCTGGAAGCCTCTAACGTAGATTTAACGGAAGCGATGGCGGAAATGCTCCAGGTGCAGCGCGCCTACCAATTGACAGCTCGTGCGCTAACCTCGGGTGAAACGATGATGGGTCTAGCCAACAACTTGCGCGGATAGGTGGGATGCTTCATGAGTGAAGACAGTCAACCGGTGAGCAAACGGCCGGCCTGGATCGTCATCCTGAAGATCGTGCTTGTGTTGCTCGTTCTTGTCGCAGCTCTGGCGGCAGGTATGGTCGTAGGGTATGTCGTGTTCGGCAAACAGGATATGTCCGATATTTGGAACTGGGCAACTTGGAAGCATGTACTTGATCTGGTCTTTGCTCCATAAGGCCAATCAGATCGCCTCTATATATATAGAAGAAACAGAACGAAAATAACAAAAATGTCCACAAACTCTCGGCTGACGGGAGTTTTCTTTTTGTAGGCGAAAAATGTATAATGATGGGGGACTTAGGTGGGGAAAACCGTCAAAAGGGCTATATCCGTAATCGACCGGAAGGTCGTTTGCGGATAAGCCCCTTATCTTAACCTTCGCTTCTGCAGAGGCGAAGGATAACTACAGTGTGACCGGATACCCGCATTTTTATTCAAGTTGGGATGCGCACGATCCGAAACTCATGCCATAAACCGAAAGGAGACTTACATATGTTGAACACGAACCAAATTCAGGAAATCCTGCCGCACCGTCCTCCGTTTTTGCTGGTGGACCGCATTATTGAGCTGGAAGAAGGCAAACGCGCCGTCGGGATCAAGAACGTCACGATGAATGAGCCGTTCTTTACCGGGCATTTTCCGGGATACCCTGTAATGCCTGGCGTACTGATTACGGAAGCGCTCGCGCAGGTCGGCGCCGTTGCGATCCTTAACGTCGAGGAGAACCGCGGGAAGATCGGCTTCTTGGCTGGACTGGATGGATTCCGCTTCCGCGGGCAAGTGGTCCCGGGAGATACGCTGCGCTTGGAGGTCGAAGTGACCCGGATGAAGGGCTCCATCGGTAAAGGCCATGCCATTGCGAAAGTGGACGATAAAATTGTTGCCGAGGGAGACATCATGTTCGCCTTGTCTTAATCGGGCGTAATCGTAATCACTAAGGAGGAGAACCTATCATGACTGAAATCAGTAATGCCGTCCGTGAGAAGCTGGCGAGCTGGCTGCAGGACCCAACGATTGATGAAGCAACCAAACAGGAATTGCGTGATTTGGAAAATAACCCAGCCGAACTCGAGGACCGTTTCTATCGTGACCTGGAGTTTGGGACAGGCGGGTTGCGCGGTGTGATCGGCGCGGGGAGCAACCGCATGAACCGTTATACGGTAGCCCGTGCTTCGCAAGGGTTTGCCGAATATATTCTGGAAGCGCATGCGGGCCAAGCCGGGGCACCTTCGGTCGTCATTGCGCATGATTGCCGTCACTTCTCGCCGGAGTTTGCGCTGGAAGCTGCTTTGGTGCTGGCCGGCAACGGCATCGTGGCCAAGCTGTTCCCATCGTTGCGCCCAACGCCGCAGCTCTCCTACTCTGTACGCGCTCAGAAGGCCACCGGGGGTATCGTCATCACAGCAAGTCATAACCCGCCGGAGTACAACGGCTATAAAGTATATAACTCGACGGGCGGCCAGCTCGTTCCGCATGAAGCGGAGCAGGTTATTGCTCGCATTCAGAAGGTCGCTTCCTTCGCCCAAGTCAAACGGTTAAGCCGCGAAGAAGCAGAAGCGAAGGGATTGCTCGTATGGCTGGGCGCCGACGAGGATGAAGCCTTTGCGGATACAGTGGCGAACACCAGTGTCAATCGCGAGCTCATGACTTCCGGAGCAGCTAAAGATCTGGTGGTTGTCTTTACGCCGCTGCATGGGACAGGGAACCTTCCGGTTCGCCGTGCTTTGGAGAAGCTTGGTTTTACCCAAGTGCATATTGTGAAGGAACAGGAAATGCCGGATGGTGATTTTCCAACGGTGAAGTCCCCGAACCCAGAAGAACGGGAAGCGTTCACGATGGCTATCGAGCTCGGCAAGCAAGTGGGCGCGGATATCTTGATCGGTACAGACCCTGATGCTGACCGAATGGGGGCCGTTGTGCGCACGCGGGACGGCGAATATGAAATTCTTACCGGTAACCAATCGGGCTCCTTGCTCGTTCATTATGTATTGAGTCAAATGAAGGAAAGAGGAAAGCTTCCGAACAACGGCGCGGTTGTCAAGACGATTGTAACCAGCGAATTTGGCGCTGCGATTGCCCGCCACTATGGGGCTGTGGTGTTTAACACGCTGACCGGCTTCAAATATATCGGTGAGAAGATGAACGAATTTGAAGCTTCCGGCGAGTATACTTATTTGTTCGGTTATGAGGAAAGCTACGGATATCTGGCAGGCAACTATGCGCGCGATAAGGATGCCGTCGTAGCCTCGATGTTGATCTGCGAAGCGGCAGCGTATTACAAACGCCAAGGAAAGACCTTGATCGACGTGTTGGAGGAGCTGTACCAACAGTTCGGCTATTACCGCGAAACGTTAGCTTCCCGTACGTTAAAAGGCAAGGACGGCCTGGCCCAAATCGGGGCGTTGATGGAAGCCTTCCGCAGCAACCCGCCGCAGGAAGTTGGGGGCGTGCGTGTATCCGAAGTACTCGATTACTCGCATGGCCTGGACGGATTGCCGAAGGAGAACGTGCTGAAGTTTTTGCTGGATGACGGTTCGTGGTTCTGTCTGCGCCCTTCGGGTACGGAACCGAAGATCAAATTCTATTTTGGCGTTTGCGGCACATCTGCGGAAGATGCCAAGTCGCGTCTGAACCGGATTCAAGAAGACGTTCTTGCCCGCGTCGATCAATAATCGGCAAGCAGGTTGGGGAAACAAATAACAGATGTGGATTCATGCATTTTTGAGGAGGTACCTTAGTGATTCGAAGTTGGCAGCGGTGGAATAACGCTTCCCGAAAATTGTTGTGGGTTTTGGTGATTGTCGGAATCCTGGCTTCTGTGCCGGTGATCGCGCAGCGGGTTCAAACGGAATCCTCCGCAAACAAAGTGGAGTTCGTCTTTAATTATCGAGGATTGTTGGATATCGCATCGTATCAGGCGAATCCCCAGGCGTATATGGATGAGCAGCTGGACCGTCTGAAAGAAGCTGGCGTGGGCACCATGGCGATGTTTGAAAGCACGCTGGACGAATTGGTAAAAGCGCGCCGGATTATGGTATTTAGTTCGCTGGAAGTTGCGAAGCTGAACGGTGCCGTCGTGACGAATAGCGGCAATTACACCTACCTGGCGTTTACAAGTGCGGAGAACGAAGCGCAGTTGAAGCCGATGATCGAAGCGGCATTCCGCAAGCTGGACGTGCCGGTGGCAAACTGGCAGTATCAAGATCATGGCGGGCTCGCTATCGGTATGGGCATGGAAGAAGCGATGATGAAGCCGATGCCGCTAGATCCGATTGCGTTTTACATGCTGCGGGAGAAAGGCTTTACGATTTTGCCGCGGCTTTCGGACAATATCCCTTATGATCAGGAAGAGATGGATCAACTGCTGGCCTTTTTCGCTGAAAACGGGGTAAATCGCATTCTGTTCGACGGCGAAGCGGTGAAAGGCTTTAACGAGGATCAGACGAAGCATAGTTTGCAGGGCTTTGCGGATTTGCTGAAAAAATACAACATCGGCATCGCGGCCATCGAAAATTTGAAGGCTCCGCAAAAAGGCTTTAACAAACTGGCTTACCTGATCGATTATAACGTGGTGCGCCTGCATTCCTTGTCGGATGCGGAGGCTTCCCAGGATAAGATGACGCTGGCCGACCGGTTCGTTCTGGCGACCAAAGACCGGAACATCCGGATGGTTTATCTCAACGCTTCTGCTTCCAAGGACGTGGCGAAAGCGTCGATTACGAATCCCATCGATAATCTGATTGGTTCGCTGCAAGCTCCGGGGAATGCAATGAAGCGGATCGAAAACAACGGATTTGAGCTGGGACAAGCTGAGGCTTTCACGATTCACGACGCTAGCTGGCAGAGATACCTGAAAGCGCTGGTTGTCCTTGGAGGCGTAGCGTTTGTAGCGTTGCTGATTTCCTGCTTCCTGCCGTCGCTTACACTGGCAGCTTTTGTGCTCGGCCTGGTAGGTTCGGCTGGACTGTACGTGCTGAAGCCGGTCTTGCTTGAGCAAGCCTTGGCTCTGTTCGTAGCCATCAGCGCGCCGACAATTGCGATGGTATTGGCGATCCGCAAGGTGCAGGAGCTTCAAGAGAAGCATCCGAATCTCTCGGGCGGACGGCGGCTGACCCATACGATTGTGTTGTATATCAAAACATCGTTGCTGTCCCTATTCGCTGTACCGTTCGTGATCGCGCTCTTGAACAACATTACGTACAGCCTGGTGCTGAATCAATTCCGTGGCGTCAGCCTGCTGCATTTGGCGCCAATCCTGCTGATCGCCGTATATGTCTTCTTATATCGGGGGAACTCGGTTTGGGAGGAATTGCGCAAATGGCTTAGCATGCGGATTACGGTGCTTTGGGTAGTCGTTGCTGCTGTACTTGGAGTGGCGGCGCTGTACTACCTGTCCCGTACTGGGAATTCTGGAACGTTGCTTCCGGGTGAAGCGGCCTTCCGTTCTTTCCTGGAGAACACATTTGGTGTTCGGCCGCGGAACAAAGAATTTTTGCTGGCGCATCCGCTCTTTATCGTTGGTCTGTTTGCCGCGTTTCGCTATCGCTGGGCGATGTTCGCGATGATTATCGCGGTGATGGGCCAATTGTCGATGGTCGACACGTTCGCACATATTCACACGCCGGCCGTGCTTTCGTTGATCCGCGATGTTCTGGGTCTCGGACTTGGTCTTGTGATTGGTTTGATTGCCGTTCTGGTTTGGCAAATCATTGAAAGGTGCTGGGATAAATGGTCGCCACGACTACTAAAACCATAGTTCTGTCGGGGTATTACGGGTTTCGCAACAGCGGGGATGAAGCGGTGCTTCAATCCATCCTGACCGCGTTGGAAGAAGAAGGACTTACCTCGGGCGTGGACATTAAGCCGGTTGTGCTGTCCATCGATCCGGAGTGGACAAGCCGCACGTATGGTGTGGAAGCTGTACACCGGATGAAACTCGGAGAGGTAAGGAAGGCTATAAAGAGCAGCGACGGATTGATCAGCGGAGGCGGCAGCTTGCTGCAGGATGCGACGGGGATCAAGTCAATCCCGTATTATCTGGGTATCATCAAGCTGGCGCAATGGCTCGGCAAGCCGACCTTCGTGTATGCTCAGGGCATCGGACCAGTGAACCGCAAGCTGTTCCGGCCTTTGATCGCTTCGGTGTTCCGGCGCTGCGACTATATTTCCGTGCGCGATGCGGAATCGGCCAGCCTGCTCCGGGACATGGGGCTGCGCGGTAAGGACGCCATCCAGGTCGTGCCCGACCCCGTGATGGGGCTGACGCTTCGGGAGCCTGCGGATCGCTCCTCGGAAGGGCACCGCGAGGAAGGCGAGTCCGCTTCCGAGCTGCCGGTCGTTGGCGTATCGGTTCGCTTCTGGAACCCATCGCGAACCGATCTCACGCAGCTGGCCGAGGGGCTCTCGCTGCTCTGCCGCCGCAAGCCGGTGCATATCCGCTTCCTGCCCTTCCATTTCCCTGGCGACGACGAAGCTTCACGTTTCGTGATGGAACGGCTGGGAAATGTGGCGGAACGCGGCTGCACCGTGAGCATCGCGCCAGAGGCGGAGCACCCGCAGGATATGCTGCGGGAGGTCAGCCAGTGCAGCCTGCTGATCGGCATGCGGCTGCACAGCTTGATCTACGCCGCCTCGCAGAACGTCCCGCTGCTCGGCGTCTCGTATGACCCGAAGATCGACCATTTCTTAGGTCGCATCGGAAGCGTCCCGGTCGGGACCGCGGAGGAGCTGGATCCGCGGATCTTGGCCGCGGAAGGGGAGCGCCTCCTGCAGGAAGCCGGGACGTGGCGCAAGACCCACGCCGCGCAAATCGCGGAACTGAAGCGGGAAGCAAGGGTGCCCGCGCGGCGGATCGTTGAATTTTTACGAAAGTGATGGGTGAACAGGTGATGACGATGATCAAGGAAGGTATCCCGACGGTTTCGGTCTTTGGCGTTCCCGTCTGCAAATGGGGGATGAAGGAGACAGTCGCCTATTTGACGGATGTGGTCACCGCCAAGACGCCGCATCATGTGATTACGGCCAATCCGATCATGATGATGGCGGCGATTGAGAATCCGGAATATAAAGCGATGATGAGAACCGCCGAATTGATTGTGCCGGACGGAACGGGCCTGGTCTGGGCCGCGCAAAAAGGCGGTGATCCGGTGACAGAACGCGTGCCGGGGTACGAGCTGCTGCACGAATTGATGAAGCAAGGGGAACGCCGCAGCTGGAAGGTGTACCTGCTTGGTGCAGCGCCGGACGTCGTGAAGGAAACGGCTCGCCGATTGGCCTTGCAATATCCCGGGACGACGATCGTGGGATATCGCGACGGCTACTTCGGTCCGAATCAAGACCAAGAAGTGATCGATGAAATCGTCAAAGCCGCGCCTGATCTGCTGTTTGTTGCACGGGGGGCAGACACGCAGGAGCCTTGGATCGCCAAATACAAAGACGTCCTGCGCGTCCCTGTCATGATGGGCGTCGGCGGCAGCTTCGACGTGATTTCCGGGCGAACCAAACGAGCTCCGATGGCCTTCCGGAAGCTTCGGCTGGAATGGCTGTACCGGTTGTTGAAGGAACCTACCCGCTTCCGCAGAATGCTGGCGCTGCCGAAATTCGCCGTACGCGTGCTGCGGGAGAAAGAAAACCTTACGAAAATGGGCTAAAAGTCTCGATTTCCATGAATTACTGTGATTTTTTGCGCAAATGCGGGGTTGGTGTTTCTCCTTAATCGGAGTATAATCATTCCGGTGCAGAACAATTGGAGGTCGAAATTGAATGTTGATGATCTATATCATCGGGTTTATCGTTTCACTTGGCTTGGCTTTGGGCCTAACGCCGCTCGTAAAGAAATTCGCTGTTAAGGTCGGCGCCGTGGATGTGCCCAATGCGCGCAAAGTGCATACACGAATTATGCCGAGACTCGGTGGTTTAGGGATATTTTTATCTTTTGTCATCGCGTTTTTTCTGCTTCTTCCATTCTTACCTGACGTATTCACGGTACGCGAAGTGAACTTCATCAAAGCTTTCCTGGTAGGCGGAACGATTACCGTATTGCTGGGCGCTTTGGACGATCGCTTCGATTTGCCGGCGAAACTGAAATTTCTGATTCAAATTGCGACGGCCTGCGTGGTCGTGTTCGTGTTCGATATCCGGATTGAGTTTGCGAATATTCCGTTTCACACGTATGCTGCAGTGGAGACGTGGGTGGCCATTCCGTTCACCATTCTGTGGATCGTTGGCGTGACGAATGCCATTAACCTGATCGACGGATTGGACGGATTGGCTGCAGGGGTCTCTGCCATTGCGATCGGGACGATTGCGGTTATGGCGTTCCTGATGGGCAATGTGATGGTGGCCCTGCTCTGCTTGTTGCTTCTCGGCAGCATTATCGGATTCCTGTACTTTAACTTCCACCCGGCCAAAATCTTCATGGGCGACTCGGGCGCCCTGTTCCTGGGCTTTAGCTTAGCGCTGTTGTCGCTGCTCGGCTTTAAGCAGATTGCGATTGTGTCGTTCCTGACGCCGCTGATCCTGATCGGCGTGCCGCTCTCGGACACGATGTTCGCCATCGTGCGCCGCTGGATGCAGAAGAAGCCGATCTTCTCGCCGGACAAGGGGCACTTGCACCATTGCCTGCGCGAGCTCGGATTCAGCCACCGCCAGACGGTGCTGATCATTTACGGCATCGCCGCTTTCTTCGGTGTGCTGGCCGTGATCCAATCGTCGGCCGCAATGTACAATGCAAACTGGGTGACGTTTGTCGTCATCTGCGTGATGGTCTTCTTCCTGCAAATCGGTGCCGAGGTCATCGGCCTGATCGGCAAGACGAAGCGCCCCGTGCTCGACTTCCTCGCCCGCCTTCGCATGAAGGTGTCGGAGGAGCGCGGTACGAAATAATAGCATTCCTAAATGCAGGGCAATTATGCATTTCTTTACTTGTACTAGGACAACCCCTGGCGGTGATGAGCCGCAGGGGTTGTTTTTTTGTGCTTGATTCAGCCGGGTACCCTCCCTGTTCGGCCCGAAGCACCTTCAACCGCTCTGCACCTCTTATAGTCCCCCTGATCTAGCGGACTCCAGAGCCGTTAATTGCGCTTGATTGCTGCCAATTGGATTCTAACGGACCGTGGAGACCTTATTTCGTGCTGCTTCGGAAGTTTTACGTCAGAATGAGCTCAATAAGGTCTCTGTAGTCCGTTAGGACGGGAAATGAGTGGGAAATCGACGAATAAGGTCATTACGGTCCGTTAGCGAGACGGATGAGGGTTGCCGAGGCAGTGCGCTGAGGAGGAAGGTTACTATTCCTGAAAGGCAGACTGAGCGAACGGGATAATCTAAGAGCGATCTATGCCGGAGCAAGCCACGCCGAAACGGCATCTTTTTGTGCCCCAGGATTTTCGTTGGATTCTCTTTCAAGTTTTCCTAAAATTCTTCCAACTTTCGACCGATAACATATGTAAGTGACGCTTTTGGGCAGTCCCTGCAGAACTTTGACGGGGACATCAACACACACTACATGACAAAGGAGAGATTAATCCATGCAACGCTTGAAGAAGCCGTTTATATGGCTGACCCTGCTGTCTTTAGTCTTTACGTTGCTCCCGGCAGGACTGGCGCCTGTGGCGAAAGCGGCGGATTCGGTATCGCCGACATTCTTTATCCCAAGCGATCCGGCACTAAGAAATACATTCCGTTTGGTGACGGAATACAATGTGACGGGGAAGGAACAGATTAACCGGAATAATGTTTACCAATACAACCAAGGCTTGTTGACCTTTACCGGGACATTCGCGAAGGTTTCATCGAATAGCATGACGGTTAAAGTTGAACGATTAAATGCTGTTCCAGTCAAGGATGCAGATGGCAATGAACATTTCAACTGGGTACCGGATGCAAACAACGTGTATTATTCGAGCGTTTCTCTGGATTCTACAGATGCTTCCGGCCAGAAGTTTATTGTCCGGGACTTGAAATTGTTCCCTGGATTTAACAAGATCACGCTCTCAGGGGTACAGGTTGGCGTAACCCAGTCTGAGTCTTTCTACGTGCTCTACGATGAGGTGCCTTATCTTCAAGAACTGAAGATGTACGAAGGTGGGCCAGCCGCGAAATACCTGAATGAGGGAACTCCGGTCGTCACCAATGTAAGTGCGCTGTCACTTGAAGGTACTGCTAGAAATGTAACGAAGATTACTTTGTCTGTGAACGGGAAGAAAACCGATACGTTACCTTATGATGATGTGACAGGGAAGTTCTATGCTTCAGGACAGACCTTGTCTCCTGGGGTCAACAACCTAGAGATTGTACTCACCAATGGAGCAGACACGGTGAAATTGGAACGTACCATTTATCTCTTCAGCGATACGGAACAAATTACTGGAGCCTATGTGTATTCCGGAAACGCTGGAAGCAAAGCAGTTAACGTTCTAGGCATCACTCCAACCATTACAGAATCTTTGGCAGGTACACCGAAGTTTATTGGACAAGTCTTGATCCCGTTTAATCCGGATGAGGGGACTTTTGGGGATACGACTAGCGGCACAGGAGTCGGGAAGGTTTGGGTGAAGCCATCAACGGCTGACCCAGCGGACCCTTATACAGCGGCTACCTTCAAGGTATTGAAGATGAAGGCTGTTAGTGCTGACGGTACTGTAGATACAGAAGAAGGTCAGGATGTACTTATTCCCGACGCGAACGGTGACCCAGAGTATCGTCTGGTTACCTTTATGATTGATCTTCCGACACCGGCCAATGGCACGAATCAATTTAGCTTGAGAGTTCAATATGGCAGCGATGCAACACCGCGCTTTACGACAACGAAGAACATCTCGTATAAATATTTGCAAGGTGAGTCGGTAATCACGAAGCTCTCCTATTTGCCGACGCTTACTGACGCTGATATAACGAGTACAGAGACTCGTGACATTTCTGATTTTTCGCAAGTAAACCTGGATGGGGCTACTGTAACCTCCGGCACATTCTACATTCTTGTTGAGAGTAGTTCAGCACCAACGGTCGATCTTAACGCAGATTATTTGCCGCTAGGCAGCAAGAAGCTGACGATCGATCCGGTAGCACCTACTGCCATTAACCTTGCCGCAAACCAAAAAATTTATAAAATTAGCAACTTCTCGACGGGCCAACAACGGGTGCGTTTCTGGTATGTGGCGGGTGAAAATAAGGATGCAACGATTTCATACATCACCATGAGCAAGATTTCGTTTACGAATCTAATCTATGGGCAAACTTATACTGTAAACTCCAAAGATCCGGATACGCTGAAATTGACGCTGAAAGGGCAGTATCTTGGTTTCGAGAATTTTAATAAAGAGGATGCCCAATTTACAATCAATGGAGTCAGCGGGAAAAATGACGACTTAGTTTGGGAAACGGGGACACTTAATTTTTCCCTCCAGTTAGATATTGGACCTGACGGGCCATTATATTATGGGGAGAATCGCATTACCTTCTACGGCACCTCTAGAGACGGAAACGGCAACGCCCGTTATGTTACAGGGGAAATGTTGATTTATATCGTGGATGAGAATGGCGCAACCATTACTTCTTTCATGCCGGCATCCACGCTCAATCCAGCCCTGTTGCCTACAGTGGATCTCTATAACAGAATATCGTTCCCGGTATCTGGTACGGTTGATCCTGAGGATCAGCAACTGTTCGATCAAACGATCAATACGTTGTTCAAGCCTTCAACGGATTTTACGTATGACGCGGCCAACCAGAATTATACGACGAACAAAAAAGGCGCTAACTTAGTTATGCGGGGAGCTGGCGCGACTAGAGCCAACGTTTATTTCGGTTCTCAATTGCTATTTACATTTAACTTAGAAAGCAATCAGGCTACAGGAAATACCTCAAATGACTTTACTTACGATTTCGGTAATGGTCAGAAGACAGGGTACTACAGTTTCGTAGGTAGTGAGAAGGACTTTGTTGTTCAAGTTTATAATCTCGATATTGATGTACCTGGAAGCTATGTCTTCAATCTGGAGCTCGTAAACAGCACAGGTTCACGGTCGAGCAAACGGCTGGAGATTATTCGTACGGTTGAAGCGTATCGTTTGATTTCGCCGCAACCTACAGTGGGAGATCAATACGTCGTCAATAAGAACTTTATCCATTTTGATATTGAAGCCGAAGGCGCGACTAGAGTTCTGATTGACAAAGATGAAGCAACTCCTCGTCAAGAAACGGGGAAAGAGGATCGTTTTGTCTATGACTATGTGGGGTTAAAACCGGATAAGGCGACAAAGATCAAAATCACGATCGAAAGAGCCGATACCAGCTTCACAGATACGATTGAGGTTTATTATACGTCGGCTGTGGATATCGACAGCCAGTACATGGTTGAGAAGGTTTCTAACAAGTATACTGTCTTTAATAAAACTGTTCAGCTGACTTTCCCGAAAGGAACCATCATGCAATCCGCAAATCCGGGGTTAAATGCCATTCAGTATTACCCGGATACGAAGCTCTTGTTTGGTATTGCTGACCCTGTCTATGGGATTGTGGGCAAACGGGACGATTACGGGAACTATATCGAAGGCCAAAGACCAAATCCGGAAGGGAATCCAGAAATTCATATCCCTATCGAGTTGAGCGGTAAGTTCTCTCAACCGGAACGCAGAAATAACTTCACACCGATCTCCCATGTGTACTGGATTAGCGGTGGGGTGGGTGAATCTGCAGATGGAACGCAAAAAGCTACCAACGGTCTAGCACCTTATTCGCTTGAAGGATACTTCACGATGTTCCCTTCGGACCGTAAGGTCATTCCATCCCAACGCGGGGAATTGACGTTGGCTTACGACAAAAACGTGGTGGATGAAGCGGGAACGACCATCACGGTGTTCCGTTTCACAGATAAAGGCATCTGGGAGAACATCGGCGGGGAAGTCAATACGAAGAACCATACGATTACCGTGCCATTTGATGATTTTGGTTATTATATGGTTATGAAGATGAAGAGGGGCTACTCGGATATCACCAATCATCCGTGGGCGCGTAATATTCTGAATGCTTTGTATGCGAAGGGGATTATGACGAATCTGTTTGGCGACAGCTTCGGGACAGATGACCGCATCAGCCGCGGCGAATTTGCCACATTGCTCGTCAAGGGATTAAATATTCCTCTGAATTATCCGAAAGACGGGGATTACAACAAGTCCTCCTTCCAGGATGTTGGTCCAAATGCACGAACCGAAACCTGGAGCTATGAATATATTGAAACGGCGGCAAGGGCCGGTATTGTAACAGGAACCTCTGAAGGGACGTTCTCACCTTACATGCCGATCACCCGTGAACAAGCAGCCGTAATGATCGCAAGAGCGCTGAAGCTCAAGCTGGCTGTCAACGATGAGAAGCTAAATGCGACGCTGGCCAAAGCCTTCGTGGACTCCGGCAGCATCGACGTCTATGCCCGTCCAGCAATTCAAGCGGTGAATTCCGCGAAGATTATGACGGGATCGCCAAGTACGCTTCCGGGTCAGAAGAAGCCGGTATACAGCTTTAACCCGAAAGGCTTCATGACTCGTGCAGAAGCCGGTAAAATCACGGTAGAGATGCTGAAGAAGAGCACGAGTCTCTTCCCGAAAAATCTTAGCTAAGTTCGTGACAGGCAAGGAGCGGCCAAAGATCAACTTTGGCCGCTTCTTTTTTCCAATTACATCTTTTTGTGTTTTCCAGAGCTTTACGTTAAAATAAGCAGAGTAATAGACATTATGCAAAAGGGTGAACTTGAACAGATGAAACCGATCCTATCGAAACCGCAGTTGGGTTATTCCAAAGCTAAGCGCAAATTTGAGGATAGATCCAAAGTATTGGAGAAGCGCATTGAAGAAACGGCTAAGCTTCAAGAAGTAACCCAAGAGGTTATGGAGAGCCTTGTAATTGAGACGGGCTTCCATGACGCATTCACCGAGCTGCGTGCAGCCGAAAACGAACTGATTGAATGGTCTCATAACACGATGAAGCATGAGAAGACATACAAAGATAACAAAAAAGCCATCGACGAGATGTATGAGAAACTGAATACCGATCCGCAAATGCGGGCTCGTATTATCCAATTGGCCATGAGAGTAAGGTAACTTGCGGCCGCTTGGGTACGAGATTTACCCATAAGGCGTCCAAAATTGGACGTCTTATTTGTCGTGCGCTCACATACAATGGAGATAGCGCGAAAATGGGAAAAGTTGCTTAATGACTGACATATTTCGGCATGTTATACTAATTTCCGTCAGGCGGTAAGGGAGTAAAAAAGGCGTAACACAGGGGAATCTTAGAAAAAGTTACAATCTCGCAATTTTTTTTAAATCCCCCGCAACTTTTTGAAACCTGCTGCGTTTAAGATGTAGAGCATTGGCAATGGCGACTGTTTTAGACATGGCAAGGTCTCCCTCATAGGGAAACTTGTCTATCTATTAGAAAAATTAGCTTTACGGCTCTGGGGACCCATTGTATAATGTTTAGGTAGGATTAGGAAACTAGTCTATTTCTACATTCTATTCATTCTCGTTTACAAGTTTCTGCAGTTCTGCTGCAGACCTAATTTATAGGAAACCTGCTCAAGCTCTGGAAAGGGGGTGCAATGGCTAATGAGTAACACGAGCTATTCATTTAAAGAAAATTCTCATGTGATAGTTAATCAAGGAGGAGAAAAAAAGGTTATGAAGAAAATTTTGTCCGTAGCTTTGTCTACAGCAATGGCATTCTCCATGTTTGCTTCCGTAGCATTCGGTGCTGATGCCAAACTGACTCCAGAGCAACAATTTAACGCTCTGAAAGAAGCAGGTATCGTATCTGGCTTCCCAGACGGCCTGTCCCACTTGGAAAGAACGTTGACTCGCGCTGAACTCGCGAAAATCATCGTTAACTCCCTGAGCCTGGAACCAGTTGACGCTACTTCTTACAACGATAAGAACTATGCGAACCACTGGGGCCGTCCTTACATTGAAGCTGCTACACAAGCTGGCATCCTCAATGGTAAAGACGCAGTTAAAAAACTGTTCGATCCGAACGGCGCAGTAACTGTACAAGAACTGGCTAAAGTTCTGGTAACTGCTCTGAAACTGGAAGTTCCTGCTGACGCTAACAACACTGCGTCCGAATGGGCTAAAGGTTATGTAGCAGCAGCTGTTAACGCTGGTTACCTCGCTGAAGGCATCAACTACCAAGCTCAAGCAACTCGCTCCCAAGCGGTTGTAGCAGCTTATGCGATTTATGAAGCTGCTCAATTCAAAGTAACGAAAGCAGAAGCTATCGACGCTACTCACGTTAAACTGACGCTGTCGAACGGCGAAACTGTTGAAGTAACTTTGGAAAAAGCTCTTGAGCCTAACAAAGCAACTGAGCTGGAGTACACTACAGCTGACGGTAAAGTGTTGAAATACACTGTTACTTATGTTGTGACAACTGCAACTAAAGTTGAAAGTGTTAAAGCTGATAACCTTCGTGAAGTAAAAGTTGCTTTCGATGGTGAAGTTGATGCTGCTACAGCTGAAGATGCAGACAACTATGAAATCGAATCTGATGAAGGTCGTGCTGTTGATGTCATCGGTGCTTCCTTGTCTTCTGACAAAAAAGTCGTTACTTTGACTGTTGAAGATGCGGCTGGTACTGATGCTGGTATGACTAACCAAAAAGAATACAAATTGACTGTTACTAATGTTCGTGCAGGTAGCGCTGTAATCACTGCTGATGAAGTTGCTTTCACTCCAGTTGACGCTGCTCTTCCAGTAGCTGAATCCGCTCAAGCATTAGGGAACAAAGCAATTAAAATCACATTCAGTGAGCCGGTTGTGAAAGCTACTGATGCTAACAGCTTCACGATCGATGGTGTAACTGCTGTTGGTACAGTTGACGTTTCTGGCTCTTCCGTAATCTTGAAGCAATACACTACGCTTGCTAATGGTGAACACACTATTAAAGTAAGCAATGTGAAAGATTACTCTGGATTGGCTAATATCGAAACTGAGCTGAAATTCAATGTTGTAGAAGACACTACTGCTCCTACAATTGCAAGCGTAGAGTCCGCATCGTTTGAATATGTAACATTGAAATTCAGTGAAGCAATTGATCCATCGACGGTAGCAGCAGGTAACGTATATTGGAAACAAGGTACAACTCAAAGAACTGCTGATACATTTGAACAAGTTTCCGATGACACATACAAATTCCACTTCACTGGCGACAACAAACTGGTTTATTCCACAAGTGTTTACGTGAACGATGTTGCTGACTATTCTGGCAATGTAATTGCTAAAGATTCCAGCATCACTGTAAACCCTGTTGTTGATCAAACTCGTCCAGAAGTTGTAAGTGCAAAACTGGATGACAATTCTGCGGATACTTTGAAAATCAAATTCACGAAAGTTCTTGATGCAGATACAGCAGAAGATTCTGCTAACTATGTAATCAAGAATTCTAAAGGTGAAGAAGTTTCCACTTATAAGGAAGCTACTTTGGATTCCACAGGAAAAGTTGTAACGGTCTTCTTGTATGATGATCTGGATGAAAACGAAACTTATACACTTACAATTTCCAATGTAGCTGACGACACTACTTTGAAGAATGTAATTGTGCCTTACACTGCAACAATCAAAGTTGGGGAAGTAAGTGCTCCACATCTTCAAGCTGTAAACAAATCGACTACGGCTCACAGATTGGTAGTTACATTCGACAAGAAAATGGGTGCTAGTGCTACAGATAAAGCTAATTACCTGTACTACTACGGTGCAAGTGCTACTGCAACGACTAACGCAGATGGTAGCGTAACTGTGAATGGCGGCGAATGGAAAACTCTTCCTAGCGGTGCAAGCATGTCCTTCACTTCGGATGGCAAGTCTGTAGTTATCGTCTTCCCTTCGAGCGTCAATATTGATGATATTAAAGCAGTGCGTGTATCCAACGTTAAGAGCGAAGGTGGCAAAACTTTGTCTGGGCTGTTTGCAGATGCAGAAGTTGGTTCTGCGACTACCCTGACTCTTGGTGATGCTCCTAAGGCAACGGCTACTAACAAAATCGAAGTTGACTTCAATGCTACTTTGCAATCTGGTGCGGTTTCGACCAGTGAATTCAAAGTAGAAGCAGGATCTAAAGTATTGTCTGTTGTATCTGCTCAAGTTGACGATGATGCTGTAGTGCTCACTCTGTCTGACAAAAATAAACTGGATGCAGACGGAACTTATGAAGGTGTACCTGTAACAGTAACTGTTTTGGCTAACAAAAACCTGACAACTCCAGCTGGAGCTAAAGTTATTGCGAATGAGACTCAGACCGTTGTAGACGGAATTAAACCTGAACTGAAAAATGTTGACAGAAATGCTGTTTATGATGGTACTTCGGTTACTCAAATCGTATACTTCTCTGAGGACATTGTCCTTGGTGCAAACGGCGTTTACGACTTTGATGTTAAAGTCGACGGTAAGACAGCTAAAGCTGGTATCGACTTCATCGTAAATGAAACAAGTGCTGGTGTTGTTGAAGTTGTTGTGACACCTGGTGCAACTGGTGGTGCAATTACTAGCATCCCTGTTGGAAAAACAATCGAAGTTCGTATCAACCCAAGTGCAAGATTCATTACTGATGCTTCTGGCAGCAATGTAGTGTCCGGATCTAACACATTCCGTGGTTCCCTCATTGTACAGCCATAAGTAACTTCTTAACCTAAGCTGGTAAGGATTAATCCTTACCAGCTTTTTATTTTTTATTGGATTGTTTTATGTTTTGTATCTTTAACTTTCTATAACAAGAATATTGTTGTGAAGAGCGAAACATTTTCCATACATAATCGTTATAATTAGTAAGAACTTTTCTGCATGGGAGGGTAAACATTGAAGAAGTTACCAGTGACCGCCGCGGCGCTTGGCTTATTATTGCTTTCTTCCAACGCCACGGGAGCAATGGCTGCAAGTACAAGCACTACCAAGGCAACAACGACAAAGCAAACACCAGCTACTGTACATACGTTAGCTAATTTGAACCCTATAAAAATAGCAACGAAAAGTACCGTTCGATTAACGGATGTTAATATTTTAACCCTTGATGAAGAAAGTATACTTACCTACACACTCACAATCACAAATAAAGATGATAAGACGTTAGATTTGCTTGATTACTGGTCTAAAGTGAAGACGACGAGTGGCACGACATACAGCACTTTCCTTATGACCAAAGATAAAGAAAAGAAGAAGTTATCTGCAGGTTCTTCAACAACATTGACTTATGTGGCTAAAGTGGGGAGTACCACAAAGATCAGTGATCTCGTTTTTCAGGTCATTAAGTGGGATTTTAGCCAAACGAATTATGAAAGCTTAAAGGGACAATTCAAAGTACCTGTTGCATACTTAACCTCCACGCCAACAGGTCAGTCTAAGACTTTAAAGGTTTTCGATACACCCATAAAAGTTAAGATCGGTCAAGTTGCCCAATATACCTTGGGAGATTACAACTATCTAAATGTAGGAGTCGATGTTCAGAATATAGGTTATAAGGTTTTCGAAGATCCGAAAGTAAAGTTTGTAATTAAGGCTTCGAACGGAGCTAGCTATCCACTGTCTGCCGATACTACTAGCAGTGATTACAAAATTCAGCCTCAAGCCAATAAAACACTAAACCTAATGGCCGAAATTCCAAAAAGTATTAAAATAGCAGGTGCAGAGCTCCAAATAGTACAGGAAGATGAAACGACAAAACTGACATTACCGATTGCTACGCTGCAGCTTCCAGCCGTATCAACTAAGAACGCGGCTGTACAAGCAAATATAGAGAAATATATTTCCTTGGGAAGTGGGAAAATTGCGGTTAGTGTAAATAGCTCAACACTATTGCAAAGCTTCGATGAGCACGACTTAACGATTCGATTTAAGTTGAGAAATACGACAGGTACTACTGTAACCGTTCCGAAATATCAATTTGAAGTGCAAACATCGGATGGTTATCGGTTGCCGATCACAACTCAAGCATTGGATTCTTTAGTTTTGCAGCCCTTGGAAGAGAAGTATCTTAACTTGCACGTTACCATACCTTCTGGCGTTAGTCCAAGTAATCCACAACTGTTTATGAATTTGCCTGCAGCCGAAAATACAACAGATACATTTAGTTATCCGGTTGGCATTTTTGCTCTTCCACAAATGCAGGCATTACAAAATATGATCGGACAGAAACAATTCGTTCAGACAAGCAATGGCATTTTGGGAGTGACATTATCATCAATTCAACGATTGCCATGGAGCGATGGAGACCTTGTATCTGCGAAGATTACGATTGATAATACCGGATATAAAACGGTACTATTGCCGGAATTAACGGCACAAATCAAAGTGGATGCTGCGAAATTGACATCAGCCACTCAGCTGATTTCGACACAAACGGTAGGATTACTTGGAGCAGGCATGTCGACGGATGTATATATAGTTTCAAAAGTACCAAGTTATCTTGATTTTAGTCAACTGCAGATCTCTCTTCTAGAAAAGTTGGGTGAATCTGCAACTTCACAGTGGATACAATTTAGTAGTACAGGGTCTCTACCGGATCTGCCTGAAATTAAAAGTGGACATTCCTATAAAATTGAAACATCTGGTCGTGAACAGGAGCTAAGAGTGCTTCGATCTTTTGTTTACGGCGGTACTTCTTACGATTTAATTTATACTGAACTAGAATCTAAAAACTTGGAGGATCATCAACTTGATCTTTCCCAATTGGCAGGGTCCTATGAAAGTGCCAATGGACAAGTCTATAAAGCAACCGTGAGTCAGATCGATACATCTGTAGGTCCGGAAGAGAAGAGTATTGTCTCCTTGTGGGCAAAAATTCCAAAAACCACACCATCAAGTGATATGAAACTAATTGTTGGTGAAGGTATTACTGACGGGAAACTAACCCCGGTTAAGGAGCAACCAACCGGTTATGTTAATGCTGCATCGTTTGCCTTGGCGGTTTCTCAACCGACTGTAAGTAATACGTTAACAGCATTAAACATACCGCCGTATAATTTGACAGTGAAGAGCGTGGGTGCCAACCTTACCGGTTCTTCCTCCGTAAATGTTCAGTTTGATTACAATTTGACAAGAAGTTTAGACTACGCGATCGGCGAATTCGAGCATAAGTATTTGTTCGAAATTGTAGATACTAGCACGGGAAGAACTTTTGAGCAGGAATATTCTCCTGAGAAGGACCTGAAGCTGACTTCAGGTGGAACAGTTTCTTTTAGCATCAATGATTCTACATTTGAAGGGAAGTCTTCCGGCTCGTTCTACTTAAACGTCTATGATTTATTCCAAGGACAGAAGGTCAAACTAGGCAGTCAAGGTTTCTACTATTTATCTTTGATTGATGAATAGATAACAAGCCCAAATCCCTCCGGATTTGGGCTTGTTCCTTTCTACCAAAACCTCTATCATAGACAATAACAGAGTCATAGAGGAGGAACATGATGAAGACGGGTTGGAAAATAGCAACGGCGGTGGTATTGATTGGCGGCAGTGTTTGGGCAGGATCGCTGCTGAATATGCAGGCGGAAGGGGCAGGGACGACGCCAGGAACTGCAGATGATCCCGTGGTTACGAAGAGCTATGTGGATCAAGCCATTCAGCAAGCTCTTGGGAATGGAGGATCCAGTTCACCAAGCGCACCTTCCGCTGGAGATTCTGACAGCAGTTCCAGCAACGAAGGAATTAAAATCGTGGAAGTCAAACCAGGCAAGATCCTTATTGCCTCTGCAGGGGCGGAGTTTATTGTTCGCGCAGGTAAAGCTGTAGTATATAGTGCGGATGCTAATGGTGTCGCAGACCTCACTGACGGGAAGGATATTCCGAACGGTGGAACAGTTACGAATAACCATCTGTTGTCTTTCCCAAGAGAAGGCCGAGGGATTCAAGTTCAAGAAGGCGATACTCACAACCTAACGGTCATGGTACGGGGCGGGTACCAAATTAAATAGTCCGCAGGCGCCCCGGTTGCCATATGGCAGGATTGGGCAGTACAGACAATACTTCCTGAGCGTAATGGAGGTAAAGTGAGGCTATGCTACTCCTGAAACCAATTTCTCAGGAGGTGTCTGGATTATGGCAAGAGGCAATCGGAAAATCGTACCGGAAAGTCGTCAAGTCTTGCAGCAATGGAAATATGAAATCGCCGCTGAGTTTGGTTTGCCCGTAGGGTATGGAGCGACAGGAGCGGGAGCGGATACAGAATTCGCCGGTGAATTGGGTGCTCTTGGCGGCGGGCAAAGCCATGGCGGAAGCTGGGGACATTTAACTTCCCGCGAAAACGGCTCTGTCGGCGGAGAAATTACGAAACGCCTCATCGCCCATGCTGAACGGAACTTTATCCTATAAATTATTCCACAAAAGTCATGAATTATTTTGACATGACTTGGCAAATGCGATACTATTTCCTTTGAGGATGTTAATCCAACCTTTTCCGATTTGGGAAAGGTTCATTTTTTGATTGGGCTTTATATTGTATTGGATAGACAGGCTATAGCCATACTATCCAAGGGAGGTTGAAACTATGTCCGTACAAGGGCGACACCTATTTACTTCCGAGTCTGTCACTGAAGGGCACCCGGATAAAATTTGTGACCAAATTTCCGACGCGGTACTTGATGCTTTTTTGGCAAATGACCCTTATGCTCGGGTAGCCTGTGAAGTGTCTGTAGCCACCGGGTTGGTGCTGGTAATCGGGGAGATCAGTACGAAATCCGAGTATGTTGATATTCCGGCAATCGTTCGTAAGACGGTTAAGGAGATCGGTTATACTCGTGCCAAATATGGCTTTGACTACAGTACTTGCGCCGTGTTGACGTCTCTGAACGAACAGTCGGCGGATATCGCGCAAGGCGTAAACGCCGCACTGGAAAGTCGCGATCAGGCTCAAGTTGATAAAGAGACGGAAAATATCGGGGCTGGTGACCAGGGTTTAATGTTCGGGTTTGCCACAAACGAAACGCCGGAGCTGATGCCGCTTCCGATTGCTCTTTCGCATCGGATTGCACGCCGCCTCTCCGAAGTGCGTAAAGACGGTACGCTTGACTATCTTCGTCCCGACGGTAAAACCCAGGTGACGATTGAATATATTGACGGCAAGCCAAAACGCGTAGACACGATTGTCGTATCGACACAGCATGCCGAGGAAATTACTTTGGAGCAAATCCAGAGAGATATTAAGGAGCATGTGATTCTCCCTGTCGTACCAGCGGAGTTGCTGGACGGGGATACGAAATATTTTATTAACCCGACGGGTCGTTTCGTCATTGGCGGACCTCAAGGGGATGCCGGCTTAACCGGGCGCAAAATCATTGTGGATACGTATGGCGGTTATGCCCGTCATGGCGGCGGAGCATTCTCGGGGAAAGACCCGACAAAGGTAGACCGTTCCGCAGCGTATGCCGCTCGTTACGTAGCGAAAAACCTGGTTGCTGCAGGGCTGGCCGACAAGGTCGAAATTCAGCTGGCGTATGCGATTGGGGTTGCCAACCCGGTATCCATCAACGTCGATACGTATGGAACCGGTAAAGTGCCGGAAGAGAAGCTGGTGGAGCTCGTGCGTGAGAACTTCGACCTTCGCCCGGCCGGAATTATCCGCATGCTGGATCTGCGTCGCCCAATTTACCGTCAAACCGCCGCATATGGTCATTTTGGCCGTACGGACATCGATCTGCCTTGGGAAAGAGTGGACAAGGCCGAGTTGTTGAAGGCGCAAGCAGGGCTGTAATTCATAAGATTAACTAACGGGTATCTGTCTTCTAAGAGACAGGCACCCGTTTTTATTTGCCCAGATTCGTTTTGGAAGATGGCTAAAGTTGGGACCCCTTTTTGCCGTTAATAGATATAGGTATGGGCACATCGAGGCCTTGCGGCTAAATGCAGATACATCGCTCTCGTATTGCATGAAAGGGGAAGATTACCAGAATGAAGCGAACTAGCCTAGGTAGAAAACTATCCATTGGTCTTGTTGTGGTTTTGCTCGTCAACTTGATGTATGGCATGATGGGGGCACAGGCTGCCGGAACATTTCAAGTGAGCCTGAAGCAACCATTAAATGGAGCAAAGGGTGTTTCGGTTGATACCAGCCAGGTCCAATTGGAGTTTGGTCGGGATGTGAAGATGGCAGGGGGGACGATTGAAGTTCGGAACTCGGCAGATTCCACAGTGATTGCTACGGAAGTGATCACCCCGCAAAGTTTTGCGATCAGCCGCTACGATATTAATTTGCCAACCCCGCTTGATTATAATACAACGTATCAAATCACAGGAGACGCAGGCATTTTTGTGGATGCCAACGATTCGACCAACGTATCTGAGGCAATCAATCTGTCCTTCACCACTCTATCGGCTGCGGGGAGTACGAATCCGACCTATTTACCTGTGTCTTTGTCACCTGGGAAAGGGCAGACCGTAAGTGGAACATCTACTCTATTAAGTATTACTTTCGATAAGGCGATCTTAAAAGGAACAGGCAATATTTATGTCAAAAGAGCTTCAAACAACCAATCGATTGCTACGATTGCAGTAAGCCAACCGGAAGTTACCGTTTCAGGGTCTACAGCTTCCTTCACGGTGAACAAGCTTACTGCAGGGGAACGCTATTATATCTTAATCGACTCAGGGGCGTTTAAAGACATCGATGACCACCCTTTTGCAGGGATCAGCAGTGCATCGGATTGGTACTTTAATGTACAGGGCACACCAGTTGCCTGGAGCAGTACGGTACCTGCAAACAATGCGACCGGAGTTCCTGTTACGGGAACGATTCAACTTAACTTTACACGTCCGGTGTATCCGATCGCAGGAAGCATTCGATTGGAGTTAAACAACGCGTCCGGAACTCTTGTGAAGGAATATAGCGTCACATCGGCTGACGTTAGTGGTGGAGGAACAAGTAATATCACGCTTACTCTCCCTACTCTGTCCTATAACACCAGTTATACGGTAAAGGTGCCAGCTGGCCTATTTGAAGACAGCGATCACAATATACTTACGACAGCCCGTAACTGGAGCTTTACGACAGGGAGCTCGTCGTCGACCACATTGGTTCCGACTTTCTCTCCGGCCGACCGGAGTACAAACAATGCGGTTACTGTTACACCAACGATCAAGTTTAATCGGACGATTCAACTAAATAATGCCTCTGGCATTAAACTGTATAAACAAGGATCTGCAACCCAAGTGGGAGCTGATGTCTCCTTATCTTCGGACAACAAGCAAGTCATTATCAAACCAGATCCGAAGTTACAAGAGGCTTCAACTTATTATGTGGACATTGCGAACGGGGCAATTTCGGATTATGCAACTGGAGCCAACTACCCGGGAATCAGTGGTGTTACAAGCTGGACGTTCCAAACTGTATCAGCGGACAAGACCGCTCCCGTATTACAAAGTGCAACGATGTACAGCAATTCTACGATTCGTTTGCAATATAACGAGGCGCTGGACTCCTCAGTCAGCTTGCTGACTTCCAGTTTTAGTGTGACAGTGAACGGCGAAACGCGGAGATTGTCTTCTGCGCATGTATCCGGAGACAGCGTATATGTTACTTTAGAGACCGGGGTTGCGGTTGGTCAGAAGATCATGATCAGCTATTCGGGGAATAGCGTTCGTCCGATCCGTGATGTGGCAGGTAATAATGCGGCGACTTTTTCCAAAGAGGTAACAAACAGCATTAATTCTGTACTGCCCAAGCCTAGTGAGGGTTTTGTTAGCGGTAGCACCTTAACTCTGTATTTCTCAGATGACTTAAAAAGCGTTTCGAGTAATGCTTACCGACAGTTCTCCGTCACCGCAGATGGGCGCTCCAAAGGGATCAAAAGTATTTCGCAAAGTGGAAGTATTGTCACGCTGTATTTATCCAGCAGTGTATCCAATGGTGAGGTTGTGAAGGTATCATATTCACCAGGCTCGTATCCGTTGCAAGACAGCCGAGGGCAGAATATTGCAGCTTTTAGTGACTATTATGTACGAAATAGTTATGATACCAAACCACCAGAAATTAAGAGTATCGAAGGATCCGGGAATAAGATTGTCTTAACCTATAACGAGGCCTTGAGTCCAACCAGTCTCCCGTTGAAGAGCCAGTTCTCAGTATTGGTTAACAATTCACCTGTTTACGTCACCAATGTCGAGATCAAAGATAATCAAGTGATTTTGACGTTAGCCTCCTCTTTTACACAGACGCAAAACGTCACGTTGTCTTACGTTTCTGGTATAGGAGGAACCGCCGATCTGAACGGCAACTTAGCCGGTTATATCGATCTGCAACCTGTATCATATGGATTGGTGATGGAAGGGATTCGCTCCGCTATCGTGCGGGGAGATACGATTACGGTGACGTTTAATGGAGGCTTAATGCCGATTTCGAATCTATCCATTTCGCAGTTCTATGTCGCGGTAGATTTGAACAACCGGACGATTCAAAGCGCTTCGATCAGCGGAGATACCTTAACGATCAAGCTGAGCTCTCCGGTGACGAAGTCTCAAACGGTGAAGCTGTCCTATATGGAAGGGGCAACCCCTTTATATCAATCGACGGGTACTAAAGTTAAGGGCTTCAGCGATTTGACTTTGCAAAATCTGACGGATACGGAAACAAGTACGGGTACAACTAATGGGGTCCCATCCTACCTTACTGCATTGAGCACTTCCGACTTTGGGAAGAGCGGATACGTGCTAGGGACCAATTCGGCAACAACTAGCAGCAGCCGGTTGACCAATGGCACCATCGTAAATAAATACACGTTGGATAGTGCGAAGGTTGCCGAAACTTTAAAATATTTTAGCAACAGTAATGTAAGCAACCGAATGCTTGTATTTGAAGTTCCATCAACGGAGAAGGCTGCTCAGGTAGTCATTCCGATGTCAGGCTTTATGGAATATTATAATAGCGGCAAAACGGGTTCTTTGGCGGTGAGATACGGAAGCACGCTGTTTGAACTTCCCATTGAGAAAATCCCGTTCTCTGAGCTATACCAAAGCTTAATGGTGAGCTCGATCAATAGCGCTAACCTGTTCATCCAATTGGAGCCGGTATCGAAGAACCAATTGCCAAGACCGACGACAGCAGCAGGTATCAACATCTCATCTATTGCTGACCCTATCCAAATCTCGGTGTCTGCAACGAACGCTTCAGGCGCTCAAAGCAGTGGAAGCTTGGATTTTACCGGACAACTGCATTACCGGGCGGCGGGGCAAGCTTCGGCAGCAGCCCAAGCTTCCTTGGTCCAGTATGATACGACATCGGGTGCTTTGAGCCATGTTCCATCCAAAGTGACAAGCAGCGGAGCGAATCTATTGTTTGACGGAACGATCACGGGAAATACGACGATCGGTCCTGCATTGGGTTACAGCTATTTTAGCGATACGACCACACACTGGGCTAAAAATGACATCCTTGAACTTGCAAACAAGCTCATTGTTGAACCTAGATCTAACTCTGGCACGAACTTCGAACCAAACAAAAACATCACCCGCGCGGAGTTCGCCGTCTTCATCGCGAAAGGGCTGGGGCTGGCCGGGGATGAGGCAAGTGCCCGCCGCTTCCCGGACGTTTCTTCCGGAACGACGGCGGCGTATATCGGGGCGGCGGCGAAGGCTGGGATTATCAATGGCAATGCCGACGGCACGTTTAAGCCGAACAGCAACATCACGCGGGAGCAAATGGCGCTGATGATGGTGCGGGCGATGGAATACGCTGGCTACAATACGTCGATGAACGGTGCGAGCACGGCAACGCTAACGAAGTTCAAGGACGCGGCCAAGATCCAGTCCAAGGAAACGGTGGCCAAAGCCGTGAAGGAAGGCATCATTCAGGGCGTAACGACAAATACGTTCCAGCCGCAGGGGAATGCGACACGTGCGCAAGCGGCGGTCATGCTGAAACGAGTTCTGGATAAACTGAACTACATTTAAATCTACAATGTTTCCCGGCACTAGGGGAGGAGCCCTGGTGTCGGGATTTTTTTGACTTAGGAGGGGAATGTAGGCGGCCAGATCTCTTGCGAGGATTATCCCGTTGCATCAGGTTGTGGAGGAGGGCGGATAGAGCTGTTCAGTAGAAGATCCCCTAGCAACTGTTAAAATGGGATGTATCGGCTCTCCCACGGTAACCGAATCTCGAACTCTCTTTTCTGAACGAAAGGGATAATCGTGCAAAAAAGGTGCGAGAAGGGGCGTGCAGATTGTAAATGTGTTTGTGAGTAAGTGCGTATGTGCATAAGTGCGGTGTTCGGAGTTGAGCAAGGCGGAGCGAGGCCTTCCTTCGGGGAAAGTTTTGCTCACAAGTTATCTACCAAATCCACATTATCCACAGAAGTTAAGCACATGCGATAAGAGGAACGAACAAAAGTTATCCTAGTTTTCCACAGAATTTATCCCCAATATCCACATTACCCACATAGATATTCCACAAAAGTTAAAGAAATTGATAGGTTCCTTTAACAATCTTGCTAAATTTCGTAACTTTTCGGCTTAAAAGTAGTCTATTAATAAGGGACTAGCTTTATAGAAGCGCGTTAGAAGCATGAACAGATGGGAGAGTTGTCTAACAAAATGGTAGTCAGAAGAGACGAAACCGGAACAAACCAAATCCAAGTGAATATGGATCTGGAAGTTGTCGAACGTCAAAACTCGAAGTTGGCCCACCTGGTGGCAAAGAGCGGCAAACGCATCGCACTTGTCACGCTGGCGGGATTGATATGGATTCAGCCTGTGATTGGCATTGGACCGATCGCGGGACCGGCTTTGACTGCGGAAGCAGCAGCAAGCCAAACGGTGAAGCTTAGCGAAGAAATGATCACGTCGGGGGCCAAGCTTGTGAAATACGAGTACACGGTGACCCGGTCGGGCAAACCGGTGAAGGTGCTGACCGATGTAATTGAGGTGGATTTGACGAATCCTTACGTCCAGCTGGACGTGATGACCGGCAAAGGGGGACAAGTAACGACGAGACAAAGCGTGGAAGGGATGGTCAAGGAAACCGGGGCTGTCGCCGGGGTGAACGGTGATTTCTTTGCGACCGGCGGCCAAGGCGTTCCGATGGGACCGGCGGTGTCGAAAGGGACCGTTGTTACCAGCCCGGCTCAGCTGCAGGGGATGTATGCTTTTGCCGTGCGCAATGACGGGACCCCGCTGATCGACCGTTTTGGCTTCAGCGGTACGGTGTTCGCCGAGGACGGTTCGACGTTCCCGCTTGCGGGCATCAACCAGGAATCCTATATGACTGAGCCGGACAAGGCCTATAGCCACGTGAACAAGATGTTTATTTATACGAGTGCCTGGAAAGCGGAGGAACGTCCAGCGGCCAGCGCAACGACGCCAACTGAGGTTTTGGTGCAAGGAGGCGTGATTACACAGATCTCCATCAAAGCGGCGATTCCGGGACCGGTGCCGGCGGATGGGTATATTTTGCGTGCGCATGGCACGGCGGCGGACTATGTAGCTACTCACCTGCAAGTCGGTCAGCGCGTGGATACAGTCTATCAGCTGCAATCTTTGACTGACGGGCAACTCGTAGACCCGGCGGATCTGAAAATGATGATTGGCGGCCACACGCTATTGGTCGACCAAGGCAAAGCATCGGCGTTTACCCGTTCAACGACATCGATCAGCGGAGGCAGCGCCGTGGCACGGACCGCAGTAGGTTACTCCAAAGACGGGAAAACGGCCTATATCATTACCGCCGAGAAAAACAGCAACAGCACCGGCCTCACCTTGAAGGAGCTGCAAGGCTTCATGACGGGAATCGGTGTCTGGAAAGGCTTGAACCTGGACGGCGGCGGCTCCACAACGATGGTCACGCGGCCGCTGGCAGAAACGACACCGCAGCTCACTTTTACGACGTCCAATGGGGCGGCGGGGCAACGTGCGGTTGCCAACGGGCTTGGCGTATTTACGACGGCACCGCAAGGTTCGCTGCTTGGTCTCAAAGTCAGCGGCTCCTCCACGTTGTTCATCGGGCAAACTGTGCCGTACGCTTTGAAAGGATATGATACGTACTACAATCCGATCGATACGAGCGGCATCCAAGCTTCGTGGCAAGCCAGCAACGGCAACGTGGTATGGACCGGCAGCGGCTTTAAAGGCGTGAAGGCGGGCACCGCCAAAATTACCGCCACCAGCGGGCAAGCCAAAACCAGCATGGACGTGAAGGTGCTGGGCGGCACGGATCTGGAAAGCCTGACGCCGGGCACAACGTTTGCTCCGCTGCAAGCAGGAACCAGCGTAACGGTCGCCGTAACCGCCAAGCTGAAGGATGGACGTACGGTTGACGTTCCAGCGGAATCGGTGAAATGGACGTTCAGCGGTATGAAAGCCAGCGTACAAGGCGGCGTGCTGACAGTCCAATCCGTGAACAATGGGGCGAAGTTTGCGTATGCGACGCCATCCTATGACGGCTTTAACGGAACACCGGTCGTGCTGTCTGCTTCCACCGAAACGATCTGGGAAAGCTTCGAAAACGTCGCCTACCCGATTTCCTTCACCGGTCTTCCGGCTGAAGCGAAAGGATCGGTAAGCATTGTGCAAGGAACCGGCGAGCGCGCCAACTCCAAGGTGTTGAAGCTAGATTACGATCTGACCGGCGGTTCCGGCAGCAAGTTTGCTTATGCCCAATTTAACGGCACGAGCGGCAGAGCGATCCCGGACAACGCAACGACCTTGACGGTGGATGTGCTAGGCGATGCGAGTCTGAACTGGGTGCGCGCCGAGTTGTCTGACGCGGACGGCAAGCCAGTTTACATCGACCTCGCGCGTCCGATGGATTACACCGGTTGGAAGACGCTGACGGCGGATCTGACCGCGGGTAACATCAAATTCCCGGCAAAGCTGAAGCGGCTTTATGTCGTAAACGTCGAAGAAGGCCAGGACGAACGGGCGCTGACAGGCAGCGTATCTTTTGACAATGTACGGTTTACGGCTCCTGCATCCGGCGGCAGCAACCAAGATTTCCCAAGCGCGAAGGCAGTGATGGTAATCGGCCAGAAGTCGATGACGGTAAACGGGAAGCAGCAAAACCTGGAAGTTGCGCCATTGCTCAAAGACAACACGACCTACGTGCCGATCAAGTACGTGCTGGACGTCTTTGGCGGGAACGCAGCTTGGAACGGGGCAGCCAAAAAAATCACGGTAACCCGCGGTGCTACGGTATTGGAGCTGACGGTGGGGCAGAAGACATTTTTGCTTAACGGGGTCTCTTCCAAAGCGGAGGTTTCTCCAATTATTGTTAACGGAAGGACTTTAGTCCCATTACGTTTGGTCTCCGAACAGCTTGGAATTGGCGTAAATTGGGAGAAGAAAACCAAATCCATTACCCTCGAATCATGATATGATTAGTCTGGGACTATACGGACTAAGAAACGGAGAAGGATTGTGTGGATTTTCAAGCGGATGCCATAGATCGCGTTATTAATAACGCCGTAAGCGTATTGGAAAATAGCAAGCTGCAGATCCTGGAAATACTAGATTCAGCCCGGAATGAGCTGAAGACGCTCAACAACGAGCTGCAGAATGTCATGAAGGAAACGGCGGAAACGGTAGAGAAGGTTGATCAACTTGAGGTCAACTACCGAAAATCCCGCATCCGGCTGACGGAAGTCAGCCGGGACTTCGTGCGTTATACTGAAGAAGATATTAAGCAAGCCTATGAAAAAGCAACCCAGCTCCAGCTCGACCTGCTCATTTACCGGGAGAAGGAAATGTATCTGAAGGCTCGCCGCGATGAACTGCAGAAGCGTGCACGTAACGTGGAGAAGTCGGTGGAGCGCGCCGAAACGATCAGCTCGCAGATGAGTGTCGTGCTGGAGTATTTTTCCGGTGAATTAGGACAAGTGACCCGGATTTTGGAATCTGCGAAGAACCGTCAGTTGATCGGATTGAAGATTATTTTGGCTCAGGAAGAGGAACGAAAACGTATCTCCCGCGAGATTCACGACGGTCCTGCCCAGCTTCTGGCGAATCTAGTGCTAAGGACGGAAATTGTAGAAAGAATGCTTGCTAAGCAGGAATTTAAACTAGTGCAGGACGAAATAGTAGATTTGAAAGCGCAGGTCCGCTCGAGTTTGGAAGAGATGCGGAAGGTTATTTTCAACCTGCGGCCGATGGCTTTGGATGATCTGGGATTGATTCCGACGCTGCGGAAGTATGTACATGACTACGAAGAAAAAACGAAAATCAGAGCAACCTTTGAAACCCGGGGCAAAGAGCACCGGTTGTCCTCTCCGATGGAGGCAGCGATCTTCCGGCTGGTACAGGAAGCGCTGACCAATGCGGCGAAGCATGCTTTTCCAACTTATGTGGGCGTTGAAATCACGTACCAGGCACAAATGATCCGTATTGTGGTAACAGATAACGGGTTAGGCTTCAAAGTGGACCAACTGGAACAGAAGACGAAAGAGCATACGCACTTTGGATTGATTGGCATGCGGGAGAGAGTGGAGCTGCTCGAAGGCCGGATGGAAATTGAATCGGCGGCCAACTTGGGCACGAAAATCATCATTCATATCCCAACCAACTCAGATAAGAGAAAGGAGTACCAGGATGGATAGTCTTACTAGTGGAACCAGACAAGTGATTAAAGTTCTCCTGGCGGACGATCACCAGTTATTTCGTGAGGGTCTGAAGCGGATTTTGAATATGGAGGAAGACATCGAAGTCGTTGGCGAATGCGGCGACGGCGCCCAGGTGCTGGAAAGCTGCTTGCAGCTTCAGCCGGAAATCGTACTGATGGACATTAATATGCCATTGTTGAACGGCGTGGATGCTACAGCCGAGCTGCGCGAGGCGCTGCCGGATGTGAAGGTCATCATCCTGTCGATTCATGACGATGAGAGTTATGTTTTTGAAACGCTGCGCAAAGGTGCGACGGGTTACCTGCTCAAGGATATGGAGGCGGAGTCCCTGATCAATGCGATTCGCACGGTGGCAGAGGGCAATGCGTTCATTCACCCGAAGGTGACGGGCAAATTGATTCAGCAGCTGCGCCGGATGGAATACCTGAGCGAAACGGGAGCGATTGCCGAGGATACCGCGATCCGCGAAGCAGGCGTGAAATTCGTAGCCGGCGACGACAACCCGCTGACCCGCCGGGAGGCCGAAGTGCTTCGCTTGATGGCGGAAGGCCGCAGCAACAAGATGATTGGCGAACATTTGTTTATTAGTGAGAAGACGGTTAAGAATCATGTCAGCAGTATTTTGCAAAAAATGGACGTCGATGATCGCACCCAAGCGGTTATTAATGCGATTAAGTTCGGCTGGGTAACCCTATAAGATAGCTGGGCTGGGTCACTCGAAATTGCCTAACCGTCCCGTGGCTGGTTTTGAAGGGCTTGGCGGGATTCGGGCGGGAGGCTCTTTGCGGCCGGGGTTACCATTTTATTCATGATCTTGAAAAGTGAGGCGATGTTGCCGTTACATCCGGAGTCTGGGCAGCATTTGGTGTCCCGGTTGCATCATTAACGCCTCTCGAACGAACGGCACCGGCCAATATACATAGTTGGTGGAAGGCTAACGGATTTGTTGATATACCTTGCTCTGCGGCTCCTTCCGTGCGAGCCCAGTAACCGACCTCTTGGCGGCGGCATATATTGTCGCTATAAGGGAGGTGGGTACGGTGGTTTCTTATATTGGCTGGATCCTTCTCAGCTACGGCTTGGCTGCGGCGTTGGTCCATGTTTTGCACGGAATGGTTCGGCAGGGAAAACGGAAGGATCGCGCGATTCATTATATTTTGGTGACGAGCAATCATGAGAACCAAATGGAATGGTATTTGCGGGCGCTCTCGTGGTATGCGCGGCTGCGTGGTTTATCCCTGCAGGTAACGGTGTTGGACGAAAGCTCGCAGGACGATACGCTGGCGATCTTGCGTAAGCTCGAAAAGCAAGGCGGGATAGAGCTCACCGTCATCGGTTTGGCGGTGGTGCAGCAAGAGGATGTGGAAGCGCATGCGGCCATGGTGGCCGAGGACGCGCCGGTCTGCATCGACCTTCGCGTACCGCGGGAGGCGGACAAAATTCCATATGTCCACGTGTAATCCCCTGTCTGGAATCGATGGTTCCGGAACTCAAGAACGACAGTGGCTGCAGGAAGGACAACAACATATGACCAGGCAGGCGCACAGCAATGCGCAGGTTAAAGTGTGAAGCACACTCTTTATGGCGAGTAGCCGAGGAGTGTGCTTTTTTGCATTTTTAGGCGAGATGGGGCGGCGGGGAGCTCTGAGGTCCAGATTGATGTGGATGGAGAGAAGGATGCGGTTGGGGGGGATTGAGGAGGTTGGGTGTGAAGGTGAGTAAATAAGGTGACGGGAAGTGGGAGGCAGAGCAGTAACAAGAGGTTGTAATAGGAAAATCAGAAAGTGGCATTGGAGGTGGACGGTGGTGGTCAGCGGTGTGAGGCGGCTTGGTTGGGGGTAATGAGCACGACTGAGAATGAGGGCTACGAGCAGTGCCTAGAAGACATGAGCTAACTGGTATATGCGAAGTGCAATGTGCACCTGGGCTCGAAGTGGTGGCCGTTCTAACGGAACTCAGAGGCGTTATTTGCCTGGGATTGCAAGAATGGGGATTTTAACGGAACGAGGAGACCTTATTTGCATCATGTGTGGGAGTTTTACCTTCTTTTTGGCCGGATAAGGTCTGTAGGTTCCGTTATCCCGGGAAATAGCCGGGAAATAGGCAAATAAGGTCACTCAGTTCCGTTACGTGAAGCCAATTCTATTGTGGGGCGATAGGTATCTCGGGGTCATTAGGGTACCTCAATATGGGCGCTTAATAGAGTACAAGATGCGACATGAGGTGTGAGGATTTTGGTGAAAGAAGTCGAAGCAACGGAGAAATTTTGAAATTGAAAAAAACTAAGATCAGAAAAAGAGGAATTATCCGAAAACTGTTGAAATATGGATAAAGATGTTAGAAATTAGGAGGACGGTGGAAATTGTGAGAGGGAGTCTGTATGCCGTACGCACTAAGTCAGGATGGCAGCTTCGTGCGAGTTTGGATTTGCACGTTGACTTGTTGTGGTGGATAGATAGGGAGGCGCACGCAATCTATTTATTATCGGAAGGGTTACCGTTCGGTTGGGCGGTTGAGGCTAGAGATTCCTTCAAGGCGTTCAGTGAGATGGATCGGTGGGCAAAGCGGGAATGGGATCATTTTTTGATGCGGACCTTGCAGGAGGAAATCAAAGCGGAGGCTAGGCTGATTCATCCGGCTGAGCCGTTAGATGAGGGTGCCCTGGTAGGTCGGCACCGGGGGTGGCTGGTGAAGGATGGCCAAGTCACGGCATGGGGACGGATGTTTATACATAGCGGGAATAGCGGGGATCCCAGGATGGGAATGAGGTTGACGGGACGGATTGAGGACACATTGGAATTAGAAAAGGATACGGAAAGGGAGATGAGGACGGGAATGTGGATGGAGAAAAAGGTCGGGGCCACGGGAAAAAGAGCCTTATCGAGCATTAATAGAGGTTTGGGTGCTAAAGCGGAGGTGTGCGATCAGGGGCAATACTCCATGCAGATGGATGGAGTAGGCGGGCCGACCGTGAGGGAGTGGGACGACGAGCATGACTCTCGGCGCGGGGGATCGGGTAGCGAGATGGCTGAGCTCGCCGATGCGGCGCAGCGCCTTGCCGCTGCGCTGGTGGGCCGCTCGCTGCTGGAGGCGGAGCTCCAGCAGCTGCTGGCGGAACGCCTGCCGGGCCTTGCCCCGGTCTGGCGTTCCGCCCTCCAGCACGCGCACCTGCAAGGGCGCGTGCAGCTCACGGCGGGCGTGGCCTCCGCCCGCCAAGATCCGGGCCCGCGTTGGCGCCGGGCCCGAACCCCCCGCTGCCGGCGCTGCGGCAGCGGGGTGCATCGCCGCACGCCCTGCGGGTCGTGCGGCTCCCGCGGCTGCGCCTACTGCGAGGCGTGCCTCGCGCTCGGGCGCAGCCGCTCCTGCGCGCTGCTGCTGCGCGGCAGCAGCGCGGGCGCCGTGCCGCCGCATGCCGGAGGCGGCACGGCCGCGGGCCTGGCCCCCACCGGGTCCCTGCTGGACCGGTGGGGGCTGAGCCCCGCCCAGCGCAGCGCGGCGGGGCAGGCGCTGCGCTTCCTGGCGCAAGCGCAGGAAGCGGCTCCGCAGCGGCCAGTGGCAGCAACGGCTCACGGAAGGCCGGCTCTTCTTCTGGCCTCGCGGCGTTCCCCCTTGCGCCGGACGGAAACCAGGTCCCGTCCGCCACGCTTCCTACTCTGGGCCGTAACCGGCGCCGGCAAAACCGAAATGATCTTCCCTCTGCTGCGCTATGCATTGGATAGCGGCGGCCGGGTGCTGGTCGCAACGCCGCGCCGTGATGTCGTGCTGGAGTTGGCGCCGCGGGTGGCGAAGGCTTTTCCCGAGGAGCCGATGGCTGTCTTATATGGCGGAAGCCCGCAGCGATGGGAGGAAGCTCGGTTGATATTGGCTACAACCCATCAGCTGCTGCGGTTTTACCAGGCGTTTGATTTGGTCGTGATCGACGAGCTGGATGCATTCCCTTATCACAATGATCCGATGTTAAATTTTGCGGCGGAGGCCGCTTGCAAACCGGAGGGCCGCTTTATTTTCCTGTCAGCAACGCCGCCCGCGCGAATGCGGAGAGAGATCCGGGCGGGCCGGCTGCCACACGCTAAAGTGCCGGCAAGATATCACGGCTACCCGTTACCAGTTCCTGAAAGAATCGCCATGGCGAGCGTGGAGGTTTGCCTCCGCCGCAGCTTTCTGCCCCCTGCTCTGCTTCACCCTCTGCAGCATTCCGTTCAGCGCGGGGCGCAGATCTTTATCTTCGTCACCCGAATTCGCCAGATTGCGGCTTTTACCGAACTTTTACGCACTTATTTTCCTGGGCTCCCCATTGAGGGGACCTCTTCCATAGATCCGGACCGGAGCGAGAAAGTGCTCGCCTTCCGGGAAGGACGAATTCGCATGCTGGTGACGACAACGATACTAGAGCGCGGCGTCACCGTACCCAAAAGCGATGTATACATAGTGGATGCGGACAGCGAATTGTTTGATGAAGCCTCTTTGGTCCAAATGGCAGGGAGAGCTGGCCGCTCCAAGGACGATCCGAACGGGAAGGTTGTGTTTGCCGCACCGGCGTGGACCAAGTCGCAGCGTGACGCGATTCGGCAAATCCGAATGATGAACGCGGCTGCTTACAAAAACGGCTTTATAAAGGTAAAGGAGGTTCAATAATATGATGAAGTCATCCCAGAGCGTTGCAAGCGGCGGGTTCCGGATGCGGAGCCGAAATTGGAGTCGCGTGAAAACATCCCCATGTCCTAAGCGAAATCCTTATGAGCGGCTAGGGGGCAAAGCTTGCCTTGAACAGGCGAACGGAGAAGCTTTTGCTGCGACGAGGAAGGTCTCGGAAACGGCGAATGGAGTCCATTCTGCGGATGACTTCACCTCGAACTCCTTGTCCTCGGGGACGGGCTGGCTTCATGAGGGACGCACTTTTTCCTGGACGGGCTTGCTTTCTCCGCTGCAGCAATTGCTTGCACCGCCCGCGATTCCCTGCTTAACCTGCGGCAAAACAATTTCCGAACGCGTCCGAGGTTACCCGGAAATCTGCTTGTCCTGCTATCTCTCGATCCCCTGGATCAAAAGCCCCCGCTGCCAAATCTGCGGCCGGCCGATGGGCTGCCCGGACTGCACCCGGACGGGACAAGCGCCCCGCAGTTTTGTCATGAACCGAAGCGCGGTTATATATAGCCCATTAATGCGGGAGTGGCTTGCCCAATACAAGTATCGGGGCAATGAAGCGTATGGTACGGTTCTTGCCCGGATGACGGGAATGGCGTATCGGCGTATGGTCAAAGAAATCAACGAAGCCGTTTCAACTGGTAACCGCAATGGGATCCCTTTCCGGTTCCATGCCGTGACGGCTGTACCGGTCAGCCACAACCGCATGCAGGAACGGGGGTTCAATCAAGCGGCCCGGCTGGCCTACGGCGCTGCGTCCGCTGGGCGTATTCCTTTGCTGAACCTGCTGGAACGCACCCGTCATACCGAGAAGCAAAGCTTTAAGACCCGCTGGGAACGTCTGCATGATTTGCATGATGCATTTCAACTTACCGCCCACGCTGCGGACAAGTTGTTGGCTGCAGTAAACGAGGTTAAATCGAATCGCAACTCAACTTCTTCCTGGGCGTCATCTTGGTTTGGCGCGGTTTCATGGGATGATTCCTATCCGCCAAGGTTACAAACAATGCCGCAAGTTGCAGAGAAGAAACTCCCGCGTTTTCAAGCGGCAGGACTAGATCCTTTTTCCCGAACTCTAACTGAACCTACACCCGAGCCGATACGTATTCTTCTCGTCGATGATGTCTATACGACGGGGAGTACGTTGGAGGCCTGCTCTCGTGTATTGCACGCATTGGGGGGACAAATCGGGAAACGGATCGAAATTTATTGCTTGACCTGGGCACGTTCCTAACCCTAAATTTTTACAAAATTCTTCAAAATTGTTGATAAAGTTATAGACGAATGACCTAGTCATAAGGTAATCTAACATCAAATGATGTTTTCAAGAAAGGACTGTAAGCGCATGGGGATGGAGCTTGGAAATTGTCCACGCTGCGGGAAACTGTTTGCTAAAAATTTCAGAGACATTTGTCCTTCTTGCATTAAAGATATTGAAGCAGAGTACGAGAAGTGCCTGAAGTATCTGCGTGAGGAGAAGTCTGCGACGATCCAAGAGGTTCATGAAGCGACGGGCGTATCCATTCGGCAAATTACCAAGTTCATCAAAGAGGGGCGCATTTCGATCGCCAATAACCCAAATATGATGTATCCTTGCGAAGTGTGCGGTGTCTTGATTCGTGACGGGAATATGTGCGATTCATGCCGTGCCCGGCTGACTCGGGATTTGAACTCCGCCCTGAAAGAGGACACTTCCAGAAGAAACGAATCGGGAGAAAAGAGCGGAAGTGGGGCTTACAGCGCCATCGACAAATTCCGTAGTCCCCAATGACTAAAACCGTGATTCTTTGGCATAATATTCTTAAACATCCAATGCTTCGCTATTAAAAATAATTTCAGTGCCGCCGATAAACTTAGTAAAGATTATCGGCTTTTTCTATTTGGAAGGAAGGTGAAGCCCTATGAAAATCAATGAAACTGGACGGGTTGGAGCCATCAATAACTATCAACGCCAGATTGATTCGCAACGTAAAGATACAGATAACAAAGCTCGCCGCAAGGATGAGGTCTCGATTTCGGCGGAAGCCAAGGAACTCTTGAAAGCGCAGGAGGTCGGAATCGATCCCGAGCGGGCCGAGCGGATTGAAGAGTTAAAGGCGCAAGTTTCCGCAGGAACCTATCAGGTGGAAGCACGCAAGCTCGCCGACAAGCTTGTCCCTTACTTCAAGTCTTTTCTGAACGAGAAATAGGAGGTTAGTATGTCAGTTCAGCCACTCATCGAAATTCTGAAGCAGATGGATGATCTTCACGCCGAATTGCTTGAAGTCATGGAATTGAAGAAGCAATCCATATTAGGGCGAAGTTATGAAGAACTGGTTCGCGTGATGTCCCGAGAATCGAAATTGGTGAAGGCCATCGAAGAACAGGAAAAACAACTGTTTGCATCCGCACAGACTTTCCTGCAAAGCAAAGGCATCCGATCTCAGCTGGAATTAACAGTATCGGAGCTTCTCCGGCTCGTGTTTGATCCGGAAGAGAAGCGTATGCTGGATGAGGCTAGACGGAAGCTTGGTGAGCGCCTGATGGAACTGAAACGGGTAAACGATCTGAATCAGCAACTAATTCAACAATCGCTCTCTTTTATTGATTTCTCCTTGAATTTGATGATTGGCGGCGAAGACGAAGGCACGACGTACTCCCCTCCATTGGCTCAAGATAAGAAAGCATCGGCAAGAAGCATGTTTGATACGAAGGCATAATCATTCGCAAGGGTAAAGGGGAATAAAAGATGACCTCTACTTTTCATGGGATAGAAACGAGTAAACGAGCGCTTTTTGTAAATACGGTGTCCATGCAGACGCTAGGGCATAACATTGCCAACGCGAACACCGAAGGATATACACGCCAACGGGTGAATCTGACGGAAGCCAATCCGATTTGGGCAATGGGCATGACGAAAAGTGCACAGCCTGGACAATTGGGGACCGGGGTTGAGTATACGAGCATTACGCGGGTGAGAGACACTTTCTTGGACACGCAATTCCGTCGGGAAAATCAGATGCTCGGGTCATGGGAAGTTCTTAATTCGAGCATGACCGCGATTCAAAATATCATTAATGAACCTTCAGGTAACGGGCTTAGCGCTGTTATGGACGATTTCTGGAATTCGTGGGAGACCTTGAACCGGGATCCTTCCTTGCTGAGTGCCCGCGTAGCTGTCGCTGGCGCGGCCAGTAACCTGGTCGATACGTTAAAGCATATTAGTGAATCCTTGAACAACTTGAGAAATGATATAAACACGAATATCGATAAGAAAGTGCTGGAGGCCAACAATATTCTCGATAATATTGCTCGGCTGAACGTGCTGATCCGCGACAATGAGAGCTTTGGGGATCATGCCAACGATTATCGTGACCAGCGGGATTTGCTGTTGGATCAATTGTCGACGATTGTGGATGTTCAATACACCGAAGACGAGAATGGGATGGTGAACATCACCTCGGCGGGGGTTAACGTACTGACGGGTGACACTGTTACGCCGCTGACCGCAGCTAATGCGAACACAGCTACGGCGGGACAATTAAACGGATATGTCAAATCCCTGCAGGAGACGGACTTGATCCGCAACCAATTAAATGGTTTAGTCAGCACCCTGGTGACTGGGGATATCAAAGTTACCTTAAGCAACGGATACGTTACGTCCTCAGATATTGTAGCGTTAAATGATGTTACAGTTGATGGGATGGGCACCGTAGCCGCAGGTACGGTGATCCCGGCCGGCTCCAAGATTACTTCTTCCATGGATGTCATGGTCAAAGGGTTTAATGGATTACATCAACTGGGCTACTCCTTAACGAAGCCAAGCTCTACTGGAATTCCTTTCTTTGTATCCGACAGTGGAACGTTCTCCATTGATGATATTAAAGTCAATCCCGACATTCTAGCAGATACGAATAAAATAGCGGCTTCCTCGCAATACGAGGTGATCAACGGCGTAAATACGACGATTCGGGGGAACAGCGACATTGCGAATGCGATCGCGGGCTTAAGAGATGCGATCTTCAAGTTCCCTGACGCGCTCACCTCGCTTTCCGAAGGTACGACGGACGACTACTTCCGGGCTTTGACGGCCGATTTGGGGATCCGGGCCAGCAATACCGAGCGCAATTATGAGAACGAACAAACGATGACCGATAATTTACAAATTTTGCGTCAATCCGTAAGCGGAGTTTCCATGGACGAAGAATTGGCCGATATGATTCGCTTCCAGCAAGCTTATAATGCAGCCGCCCGGAATATGACGGTGGTGGACGAGATGTTGGATCGCGTCATCAATTCGATGGGACGCGTCGGACTATAGTCCCGATAACGGTCTAAGGTGAGAATGAGGAGGTTCGACCAATGCGAGTAACAGGCATGATGCAGAACTTGCAGCTGCTAAAGAATTTACGAAATATCAATTCATCGCTAACGACCGGCCAACAACAGTTGGCCACCGGCCAAAAAATCAGCAAACCTAGCGATGACCCGATCGGCGTTGGTTATCAGATGCGGTATGATACGGATTTGGCGCGGAGCGAGGAGTTCCTGCTGAACGCACAGACCGGGACGGAAATCCTGAAAACGATGGATTCTTTGTTTCAGCAAGCAAGCGATGTGTTGAAACGCGCCCGGACCTTGGCGCTTCAAGGTGCCAACGGGACATTGGATAACCAGCAGCGCAGGACGATTGCTTCTGAGATCAGACAGCTCTATGAGCAGATGGTTACGATTGGGAACAGCACCTTTAACGGTAGATATCTTTTTAACGGACAGAAAACGGATCAAGCCCCTTATACTGTGGGCGGGGCTGCTTCTGCAACAACCGATCCTGGCTTGTTTTATCTTAACGTTAGCCCATCGGTGAAGATCCCCGTTAGTATCACGGGTGAAGTTGTGTTTGGAAATGCCAACACCCCGGATAATGTCTTTCAAGTGCTAAATGATTTAGCAACAGCGCTTGAGGGGGACGACGTTGACGGCATTCAAGAGAGCGTGAATCGAATTGATGCTTCCGTAGACCGTTTGAATGTAAGCTGGGCCGAAGTCGGGGCCCGCATGAACCGCTTTGATCTAATGATCAACCGGATTCAAGATGATCAAGTGAGCTTGCGGGAGCAACGTTCGAATGTGGCTGATGTTGATTTTGCGGAAGCGATCACGGACCTGAAAATGAAGGAAAATGTTCTGCAGGCTGCTTTATCGACAGGTGCGAGAATTATGCAAATCTCGTTGGTAGACTTTTTAAGATAAAGATTTACCTTTAGGGGGGATAACATGAGAGCGATCGGTTCCGATTTGCCAGCCGATTGGGGGAAGTACAGGCCGGCGGAACTTACGATTCACCTAACCCCGCCTGAAATGGAGACGGACTGGACCGGCGTATATGAAGATTTGGGGCTTAAACGCCCCAGTTCCTTATTAAAGGAGCTGAATCAAGAGAATCAACGCGCCATCCTGGAGAACATTTCGTCAAAGGCGAGGGAAGGCGACCGAATCGCACGGATTCAATCGGGCGAGAAGAATGTGTTTGGGCAAATCGCTTTTGAACGGTATATGCGAAACGGCCAAAAGGAACTGACGATCGACGCTCTTCCCAAGCACGGCGTTGTGATCGACTTTCGAATTTATCCCCCCGAAATCCATGTTAATCCGAGAGGAGCTCTTCCTAAATGATGCAAATCCAAAGTCAAGCATACGGATTGCTTGAAGTCGAAGAAGAGCAAATATATTCGTTCGAACCAGGCATATTGGGGTTAACGGAAATTAAGCAGTACGCTTTGTTTCCAATGAAGGATACCCCATTCTATGTATTGCATGCTTTGCAAGATCAAGTGAGCTTTATTCTGCTTCCCTCCCATGAAGTTGTTGAAAACTACAGTTTCCGCATCCCGGAGGACATCATTAGTTTAATGGAAATTTCGTCGCCTGAGGATGTAGGCGTGATGTTGATTGTCAACATTCAAGAGGAGAACCTGTATGTCAACTTGATGGCCCCTGTTTTGTTGGCCCCTCACTCCAGAAAGGGATGCCAGTATGTGATTAAAGATCAAGAATTCCCGATTCGTCACCCTCTTCAAGTTAAGGAGGGGAAGTAATGCTGGTTCTCAGAAGAAAAGTCGGAGAAACGGTTATGATCGGGGATGAAATTCAAATCCAAATTTTAGGCATCGAAGGGGATCAAATCAAAATAGGCTTTTTAGCCCCTAAAGAGGTATCGATCCTAAGGAAGGAACTATACCAGGGGATCGTCGCTGAAAATTTGGCAGCGAAGGAGCAAACCAGTCACCTGCAGCAAGAGCAAATCCTGAACCTGCTGAAAAATTTTAAAATGTGAATTTTGAAAGTAGGTGGGCTCTATGAATATCAACCGAACTGAGTTTAATTTACAAGACACCAAGAGATTTAGCGAGATGGGAATCGCCAAGGCATCACCTTCTTTGGCCCAAAATAGTGCTAACATTCAAGATCAACGGGCAAAGTCGATTTCCGAAGAACAACAAGAAAAAATGATGGAACAAGTCAAAAAGCTTAACGAGTCTATTGCTTCTTCTGGCAAAGAACTTAAGTTTAAGTACAATGAAGAGGCGGAACAGCTGTATGTTGAGGTGCTTGATGCCAAAACGAAAGAGGTTGTCACCAGCCTGCCTCCGGAATTTCTAATCGACTTGTCGATTAAGATGAAAGAAATGATCGGCATGTTTATGGACGAGAAAATATAGGTTAGCGGGAAGGAGAGCTTATCATGGGAGTAAGTTTAACGGGTTTGGCTTCCGGTTTGGATACATCTACGCTGATTACACAATTAATGAAACTGGAACGGGTTCCTTACACCAATTTGGAAACTAAAAAATCGACAATAACCAATAATAAAACGATATTTAACAATATAAATTTAAAACTCAAAACGTTGCGGGACGCAGCCACAGCGCTCTCCGACCTTGGTGCATTTAATGTCAGCAGCGCCACAAGCTCCGATTCAACCAAGTTGACGGCTACCGGCGGCGAAAACGCCATTAACGGCAGTTATTCCGTGAAGGTTATCCAACTGGCGAAGCAACAGGTGAATGCAACCGCCGGGATGCAGGTTACCGATGCCAATGGAGAAGATATTGAATTTACTTCGGCCGCTTTGGCGGAGGCCAAGTCGATCAAGATTGGCGGCCAATCGATTACGTTAAATGATGACGACTTCACTGGGAAGACATACAGCGAAGCGCTGTCCCTCATTGCTAGTCAAATTAATAAGCAATTCGGGGATGTTCAAGCTTCGGTTGTTCAAAGATCAGAAGGAGTCAAGAGCCTGGTGATTACCGCTAAAGAAACCGGTAAAACGGTCGATATCAGCGGTACCGGAAGCTTTAAAATGTGGGAGAAAGTTGCTGCCCAACCGGCCATTTTGGAAGTCAACAACCTAAGTGTAACGAGTACGAGTAATACAGTAGCCAACGCCATTCCCGGTGTAACCTTGCAATTACTGGCAGAGAACAGCACCGTAAATGTCGAAGTGAAGCAAGACACGGATAAGTTGGCATCGAAGGTTGACGATTTTGTTAAAGCGTACAACGATGTAGTCAAATTGATTCGCGAAAATACGAAGAAAATTGAAAATACGAAAGGCTCGGACGGCTCCTATACCAATTTCAAAACGAATTTGCAAGGGGATTCGACCCTTCGAGATCTTCAAAGTGAATTGTATGATATCGTGAACAGTGTAATAGGGAGCAGCGACAATTTAAAGCTATTAAGCGATATTGGCTTGGAAATCGATAAAGGGGTCACTTCTGCCTCCTTAATGACCGGCGAACTTAGCTTTGATAAAGATAAATTCAAGAAAAAGCTGGCTGAAAATCCTGAAGCTGTCGCCGAGTTGTTTCAAGGGGAGAATGGATTGGGGACCATAGCTAAAGACCGACTTTATGGCTGGACGAGCAGCAACGGTCTTATAGCTATCAAAATGGAAGGACTCCAAAGTGATATTGATTTTATTACGGAGCAAATGGAAAGTATGAGTGTTAGACTTTCCTTAAAAGAAGAAGCTTTAAATAAACAATTTTCACAACTTGAGGTGGCTATGTCCAAACTTCAAAGCCAGCAAAGCTGGTTGTCTGGTCAACTGAGTGCGCTTATGTCGTCTTCTTCATAATAAGTAAAATTAGTTTTTAATTAGTTTCCAATAGGAGATGAATGATTTATGGCTTCTCAAAATATGGCCGCCTACCAGAGTTATCAGAAAAACAAATATGAGACAGCCTCCCCGCACCGTCTGATTCTCATGCTCTACAATGGGGCCGTGCAATATGCAATGCGTGCTCAGAGGGCGATTCAAAGTGGCGATGTTAAAGAGACTAACCAATATATTCAGAAAACCCAAGCCATTCTATACGAGTTAATCAGCTCTCTGAACGAGAAAGAAGGAGGAGAACTGGCTCGTAACTTAAAAAATCTCTATTTATATATTATCGATCGCCTGATTCAAGCGAATATCAAAAAAAATCCGGATTACATCGAAGAAATCATTGGACATTTAAACGAGTTGAAGTCGGCATGGGAGCAAATCGGTAAGGAGGTCAGCCTTGGGTAGGAACGGAGTTTCAGATCAGGCGGGAAGACGGGAATTGTACGAGGAACTGCTTGCTTGCACCAATGCGCAGTGCGATTTGCTGTCATCGGGCGATTCATGGGAGCATATCGCTGACTCTTTTTTGCAATTGTCCGCCCGGTGGGATGAAATTCGTGCTCAAATTGATCGCTTGAAACAACCGGAGCCCGAGGAGTTAAAGGATTCGGACGGCTACCTTCAAGATTTAATTAGGAGAATCGCCATTGGCTTAAGAGAGGTCGATAACAAGCTGCAGCAAAGCGTTGGTGAAGCAGGAACAGGCTTGAAAACAGTCAAAGATCAGCAGAAGCTGATGAATGCGTATTATGGAATGGACCGCAGGGGAAGTCATGCTTACTATTTCGATGAGAAAAAATAATTTATTTTAGGTATAAAGTTGTATTTCTTACCTGCCGATATAATGATTAGGCCACAAGGATGTAGCCAATACAAACCAATCATGGAGGATGATTTAAGATGGGAATGTTTATTAACACCAACGTTGGCGCGTTGAACGCTAACCGCAACCTGAACTTCAACAACACGCAAATGGGCAAGACAATGGAAAAATTGTCTTCCGGTTACCGGATCAACCGTGCTGCGGACGATGCTGCTGGCTTGGCAATCTCCGAGAAAATGCGTTTCCAAATTAACGGTTTGACGCAAGCGCAACGCAACGCTCAAGACGGCATTTCCTTGATCCAAACGGCTGAAGGTGCTTTGACTGAAGTACACTCCATGCTGCAACGGATCAACACGCTGGCTAACCAAGCAGCGAACGGAACTTACGATGCTACGGACCGTGCGAAGATTCAATTGGAAGTTAACGAACTGATTGGTGAAATCAGTAACATCGCTGCTACAGTTAACTTCAACGGTATTGATCTGTTGAAGGCTTCCGGTAGCGTAACTTTCCAAATTGGTTCCGATGCTAATACGTCGATTTCCGTAAGCTTGGCTGGCATGAAACCTAGCGATTTGGGTCTTGACAGCTTGAGCGTTTCCACTGCTACTGCAGCAAATACAACAATTGCTCTGATTAAGAGTGCGATTAGCCAAGTGTCCACGCAACGTGCAACGTTTGGTGCCGTGCAAAATCGTCTGGAGCATACGGTTAACAACCTGGGCGTAATGGTTGAGAACCTGTCCGCTTCCGAATCCCGGATTCGCGACGCTGATATGGCTACAGAAATGACGGCGTTCACGAAAAACCAAATTCTTGTACAAGCTGGTACTGCAATGCTGGCTCAAGCCAATTCTGCACCTCAAGCAGTATTGCGTCTGTTGGGCTAATTATCAGAAGAATCATAAAAGGCTCCCATTATTTGGGGGCCTTTTGCCTTTTATTCTCTATACATTCCCTCCGGCTTTTATCCGATATACTAGGTATATTAGATTACAGGTGAGGACGTGGCAAAATGAAAGTGGCCGTAGACGGGCAACAGGTAGATTGGATCGAGAATAACCTTGATGAGATTGAACAATGGTGGAAAAGCTCCACTAGTCGAATCTATCAGGATCGGAGACTGATTCACTTTGTTGAAGTGAACGGAAAGGCGATTTATGAGGCCTATGAATTATATATCGTACAGAATATTCAAGAAGTCAAAGAGGTGAATATCCATACGCTTTCGGCGATGGAGAGCATTCAAGACACGGAACAAGCTCTTGACGAATATTTGGAGAGATTTGTGCCGGGGGCATTAGACGTAGCTGATCAATTGTATGGTGGACTGACACTCGAAAACCAGCCACTTTTTGGACAATTGCTGGAGGGATTTCAGTGGATTGTGAAGTCTATGCAATTTGACCGTGAATTGTATGCCATGGCTGAGTATCATGCGAGTCCGGATTTCCTAACGTCTACGTTGAGTACATTAGAGAAGCTTCTGCAAGAAATCATGGAAGCCGTTGAAAACAATGACTTTACTGGCGTAAGTGATTTACTGCAATATGAAGTGGTGCCTGCATTGCAACAATTCCAAAACCGCAATAAAATGAGTGGATTATCGTGAATATGTTTGAACAGAATCTGATCTATCTTAAGGAAATGTACCCCAATCTGTTGAATGCCGTTTTAAACGACGCAATGGATTCCTCATATGAAGTAGTCCCAACTGCAAACGGGATGCCCAATTTGAAAGTACAAAGGGGCGAGACAGTAAATTACTTACACAGTAAATATGATCCGGAGATCGAAGCTGAGAAGTGGATAACGAATTTGTCAAACAACGGCACCCTTACGGATCAGGTTCTTCTGTTTGGGATCGGCATGGGATATTTTCTTGAGGCGCTGCTTGGAAGTCAGGAGGTCAAGCGGATTACCGTTCTTGAACCGGATGTCCAAGCATTTAATGCATTGCTTCGTCATCGAAATCTCCAAACTTTACTCTCTGATGACAAAATCAAATTGATGGCAGTAGGTGACCATGAACTGATCCTGGCGGAACTCGCAGAGACGATCACCAAAACGATGTCAGGGGAACTTTCTATCGTTGCTCCACCTGTTTACCAGCGGCTGCACCCAGATAAGTTAAAGTCGTTAAGAGAAAAAGTCCAGGAATCTGTCATTAATGATTTATCGAATAACCAAACTTTTGAGAAGTTCCAGAAAACCTGGCTTGAGAATATACTCCGTAATATTCCGTTTACTGTAAAGTACCCATCAGTATTATCGCTCAAAAATGTCCTGAAAGGCGGAAATGTCGTTATCGTTGGTTCGGGACCTTCGCTTGAAATCGACGTGCATTATCTGAAGGATTTAAAGAAGAAGTGTTTTATTATTGCAGCAGGATCCAGTATTCAAGCGCTTCAGCATTTTGAAATTGATCCGGATCTGGTCGTAACGATGGACGGCGGTCGTGCGAACTCATTGGTTTTTCGCAGGGTAGATAGTACGAGATCTCCGCTTGTGTTTATTACACAGACTTATTTTGAAGTGCTTGATTCTTATCACAACGATTTGGCTTTTGCCACCTTTGTAGAAGACCCGGTAAGCGAGTATCTTTACAGGGATCAAGGGGTGCCGAGATTTCGAGCGACAGCTTCGGTAACGGGAACAGCTTTACAATTGGCCAATTATTTGGGTGCTAAACAGATTATCATGATTGGTCAAGATCTGTCTTATCCCGAAGGAAAGTTTTATAGCGCAGGGGTAAATCACCTGTCTGAGGCGACGAAAAGTAACGCTCTGAAAGTGGCCAATGACTGGGTTGACAACGTGCATGGTGGGAAAAATCGCAGTACCCCAGTGATGACCCTCACAAGGAAAAATATCGAGATGAACATCAAAGCGCTGGAACTGAAAGGGATTAGGGTCATTAACTCTTCACGTGGTGGGGCGGTAATCGAAGGAACTGACTGGATCCCGATGGATGTTATATCCAAGGAAATGATGGGATTACCAGACATGGATCTGGATATTCGTCAGCTGATGCAAGCCAGAACGGAATCGGAACAATGGGAACTTCTACAATCTATGATGGATAAGCTTAGACGAATCTTGCAGGAAGCTGAGAAATTAGAAAAACTGCTTCGAGATCTTCGCAAAGAGGTTCAAAAACTGGAAAGAGAGCGAAACTATCGAAATCTTAATTCCGTCAGTCGGGGGCTAGTTAGAGTAAATGAGCGTTGGCAAGTCATTACTGCCAATGAGAGTTTCTTATTTTATTCATTCGGCACGTCTCATTTTGTAAATAGCTATATGAAGCATGTTCCAGCGATTGTCGAGGCCCAAAATCCCTTGGCGAAAGCAGAACTGATTGTCGCCCATTTAGGCGAACTGGTGGATCAACTTCTAGCCTTTGGACCTGAACTGAAAAGCTTGCTAAGCGACTCTATTGAACGATTGGAGACGCTGGCTGGAGACTTGAACGGCATTACTGGGAGGATCGAATGAATAAGATGTATGAAGGAAAGAAGATACTTATTACCGGCGGCACAGGAACGATCGGATCGCATCTAACAAGAAGATTACTGGAAGAAAAGCCGGCGGTTATTCGTATTTTTAGCCGCGACGAATACAAGCAGTTTGAGATGGGACAGGAGTTACAAGAATATGCGGGGCAACTGCGTTTCTTAATCGGAGATGTACGCGATCAACAACGGTTAAGCCGAGCGATGGAAGGAATCGACTATGTATTTCACTGTGCGGCGATGAAGCATGTCCCTGCTTGTGAATATAACCCGTTCGAAGCCGTTCAAACCAATGTGATCGGCACACAAAATGTGATCCAAGCGGCTTTAGATAATAAAGTGAAGAAAGTGCTTTTTACAAGTACGGACAAAGCCATCTCGCCGACCAATGCATATGGAGCTACCAAACTGACTGCAGAACGCCTCATTTCGGCTGCGGAGTATCATAAAGGAGCCAAATCAACGGTTTTTTCCTCAGTTCGTTTTGGGAATGTGATGGGTTCCAGAGGATCAGTGATTCCTCTATTTAAGAAGCAAATTCTCGAACAACGTAAAATTACACTTACGGACCCTGATATGCTGAGATATATGATGACTCCGAGTCAAGCGATTGAATTAATCCTAGAAGCTAATAGCCTAGCTAAAGGCGGGGAGGTCTTTGTACTGAAGATGCCCATTATAAAGCTCGGTGATCTAGCAGATGTCGTAGTTGATATAGCAACACAGAATTTTAATCTAACTGAACAAGTAAAGGTAGAAATTGTTGGGGCTAGGGATGGTGAGAAGATGGTGGAAGAGCTAATGACGAAGGAAGAGATGGAAGTATCCATTGAGTCTGAAAAGATGTATATCATCCCTGGTCATCATTCTAGATTTCATAACAAAGACAAAGAAAAATCGACTCATTTAATTTTTCCTGATCAAGGTCAATGTATTAGTAAAGACCTGATAAAAGCTTGGTTGATTCAAGAAGCGTTAATCTAGTCATCATATAAAAAGATACCCTGAGATCGAAGTTCTGAAAACTCTTGTACTAATTTGTGGAGGTATTTGAAAATGAGTTGGGATGGAACGGATGCTAGGTTACTTGAGTTTTTGGACCGATACGTGGAACATAACATCAAACGTCTGCTAAATAAAAGAATTGTTGTTTTTGGTACAGGCAGTATGGCTGAGTTGACTACTATAGCATTTAGAAAAAAGAACATAGATATCGAATATTACCTTAGTAATAATGCAAAACTTGGGGAGTTGTTTTGGGGGCGGCCTGTTTACTCACCTGCAAATTTGGAGCTTGAAAATAAATCAGATCTTCTAATTATGATAGCCAGTTCATTTTATGAAGAAATCGCACATCAACTGAAATCAATGGGGTTAGAAAAGGAAATCCATTTTCATGCTTTACTTGCTCCAGACGACTCTCCCCAAAAGGATAAAATAATTAACGGTGTATCTGTTGGAAAGTATACATATGGGTATTTGAATCTATGTCATAGAGGAACCTTAATAAAAAGGATAGGTAGTTTTACTTCTATAAATTATAACGTTAAGATTGCTTACCCTAATCATCCAACTGCGCAAATAACAACACACCCTTTTATTTACGATCGGAAAACTGTTTTTAATGGTGTGGAAAAAGTTCCTGGTTTCCTGGATGACGAGGATTTAGTAATCAGAGACGAGGTGTCTCAAAATAATTCGATTGAGATCGGGAATGATGTATGGATTGGGATGGGAGTCATTATTTTACCTGGAGTTAAAATCGGTAATGGTGCAATAGTAGCTGCCGGTGCAGTGGTGTCAAAAGATGTACCAGATTATGCCGTAGTTGGTGGAGTCCCAGCAAAAGTAATTAAGTATCGATTTAACGAGAAAGAAATTGATATTTTGAATTCAATTCGTTGGTGGGATTGGCCGGAAGAGGAAATAAAAAGAAATGCTCATTACTTTACCAACCCAAATGCATTTTTTGAAAGATTTTCAAATTAGCTTTTTGAAAGAAGGATAGTTATGGAAGCAATTGTTTTTGGATCCGGGGTGACAGCCCTGACCTTCATTAATTCTTTGGACCGAGAGATAGTAAAAATAAAGTATATTATTGATAATAATCCGGAAAAACATCATACGAAAATTCAAGAGTTAACGATTTACCCAGTGGACCGGGCTAAAGCAAACGATTTTGATGTCGTCTTCCTCGCAAGCTTTCAATCCTTAAGTATGATGGCTCAATTACTGGAAATGGGAATAGCATACGACAAAATAATCCCCGTAAATCATGAAGAACATACGAGAGCTTTAAGGGAAAATTATCAAAAGGTACTGAATTCGGCTGCGAGTTCTAGGAGAGTTAGTAATAGAAAAAAAATTGCTTTAGTGAATTTGAACTACTCTAATTACCAGGGGTTAGCGCTTTTTAGATATATGCCCTTGTATATAAAAGAAAAATATGATGTTGATTTAATAGATGCTTCTAACTATGCAAAGCTATCGGAATATGATGTCATTTGTTCTTCGCACTTTGATGGCATCTATCAGGAAGGTTTTATTAATATTGAATTATGGCATGGTTTTCCGTTGAAAACAATGGGATTACTTTCTCCAAGTATCAATGACAATCAAATAAAATCACAGGACCAACGTTCTAAAAATACAGCTTTAGTTATGTCATATTCGCATCTTTACAATACTTTTTTTAATGCATGTTTTCCCTATAGGCAAAACAAATATCGAATTACAGGGATGCCGAGAAATGATTTTCTTTTTGAAGAGGACGGGAAAGAAAAACTGGAATCATTATTTGGAATATCCTTGCGTGGGTCTAATGTGATCTTCTATCTGCCTACATGGAGGGAAGGGAAGAAACGAGAGTTAGATTCGTCAATGAATTGGGATCATATCTTTGGCACTGTTGTACAGGAGGAATCATTCACTTCAATATTATCTGATACAAATTCAATTTTGTTTGTCAAATTACACCCTCATGAATATCGTGTCTATGAGAAGCTGGGTGGAACAAGCAATGAAAGAATATTTTATATTACAGATGATATGCTGAGTCGTGCTCAAGTACATCTATACGAATTGCTGAATTGTGCTGACGCACTGATTACGGATTACTCATCGGTTGCTTACGATCTGCTTCTGAAGGATATTCCTTTAATCTACTACATTCCGGATGAAATTGAATATTCGAACCGCAGGGGGTTTTTGATCGAACCATACAGTCAGATGCTTCCGGGTCCGCAAGTATCAGACATTTCCATGATAGGTTTCCATCTTCATGAGTACAGCAAAAATAAGGATTATTACAGAGCAGAACGAGAAACGGTTAGAGATCTAATTTTCAAATACAAAGACAATAAGGCTTCTCAAAGAGTATGGAAGGAAATAGATTACTATATTTCTCAACAAAATAAATAAGTCCAGCGGTATGATGTCAAGCTGTTGATTTAATCGAATTGGAAACTTCCCATGCCTACGTTCATGAAACACGCTTCGAGCTCTTGCGAGCTCACATCAATACCGACAAAAAGCTTCAGATGAAATTCCTCCTTTCGCTAGGGATTCAGGGAATGGACTCCGGGATGCCTCCGGCGCACGCGCAGATCCATCACCCTCGCGTATGAGGACACACTTCGGGCCATGAGCTGCCCCGGATCCCTGATGGGATTTTCAAAAGAATAAGCTGGAAATTTGGAGTCTGTTTTCCATCCACCGGGGGATGGAAATGAACCTAAAAGAGCTTTTTAAAGATACTATACGAGGAGGTCTGGATGTGGAATTTGAGCGATACATCGAGGCCATCAAAAATGTCGAGTCTCGCAATGATGTTTCCGATCCTGTCATTTCTGTTATTGTTATAGCTTGGAAGTTTCATCCCAATACTATCAAGAGTTTTGAGAAATTAAAGAAACAAAGGCATGATGTTCCGTTCGAATTGATATTTGTCAATAACGGTGCCAATGATGAAGAACTGCAAATGCTAGTCCCTTTTGTTGATAAGTACATTTCACTTAACTATAATGTTGGGATTTGTGTAGGCAGGAACATAGGTGCTCAATATGCGAAGGCTCCGATCCTCCTCTTTCTTGATGATGATGGGATACCGGATGAGGATTTCGTGATTTCTCACTTATTATGTCACAGAAGGTTTGATGTTCTAATTGTTCGTGGTAATTCCATCCCTTTAACAGAGCATCCTTCTAACGAGCGCCCAAGTAAATACTATATAGGGAATGAATTTTTTCCGGCTATCCCTTATCTAGAGGGGAACGTTTCAATCAAAAAAGATGTTTTCTTCGAGGTTGGGGGCTGGAATGAGGAAATTACCTATGGGGGTGAGGGTAAAGAGCTTTCAATGAGAATTTTTAAGCTTTACCCCCAGAGCTTCAAACAAATGTATTCACCGATGAGCCTAATTTATCATGATAATGAAATGGATGAAGAACGTCTTGCCCAGAAGACGATCCTTATGGCTGAGTCGGATCATAAGTTGTCCATGAAATACCATGATTGGAAGACCTATGATGAGAAATGGGAAGAGTTTTATAATAAACCAGGTGCATTAGTAGAGTTGGACGAATGGAAAGCTGACTTCGAAAATCAAAAGCTGTTTAATAACATTCGCCACAAAGTGTGGGAAAGAAATAAATTTGCAGTTCAAAAATATATGAGTAATAAAGTTTTTTGGTATGATGAGGAACGAATATTAGACATATATAAAAAGTCTGAGACAAGAAATATCTGTATTTTCGGTACCGGGGTAGTCGGAGAAAAAGTGTTTCGCAGCTTGAAACGTTATAATATTCCGGTTGCTTGTTTTGTGGATAATAATCGCTCTTTGTGGGATTCAGAGAAGCAAGGTGTCCCAGTAATTAACCCCAAAAAATTGACGAAAGATAACTTTATTTTTATTGCTTCTGGCTGGAGATTGGATATTGCACAGCAACTAGAAACAATGGGTTTTATTGAAAAAGAGGATTACATAGCCATCATTTGAGGTGAAAACGATGAAGATTATTATCTTAGCAGCTGGTATTGGTTCAAGATTGGGAAAACCCCATCCGAAGTCACTAACCAAACTATCTAACGGAAAAACAATTATGCAAAATCAATTGAATGCATTTTTACATTACGTAAGTATCGATGATATTTTTATTGTTGTGGGGTTTAAGAAAGAGTTGATCATGGAGGCGGTGCCGGATGCCTCTTTTATTTACAATGATTATTTTGATACTACAAATACATCTAAAAGCTTATTAAAAGCATTAAAGAAGGTAGCAAACGAAGATGTTATTTGGGTAAATGGAGATGTCGTGTTTGATCCGGTAATCATAGGACGTATGGTCGAATATTCTGCCTCGTGTATGGCTGTTAGTACAGCAAGAGTTGGAGATGAAGAAGTAAAGTATATTACTGATTCCAATGGGCTTATCGTCAATGTTTCAAAGACTGTTGATAACCCTCAAGGTGAAGCAGTGGGAATTAATAAAGTTATTCGTGAGGATATCTCGTTATTGATCGAGACGCTTGAGCAATGTAATGATCATGATTATTTTGAAAAAGGAATTGAAGATGCTATATCCAGAGGTTTAAAGGTTCATCCGATAGATATATCCGATGTACTTTGTACGGAAATTGACTTTCCCGAGGATTTAGAATTAGTCAACAAACAGTTGGAGAATTCAATATGCTAGTAGAAAAATACCGAAAATTTAAAGCGAAATATGTGGTTAGTCAACGTCGAGAATTTGAATATGCAATAAATAGGTACTACGCACACTTAATCGATCCGTTTTTTACAAAATTAGTCTTTGATCTTAAAGCAACTCCCAATATGGTCACCGTATTTACGGGGTTGATTGGTGTAGGTGCAGGGCTTTCTTTTTTGTTTCAGCAATGGATATTAGGCGCTGTCCTCCTTCAACTCCATCATTTTTTTGATGGTGCGGACGGCAACCTGGCTCGGCTAACTAATCGCTGTACTCCATTTGGGGCTAAATTAGATCGGATTAGTGATCAAGTAGTGAGATGGGTTCTGTTTATTGGACTAGCACTTGGGGTTGATCTACCATTATGGTTGAGATTAGCTTTACCACTCACTATTTTGATTGATTTGGTGGTGGTTCATAAATTTGTATTGCCTTTTGCTAGAAAAAACCAACTTATCCGTTCTAAGTGGAAACAATGGTTTCTTGATCGAGGAATTATACCGGGCTTTGACATGTTTACTGTGTTTTTTATAATTTCTATCTCAGCTTTATCTGGGTGGTTGCCCCAAGCTATTCTATTAATTGTTATACTGAAAAACTTGGACTGGTTATACCGTGTATATGAATGTTTGAAAACATTGCGGGTTTCAAAATTAAGGCAAGAAATAGGAACTAACCCAGAGGATTGTGTTTCATAACATTTTTATTCTTATTGGGAGAATTTTTAATGGAATCCATGAAATATTTACTGTTAGGTTCAGACATCTATACGAACAACCTCTACGAACTTCGTCCCCTCCGCGAACACGAGATGCAAGCCATCAAGCAGTGGCGGAATGAACAGATGGCGGTGCTGCGGCAATCCCGGATATTGACGGATGAGGATCAGCGCCGTTATTACCACGAGATCGTGCTCCCGTCCTATAACGTGGAGCATCCGAATTTGATGCTCTTCAGTTATTATTATGATGGCAGGCACATTGGCTACGGCGGTTTAACCAATCTGGATTGGGTGAATCGCCGGGCGGAAATTTCGTATTTGGTGCAGACGGAGCGGAGCAGCGAGGAAGAAGTGGCGCAGTACACCAGCGATTTTTCAACCTTCCTTAGCCTGATGAAGCATATCGCGTTCGAGGAGCTGCAACTCCATCGTTTGTTTACGGAAACCTTTGACATTCGTCCCCTCCACATTAAAATATTGGAGTCGAGCGGGTTCCAGTTCGAAGGGCGAATGAAGGAACATGTCAGAATAGACGGTCACTACGTAGATTCTTTACTGCACGGCTGCTTGACACCCGTGAAATGAGTCACGGAAATGACCGATATTGAAGGTAATGAGGATTTTAGTGACAGGAAGTTAACTACGGTGCATAAAAGGAGCTTTACGATGCTAAAAGGAAAAAAAGTGTTTGTCAGCGGTGGAGCCGGCGTAATCGGAACGGAATTGGTTCATAAGCTTGTCAATGCAGGAGCCGATGTATTGATTGGTGATTTGAAACCAAGACCCCCCCATTTGCCGGCTTCGGTTCGTTATCGCCAAGGAGATTTGAATGAGATCTCGAAAGAGGAGTTGGCGGAATTCTCCCCGGAATATTTTTTTCATTTAGCGGCTACCTTTGAGCGCTCGGAGGAAACGTATGAGTTTTGGGAAGAAAATTATCGCCATAACTTAAAGCTAAGCCATCACCTGATGGACTTGCTGAAGGACATCGGCTCTTTGAAAAGGGTTGTTTTTGCCTCCAGTTACTTAATTTATAACCCGGACCAGTATCAATTTGAACAGCCGGCGAAGGAAGCCACCCCTCTTACGGAAAGCTCACCGATTCATCCGCGCAATTTGTGCGGAGCGGCCAAGCTGATGCACGAAATCGAGCTGCGGTTTCTGCAGCATTTTGCCGGGGAGCGTCTAAAGACAGTCTCCGCCCGTATTTACCGCGTCTATGGGAAAAACTCCCGCGATATTGTATCCCGTTGGATCCGGGCTCTTCTGAATCAGGAGACGATTCAGGTATACCGCAAGGAAGGAATGTTTGATTACATCTATGCCGAGGACGTGGCGGAAGGGCTACTGCGGCTCGCCTTAAGCGAGGCTACGGGGATTGTGAACCTAGGTAATGGGCGGTCGCGACGGGTAGAAGATGTGCTAAATATATTACATCGTCACTTTCCGGATATGCAGCATGTCGAGATGGACAGTGATATTCCCTTTGAGGCTTCGGAAGCGGATATGTCCACCTTTAAGGCTTGGACAGGCTGGCATCCGAACCGGCAGTTGGAGGACACGATTCCTGAGCTCATCAGCCATTATAAAGCGCTTATGTCTTCCAGCTCCGTAGATCCGGAACAAGCTCATCGTGGTAACGGCGTACTGGTTACAAGCGTGGCCCGGAAGGTTCCGTTGCTCAAATGTGTTGCGGGCGGCATTACCAAATTAGGTAAACCTCTGCAACTCATTGGCGGGGATGTAAATGAGCAGGCTATCGGCCGTTTTTTTGTAGACCGCTTTTGGACGATGCCTTTTCTGAAAAATTTATCCCTGGAGCAGTTGCTTGAAGAGTGCAAACAACAAGGCATTCGTCATATCATTCCTACTCGGGACGGCGAACTTGCGTATTTTGCCGAAGCGAAGCAAGAACTGGCGCGTCAAGGTGTGCATGTGATGGTATCCGATGTGGAAGCCGTTCGGATCTGTTTGGACAAGCAGTTGTTCTATCAAAAGGGGTCCGAATGGGGGTTTCCGGTCATCGTTACCGGCGAGCGAATTGAGGAAGTTCAGCCGGCAAATTCGACGTATGTCGTCAAAGAGCGCTTTGGTGCGGGTTCGCAATCGATCGGAATTCAGCTTTCTCTGGAAGACGCTATTAAGCATGCCCAAGGCCTGGAACAGCCAATCTTTCAACCTTATATTTCCGGCTTTGAGGTTAGTGTCGATGTTTATGTGCAACAAAACGGGAAGTGTAAGGGAGTTGTAGCACGCAAGCGAGAGCTTGTCATTGGCGGGGAATCGCAGATCACCACAACTTTCCGCCATGCGGAGTTAGAACAAATGTGTGCCGCGTTTGCCGAAAAGCTGGGGTTGTACGGGCACGCGGTATTCCAAGCGATCATCGATGAGCAAGGCGGAATTCATTTTATTGAATGTAACAGCCGTTTTGGAGGAGCTTCCAGACTCAGCGTGGTTGCCGGTTTAGATACTTTTTACTGGTTCTTGCTCGAGGCGGAAGGAGCCGATTTGGATGAATATCCGTTTATTCGCAGCGAACATGAAAAACGGTTGGTGCGTTATGCGGAGGATATGATTCAGTGAAAGTAAAAGCGCTGGTATTTGACTTAGATGATACGCTTTACGAAGAACTCACCTATGTGAACAGCGGATTTCGCGCCGTGGCGGATTACGTGGAGCAACAGTTTCAATGTCCTGCCGACAAGGCGATGACCATCATGTTTCGTGAACTTGAACAGAACGGACGAGGGCAGGTTTTCGATGTCTTGCTTGAACAGCTCGGGAAACGAACAGGAAAGGCCGTCAAAGCATGTCTGGGAGTATATCGGAGCCATGCGCCGCGAATTGAGCTGTATGACGATGCCCGCAGACTATTAAACAATGCAGGGAGCAGCTTTCAGATTTATATCGTGACTGACGGCAATAAGTTTGTTCAGCTTCGCAAGCTGCAAGCCTTGGGGCTTTATGATCACCCGAATATACGGAAGTGCTACATTACAAGGCGGTATGGCATCGCTAACGAGAAGCCATCCCCGCTTTGCTTTATGCACATTTGTCGGCGGGAGAATTTGCAGCCGGAAGAGGTTGTTTACGTAGGCGACAATCCCAACAAAGACTTTGTAGGCATTAAGCCTTTAGGCTTCCGAACAGTCAGAATCATGCGCGGGAATTTTGCTGCTATAAACCGTCCTGACGCTTATGAAGCGGAATATCGAATCCATCACTTCGATGAACTATGGACCATGCTGCACAGGTAATACAGAAGGGAAGTCAGAATATGAAATTGGCGCTTGGAACAGCACAACTAGGGATGAACTACGGTATTGCCAACAAGACAGGCCAACCTTCCCCCAGTTCAGCAAGGGGCATTCTTGAACTGGCGAACCAAAGCAGCGTAGAATTGCTCGATACGGCCTCCGGCTATGGGGAAAGCGAAACGATTATCGGCCAGTATATAAGAACATTTAGGGAAGCAGGACAAAATCAGCCGTTTCAGATCGTGACAAAAATACCGGACCCTTTCGAGGGGGAGGTCCAGTCCGCCGCGGAAGCGAGAACGGGCATGAAGGATCAAGTCCTCCTATCTATGGAACGATTAAATCTTTCTCGTTTAGATTACTGTTTGCTCCATTCCCCCAAAAGCATGTTTTCGCATGATGGGCTTGCGGTGGAGTGGTTAAAGGAGCTCAAACAGGATGGCCTGATCGGCAAAGTAGGGATTTCGGTTTATACGCCTGAGGATGTGGAGCGTTATTTGGAACTAGACGGGTTAGACGTGATTCAGGTCCCGATAAATATCATCGATACCCGCCTGCTTCGAAGCGGTCTGTTAGCTGAACTAGGTTCCCGGCATATAGAGATTCATGCCAGAAGTGTTTTTTTGCAGGGATTGCTGCTGATGCCGCTCGACGAGATTCCAGCTTATTTGCAGAAGGCAGTTCCTTATATCAAACAACTGCATGCTTTGGCATCCGAGCTTCATCTTACATGTGCCGAATTATGTCTGATCTATGTTCGGGATCTGAAGGAAATCGGGCGAATCGTCGTTGGTTGTGAAACCGAAAATCAGCTTCGTGAACATATCGAAGCGATGCGGCTTCCCGTGCTTCCGCAGGGAGTAAGAGATGACATTCAGCGCATGTTCGGCCAAATTTCTGACGATATCTTAAATCCGAGCTGTTGGGGGAAACCAAAGTGAACGGTTTATTCGATTTGAGCGGCCAAACCATACTGGTGACAGGCGGCACCAGTTATCTGGGGACGGCGATGTGTCATGCACTGGCCGAATATGGCGCTAACGTTGTGATCGCCAGCCGAAATCTTGATAAATGCACTCTCTTGGCCGAAACGCTAACGCAAACGTACTCCGGCAAGCATATTGGCTTACAACTAGACGTATTAGATGGCCAATCGGTAACAGCGGGGGTTGAACGGACGATTCAGCAGTATGGCCGCATTGACGCCTTAATCAATAATGCAAATGTAAGCTCGCCGGGATTCGTTGAGAGCTTCACGGAGGAACAGTGGGAAAAGGGGATTGATGGAACCATCAACGCCGTGTTCCGTTGTACAAGAGCGGTTCTTCCCTATATGCTGGAGGAGGGGAAGGGGACCATTCTCAATATCGCTTCCATGTACGGTGTCGTCTCGCCTAATCCGGAAATCTACGGGACTTCCGGCCAGAACAACCCGGCCAATTATGGCGCAGGTAAAGCGGCGATCATCCAATTTACCCGATACCTTGCCTGTCACTATGGCCGTAAAGGGATCCGGGCGAATGCGATTTCTCCAGGACCCTTTCCAAATGAACAAACGCAGCAGAACAAGGAGTTCATCGCTCAATTAAGCAACAAAACCGCGCTGGGGAGAATCGGCCTTCCCGATGAGCTCAAAGGGGCTGTCCTTCTTCTAATATCTTCTGCCGGATCTTATATTACAGGGCAAAATCTCGCTGTAGACGGCGGGTGGACGGCATGGTAAAAGTCGCAGCAATCATTCAAGCCCGGTTGTCTTCGCAACGATTGCCGGGGAAAGTGCTAAAAGATCTTCATGGGAAAACCTTGCTTGAACGGGTCATCGGACAAGCCCAAAAATCATCGAGCGTGGATGAAATATGGTTGGCAACGTCTGCGGAACCGGAGGACGATTTGCTTGAGATCGCCGGTCGTAGACTAGGAGTTTCTGTTTACCGGGGCCCGTTGGACAACGTTCTTCAAAGGTTTTACGAAACAGCCGAGCATTCTGGCGCAGACCTCATCGTAAGAATTACCGCAGACAATCCTCTGGTCGAACCACGATTTATAGATCAAGGGCTAGCCGCACTGCAAGCGAATCGGCTGGATTACGTCGGCATGGAACACGTCCCCTACGGGACGGGAATCGAAGTGTTTACCCGCCAAGCCTTGATACGGGCAGCCCAGGAGGCAACATCGGATTACGAGCGGGAGCATGTTACACCGTATATCCTGAATCATCCTGAGAAATTTAACATGATCAAGATCCAGCCCGAACTTAAGCATTTGCAGCGTGAAGACGTACGTCTCACGATCGATACGATGGAAGATTACGTGAAAATGTACAAGCTGTTTTACCACTTGGAAAATCAGAAAATTGAGGTTACGCTGGAACAGGCGATTCAATATATCGACAAACTTCCAGAACTCCTTCATCAAGACGGGGCGTAAAGAACTGCTCAACCGGTTCTATGAGTCCTTGGCTGAACTTGGGTTCGGTCGTTCAATTGTTTTATTTGCTCAGAAAGAGTAGTTTTCATGACTTCAGCAGAAATGAGGACGTATCAATGGATTTTCAAATTGCTCACCGCTGGATTGGCAAAAATCATAAGCCGTTTGTTATCGCGGAAATGTCGGGAAACCACAATCAGTCCCTTGATCGTGCGCTTGCTATCGTTGAAGCTGCGGCCCAAGCGGGGGCGGATGCCTTAAAGCTGCAGACATATACCGCAGATACGATGACACTGGACATTCACGACGGTGAATTTTTTATCGAGGATCCTAACAGCTTGTGGCAAGGCAGCTCTTTATACAATTTGTATCAGGAGGCGTATACGCCTTGGGAGTGGCATGAGCCGATCTTTAAGCGTTGTAAAGAGCTTGGTCTGATTGCTTTCAGCACCCCTTTCGACGAAACCGCTGTTGATTTCCTCGAATCCCTCGATGTCCCGGCTTACAAAATCGCTTCATTTGAGAACACCGACATCCAATTGATTCGTAAAGCGGCAGCAACGGGGAAACCGCTAATTATTTCGACGGGGATGGCCTCGATTGCCGAGCTGGATGAAACCGTACGGGCGGCCCGGGAAGCAGGGGCCGAAAATATCGTATTGCTGAAATGTACCAGCACTTATCCTGCTTCTCCGGAGAACACCAATATCGTAACAATTCCTCATATGGAGCAGTTGTTCCAATGCCAAGTCGGGATTTCCGACCATACGATGGGAGTTGGCGTTTCGGTAGCGAGCGTCGCTTTAGGAGCGACCGTGATCGAGAAGCATTTTACCCTGCGGCGTGCAGATGGCGGCGTGGATTCCGCGTTTTCGTTGGAACCCGAAGAACTGTCCGCGCTCGTGGTGGAGACGGAACGGGCTTGGCAGTCTCTAGGCAAAGTGTCGTATGGTCCAACCGATCGGGAAAAAGAGTCTATGAAACATCGGCGCTCTTTATATATTTCACAGGATATGAAGAAAGGCGATGTATTTACCCGCGAGAACATCAAGGCTATCCGTCCCGGGTTAGGTCTTCCGACCAAATATCTGGATCAACTGCTTGGCCGAAAGATCAGCAAAGATGCATCTAAGGGAACTCCTGTAACCTGGGATTTGTTTTAATAATATGTAGAAGTATATTTATAGAAGGAGCTGCATTCCTTTGAACATTTTACTTACCGGCGGGGCTGGATTTATCGGCCGATGGGTTGCCAAAAAGTTGTTAGAGGATGGTCACCAACTGTGGATTTTGGATGATCTGTCGAACGGACGGGAAGCCAATCTTCAGGAGTTTCAGGGCCATCCGGGGTTGAAACAGTTCATCAGGGGGACGATTTTGGACGAGCCTCTTTTAGAGGAACTGTTCGCTGCCCATCAATTCGACATTTGTTATCATCTTGGCGCGTCGATTAACGTCCAAGACTCCATCGATGATCCGCGAACCACGTTTAATAACGATACGGTCGGGACTTTTTATATCTTGGAGCAGTGCCGCAGATACAATACGAAAGTTGTGTTTATGAGCACCTGCATGGTCTATGACCGGTGTACGGATGAGACCGGGATCACGGAGCTGCATCCAACAAAACCGGCTTCGCCTTACGCCGGAGCAAAAGTGGCTGCGGAAAATATGGTCCTCTCTTACTACTACGCCTACGGACTGCCGACCGTGGTCATTCGCCCGTTTAATACCTACGGTCCATTTCAGAAGACTGGCGGTGAGGGCGGAGTGGTTGCGATTTTCCTTAAAAATGATTTGGATGGAAAAGAGCTCCGCATTTACGGAGAAGGCACCCAGACTCGCGACCTGCTTTATGTTGAGGATTGCGCCAATTTTGTCGTGTCTGCGGGTTATTCCGATGCCGTTAACGGCGAGATTGTGAATGCAGGGTTGGGGCGAGATATCACAATTAACGATTTGGCGTTGATGATCGCGGGGGACCCTTCACGGATCCGTCATGTAGAGCATATTCATCCGCAGAGTGAAATTCAGAAGCTGTTGTGCAATTCGGAGAAAGCGAAACGGTTGCTTGGTTGGGAGCCGCGTGTAACGTTGGAGGAAGGCATCGCCCGGACGCGCGAATGGATACAGGCCGGAGGCTTGGAATAGGTAAAGCGACCATGAAGGAAGAAGGGAACGCAAAATGACAAAGGAACATGAATCCGGCCGCCCGGTTCGCGAAACGCTGCTGCCTTACGGTCAGCAATGGCTGGATGAGCAGGATATTGAAGCTGTGGTGAAGGTGTTGCGGGGGGCGTTCATCACCCAAGGGCCGGCGATCGAACAGTTTGAGCGAAAAGTCGCCGATGCTGTAGGTGCCAAATATGCCGTAGCCTTTGCGAATGGTACAGCTGCACTTCATGGAGCTTGTTTCGCGGCGGAGATCGGTCAAGGCGATGAAGTGATAACGACACCGATCACTTTTTTGGCTAGCAGCAACTGTGTCCTTTACCAAGGGGGCACGCCGGTTTTTGCGGATATCGACATGGATACCTACAATGTCGCTCCTTCAGAGATTGAGTCGAAGATCACCGAAAGAACCAAAGCGATCATCGCGGTTGACTTTACAGGGCAGCCGGCGGAAATGGACCGAATCTCGATGCTGGCGCGGGATCGCAACCTTGTGGTGATCCAGGATGCTGCGCATTCGCTGGGAGCTTCCTATGCCGGGCGGAAAATAGGCTCTTGGGCCGACATGACCATGTTCAGCTTTCACCCGGTCAAGCATGTTACAACCGGTGAGGGCGGGATCATTACGACGAACGATGAGCGTTACTATGAGCGGTTGTTGTTGTTCCGCAATCATGGGATGACTCGAAATCCAAACAAGCTCATCCAGAATGACGGGCCATGGTATTACGAAATGCAGGAGCTTGGCTACAATTACAGAATGACCGATATGCAAGCGGCACTGGGAGCAAGCCAAATGGACAAGCTTCACGATTTTGTCGCGAGAAGACGGGAGATCGCTTCAATGTACAATGAGTGTTTCTCCACGTTGCCTGGTTTGGTCATTCCGAAGCAGCATCCGATGGCCGAATCATCCTGGCATCTTTACGTCATTCGTTGGTTGCCTGAATATTTTACTGCAAGCCGGAAAGAGATCTTTGAAGCACTTCGCGCGGAGAATATCGGTGTCAACGTTCACTATATTCCGGTGTATTTGCAGCCGTACTATCAATCATTGGGTTACCGTCCCGGCTTGTGCCCTAATGCAGAAAGCTATTACAATACAGCCATTACCTTGCCGCTATTTCCGAAAATGACAAATCAAGATGTGACAGATGTTATTGAGGCCGTGAAGAAGGTGTATCATCGGTTTTTACGTAAATGATGATCTCACTACCACAAGTGACTTTTGCCTTGATGATGCATCCGATGAGTTGGATGCCTTGCTCACCACTTCGACACAACCCTGACAAAAATCTACAAATTCCTTACAGTAAAACCTTTTCCTTGGTAATTGACACCGGATAAGCTCGGATGGTATAGTCAAAAATGTGGGGCTTGGTTACAAGGATCACACTCTTATTTGATAATGAAGGGAATGTTAGTGCATGCAAGGTAAAGTAAAATGGTTCAACGCAGAAAAAGGCTACGGTTTCATCGAAACTGAAGAAGGCGGCGACGTATTCGTACACTTCTCCGCGATCCAAGCTGAAGGCTTCAAAACGCTGGAAGAAGGCCAATCCGTCGAGTTCGAAATCGTTGAAGGCGCACGTGGTCCACAAGCCGCTAACGTAATCAAACTGTAATCATCCCGGCACAGCCGACCTACATATGAACGGTACGATGGTTAACAATTAAAGATTCGCTAGCAATTCCCCGGGGAAACCCGGGGTTTTCTTATGATATTCTGTCTACTTGAATGTGCGTCGATAGACGTTTTTCTTATGTTATAATTTCGTAAAATGAATGAGTTCGCAAACGAATGAGGTGACCTCCCTTGCACAACCTTCGGCCTTGGCTGCGCTGGCTGCCGGCGATCGCGATGATGGTGATTCTGTTCGGGTTCTCTTCGCAGTCTTATCAGGAGCAGTCGCTGGTGCAGGAAATCGAGAAAAAGACCTCGGATCAGTGGATTGAGAACCGATTCGGCGGGATCCGGTTCAGCTACGGCGGGCATGAGATCAGCGTAGATCGTGTGGGCGGGGCGAGCTTCATCGAGTTCTTTATCCGCAAAGCAGCGCATTTCGGCAGTTATGCCCTGTTGGCGGCATTCCTGGTTTACGCCTTAGGCGGTTGTGGGCGCTCCAATCGGCGACTGCTCTTCGCGATCCTGATCGCGTTCCTCTATGCCTGCACGGATGAGCTGCACCAGAGCTTTACGCCGGGGCGGACGGCGATGGTGCAGGACGTGCTGCTGGATACGATCGGGGCGGCATGCGGCGCGGCGTTCACGATTTTGTTGAAATCCCGGTGGAGAACCGGGAAGCGTCGCCGGGCTTGAAAACGCGGGGAATTTGCCGGCCGTCTGCATGTCTTTTTACGGATGTCGCGGTGGTTTACAGCCCTTTAACACTTTTTACTTTGCCTTTACGTCATGGTATAATAAAAGTGCAAAGCAAAGGAGGAGTGCCCTATGAATTTTAGTATTCGAGGACAGCAGATTGAAGTGACTGAGGCCTTGCGTGACTACGTAGACAAGAAACTCAGCCGACTAGACAAGTACTTTGATGCACCCCCTACCTCAGACGGTACTGTCACGTTAAGTGTGGTACGAGGCTTGCACGCGGTCGAGGTAACGATTCCTTTGACCGGCGTTGTGCTCCGTGCGGAAGACCGCAGCGACGACATGTACGCATCCATTGATGCGGTTGTGGACAAGCTTGAACGTCAAATCCGCAAGCACAAAACGAAAATCAACCGTAAACTGCGCCAGAAGGGCGTGAAGAACAGCCTCTTTGTAGAGGACGCGACCACAGGCTCCGTTGCGCTGGATGAAGGCGAGGAAGAGCTGGAAGTGGTTCGCACGAAACGCTTTACCTTGAAGCCGATGGACGTAGAGGAAGCGATTTTGCAAATGAATATGGTAGGACACAACTTCTTCGTTTTCTCGAACATCGACACTAAGGAAGTTAACGTCGTCTACAAGCGCAATGACGGCAAATACGGTTTGATTGAACAGGATTAACCCCCTGCACTCCGTGCAATCATGGCAAGTTGTTTCAAACGAGGTGGTAATTCCTGTGATACTAACGCAAAGGAAACGAGCCTTATCCGCCCGCGGATAGGGCTCTTTATTCGTATACAAGGGCGCTTTACCGCAATGCAGACGTGACGGGGCGTGTTGCGGCGTGCCTTACAAACTGTTACAATTTAGGCAAATCATCTGTTTATGCGTGAAAGGGGTAAATCATGCTGGGATTAGTAAAGAAGATATTTGGCGACACGAATGAACGTGATGTCAAACGTCTGATGAAGACGGTCGATTATATTAATTCATTAGAACCGCAATTTGAGGCGCTTTCGGACGAGCAGTTAAAAGGGAAAACCGCCGAGTTCCGGGAACGGATCGAGAAAGGCGAGACGCTGGATGAGCTGTTGCCAGAAGCTTTTGCCACAGTACGGGAAGCTTCGAAACGCACGCTGGGGATGCGTCATTTTGATGTGCAGCTGATCGGCGGCATGGCGCTTCATGAAGGTAAGATTGCGGAGATGAAAACCGGTGAAGGGAAGACGCTGGTCGGAACCCTGCCGGTTTATTTGAATGCGCTCCTGGGGAAAGGTGTGCATGTCGTTACCGTCAACGACTATTTGGCACAGCGCGATAGCCAGCAGATGGGGCAGATTTACAACTTCCTCGGCATGACGGTTGGGGTGAACCTCAACGGCATGGAGCATGAGCAGAAACAAGAAGCTTACGCTTGCGACATCACGTATGGCACGAACAACGAATTTGGGTTTGACTATCTGCGCGACAACATGGTGCTCTACAAAGAACAGATGGTACAGCGGCCGCTGTATTATTGCATTATTGATGAAGTGGACTCCATTTTGATCGATGAAGCGCGGACACCGCTCATTATATCCGGCCAAGCTCAGAAATCCACCGAGCTGTATTATGCAGCCGATCGTTTCGTGAAGACGCTGACGCCGGAGGAAGATTATACCGTTGATATTAAAGTAAAGGCCGTTTCGCTGACCGAAAAAGGGGTCGCTAAAGCGGAACGCGCTTTTGGCATTGATAACTTGTACGATCATAAACACGTTACCCTGAACCACCACGTGGTGCAGGCACTTAAAGCGAACGTTATCATGCGCCGCGACGTCGATTACGTTGTGACCGATGATGAGGTGCTGATCGTCGACGAATTTACCGGCCGGATCATGCAAGGTCGCCGTTACAGCGACGGGCTGCACCAGGCGATCGAAGCCAAAGAAGGCATCGAGGTACAGAACGAAAGCATGACGCTGGCGACGATTACGTTCCAGAACTACTTCCGGATGTACCGCAAGCTGGCCGGGATGACCGGTACAGCGAAGACCGAGGAAGAAGAGTTCAAGAAAATCTACGGCCTCGAAGTGCTGCAAGTGCCGACCAACCGGCCGAACCGTCGTATCGACTTGCCGGACGTCGTTTACAAGAGTGTTGACGGCAAGTTCAAGGCGGTTGTCGAAGAAATTGTTCAGCGCCATAAGAAAAAACAACCGGTGCTCGTCGGTACGATCTCGATCGAGAACTCCGAACGCGTATCCGAGATGCTGAAGCGCAAAGGCATCCCGCACAAGGTGCTGAACGCGAAATACCATGCGGAGGAAGCCGAAATTATCTCTCACGCAGGGGAACCGGGTTCCGTGACGATCGCTACCAACATGGCGGGCCGCGGTACCGACATTTTGCTTGGCGAAGGCGTGGCCGAATTAGGTGGCCTGCATATCATAGGTACCGAACGCCACGAATCGCGCCGGATCGATAACCAGCTGCGCGGTCGTGCCGGCCGTCAGGGCGATCCAGGCTCCACGCAATTCTACCTGTCGCTAGGCGATGAACTGATGAAGCGGTTTGGCGCGGACAACGTGCTGAACATGATGGAGCGTCTTGGCTTCGAGGAAGACCAACCAATCGAGAGCAAGATGATCACTCGTGCGATCGAATCTGCGCAAAAACGCGTAGAAGGCAACAACTTCGACGTGCGCAAAGTCGTCCTGCAATATGACGACGTCATGAACCAACAGCGCGAAATTATCTATAAACAACGCCGTGAGCTACTGGAATCGGAGAACATTAAGCAAATCGTTCTCGATATGATCAAGCCGGTCATCGAACGGGTGGTTGAAGCCCATACCGCTGACGAGCTGCCGGAGAACTGGGAACTGCAAGAGGTTGCCGATTACGTCAACAGCAAGCTGCTGGACGAAGGCGCCATTACGAAAGACGATCTGTGGGGCAAAGAGCCGAATGAGATGGTCGAGTATATTTTTGAACGCGTCCTGACGAAATACAACGCTCGCGAAGAAGCGATTGGTCCGGAAATGGTACGGGAGTTCGAGAAGGTTATCGCCCTCCGTGCTGTCGACAGCAAATGGATGGACCATATCGACGCGATGGATCAGCTGCGTCAAGGCATTCATCTTCGTGCATACGGCGGTACCGATCCGCTGCGCGAATATCAATTTGAAGGCTATGAGATGTTCAACGCGATGATCGCCAGCATTCAGGAAGAAGTCGCGACGTACATCATGAAGGCGCAGATCGAAACGAACCAGGAACGCCAAGCGGTCGTGGATGAGAACAAAATCACCACGAGCGGCGAGCCGGCAGAGAAACGCCCAGTCAAACGCGGCGAAACGATCGGCCGCAACGACTTGTGCCCATGCGGCAGCGGCAAGAAGTACAAACACTGCCACGGCCAAAACGCATAATGTCGGCATAAGCTGGGTGCGGCGGGGAGCCTGAGGATTTCCTTAGGCTGCCCGCTTTTGCCCCGTTTGGAGGGAAAACCTGTTCTCGGCCGCAGCGGCCGCGCCGATGTTGGCTCATCCGAGGTAGCCACCTCGACGTTGGTTCAGCCACAGGCGAAATAGGGGTAAAAAAGGGCCTTATTTTGCTTTTTTGGGCAGATGTCTGGTAAATAAGGGAGTTTTTTGGCCTTATTTTTGCAGACTATGGCTCAAAACAGGGTTTTTCCAGGTTTAGGAATGAAATAAAGGTAGATTTTGTCCTTATTTTTTGAAATTCGGTGCCCGGGAGTTGAATAAGGGTAAAAAAGGGCGTTACCTTTAAACCAAAGTGGCAGCTACAAATAAACTTTTACAAAGAAAGGTGATCTACCGTATGATCGATGCGAACGTGAAACAAGACATGCGCGAAATCGCAAAGAAATTAACCAACCTTAGGGGGTCTCTTTGACTTAGATCTGAAGCAAGAGATGATCGCCAACTATGAGGAGAAAATGGCGGCACCGGATTTCTGGGACGACAACGAGAAAGCTCAAGGGATTATCGCGGAGATGAATGCGGTAAAATCCTCGGTGGACCAATATACGGCGCTGCAGAACGAATACGATGAGCTGGAAATGATGGCGGAGCTCGCCGAGGAAGAAGGCGATGAATCGCTGGCTGCGGAGGTAGCAGACTCCGTAGAGAAGCTCGTGAAGAAGTTGGAGGAGTTCGAGCTCCAGCTGCTGCTGAACCAGCCGTACGACAAAATGAACGCGATTCTCGAGTTGCATCCTGGCGCAGGCGGCACCGAGTCCCAGGACTGGGGCCAAATGCTGCTGCGGATGTATACTCGCTGGGCGGAGAAACGTGGCTTTAAGGTCGAGACGCTGGACTACCTGCCGGGCGACGAAGCCGGGATCAAGAGCGTTACGCTGTTGATCAAAGGCTACAACGCCTACGGCTACCTGAAGGCGGAGAAGGGCGTTCACCGGCTGGTGCGGATCTCGCCGTTTGACGCTTCCGGACGCCGGCATACGTCGTTCGTCTCCTGTGACGTCGTGCCGGAGATCAGCGATGACGTGGAGATCGAAATCCGTAATGAGGATTTAAAAATCGATACGTACCGCGCCAGCGGTGCCGGCGGTCAGCACATCAACACGACCGACTCGGCCGTGCGGATTACCCACATCCCGACCGGGATCGTGGTGACCTGCCAGAACGAACGCTCACAGATCAAGAACCGAGAACGGGCGATGACGATGCTCCGCTCCAAGCTGTACGAACGCAAGATCGAGGAGCAACAACGCGAGTTGGATGAGATCCGCGGCGAGCAATCGGATATCGCCTGGGGCAGCCAAATCCGCTCGTACGTGTTCCACCCGTACAGCATGGTGAAGGATCACCGGACGAACGTGGAGACGGGGAATGTCGGCGCGGTGATGGACGGGGATCTGGACGCTTTTATCGACGGTTATCTGCGCAGCCAGATTAAGACGGAGAGCTAATCGGCGGGACGGGAGCGCCTTGATGTGCCTTCCCGCCCGAGCCGCTACTAAATACGACCCACCTTGGCCACGTTTGGTACGGGTGGGTTTTTCTATTTTTACATATTTCATGAAATGCAAGTAAGGAGGGGGAGCAATGCCGCCGATAGTTCGCAAACGCCGATTTCAAGACTATATTCCGGTCACCGGTCCCATACGCCATACGCTGGATACGTTGATGATTATCGTAGGCTCGCTGATCACTGCCTTGGCGTTTAATTTGTTTTTGGTCCCCAGTCATATCGCCTCGGGCGGTGTCTCGGGGTTATCTATCATCGTTCAGTCGCAATTTGGAATCGAACCAGCCTACACCCAATGGGCCCTGAACATCCCGCTGTTCATCGCAGGCTACGTGCTGCTCGGGCGGGACTACTCCATCCGTTCTCTGCTGGGCACGGTGGTGCTGCCGTTCTTCGTCTTTTTGACACGGGACATTCCCGTACCAACGACAGATCCGTTGCTGGCTTCGTTATATGGAGGCATCGGGGTGGGGATAGGACTCGGTATTGTGTTCCGAGGCCGGGGATCCACCGGCGGGCTGTCCACCTTGGCGCAAATTATTCAAAAGTACAGCGGCCTCAGCCTCTCCGTTTGCGTTGTGATGATGGACGGGATTGTGATTGTGTTGGCGTTATTTTTGCTGACCCCGGAAAAAGCGCTCTATGCCCTGATCGGACTGTACATCACCGGTAAAATCATCGATGCCATCGAGCTGGGCTTCAATTACACGAAGGTCGCTTACATTATTGCCGACCGGACGGAGGAGATCTCGCAGGCTGTGCTCACTCACCTGGACCGGGGGCTGACTAAGCTGGACGGTCACGGCGGGTACACCGGCGATGCGCGGACCGTGCTGATGGTCGTTGTAGGGCAGAGCGAAGTCACGCGGCTCAAGACGTTGGTACAGACGCTGGATCCCAATGCCTTTGTCATCATCACGAATGCACATGAGGTATTGGGGGAAGGGTTTAAAAGGGTGCAGGGAGAGCAGTGACTTCTGGTAGTTGGTTGATCTCTCCGGTGCTGGCTGACCAAAGGGGATAAGCTCGGCATGGGGGAACTCTGCTGGGCTTTTTTGCACCATTATCCCTTTCCTTCAGGAGATGATCGTTAGGGCAGGGGTGAACTGACCTGTGCAGATCATTCATCAAGAAGTGTTTCTTGCTCTGATCGAACGGGATAATGGTGTAAAAGGGGTCCGGAGAATCTAATACGTCCGGGGAGACGCATGCCCCGAAAAAGAACATACCCGCAAAATAGAAATAAACCGTCCGAATTGATTCGGACGGTTATTGTTTGGGGGTCGCTTTCAAACCAAGCCATCATAGATAGACTGCTCGTTTTTTTGTGGATACCGTTCGCCCCGCTCCCAGATCAGCTCAAATGACTCGAATTGGTGATGCGGCGGTACCTGCGGTCCTAAAACGCCAAATACCCGCTCCACGCTCCAAATTTGCGACTCATGGGCGGCCAGGGCTTGGCGTTTGGCTTCCCAACGGTTGCCGGCCGCCATGCGCAGCACGCTGGAATGATCCGAAGTATACGATCCCAGTTGGTTATAATACAATTTCTGCACGGTAGGCGCTTGGCCGCCAAAAACGACATCGTTTACGGCGTGATGGATGACGATATGATCCGGGTGTCCGGATAGGCCGTCTTCCGGGAACGTCACGACGACCTCCGCCTGATGGCGCCACAAGAAGTCGGCAATCTTCTCCCGCAGCATCGCCGGGTCCGCCTCCTTCAGCTTGCCGTCCGGCAGCCCCAGCTGCTCGACAACGGAGATGCCGAGGATCTCGGCGGCTTTGGCCAACTCCTGATCCCTGCGGGCAGCTAACTGTTCGCGTGTCATTTCCCCTAAGCGACCGGTTTTACCCGCGTCTCCCCGGGTGGCGGTCAGCAGCACCGCCTTGCCTCCTTCATCGGCGATTTGCCGGATTAAATAAGAACACCCAAATGTTTCATCATCGGGATGAGCGTATACGAATGCGATCGTTTTTTCGTTCGACATGGTGCTTCTGCTTCTCCTCCTTCTATGCGGTACATGAGCACCTTCTAAATATACCTGATTCAGACCTTGCACAAAAGTTGTGGACGGCGAGAGAGGCCTGACATGCGAGGGTAAATTTTTTGTGAGAGTTGTTGTATTTATATAAGTTCAGCCGTATAATAATACATATTTACAACGGAATGATGCATATTGTTGATTTCATAGGCTTGATCCAACGGGAGAGGAAGCGAGGTTAGCATTGTGAACGGGGAGAAAATAAAAGTAGCCATCGTCGGTTCCACGGGGTATGGGGGCGTGGAGCTGATTCGTTTTTTATGGGGACATCCGCATGTGGAGATCGCTTCGGTGATTTCCGTTTCTAGCGCGGGAGAGCCCTTAACGGACGGGTTCCCGCATTTATCCGAGATCATCGTTCAGCCGCTGGACGGCTTGAATCCGGAGGAGCTTGCGACGAAGGTCGATGTGGTATTTACCGCAACGCCATCCGGGGTCAGCACGAAGCTGGTGCCGCAGCTGCTGGAGGTTGGACTGAAGGTTATTGATTTGTCCGGTGATTTTCGGCTCAAAGACGGCCGTGAATACGAGGCTTGGTATAAACATGAGGCTCCGGCAGCAGCGTTGCTTGAGCAGGCGGTGTATGGCTTGGCGGAGATTTACGGCGATGAGGTGAAAGGCAAGGAGTTCGTCTCCAACCCGGGCTGCTATCCAACCGCTACGCTGCTTGGTCTGATCCCGGCGCTGAGTGCAGGCTGGATTGATCCGGGCAGCATCATCATCGATGCCAAGTCGGGTGTATCCGGCGCGGGCCGGGGCATGAACCTGACAAACCATTACGCGGAAATCAATGAAAATATGAAAGTATATAAGGTCAACAAGCACCAGCACATCCCAGAGATCGAGCAAACCTTAGGGAAAATCACCGGTGAACCGGTCACGGTGACGTTCACGACGCACCTGACGCCGATGACGCGGGGGATTATGTGCACGATGTACGCCACGTTGAAGGGCGCCTATACAGAGGAAGATTTGATCCAGCTGTACCGTCAATATTACGAAGGACGTCCGTTCGTCCGCATCCGGGACAAAGGCAAGTGGCCGGCGACCAAGGAAGTGTTCGGCTCGAACTTTTGCGACATCGGCTTTGCGGCGGATGCACGTACAGGTCGGCTGACGATCGTGTCCGTCATTGATAATTTGGTCAAAGGCGCGGCGGGGCAAGCGATTCAGAATTTGAACCTGATGATGGGCTGGGAGGAAACGACCGGCTTGAAGTTCACACCGGTTTACCCATAGGGAGATATCAACTTATTTAGGCTTGTGAAAGGAGTACGTCATGGGAGTGGTTAGTTTATTTCGTGCAGCGCCGGAGGGGAGCATCACCACGCCAAAAGGCTTTCAGGCCGGCGGGCTGCATTGCGGTCTGAAGAAGACGACCCGCAACGATCTCGGCGCAATCCTCTGCGAGGTGCCGGCGGTAGCCGCCGCTGTTTATACGACGAACGTCTTCCAGGCGGCGCCGCTGAAAGTGACGCGTGAGAGCGTCGCGTCCAGCGGGCAGCGGCTGCGGGCCGTCGTCGTCAACAGCGGCAACGCCAACGCGTGCACCGGCGTGCAAGGCGAAGCCGACGCGTACGCGATGCGCGCTGCGGCGGCGGAGGCGTTTGGGCTCGGCGAACACGAAGTCGCCGTAGCCTCCACCGGCGTCATCGGCGAGCTATTGCCGATGGACCGCGTCCGCGCCGGCATCGCTGGATTGCCGGCGGCGGTGGCAGCGAACGGCGAGGGGGCCGAGCAGTTCTGCCAGGCGATTTTGACCACGGACCTCGTGAAGAAAGAGGTGTGCGTGAAGCTTGACGTGGACGGCCGCGAGGTGACGATCGCGGGGGCTGCCAAGGGCTCGGGCATGATCCATCCGAACATGGCCACGATGCTGGCGTTCGTCACGACCGACGCCGCGATTGAGCCACAGGCGCTGCAAAGCCTGCTCGGGCAAACGACCGACGTGACGTTTAACATGATCACCGTTGATGGCGATACGAGCACGAACGATATGCTGCTGGCGATGGCGAGCGGGCTGGCTGGCAACCGGGAGCTGTCACCCGGGCATGCCGACTGGGACGTGTTCGCTGCGGCGTTCCGCCACGTGTGCGAGACGTTAGCCAAGGCGATCGCCCGCGATGGGGAAGGCGCAACACGTCTCGTCGAGGTGACGGTGCGCGGCGCCGTAAGCGATAATTCGGCTCGCGCGATCGCGAAGACGATCGTTGGCTCGAGCCTCGTGAAGTCGGCGGTGTTTGGCGCCGACGCCAACTGGGGCCGCATCATCGCTGCGGTCGGCCGTGCGGGAGAGCCGGTCAACCCAGAGACGGTGGACATCAAGCTGGGGGACATCGTCGTGTTGGAGGGCTCGCGTCCGGTTCCTTTCGATGAGGATGTGGCGCTTGCTTACCTGAAAGGCGACACGATCAACATCTCTGTTGACCTGCATAACGGCCAAGGCGAAGCCACCGCCTGGGGCTGCGATTTGACCTATGACTACGTCCGGATTAACGCGGCTTATCGCACTTAATTTGAATTCATATCCTAAATCATTTATCAGATGAGATGAACTCCGGAAAGGAGCAGGCAGACTAATGTTTGTGATGAAATGTGGCGGCAGCACGCTCGCGGAGCTGCCGAATTCTTTTTTTGCCGACTTGGTGAAGCTGCAAAAAGAAGGGGCAAACCCGGTGATCGTCCATGGCGGCGGCCCAGCCATTTCGGAGAACCTCGGTAAGCTGGGGATTGAGAGCACGTTCGTCGACGGACTGCGTTATACGACGGATGAAGTCCTGGACGTCGTGGAAATGGTGCTGGCCGGCAGTATTAACAAGATGATCGTGCGCCGCATCGCCCAGAACGGCGGGAAAGCGCTGGGCTTGTCCGGCGTGGACGGCGGCTTGCTGCAGGCGAAGCCGGTTGCGAACAGCAAGGAAGTCGGATTCGTTGGGGATGTGACGGGTGTTAACGCGGATTTGATCCGCGGCGTACTGGATCTCGGCTACATTCCGGTAATTGCTCCCGTTGGTATTGATGCCAGCGGAGCACAACGTTATAACATCAACGCGGACACGGCCGCAGGAGCGGTTGCTTCGGCACTGGGGGTTTCACGTATGATCGTCGTCACCGATGTGCCCGGAATTTTGAAAATGACCGGAACCGAAAGAAAAGTACTCGATTCCATTACCGTACAGCAAATCGAGGATATGATCTCCACCGGGGAAATTTACGGCGGAATGATCCCGAAGGTGCGCGCCGCCGTGGCTTGCATCAGCGGCAGTGTCAAGGAAGCAGTGATTGTAGGCGGCAACGAGCCGGGCGTACTCGGAAAAGTGCTGTCCGGGGAACGCATCGGTACCCGAATCGTGCGGATGGCGTAGCGAAGCGGATGTCGGAAGGTTATATTAGTAATTAAGTAGATGGGAGTGGAAAAAACGATGGCGCAAAGTGATCTGAAAGAAGCAACAACGGCTCCGGGCACCGGAGCAAACGCCGTAGCAGCTGCGGCGGAAGGGAGCAGCCCCAGCGCGTTGTTCCCAAGTTATGCCCGGTACCCGATTCATTTGGTTAAAGGGAAAGGCAGCTGGCTGTGGGACGACAAAGGCAACCGCTACCTTGATTTCATGAGCGGTCTTGCGGTCGCCAACCTGGGGCATGCCCCGGAGAAGGTGGCGGCCAAGGTGAAGGCTCAGCTGGATGAGCTCTGGCATGTGAGCAACCTGTTCCATATTCCGCAGCAGGAAGCTGCAGCGCGGAAGCTGACGGAGATTAGCTGCGCGGACGTCGTTTTCTTCTGCAACAGCGGCGCCGAAGCAAACGAAGCGGCGATCAAGCTGGCGCGGCGCTACCATCAAAAGGTGAAAGGAACGAACCGCTTCGAGATGATTACGTTCAACCAATCCTTCCATGGGCGGACGTTGGCTACGCTGACCGCGACCGGCCAGCAGAAGGTCAAGGACGGTTTTCTACCGCTTCCTGAAGGCTTCAAGTCCGTACCTCTGCATGACCTGCCAGCACTGAAAGCAGCGATCGGCCCGCAAACGGCGGCAGTGATGCTGGAAATGGTGCAAGCCGAAGGCGGTGTGTACCCGGTGGAGCCGGCGTTCGTGCAAGAGCTGTCTGAGCTGTGCAAGGCAGAGGGGCTGCTGCTCATCATCGACGAGGTCCAAACCGGCATGGGCCGTACGGGCAAATGGTTTGCGCATCAGCATTACGGCATCGAGCCGGATATTTTTACATTGGCGAAAGGGATTGCCAGCGGCTTGCCAGCCGGAGCAATGCTGGCTAAAGAGTATTTACGCGAAGCGTTTCCTCCGGGCAGCCATGCGTCTACATTTGGCGGCAATCCGATCGTCACGTCGGCAATCATTGCCACGCTGGAGACGATGCAGGAGGAGCGGATTCCGGAACATGCCGCGGAGATGGGCGAATATTTGACGGGCCTCCTGAAGGAGACATTTAAGGACGAGCCGTTCGTCCAAGAAGTGCGCGGCAAAGGCTTGCTGATCGGCATTGGGTGCGCCGGACCGGTGGGCGACATCGTACTGCTCGGACAACAACATGGACTGCTGTTCGTCACCGCCGGCCCTGAGGTCATTCGGCTGTTGCCGAACCTCAAGGTGTCGAAGGAAGAGATCGACCAGGCCGTAGCGATTTTGGCAGACGTCATCGCCGCTTATACTTCCAAGGAGGGGAACTAATCAATGACTTTGCTGGAACCATCGAAACGCAGCAGCATGAATTTAAGCGGCCGCGATTTTATCGAGCTGACGGATTATTCAACCGACGAGATCCACTATTTGATCGATTTGGCGATTGAGCTCAAGCGCAAGCAGAAGAACGGCGAGGTGTACCAACCGCTGCTGGGAAAAACCGTCGGGCTGATTTTTGAAAAATCGTCAACGCGGACACGGGTGTCTTTTGAAGTGGGGACGTATCAGTTGGGAGGTCATGCGCTGTTTCTCAGCAAAAACGACATCCAACTTGGACGCGGCGAAACGATCGCCGATACGGCGGGGGTCATGTCGCGCTACCTGGACGGGATCATGATTCGGACCTTCGGTCATGATAAGGTGGCTGATCTGGCCCGCTATGCTACCGTACCGGTCATTAATGGACTTAGCGACTTGGCCCATCCGTGCCAGGTGCTGGCTGACTATCAGACGCTGTATGAGCATAAGGGCAAGCTGCAGGGCCTTAAGCTGGCGTACGTTGGCGACGGCAACAACATGGCGCACTCGCTGATGATCGGCGGGGCGAAGCTAGGTGTCCACGTGTCCGTGGCCAGCCCGGAAGGGTATGAACCGGATCCGCAGATCGTTGCGGAGGCGCAGGAAATCGCCAAAGCGACGGGCGCAGTCATCGAGGTGGTGCGCGATCCGAAGGCGGCGGTGCAAGAGGCGGACGCCATTTACACCGACGTGTGGGCGAGCATGGGCTTCGAGGAAGAGCAGAAGATCCGCGAAGCGGCCTTCCGCAATTACCAGGTCGACGAGCAGCTGGCGCGGTATGCGAAGCCGGATTACGTCTTTATGCATTGCCTGCCGGCCCATCGGGGCGAGGAAGTAAGCGAAGGCGTGATCGACGGGCCGCATTCGATTATTTTTGATCAGGCCGAGAATCGGTTGCATGCGCAAAAGGCGCTGATGGCCGCATTGATGGGATAATTTTATTCGGGAGGACTAGGAATCATGGCAAAGGAAAAAATCGTACTGGCATACTCCGGGGGCCTGGATACGTCGGTCATTCTAAAGTGGTTAAAAGAAACATACGATGCGGAAATTATCGCGTTTACGGCCGACATCGGCCAGAAGGAAGAGCTGGACGGGCTTGAAGCGAAGGCTTTGGCAACGGGAGCTTCCAAAGTATACATCGATGATCTGCGCGACGAATTCGCTAAGGACTTCATCTATCCGATGTTCCAGGCGGGCGCTTTGTATGAGGGGCAATATCTGCTGGGCACCAGCATCGCCCGTCCGCTGATCGCGAAGCGCATGGTGGAAATCGCCCGCGCGGAAGGCGCAACGGCGATCGCTCACGGCGCCACCGGCAAAGGCAACGACCAAGTGCGCTTTGAGCTGGCAGCAGCGGCGTTGGCGCCGGAAATTCGCGTGATTGCCCCTTGGCGGTTGAGCGAGTTCCGCGATCGCTTCCCGGGACGCGCTGAAATGATCGCCTATGCAGAAGCGAATGGCATTCCAGTAACAGCCTCTGCAGCGAAGCCTTACTCGATGGACCGCAACCTGCTGCATATCAGCTATGAAAGCGGCGTGTTGGAAGATCCGTGGTTTGACGCATCCGCCCCGGAAAACAAAGACATGTACCTGCTCAGCGTGTCGCCGGAGGATGCCCCGGATCAACCGGAGTATCTGGAGCTGGAGTTCGAGCAAGGGAACTGCGTAGCCCTCAATGGCGAACGGTTGAGCCCGCTTGGGGTCATGGAGAAGCTGAATGAGCTGGGCGGCAAACATGGCATCGGCCGCGTCGACATGGTGGAGAACCGGTTTGTCGGCATGAAGAGCCGCGGGGTATATGAGACGCCGGGCGGAACGATTCTGTTCACGGCTCATCGCAAAATGGAATCGCTGACGATGGACCGCGAGGTCATGAACCTGCGCGACAGCCTGATCACCCGTTACAGCACGCTCGTCTACAACGGCTTCTGGTTTGCGCCGGAACGCTTGGCGCTGCAAGCGCTGGTGACGGAGAGCCAGAAGAATGTAACAGGTACGGTGCGCGTGAAGCTGTACAAAGGCAACATCATCGCCGCCGGCGTGAAGAGTCCAGTCAGCTTGTACAACCCGGATATCGCTACGATGGAGGCCGATCCTACGCAAGCGTACGACCAAGGCGACGCCACCGGCTTCATCCATCTGAACGCGCTGCGTCTGAAAGTTGGCGCGGGTGTGGCGCAAAACAGCGGCAAGTAAAGGGTGTACCCAAAATCTATTCGAAAAATTGAATACAATTCGCCGATTTTTAGCGATTAGACCCCAATGTGTATGAAATTTCGTATATAATTGAGCTTTTTGCGGGGATGAGGCGGGAATGTGTATGATTTTTCGAATAGAATCTACAATTTCGATTGTTCGCGAGGAAATGTAGTCGAAATTTCGAATACATTTCCTTCTGTTTCTGTTCTGAATTGATTGGAAATAGCAATCAAGTTTCGAGTTAAGGAGTGGGTCAGGTGAGCAAGCTGTGGGGTGGCCGCTTTACGAAGCAGACCAACCGTTTAGTTGAGGAGTATACCGCCTCCATCGGGTTTGATAAAGCGTTGGCGGAGGAGGATGTGCAAGGAAGTCTCGCGCATGTTACCATGCTGGGCAAATGCGGGATCTTGCCGGAAGAGGATGTCGAGAAGATCAAGGAAGGCTTGCATCAGGTTCTGCTGAAGATCCGCCGCGGCGAGATGGAATATTCCGTGTCGGACGAAGACATCCATATGAACATTGAGAAGCAACTGATCGACGAGGTGGGGCCGGTTGGCGGGAAGCTGCACACCGGGCGCAGCCGCAACGACCAGGTAGCGACGGACATGCACCTTTACCTGCGCAAGCGGGTGGTCGAATTCGTGGGCCTGTTGCAGGAACTGCAGGAGGCGCTGCTGGGACAAGCCAAAGCGAACCTCGACACGATTGTGCCGGGCTACACCCATCTGCAGCGGGCGCAGCCGATCCTGTTCGCCCATCATTTGCTGGCGTACGTGTCGATGTTCCAACGCGATATCGAGCGCCTGCAGGACAGCTACAAGCGGATCAATGTGCTGCCGCTGGGCGCGGGGGCACTGGCCGGCACGACGTTCCCGATCGACCGCCATTTTGTAGCCGAGCAGCTGCATTTTGACGGGGTGTATGAAAACAGTCTGGATGCCGTGAGCGACCGTGACTTTATCGTCGAGTTTCTCGCCAACGCCTCCATTCTGATGATGCACCTCTCACGTCTCAGCGAGGAGCTGGTCCTGTGGAGCAGCACCGAATTTCGCTTCATCGAACTGGACGATGCGTTTTGCACCGGCAGCAGCATTATGCCGCAGAAGAAAAACCCGGACGTCCCGGAGCTGGTCCGCGGCAAAACCGGCCGGGTCTACGGCAACCTGATGGGCCTGTTAACCGTGCTGAAGTCACTGCCGCTGGCGTACAACAAGGACATGCAGGAGGACAAGGAAGGCATGTTCGACACCGTCGCCACGCTGCAAGGAGCGCTGCAGCTGTTCGCGCCGATGATCGCCACGATGAAGGTGAACAAGGAGCGGATGCGCGAAGCGGTCAACCAGGACTTCTCCAACGCCACCGACATTGCCGACTTCCTGGCAAGCAAGGGTCTGCCGTTCCGTCAGGCGCACGAAGTTATCGGCAAAACCGTCCTATACTGCATCCAAAATGGCAAATACCTGCTGGATCTGACGTTAGACGAGTTCAAGCAGTTTTCGCAATTGTTTGACGAAACCATTTATGACGTGCTGCAGCCGGAGACTGTCGTGAATGCCCGCAACGTGTATGGCGGGACAGCCACCGCTCAAGTGACGGCCGCCATTGAACGTGCAGAGAGCAAGCTGGCAGCGGGCCGCCAATGGACGCAAGAGTATCTGGAAAAAAGTAAATAAGCGATTAGCCAATTCGCAGGCAAAGCTCGGAAACAGCCTTCGTCGATAGACGAACGGCTGTTTTTTTTAACATTATAGAATTTATAAAATTTCGAGGTGGAAGCAGGTCTTCCGCCTGATTTCTGTTTTTGGTAAGGTTAGGATATGGAGACGAACATCTTGAAACGAATCTTCTTTGATGAGCGAGGGCACTGGGATCGGTTTGTGGCAAAACATGGTGGCAAGCTGCGTGCCAATGTGCGGAAAGAAGTAGAGAAGTTCCGTCGATGCGGGGATCCCAGAAACGGTTTTAAGCTGATGGTATGTGAAGGATGTCATGACCTACGGCTCGTTCCGTATCGTTGTAAAGGAAGATTCTGTACGACCTGTTCATGCGGAGAAACAGAGGAATGGGCACGTCTCCTGGAACAAGATGTATTCCAAGTCAACCACCGCCATGTCGTCTTCACGATCGACGAAGGATTACGGGAAATCTTTCTGCTCCATCGGGCAAAATTACTCAAAGAATTTATGGATGAAGCGGTACGCTTAGTCAAAGAACATTTTGAGAAGAAACATAAGGTAACTCCCGGAATCGTAGCCGGGTTGCATACGTTTGGGGCACGGCTTAACTTCAATCCTCATGTACATATGCTTGTAACGATGGGAGGAATGAAGAAGACCGGCGAGTGGAAAACATACGATTTTATTCCGTTCGAGATGCTGCGTAAGCAATGGCAGACGGTTGTTTTGAAGCTGATTCGTCGAAAGTTAAGTGAACAAGAGAAAAAGCAAGTGCAGTCCCGTTTGCAAAAAGCTTACTGCGAGAACGGAGAAGGCTTTTATGTGCATGCTCCGAAACAGAAAGGGAACGTCAAGCAGCAACTCGGGTATATCGGGCGATACATGAGAAGACCAGCGATAGCGGTTAGCCGGATCGAAGCGTATGACGGAGAAAAGGTGACATTTCGTTACCGGGATAAGAATGACGGGGAAGAGAAGACCGAGACGATTTCGGTAGAAGAATTTATGGGTAGACTTGTGCGGCATATTCCGGATGAAAACTTCAAAACGATCCGTTACTACGGGGTTTATTCGCGGCGGATCAAGAGCCTGTGCAAGAAGTTAGTCAGTGAGTGGCAAAAAGCCGCGAGAAGATGGATTGTCAAGGCAAAGCGGATATTAAAACGCAGAACGTGGAGTGAACGGATCAAGGAGCAGACGGGGAAGCCGCCATGTTGCCCAAAATGCGAAAGTTATTACGAATACAAGGGAGAAGCCTGCCTTGAGGATGGGAAGTTGAAGGTGAAGTACGCGGTGTGCTCCACCTCAAAGGCATGTCTGGAGAGGATGATTCGGGATGTCGCCGGTGTCAAAGAAACGAAAGGTAGCGAAGAAAAGAAAAAGCCGCAAAGCGGGCTGCATAGCAAAGCGAAAGTAACCTACATCTGTCTTCAATGTCATACAACAGAAGAGATTCCGCTGAATGTCGTTCGAAATTTCGATGCGATGGATGATGGAGATCCAACAGTACCTCCGCAATTCCGCTGCGAGGAATGTGGAGGAGGCATGTACCCGGAATATTACAAAGGAATTCATGGTTACGAGTACAGGATTAGTGACGTAAGAAAATAAGCCGGATGTAGATTGTTCCCCACACCCGGCTATTTTGCACGTATGAACTAAATCGTACGAACTAAAGGACGCCGTCAGGCGTTTTTCTTAACATTATAGAATTTATAAATTTTGGGGTGGGAGCAGGTCTTCCGCCTGATTTCTGTTTTTGGTAAGGTTAGGATATGGAGACGAACATTTTGAAACGAATCTTCTTTGATGAGCGAGGGCACTGGGATCGGTTTGTGGCAAAACATGGTGGCAAGCTGCGTGCCAATGTGCGGAAAGAAGTAGAGAAGTTCCGTCGATGCGGGGATCCCAGAAACGGTTTTAAGCTGATGGTATGTGAAGGATGTCATGACCTACGGCTCGTTCCGTATCGTTGTAAAGGAAGATTCTGTACGACCTGTTCATGCGGAGAAACAGAGGAATGGGCACGTCTCCTGGAACAAGATGTATTCCAAGTCAACCACCGCCATGTCGTCTTCACGATCGACGAAGGATTACGGGAAATCTTTCTGCTCCATCGGGCAAAATTACTCAAAGAATTTATGGATGAAGCGGTACGCTTAGTCAAAGAACATTTTGAGAAGAAACATAAGGTAACTCCCGGAATCGTAGCCGGGTTGCATACGTTTGGGGCACGGCTTAACTTCAATCCTCATGTACATATGCTTGTAACGATGGGAGGAATGAAGAAGACCGGCGAGTGGAAAACATACGATTTTATTCCGTTCGAGATGCTGCGTAAGCAATGGCAGACGGTTGTTTTGAAGCTGATTCGTCGAAAGTTAAGTGAACAAGAGAAAAAGCAAGTGCAGTCCCGTTTGCAAAAAGCTTACTGCGAGAACGGAGAAGGCTTTTATGTGCATGCTCCGAAACAGAAAGGGAACGTCAAGCAGCAACTCGGGTATATCGGGCGATACATGAGAAGACCAGCGATAGCGGTTAGCCGGATCGAAGCGTATGACGGAGAAAAGGTGACATTTCGTTACCGGGATAAGAATGACGGGGAAGAGAAGACCGAGACGATTTCGGTAGAAGAATTTATGGGTAGACTTGTGCGGCATATTCCGGATGAAAACTTCAAAACGATCCGTTACTACGGGGTTTATTCGCGGCGGATCAAGAGCCTGTGCAAGAAGTTAGTCAGTGAGTGGCAAAAAGCCGCGAGAAGATGGATTGTCAAGGCAAAGCGGATATTAAAACGCAGAACGTGGAGTGAACGGATCAAGGAGCAGACGGGGAAGCCGCCATGTTGCCCAAAATGCGAAAGTTATTACGAATACAAGGGAGAAGCCTGCCTTGAGGATGGGAAGTTGAAGGTGAAGTACGCGGTGTGCTCCACCTCAAAGGCATGTCTGGAGAGGATGATTCGGGATGTCGCCGGTGTCAAAGAAACGAAAGGTAGCGAAGAAAAGAAAAAGCCGCAAAGCGGGCTGCATAGCAAAGCGAAAGTAACCTACATTTGTCTTCAATGTCATACAACAGAAGAGATTCCGCTGAATGTCGTTCGGAATTTCGATGCGATGGATGATGGAGATCCAACCGTACCTCCGCAATTCAGCTGCGAAGAATGTGGAGGAGGCATGTACCCGGAATATTACGAGGGAATTCATGGTTACGAGTACAGGATTAGCGATGTAAGAAAATAGCCGGGTATAAGTTTTTCTCCCACACCCGGCCATTTTACACGTATGAACTCAGTTGAACGAACTTAAAAGGACGCCGCCAGGCGTTTTTCTTATTTACCTTGCTTCGACGCCCTCGAGAGGGCGTCTTCTGTACATTTTGAATTTTATGGAAATTTCATGAAAATTTCAGAAAATACTAAAGGATTCGTCGGTTTTTGTCGAAATATAGTAATAACTTATCTTGCCAAGCCTTTTATTTTGGTGCATTGACTCAGACTGAAGCAACATTGGCGCGGTTTTGTAGTTGATCAACCCTTGGCAGACAACAAGAAGCACAGGATGCCCATTACAAAATAAAAGGAGAAGAACGACGATGAAAAAAAGATGGATGCAGATTCGACAACTACTGGAGGTCCGTACCTTACGCAACCGGATGCTCATCATTTTTGCCGTACTGCTGGCGGTCCCTAATCTGGCGACCTCTTACTCCAGCTATACCCGCGCCAGCGAACAGTTACATGAACAAATGGATGACAACACCCGATCGAGCGTAAATCTGTTGAATGATACGATTAACCATATCGTGGAGGCAGAGGTTCGCAACGTGGAGCAGCTGGTGCAGCAAATCGATTCCGCCCAGGTGGATGCCAAATCTCCGGAGCTGCGGAAACTCATTGACCTCTTCGTAGAAAAACATCCAGAGCTAGAGAATCTGGTAGTTGGCAATCAGAACGGAGCGTGGATGAAAGCCCCCGATCCTGGCAAACAGGACTATGACCCGCGCAAACGGGATTGGTACATCGCCTCGATGCAAAGCCCGGAGGAAACGGTAATCATTGATCCGTTCGTATCGGCGACGACCGGTAATTTTAATCTTTATATCAGCCGCGCGTTAAAAGACCATCAAGGAGCGATCACGGTCGCCCTGGACCTGGCAAAACTGAATGCGGACGTCAGCAGCATTCACTTGGGAGAACGCGGGTACATTTATATCTTGGACCGTTCGAACAAGTTTGTCTCGCATCCAACCAAAACGGTTGGTGAAGAGGCTTCAGGTGAACATCTGGCGAAAATCCATGAGGTGGAATCGGACTATCTGAATTACACCGATCCAGAAACCGGGAAGGAAGAAAGTGCGTATTTTACGACCAACCAACTCACCGGGTTCAAAATTGTTGGCGTTCTGGATGTGCAGGAATTCCGGGACGCCTCGAAGCCGATCATGTGGACTTCCTTGATTGTTCTGGGCGTCTCCATGGTCGTTGCGGGCACCTTGCTCATCATCGTGATTTTGAGCATCACGCGCCCGATCGAGCAGCTCAACCGCTCGGCCAAACGGGTGAGTGAAGGTTACTTGAACGAGGATGTAGCCACGAAGCGTAAGGACGAGATCGGTGAGCTGACCGCGAACTACAACGGCATGTTGGCCTCTCTGCGGGAAATGGTACGGGAGATGTCTGAAACGGCCAGCCAACTAGCAGCTTCAAGCGAAGAATTTACTGCAGGAACGGAGCAGAATGCCAAGGCAGTGGAGCATGTCGCCCAGCTAGCCTCGGTCGCTTCGGATCATGCGGAGAAACAAGCGACCGCTTCATTAGACAGCGCCAAGACGATGGATGAAATGTCCCAAGGCATCCGGAAAATCGCGGACGCGTCCGGTCTCATCGTTGAGTCGTCGTTGCAAACGGTAGAGGATGTCCGGGAGGGCAGCGGGAAGGTGAACCTCGTCGGATTGCAAATGGAAGAGATTCGCCGGTCGACGCTGGAATCGGCGGAGATCCTGCATCAGATGAATGAGCTCAGCGGACAGGTTGCCGGAATGAGCAGCGCGATTACGGAGATTGCCAACCAAACCAATCTGCTGGCGCTAAATGCAGCGATCGAAGCGGCGCGTGCCGGCGAGGAAGGACGCGGCTTCGCCGTGGTAGCGGGCGAAGTGCGTAAATTGGCGGAGCAGTCCGGAGCGACGGCGGAATTGATTCAGCGGACCATCGGGCAGATGACCGAACTTACGAGCAAAGCCTATGAAGTGATGAATCATAAGGTGAATACGAATGTCGAGCGAGGAAGAGCCGTGACAGAGGAAGCGCAAACGGCTTTCCAAGCGATCGAGCGGTCGACGCAGCGGATTTCGGAGCAAATTCACGAAGTGTCGGCCATTACGCAACAAATGTCAGCGAGTGCCGATCAAATCGCTCACGCGGTCGAACAAATCGCGGCGACCTCGGCCAGCAGCATGGAGGGCCTGCAAGAGGTGACGGCCGCAACCCAGGAACAGCTGGCGTCGATGGAGGAGATCTCTTCCGCATCGGAAGGCTTGGCGCGAATGGCAGCGGATATGCATGCTCAGATCGACCGGTTTAAGCTCTAAAGGGATAAACATCGAATCAATGCAGTTCATGCCCCTAGTCACAGTTCGTGGCGAAGGGGCATTTTTTGCCGGATTTCCACCCCGGGCCGGGCGCATAAATCCGCCCCGAGACGGATGGAGAAGACCAAAGGGTCGATTAAGATGAATAGCAGCAACGACTTGGATCGATCTCCATTCACGCCTGCTTTACAACGTAACAATGTTATGTTACGCTGTGTGTGCAATGAAAGGAGCATGACAATGAATGAGGATTTGATTTCCAAGAAGGAATTGCTGGATCTGACGGGCATTTCGTATGGACAGTTGTACCGCTGGAAGCGCAAGAACCTGATCCCGGAGCAGTGGTTTATCCGCAAATCGTCTTTTACCGGGCAGGAAACGTATTTTCCAAGGGAAAAAATCCTGCAGCGCATTGACCGCATTCTGGGCATGAAGGATGATTTATCGCTGGATGCTCTGGCGGACGTCTTCTCGGGGAGTCCGAAGGATATCCGTTTAAGCGCAGGCGAACTTTTGGAACGAAACATTGTTACATCAACATCATTGAACTTATATATGGAGACCACAGAGAAGAAAGAGGCGCAGCCGAACTTTGGCTTCGATCAGATGTTGATCGTCTACGTGCTCGACAAGCTGCTGCAAAGCGGGGATATTTCCCTGGAGGAAGGGCGTTTATTAGTTCAGGCGCTCGAGGATCATTTACCGGGCTTGGCCGGGCAGGAATGCGGCGTGCATCTCATCCGTAAAATGGGGGTAGCCGCTTTTATCCTGGTGCCGGGGGATGGAGACATCTATGTAGACCGCAGTGTCCGGACGATCGTTCGGTTATCGCTGGCGCGCTGCACAGAGGAATTAAAACTTTTAGTGAGCGGGAGTGAAGGATAATGGCGGAACGAAGCGTTAAGGATTTGAAAATTAACGGCGTAGGTCAGGCATCCGGCGGCGCGTACCGTGAAATCCAAGCCGAGGGCATTGCTAGGCTGAACGGAGACATTACGTGCGAGGCGCTTACTGCCAATGGAACGCTGAAAATCAAAGGAACGATCCATGCGGACGAATTCAGCCTCAACGGCACCGGTTCCTCGGATGGGTTGCTGCAGGGCGGCAAATTCGAGTTGGATGGGATGTTTAAAGTCGGCAACGATGTACGATGCAACTCGCTGCATGTCCGGGGGATGCTCCAAGCCAGGGGCTCTGTGATCGGAGAAACGGCCAAGGTGGACGGCGCATTAAAGCTGGAAGGCAATGCCGAATTTGAAACCGCGGAGGTATACGGCCAAATTCAGGTTGGCGGGATGCTGAATGCGGGAAAGCTGAAGATTGATTTGGAAGGCCCTTGCCATGCCAAGGAAATCGGCGGGGAACAGATCGTAGTCCGCCAACGCAAAGGCAAACGACTGCTGGACTATATCTCCCCGCTGTGGGCTTCCCGGTTAACGGCCGATGTGATCGAGGGCGATGACATACGGTTAGCGGGGACGAAAGCCGAAGTGGTACGCGGCAACTCGGTAGTGATTGGACCGGACTGCGAGATTGGCCGCGTGGAGTATAAGGAACACTATGAGGTTTCGCCGCAGGCTTCGGTCGGGCACGCGGAACAGAAATAAAACGAAGGATCACGAAGGAGGGATTGGGGATGGCTGAACAAGTCATGCAAGACCGCAGCGCCGATTTGAAAATCGTCGGCAACGGGACGTCAAACGGCGGGTTTTTTAATAAAGTCAAAATTGTCGGCGAAGGCGAAATCAACGGAGATGTAGATTGTCGCAGCTTAAGTTGCACGGGGACGCTGGAGGTTGATGGAGGCTTGCGTGCCGAGACCGTCAAGGCGACAGGTACGATTGCAGTCACCGGACCGATGCGCGGAGAAGAGCTGAACCTCACCGGCACCCTTAACGTCCGGGGCAGCCTTCAAGCCGGCAAAGCCAAGCTGAATGGAGAAATCCGCATCGATGGCTGCATCGCAGGAGAGGAGATCGGACTGTTCGGAAGCTGCGAGTTGAACGGCGACTGCCAAGCCGAGCGGTTACGCCTGAGAGGGTCCGTGCAAACCCAAGGTACGATCAACGCCGAGCGAGTGGAGCTTGCGATGTTCGGACGTAGTGAGGCCGGTGAAATCGTCGGCGGGCAAATCCGCATCGCCCCGCACCCCACGTGGAAGTGGGTGTCGTTGTTTAAGCCCTGGGGGACACCAGCGCTGCAGGCGAAGATGATTGAAGGGGATGTCATTCGCTTGGAAAATACCGTAGCCGATGTCGTGCGCGGCGGGGATGTCTTCATTGGTCCCGGCTGCCGGATCCGGCTCGTGGAATATACAACACATTATCATCAAGACCCGCACGCAGAGGTGGGGGAGCACTTGAATGTTTGGAGGAATGAATAAGGATGAACGAGCAAAAAAGCGGCCGTCTCGGCTTCGTTGTTGCCGGTTTGCTGCTCGGCATCTTAATGTCCGCCATGGACAATACGATCGTGTCCACGGCGATGGCCACCATCGTGTCTGAGCTGGGCGGCCTGGATAAATACGTATGGGTGACCTCCGCGTACATGGTCGCGGAAATGGCAGCGATGCCGATTTTCGGCAAGCTGTCCGATATGTATGGACGTAAACGGTTTTTTGTTTTTGGCATCGCCATGTTCCTGCTAGGGTCTGTGCTCTGCGGTACGGCTGACACCATCGTGCAGCTTAGCATCTACCGCGCGATCCAGGGGATCGGGGGCGGAGCGCTGATGCCAATCGCTTTTGCCATCGTGTTTGATGTGTTCCCGGTGGAGAAACGCGGCGCCATGGGCGGTTTGTTTGGCGCAGTATTTGGGATCTCCAGCCTGGCAGGTCCGCTGCTTGGGGCATTTATTACCGACCATCTGAACTGGCGCTGGAATTTTTACATCAATATCCCGATTGGCATTCTCGCCTTGTTCTTGATTCTGGCTTTTTACCGAGAATCGGCCGTTCACTCCAAGCAACGCATCGATTGGTGGGGTGCATTGACCTTGATTGGTGCGGTGGTTGCCCTGATGTTTGCGTTGGAACTGGGCGGGCAGCTGTACGCCTGGGACTCTGGGCAGATTCTTGGACTGTTCGCGGCATTTGCCGTCTTGTTCACGATTTTCCTGCTGGTGGAACGTAAAGCAGAGGAGCCGATCGTTTCCTTCGCAATGTTCCGGAAGCGGCTGTTTGCCAGCAGCAATCTCGCCGGGTTGTTCTACGGTGCGGCCTTTATCGCAGCTTCGGTGTACATTCCCTTGTTCGTACAAGGGGTCACGGGCGGTACAGCCACCCATTCCGGCTTGATCCTGCTGCCGATGACGCTGAGCTCCGTAGTTGCTTCTCAAGTCGGGGGCTTTCTCGTGCAGCGCACCAGTTTCCGTAACGTGATGATCTTATCGGCTGTTATTTTTATTGTGGGGATTGCATTGCTGGCGACAATTACGCCGGACACGACCAAGACGTTGCTGTCGATTTATATGGCCATCGCAGGTTTTGGCGTCGGGTTCTCCTTCTCTGTACTGGGGATGTCGGCCATTCAGGACTTTGGACCTTCGCAGCGGGGAGCCGCCAGCTCGACGATGTCGTTCATTCGCTCGCTGGGGATGACGGTGGGGATTACCATATTTGGGATCGTGCAGCGCAATCTGTTTGCGAACCGGTTAAGCGAATCGTTATCCGCTATGGGCGGCGGAGCCGACGGGCTGCCATCCATGGACGATCCGCGGACCCTGCTGGCTACCGAAGCGCGTAAAGCCATTCCGGCACCGGTTCTGGAGCAGATCGTCGCGGATCTATCGAAGTCGATCACGACGATGTTTTGGTGGACGCTGGTGCCGGCTGTGCTGGCTTTGATCACGGTATGTTTTATGGGCAACGCCAAAATGAGAGCGTATGGGGCCGAAGCGGCCGGTCGTAACGAAGCGAAGCCGGCGGCCTCGGAGTAATTTTTTCGAAAAAGAAGGTAATCAAAGAAACATTTGACATCCCTCCAGGAAATATGGATAATCTATAGTTTATCCTGAGCAATAATGAGGTGTTTACGTGAAAAGTAACGAGTCACAGGCTTTGCCTGCTTCCGGGAGCTTGTTCCGGAATCGGTTCTACCAGACAATCCTGATCTCTAACCTGTTCTTGCAGATTGGAATCTGGGTCCGCAATTTTGCGATTCTGATGTTCGTCACAGACCAGACCAATAACGATCCGCTTGCGATCTCGCTCATTTCCGTCGTGGAGTTTGCCCCGATCTTCGTGTTCTCCTTCATCGGTGGGGCGTTTGCGGATCGATGGAAGCCGAAGCGGACGATGATCTGGTGCGACTTCCTGTCCGCCGTCTCGGTCTTCGCCGTGCTGCTGACGTTGCTGTACGGTTCGTGGGAAACGGTCTATTTTGCGACCTTTATCTCGGCGATTCTGTCGCAGTTCTCGCAACCGTCGGTCATGAAGCTGTTCAAGCAGCATGTCCATCCGGATAAAGTGCAACAAGGGATGGCGTTGTTCCAGTCGTTGGTCGCTATTTTCATGGTGATTGGGCCTTCGCTGGGGATTTACTCCTATCACCAATTTGGGATTTACATCTCGATTGGCGTGATGGGCGTGGCTTTCCTGATCTCTGCTTTGGTGCTATTCCGGCTTCCGGCGGACGTAGAGCTAGAGGAAAAACAAGAGAAAACCTCGAATATCCGCAAGGAACTGGCGGATGGCTTCCGCTATGTATGGCGGAGTCCTGTGCTGAAGGTGCTGGGCGCCACGTTTGCCATCGCCGGCTTCTCGGTCGGGATTATCCAAACTCTGGGATTGTTTGTCGTCACTGAACGTTTGGGTCAGCCTAAGGAATTCCTGCAATTTTTGCTGGCGGTGAACGGGGTTGCGATGCTGATTGGCGGCGGTGTGATTATGGGCTTAGCTAAAAAGATCCCGCCCCAAATGCTCCTAGCCTTCGGGATGGCGGTCAGCGCCGTCTGTATCGTGGGGATGGGGCTGTCGACCAGCGTTCCGTTGACGTTGGCGTTGCAGTTCCTGAACGGCTTGACGTTCCCTTGCATCCAGATCGGGATCAACACGATGATCCTGCAATGGACGGAGCAATCCTATGTCGGTCGCGTCAATGGTGTACTCAGCCCGATGTTCATGGGCATGATGGTCATCATGATGTCGGTGTCCGGCGTGTTGAAAAAGTTCTTTCCGCTCGTCAGCATTTACGCCGTATCCGGCATCATCATGCTGCTAGGCGCGATGATCCTGGTGCCGATCTTCAAGCACAAGCCGGCGGCGCAGCCGCAGCCGCAGCTGGAAGGACAGCCAACGAGCTGAGGTTGGCAGTAAAGCAAAAAGCTGTCCCCATGGGGCCTATGAGAGGTCCTCGGGGACAGCTTTTTTGCGTTGCGGGGCTTGGGGCTGTTTTTATCGTGCGTCGACATATCCCTTGCGCCCGGCGGCGTAGCCAAAGAGGGCGGTTATAATCGACACGCCCGTGATCACGGCAAGCGGGGTGTCCCAGTTGCCGCTGAGATCGTGGAGATAGCCAAACAGCGTTGGCCCAAACGCGGCCAATATGTAACCGATGGATTGCGCCATGCCCGACAGGGCGTTGGCTTGCTCCGTCGTGCGTGAGCGCAGCGAGAAGAAAACGATGGCTAGGCCAAAGGTGGAGCCGGCACCAATCCCAAGTAAGAGGATGAAGAGTGGGGCCAGCGCGACCGATCCGGCCCAGATGCCGCCGAAGCCAATTACGCATAACGCGGCAGTGGCGGCAGTCATCCACTTCTGGCTGTCCGACCGCGCGGCGTACAGCGGCATCAGGAACGAGCCGGCCATACTGATCAACTGCATCATTGATAACATCCAGCCGGCTTGTTCGGCGCTCATCCCGCGCTCCTGCAGAATGTCCGGCAGCCACGAAATGCTGACGTAAAACAGGATCGACTGGAAGCCCATAAACATCGTCACCAGCCAGGCAACCCGTGAACGCCAAATACGAAGGCGCGGGCCGGAAGCTTGGCTCAGATCGGACTGCGGGCGTGCCGTAGTGTTGGTTACTTCACCCTCCGGGGTGGCGGAGCGGCCCGCAACGGTTGCTTTGTTCAGGTTCTGGCCAGCTTCGGTGCGTTTTGGCAACAGCGGCAGCCAGACCAAGCTGGCGATCGCCGTCAACACCACCCAAATGGTTAATGCGCCACGCCACCCCAGTGGACCTTGGGACAGCGGTACACTGATCCCGGAGGAAATCGCCGCCCAGAAAGTCAAGCACGTGGTGAACAGGCTGGTCATCAAACCGACTTGCTGCGGGAAGTCGCGTTTGATCAACCCAGGCAGCAGCACGTTACAGACCGCGATCGCGATGCCGATCAACGCGGTGCCGGCAAACAGCGCAGCAACGGACGGCAGAGAGCGGACGAGGATGCCGCCGGTCATCAGGACCATGCTGTAGAACAGCGTCCGCTCGATCCCAAGCTTTGCGGACAAGCCGGGTGCAGCCAGCGCAAACACCGCGAAGGCGATCAGCGGCAGTGTCGTCAGCATGCCCGACATCGCGTGCGACAAGCCCGTGGCCGCCTCGATTTCGCCAATGAGGGCGCCTACACCGGTGATGGGCGACCGCAAGGCGGCGGCGGTCAGGAGCACGGCGGTTACCAGCAGCCAAACAGAAGCGCTGCGCGTCTGATTTAAGGCTGGGGTAGAGGCAGATGCGATCGTTTTATTCATATATTAAGGAAGCCTCCTTCTTACATCGCGATTTCGGCAACAAGGATAGATTAGTTCGAAGCTTGATACCCTAGTTTGGAGACGCCGCGAAATATTTTATGCAGTAAATTTATTGTGAACGTTGCGGCAGGTCTCAGATGCAGTCCAGTATACTTCAAGTTTACATCATGCGGCAAATTTTGGGTGATTGGTCACCTGTTCCAGTTGGAGAAGTATATGGAAGAATATGGCGAGCATGTGGTATAATAATGAGTAAATCACAAAACAAATATAGAGCCGTGAAGCACACGCCTTTTGTTGTTGGACGATGTAGTTGTCTCGTCCGTCGACGGAAGGCGTTTTATTTTTCCATTGGAGGAGGTTGGTTGGATGGGATTTCAGGAGACCTATGCGCAGTGGATCAGCGATCATTTGGGACGCCGGCAAGGGGAGAGAGAACGAAGATTGAGGGAGGGGCATGGGTATGCGGAAAAGGCATTTGTCGAAAAAGTGTGGTGGCCCGCTTTCGGGCATTTTCGGCAGCTTCATCCTGAATATGAGGTGACCGATTTTAAAGACGGATACCGCTATCTTGACTTTGCTTACCTACGTTCCGGAATTAAGCTTGCCATTGAAATCGACGGATATGGCCCGCATCTGCGCGGGATCAGCCGGGATCGCTTCTCCGACCAATGTCGGCGGCAAAACGACTTGATTCTGGATGGTTGGAAGGTGCTGCGATTTACATACGATGACGTCAGCGAGAACCCGCGTTACTGTCAGCAAACATTGCAGCAGTTTATGGGAAGGTGGCTGGGGGAGGCGGATTCTTTGTTGCAGGCCAACTACCATGAGAGGGAGCTGATTCGTCAGTTCCTTCGCGCGGGGAGACCTTTAACACCGGGGGACATCTGTCACATGATGGGAGTGGAAAGCAAAACAGCTCGCAAATGGCTAAGACAACTGTCTGAGAAACAGTGGATCCAACCTGCCAGCGGCAGCGTACGCGTTCGTTCCTATCGACTTTCGCTCGACGCCGAGCGGCTTCTTTTGTAATTTGCGAGGAGAATAGCGCCCTTTTATGGTCTTATTTGACTCTCCCAGACAATTTCCGGGGAAATAACGGTAAAAAATGTCCTTATAATTGAGGAAACGTCGCAATAAGCGTGAGTTTGGGCTTCCTATCGTAAAATAACGCCACAATTTTCCCTTATTTCTGTGAAGTGGCATGAAATTGACGAAATAGCGCCTATTTTTACCGCTATCGCTGGGATCGAGGAGGAAGGGAGAGGGGGATTGGCTCCTCCCCGCGATTCTCATCGAAAATTCGGCCCAGTTACGCCGTCCTCCAAGATCTGTTTGGGTAGGCGTTCCGAAGAGGTGTTGCCGCTGGAATTGCCCGATCCACCCGTGCCACCTTGGCCCCCAGCCCCTGCACCACCGCTGTTACTACCGCTGTTACGACTCCCATTGCTCCCGCGGTTGCTGCCGCCACTACCCGAACCCCCGCCTTTGCTGCTCCCGGTCGAACCAGCCTTGACCTCACGCACCGCGATTACGTTTGGTTGCGCCGGATACGTGTCTTTGGAGAGCAACGTGCGCTCGACCGTCTGGCCGTCCACTTTCTTGATACGGTACGTCTCGACGACATATCCCTGCTTCCCACGCACGAGCACTTGTTGACTTCCGGCAGGCAAGGATCGGTTTATCACATATTTGTTTGGCGGGGAAATGACCTCAGTTGTACGGGATTCAAGCGAGTAACTCACGTTCTCCGGCATATCGCCAAAAAGCTTAACGGTCAGTTGGCCGTTTTTCACCTCGGCGCGGATGAGGAGATGGTGGCCGGAGGTGTTTTTGAAACGGAAATTGATGTAGCCTTTGGCGAACGTGGCGTCCTGGCCTTTGGGCAAGTATCTGACCGGCAGGGAGTGATTGCGCCGCTCCACGATCGTTAGCCCGGCACGAACCGCCGCATTGTAGAGCGTACTCGAGACCTGGCAAATGCCGCCTCCTACCCCAGGGGTCAGCCGCCCTCCAAAAATGACCGGCGCCTCCCGGAAGCCGTACGTCTTCTCCGCATATTCAATGACTTCACCATAGTCGAAAATTTCGTCCGGAGCCAGTACCATCCCGTCGATGCTGCGAGCCGCCGCGTCCACGTTATGCACCCGTCCGGCCCCGCTAGTCATCAGGCTCGTGGAGAACTGGACGATTTTGCGGCGGATGCCTTCTTTTTTCAGCCGTTCCACCGTGATTTCAGGCTCTACTGTCTTGAGCGGCACGGTAAATTGAAAGGTGGGAAGCTGCTTCGACAACGGATTTGGGGTTGGTTCATGCCATGAATTTTTCTCCAAACGGCGTACTTCTTCTCCAAGCTGCTTCGGCACCATCTCCAACAAACGATCCCAGTCGATGCGCTGCACGGCCGTTCCCGGCAAATAGCGAATTTGGTCTTGAGGAGTAATCGTCCGCACAGCGTTCACCGGGGAGCCGAATCGATTCTTTTCCCATTCAGGGGAAAACACCGTCTGCAGCTTCTGCGGATCGAAGGTGATGGTGAGCGTCCACTGCCGATGAAAACTTCTTCTCGCCACTCCTCGTTCCCATAAGGAGCCCTCTTCCAGCCGTTGCACCTCTTCGCGAAAAGCTTCTGCATCAAACGTAACCCCGGCTTCCGCCCAGGTGAGGGTTTTCGTGCTGCCGTCGACCGTAAACACAGCTTGCTTACGGTTTAATGCGGCGATCTCCTGGTCAAGGAGCCGCAGAGCTTCATCGCGCTGGCGCCGGCCCAGATCCAATCCGGCCACGACCGTGCCCGAAGGCAAGGTGTCCTGCGAGACATAGAGTGCGAGCGCTCCCCAACTTGCGGCGCCGAGAAGCCCAACGCAGAGTAATATAGCTGCCAAATGTTTCTTTTTCATAGCCGTCTCCTTTAGGCGAAGCCCTTGAGATTCATAGAAAAGAACCTTGTACAACCATATGTATGATCAAACGGCTGGAAACTTTCGGGTACTCAAGTGGTAACATCTTTGTTACAATAAATATCGGACTTCAAGGAATTTCCTCAACTTTTAAAGGATTTGGCTGGAACATGTCGAATGTAAGATAGGGCCACCTATAGAAACGGAATCATAGATTTAGGACGTGATCAAGTGATAGAAATGCAGGATGTCTGGAAGACGTATCCGAATGGTACCCACGCCCTTAAAGGCGTTTCGGTCAAGATCGACCGTAATGAATTCGTGTATCTGGTTGGTCCCTCCGGCGCAGGGAAATCGACTTTCATGAAACTGATTTACCGGGAAGAAGTGCCCACTAAGGGGCAGATTTCCGTTAACGGCTTTAACATTGGCAAGCTAAAACCTCGCAAAATTCCCTATGTGCGCCGAAATATCGGGGTGATTTTCCAAGACTTTCGGCTGCTTCCGAAGCTGACGGCTTACGAGAACGTGGCTTTTGCTTTGGAGGTGATCGAAGCCCCGAAGAAGATCATCAAGAAACGCGTGATGGAAGTGCTCGACCTGGTCGGGCTGAAAAATAAAGCGGGTCGCGATCCTTCCCAACTATCCGGCGGAGAGCAACAGCGGGTGGCGATTGCCCGGGCGATCGTCAATAATCCGTCCGTCATTATTGCGGACGAGCCCACGGGGAACCTCGATCCTGAGACCTCCTGGGGGATTATGCAGCTGCTGGACGAAATCAACTTCCGCGGTACCACCATCGTTATGGCTACCCACAACAAAGAGATTGTAAATACGATGCGCAAACGCGTCATCGCGATTGAACACGGCAATATCGTGCGAGACCAGCTGAGAGGGGAATATGGTTATGACTATTAGCACCTTCTTGCGGCATTTGCGGGAAGGCGCAAAGAGCGTGTTCCGCAACGGTTGGATGTCGGTGGCGTCCATCACCTCGATCATCGTATCGTTGCTGATCTTAGGCGTGTTCACCTTGCTTGTGCTGAACGTCAATGCGTTTGCCGATGAGGCGGACAGCCAGGTACAGATCAAGGCTTACCTAAACTCAGATGTGTCTGAAGCCCTGCGCGACCAGATCTATAACGAGATCGGCTCGATGGAAGAAGTCAGCAAAGTAAAGCTGATCCCCAAAGCCGAAGGCCTAAAGGATTTCCGGGAGAAGCTCGGCGAGGAAGGCAAGGACCTGCTGGAAGGGTACGATGAGACGACGAACCCGATTCCTGACACGTTTGAGGTTCAGGTGATTGAACCCACTACGGTGCCTTACGTAGCCAGCAAAATCAATGCCCTGAACGATAAATACGAGGAGAAGCCGATCTATAAAGTCAATTACGGACAAGGTACGGTGGAAAAATTGTTCAAAATCACCCGGGCGATCCGCAATATCGGATTTGCTTTTGTGGCTGGCCTTGCCCTGATGGCGATGTTCCTCATCTCCAATACGATCCGGGTGACGATCTTAGCCCGCCGCCGCGAGATTGGCATCATGAAGCTGGTTGGCGCGACGAATACCTTTATTCGTTGGCCTTTCTTCGTAGAAGGCGCCTTAATAGGTCTGATCGGTTCCCTGATCACCGTAGGCGTGCTGTTCTTTAGTTACAACGAGCTGGTGACATCGGTCAAATCCGACGTGACGCTGGCCATTCAGCTGGTACCGCTCCAAGAAATCGGTCTGGAACTAGGCGGATTGCTTGTCGGCTTAGGACTTTTGATTGGCATTTGGGGAAGTACGATGTCGATTCGGAAGTTTTTGAAGGTGTAACGGAATTAAGGAAGCGAAGGAAACGAGCCGATACATTGTTATATCTACAAAAGTCGGAATTTTTAATTACCTTTTAAGAAGGATGGGGAAACGAAGTTGAAGAAATGGATAACCACACTCACCGTTGTCGCATTAGCCGCTTTGATTTTCCAACCTACTGAAGGCTTCGCCAAGACCAAAACCATCAGCCAGATCGACAAAGAGCTGAAGCAGCTTCAGGAGCAGGCTAAGCAGGCCAAAGCGCAGCAGGAGAAAGCCGAGAATCAGAAGCAGGAAGCACAGCATTACGTCAATAAAAATACCAATTATCTGAAACAATTAATGAGTCAGATTGAGGTCGTGAGCAACGAGTTAACGCAAATTTCACTCGAAATTGAGAAAACGGAAGAGGATTTGCGCGAAACTGCGGAAAAATTGGACGAGACCCAAGCGAGAATTGAAGAGCGGTCCCACTTGCTCGACACCCGCGTTCGGTTGATGTATACGGATGGCGTCGTTTCCTATTTGGACGTGCTGCTGTCCTCCACCAGCTTTACCGATTTTCTTGAGCGGGCGGACTCCCTGCAGGCGATTGCCAATCAGGACCATATCCTGCTGGATGAGCATAAACGGGACAAGGAACTGATCGTGCAGCAGCAGAAGCAGCTGGAGCAGGATTATGCAAAAGTGAAGCAGCTTTATGCGGATGCCGAGTCGCGTAAGAGCGATCTGGAAGCTAAGGAGATCGAGAAGCAGCAGCTGATCGCGAAATACAACGCTGACATCGAGGAATCCGAAGATATCAGCGAGGAGCAAGAAGCGCTCCTGGTTGAGTTGGCGAAGAAACGGTCGGCGCTTGAGCAAGAGAAGAACAAGCTGAAGGCTGCTCAGGTATACAAATATAAGAAGAGTTCTTCCGGATCCGGCGGATTTAAGGGCAACGGCGGTTCGTTTGGATTGCCGGTGGATGGCGCCCGAATCTCCTCTGGATACGGTTCACGAATCCATCCGATTACCGGCGTGAAGAAAATGCATACCGGTGTGGATTTCGCCGTTGCCCAAGGGACGGATATCCATGCGGCGGAGGATGGCGTCGTCATCGTTGCAGAATGGTGGAGCGGTTACGGCAACACAGTAATCATCGACCACGGTGACAACGTATGGACGCTTTACGGCCATATCCGCAATGGCGGGATTAAGGTAGAGAAAGGCCAACACGTCAAGAAAGGCGAGAAAATTGCCGAAGTTGGAAGCACGGGCAACTCCACCGGCCCTCACTGCCATTTCGAAGTCCGGATCAACGGCAACCCAGTAGACCCGATGCCTTATTTGTAATAAAATAACTATAGTGTTCGAGCGAAAACGGATACCGCCTCTCTGGGGCAGGGTCCGTTTTCACCGTTAAATTGCAATTTTGGGGTTTAGTGATAAGAAGCCAATTTTAAAACCACCTGGTTAGCATGGAAGATTTAAAATTGGGTTATTAGCACCGAGAAGGTTGGATGAAGCTAGAGGCTGAGTAGCGGAGCGTAGGCAAATCCTACGTGAGCAACGGAAGACTCGGCTGAATTCAAGATTCGACGTCGATTATGCTCCTTAGAAAGTGCATCGTGATAAGAAGCCAATTTTAAATCCACCTTAAATTGTAAATATTTCTCATGGGTGGAACATATACTATGTGACGTTCAAATTCGGACGTGCCGGGCACGCCGCCCGGACATGTTCATTTTTCGGAGGCGGTGATCAAGGATGTTTAAAGGTCGTACGGTAGCCCTGCTCGTTGTCGCAGCCATGCTGGTCAGCAGCTTGTTGACGTTAACGCTGACGGGGGAATGGAGCTTTGCTGGAACGGGACCGCTGCGCAGCGGAAGTTTTGCCGACACGGCCAGCACCGGCTCGAAGCAAGACATCAAAAAAATCGAGACGGCGTTGCAGCTTGTCCAAAAAAACTACGTCGAGGACGTGGATACGAACAAGTTAATTGATGGTGCGATTGACGGGATGATGAATGCGCTGGAGGATCCATTCTCCTCATACATGGCCCCGGATACGGCGCAGCAATTCTCGGAGCAGATTGAGGGGTCTTTTACCGGAATTGGGGCAGAGGTGTCCATGGAGAACGGCAATGTCGTCGTTGTTTCCCCGATCAAGGGCTCTCCTGCAGAAAAAGCTGGCATTCAACCGAAGGATATCCTGTTGTCGGTGAACGGGGAGTCGTTTGAGGGCTTAAGCTTGAATGAGGCGGTGGCCAAAATTCGCGGCCCGAAAGGCACAACGGCTAAGGTGAAGGTTAAACGGGCGGGAGTTGCGGATACGCTGGAATTCGAGATCGTCCGTGATGACATTGCGCTGGAAACGGTCTATGCCGAGATGAAGGATGGCAAAATCGGGGTCATTACGGTGACCGAGTTTTCGTTGAATACGGCGGATCATTTCAAGAAAGAGCTGGAAAACCTTGAGAAACAGGGCATGAAGGGCTTGATCATCGATGTGCGTAACAACCCGGGCGGGGTGCTGGACGTCGTTGAGGCGATGTCGGAGCAGTTTGTGCCGAAGGGGAAAGCCATCGTCCAAATCGAGGATAAATATAAGCGTCGGCAGCAGTCGGTTTCCAAGGGAAGCGGCAAATCCTACCCGATCGCTGTGTTGACCAACAAGGGCAGTGCAAGCGCCTCGGAGATTTTGGCCGGAGCCCTGCAGGAATCCGCAGGAGCGAAGCTGGTCGGTGAAACGACTTACGGCAAAGGAACGGTGCAATCCAGCTATAGTCAGGAAATGGGCGACGGCAGCATGCTGAAGATCACCATCGCCAAGTGGCTGACGCCAAACGGCGAATGGATTCATAAGAAGGGGATCAAGCCGGATGTTGAGGTGTCCCAGCCGGACTATTTTACGGTAGCTCCGATCAATAAGGAAAAAACGTACAAATACGATATGCTCGGTGAGGATATCAAAAGCGCCCAAACGATGCTGGACGGACTCGGATACAATCCGGGCCGGAAGGACGGTTATTTCGATAAAAACACCGAGAAGGCGCTGAAAAAGTTCCAAACAGACCAGAAGCTTACGGCAAACGGTGTGCTGGACGCGAAAACCGCCGAGGCTTTGGAAGCCAGCATCATCCAACAAATCCGCGATCCGAAAAACGACATGCAGTTAAATCGTGCGCTGGAGATCATGCGGAAGGAAATTGCGAAGTGAATGTCGAATCCCTTAGAGGGCTGATGTGCGGCCCTCTTTTTTGCTGAATTTCGTTGGAGTACATAGGTAAACCGATCATTACTCCTAGGGCAAGATGACAAGCTTGAACTTATACACCAAAAAAGGAGCGTGAATACCTCTTGGATCTCATTCTGGAAGGATTGTGGAGTCTGGCGGAAGCAGGGGCGCAGCTATTGCTGCAGCCGTTCTACTATATCTCGATCATCGTCATCCTGCTGCTCTATCGCAGACAGGTTGTGCTGGAACGCCGTCTGTTTCATGTTCGCCTGCACAGATGGGGCTTGCAGACTTGGCGAACCGCCCTTGGCGGGCTGCTGGCGGGGCTGGCGGTTTCCGTCGTCTTCGTCTTCCTCGGAATGAATCTGACGATGGAGGGAATTCTCTGCCTTTGGGTGGTTACGCTGGTGCTGATGCTGTTCCGCATCCGCTATTTGTGTCTCGCTTACGCCGTGGGCTTGCTGGGGGTACTCCAGTTTGTATTCAATCTGATCCCGGATACGGCAGGGGTTGCGGTTCTGAGCGACGTCGTTCGCGTCGTCCGGGAGCTGGATATTCCGGCATTGCTTTGTCTGGTCGGCCTGCTGCATTTGGCCGAGGGACTGTTGGTCCGGTGGCAGGGCGCTTCGTTTGCGGGGCCGTTGTTTTTTGAAGGCAAACGGGGCAAGCTGATCGGCGGGTATCAAATGCAAAGCTTGTGGCCGGTGCCGCTGTTCCTGCTCGTCCCGGCGCAGACGTTGGGCGGGGTCCTGCCGTGGACGCCATTGTTTGGCGGGGAAGCATGGCAAGACGGCTTTAGCCTGATGGGGCTGCCGATCGTGCTCGGATTTTCGGAGATGACGTTGGGGATGCTGCCTAAGGATAAGGCGCGCCTTTCGTCTGGTCGACTGCTGGGGTATGGTGCAGTCATTACCGTGCTGGCGCTGCTTGCGGCGTGGTGGAGCCCGCTGATGCTGGTGGCCGCAATCGCGGCGTTTGGGCTGCACGAAGCGTTGATTTGGCTGAGCCGCTATGAGGAGCAGCAGCGCAGCCCGATGTTTGTCCATCCGCAAGGGGGACTCAAGGTGCTCGCGGTGCTGCCGGGCAGTCCGGCGGAAGAGCTGGGCATCCGGGCCGGCGAGTCGATCGTGAAGGTCAACGGCATGCCGGTGCCCACGAAGGAAGATCTGCATGCGGCGCTGCGGATCAACCCGGCTTTTTGCAAGCTGGAGGTGCAGAATCTCGCGGGCGAGAGCAAATTCCTCCAGCGCGCCATCTACGCCGGCGATCACCACCAGCTCGGCGCGATTCTCGCGCCGGACGAGCTGGCGCCGGCGGCAGTAAGGCTGCAGCCGCTCTCGCTGCTGCAGCTGCTGCGCCCGCGCGCGAGCGCCCGTGCGGCGCGCGGCGCTCGGGGCGCCACGCCCGAGCCGCAGCGCGATGCGCGGGCGGGCGGCGGCGCGCCGGCGGCGGCCGATGGGCCGGCCGCCAAGGCGTAAGGGTGCGCCCGCGCCGCGGGGGGCTGTGCACCCCGCGGCGCCGTGGCGCCATGCCCGTGCGCAGCGCGGATGCACGCGTCTGCGGCGGCCAATGGCTGCACCGCGGTGGCGGGCTGCCGCGCGGTGCGACGACAAACCCGCCTGGGAGAGGCAAGGCCTCCCAGGCGTTTTTTGCGTTCGCTAACGGACCCAGGTGACGCTATTTGCATGAGATAAGCAGCCATGAGAATGTAACGGACCCAGATGCTCTTATTTGATTGAAATTAGGGATGAACTGTCCTACTTTACCTGAAATAAGGCCACCTCAGTCCGTTAGAACGGGAAATGATGCGGGAAATCGAAAATAAGGTCATTTGGGTCCGTTGCTATGAACGTTTTTGTCAAGCCCTCGGTTTTAACTCTGCCTGAGCACGTGGCGCGAGAGCAAAAATGCGAGCGACGGTCGGCACGCTGCTATCCGTGGGTTGGTTACTTTCGTCAAGGAGAGCTTTTGCAAAGCTAGAGACGCACGGTCAGTTTCTTTCAAAACCTAGTGCAAACGGACCACGCAAATTCTCTCCCAAACCTTCGTTTGCTCCCGGGCCTCGTGCTCCGGCGTGAGCTTGTCAAGTGTCTCAAGGGTAATGGCTGTAAGCAATCCAATCCCCCGTAGGGACTGAAGAGCTTGGATCAGAGAAGCCTTAGAACCGGTCGCAGCTTGCTGGACCAGTGCTTTTTCTAGGCGCCCCTTGCGCTGCTCGATTTCATCTAAGGCATGAAGCATTTCACTGAATGCCACGTGTATGGACTCATACGGGAACGTAAGCTGCCCTAACCAGACGCGATACTTCTTGGTCCAGCGACGCTTTATGGTGGCTGGCGGTTCAATCTGGTGACGAAGCAGGAACTTCAAGATCCGCTGACGAGCCCGATGGGCATCTTCCTTGGCCGTTTCCCGGGCGCGAACCAATTCTCGCAGAGCCTTATCTTCCCGCTCGGGGACGTAAATGGGAGTGAGTTCTCCTGCACGATACAAACGTGCGAGTTGCTCCGCATCCCGTCGATCTGTTTTCACTTGGTCGCCGGGGCGTTTGGGAATAAGTGAAGGCGCAATGACAACGCACTCGGCTCCCATGGAAGTAATCCACCGGTAAGTTTCATAGCCTGTGGGACCGGCCTCATAACAAAACGAGAGGTTTTCGGCCGGACCCAGTTCCTTGATAAGTTTGCGTAATGCCGCCGCCGTATGAGGGATAGTCCCATAATAGCGGGGTGACTCCCCACCCACATCTGCAATCGCAACCGAAATTTTTTCTTTGGATACATCTAAACCGACGAATTTTGTGGTAGACTACATAGTATCAGCTCTCCTTTGCTATGTAGCTCTGAAATGGTTTGGTTTACACTTTCCATTTTAACCTACGAGATGTAGCAATTTGGAGGGCTGTCTTTTGTTTACGTTCATCTTAGCTAGAAATCCGGAGCAGAGAGCTACGTCTCACATCACATATGGGTAGACCCACCATACGGCAAATCCACTGCTGGAAGTTGCCCGACCCCCGCTTCTCAACGCACAAGACAATATGTCCGATATCGGTGCTTCCCGCTTGCAACAGATAATTGCTGTTTTTGAGCTAACCCGTGCAATATGCGTCTGGCGTGTCGATCCGTAATCCGCAAATGCTCCGAAAGTTCCAATGGACTAAAGGGCCGTAGCAGACGTCTCGCAAAACGTACTGTTTCCGCCTCAAGCCAATCTAAATCTGGTTGTACTGCAAGGGTCATGAATTTGCCGACAAAAGACAGGACCAGCTGTTGGCATTGCTTCGGCTCCTCTACAATAGACAAGTAAGCGATAGGGAGTAACGTCCAACCATCCAAAGCCAATAAACTGTGACGCCAACATAAATCTTTAAAACGTCGGACATCTAGATCTCTTGCATGGGGGCCGTATCCTTGAATCTCAATCGCCCCCTTAGCCGAGCCTGCCCCTGGGAGATAAGCGAGGTCCAAGTATCGGTAACCGTTATTAAAGTCGCGTACCTCCCACTCCGGGTATAAGTGATCAAATTGTCCAACGGCAGGGAACCATACGAACCTCAAAAACTCCATGGTGCCGTGCCCCAACCCCTTTTTGAGGAGCTCCAATCGTCTAGGATTCTTCTCCTCCTCCATTTGTTGTGCCATCCACGCATCAAATGCTTGTTCAAATTTCATCCCATCTCCACCTTTCTCCAATTGTGAAAACAAAAACGCCGTCCCGATACCTTTTCACCACTAAGGGGCGAGGTATCAAGACGGCGTGTGCTTCACGTCCGATTTGAGCTTAGTTTATCTCGTTTGACGTATGCATGCAATGGTTGAGTGCTTCATAAAAAGCTCAGGTGTTATGTTGTCTGTAACGGTAACGGACCGTAGAGCCCTTATTTCGTTCACAGTTCCCCCTCGTGAAATCTAGCTAAGATGAACGTAAAACAAAGACAGCCCTCCAAATTGCTACATCTCGTAGGTTAAAATGGATAGTGATTAACCCAAACCATTTCAGAGCTACATAGCAAAGGAGAGCTGATACTATGCAGTCTACCACAAAATTCGTCGGTTTAGATGTATCCAAAGAAAAAATTTCGGTTGCGATTGCAGATGTGAGCGGGGAAGCTCCACGCTATTACGGAACCATTCCCCACACACCGGCAGCGTTACGCAAGCTTATCAAAGAGCTGGGAGCGGCCGAAACGCTATCGTTTTGCTACGAGGCAGGACCCACAGGTTACGAAACCTATCGCTGGATCACCTCCATGGGGGCCCACTGTGTCGTCATTGCTCCATCGCTCATTCCCAAACGCCCCGGCGACCAAGTGAAAACAGATCGACGGGATGCCGAGCAACTCGCGCGTTTGTATCGTGCAGGAGAGCTCACTCCCGTTTACGTCCCCGAACGGGAAGATGAGGCTCTACGGGAATTGGTTCGCGCCCGTGAAGCTGCCAAGGAAGATGCCCACCGGGCTCGTCAGCGGATCTTGAAATTCCTGCTTCGTCACCAGATTGAACCACCCGCCACCATAAAGCGTCGCTGGACCAAGAAGTATCGCGTCTGGTTAGGGCAGCTTACGTTCCCGTATGAGTCCATGCACGTGGCATTCAGCGAAATGCTTCATACTTTGGATGAGATCGAGCAACGCATGGGGCGCCTAGAAAAAGCACTGGTCCAGCAAGCTGCGACCGGTTCTAAGGCTTCTCTGATCCAAGCTCTTCAGTCCCTACGGGGGATTGGATTGCTTACAGCCATTACCCTTGCGGCTGAAATCGGAACCTTTGCGCGTTTTCGCTCCCCTGCGCAACTGATGGCGTACTTGGGACTGGTCCCTCGTGAGTATTCCACGGGCCTAAGTACTCGACGCGGCAGCATGACCAAAGCCGGAAATGGCCGCTTACGACGGACTTTGGTGGAGTCCGCTTGGAGTTACCGTCACCGTCCTGCCGTAAAAGGGGATCTCGCTAAGCGATTAGATGGTATGCCCGCCGACGTACAGCTGTTATCCTGGAAGGCGCAAGAAAGATTGCATTACAAATACCGTCATCTTGTGTTTGGAAAGAACAAGCACAAGAATGTGGCCGTCGGTGCGGTGGCCCGGGAATTGATTGGGTTCATATGGGCGGTTGCTCGAACCGTGGAGCAGCCAGCAGCCTCCTAACGCCTTTGGACGATGAAGGACGCAGGGGACGTTGCCCCCTGCACCCCCACACTCGCCGTGTGGCGTTCCTCATCTTCGATGAGGATTTGGAAAAGTGTTGAATTGTACCCCACCGCTTGTCAAGGAAGACGCTTGACAAGCTCACGCCGGAGCACGAGGCCCGGGAGCAAACGAAGGTTCAGGAGAGAATTTGCGTAGTCCGTTTGCACTAGGTTTTGAAAGAAACTGAACGTGCGTTTCTAGCTTGCAAGGGCTCTCCCTGACGAAGGCATAACATGTGGTAACCAACCCACGGATAGCAGCGTGCCGACCGTCGCTCGCATTTTTGCTCTCGCGCCACGTGCTCAGGCAGATTTAAAACCGAGGGCTTGACAAAAACGTTCATAGCAACGGACTCCAGTGACGTTATTTGGCGTGATATCAGACATAAATAACGAAAAAACAAGTAATAAGGTCATTCCGGTCCGTTAGCCGGGGAAATCGTCCGGGAAATAGCAAATAACGTCATTGTGGTCCGTTAGAGCGCGGGATAAGGGAAAAGAGCACCAGCATCATTGCGGACGCTCAAACAAACGTAGTCCCATTCCACATCCCCCCTACTGCTGCAACTGCCGCAACACCGTGATTTCCACCCGGCGGTTCTTCTGGCGGCCTTCGGGGGTGTCGTTGTCGGCGGCGGGGCGGGTGTCGGCGTAGCCGGCGTATTGGAATTGCTGCGGATCCAGCTTCTCCTTGTCGACGAAAAACCGCAACACCGAAAGTGCCCTTGCCCCCGACAGCTCCCAGTTGTCTTTGAACTCCGACGCGTACACAATCGGCAGGTTGTCGGTATGGCCCTCGATACTGATCACGGTGTCGAGCTGCCGGAACAAGCTGGCTAGCTTGGCGAGCGTTTTGGCGGAGCCGCTTTTGAGGTCGGCCTTGCCGGTGTCGAACAGAAACCGGTCGCTTAACGTGATCGAAATGCCCTGAGGCAAGTCAGCCACGTGGATTTGATCCTCCAGCGAATTGTCCTTGATGTAACTCTCAATGAGCTTCATCAAGTTGGCGAGCTCTTCCTCCTGCTTGCGAAAAGCAAGCTCCCGTTCGGTCAACGGAGCCTGTCCGCTGCTGTCCGCTTGTCCTGTCGTGCCTTGTCCTTCGCCTTGCTTGCTGCCGCTATCTGCCGAGGCCGGCGGATTTTTGTGACTGTACCGGTCTGCGGTGCCTGTAATCCCGCTGCCTAACTCCAGAATGGAATCGCCGCCTTTAAACGTTTGCTGGAGGGAGGAGGTCACAACTTCATATTTTTCCACGTCTAACCGGCTCATGGCATACATCATCACGAAAAAAATCAACAACAGCGTAATCAAATCCGCATAGGTGATCATCCAGCGGTCCTTCGCATCGTTTCGTTCCGAGCGGCGTGCACGCCTGCGGGATTCACGCGTCGAAACGTCCGGCTCGTTTATTTTCCCCGATTTGCTGGACGGTCTCATAGTTCATTCTCCTCGGAGGCTTGAATGCGAGCGCCGCTTCCGAAGCTGGCGGGTTTTTCCGCCGGACCGTCATCCGGCAGAAGACGCGCGGTTTCCGCGGTAAAAGACTCCAGCTTCCGCCGCACAAGCAGAGGATGGTCGCCGTTTTGGATCGACAAAATCCCCTCCAGCATCATCTCCATTCGGTCGATTTCGTCTTCGCCGCGCGCTTTGATTTTGGAGGCGATCGGAAGAAAAATCAGGTTGGCGCTGGCCACCCCGTACAACGTCGCCGTAAAAGCAAGCGCAATCGAAGGCCCCAATGCCGTTGGTTCGGACAAGCTGCCAAGGACGTGGATGAGCCCCATCACCGTACCGATGATCCCCATCGTTGGGGCGTATCCGCCGGCCGATTCGAAGATTTTGGCGTAGCCGTCATATTTTTTCGATACCGCATCGATTTCCAGCTCCATGATTTGCCGCACCATCGCCCGATCCGTTCCGTCCACCACCAGTTGAATACCCTCGCGCAAAAAAGGATCCCGATGCTCCGCCGCCTTCTTCTCCAAAGCCAAGACGCCTTCGCGCCGGGAAGTGGAAGACATCTCCACGATATCCTCGATCACGCCGTCCTGCGCCGGGGATTTGGTCATAAACGCGAGTGCCAGCGCCTTCGGAACCGTTCGCAGCTTGGCGACCGGGAAGCTGATCAACACGGCTGCAAAGGTGCCGCCGAACACAATTAAAGCGGCTGTAACCTGCAACAGACCGCCTAATTGACCGCCTTCGAGCGTAAATCCGCCAACAAGGGCGGCGAGACCAACAATGATGCCTATCAACGTTGCAATATCCATGAAATATGAACAACTCCTATCTTCGACTTACCGTTTGCATCTACAGGATGAAAAAGGTATAATACATGGGAACACCTATTCCTATTTTGATAAATTTAGGAAAGGCTCAGGCGTTAAGCTTGGTTTATTCATCGGAAGGATGACGATCCTAGTTTATATGTAGAAACAAACTTCTTGAGTAACCAACTCATGTCATAGATAAAAATAATGTCAAATGATGCCTCTAGTATTTCATTTTAGACGATAGGGTGATGTTGGACAATGAGTGAAATCGTGGTTAGCGACAATAAATTCGAGCTGATCTCCGAATATACGCTGCAAGGCGACCAGCCGGAGGCGGTGCGTCAATTGGTGGAAGGCGTGCTGGCCGGGAAAAAGCACCAAACTCTGCTCGGGGCCACGGGGACGGGTAAAACGTTTACGATCGCGAATACGATAGCGAAGCTCGGACGCCCCACCCTCGTCATTGCGCACAACAAGACGTTGGCGGCGCAGCTGGCCAGCGAATTTCGTGAATTTTTCCCCAAAAACTCTGTTGATTACTTCGTCAGTTACTACGACTACTACCAGCCGGAAGCCTACATTCCTTCCTCCGACACCTACATCGAGAAAGATTCCAGCATTAATGAAGAAATCGATAAACTGCGGCACTCGGCGACTAGCGCGCTGTTCGAGCGGCGGGATGTCATCATTGTGGCGAGTGTGTCGTGTATTTACGGTCTCGGTTCGCCGATGGAGTACCGGAATTTGGTGCTGTCTCTGCGGGTAGGGATGGAGAAGCCGCGCAATCAGATTTTAAGCCGGCTGGTGGATATCCAATACCAACGGAACGATATCAATTTTGTACGCGGTACGTTTCGGGTGCGCGGCGATGTGCTCGAGATCTTCCCGGCTTCGCATGGGGAGAAGGCGATTCGCGTGGAGTTTTTTGGCGATGAGATCGAGCGGATTACAGAGATTGACGTGCTGACCGGCGAGTTGGTTGGCGAACGGGAGCATGTAGCGATTTTCCCGGCGTCTCACTTTGTGACCCAGGAAGAAACGATGAAGATCGCCCTCCAGAACATTGAACGTGAGCTGGAAGAGCGGCTGGCGGAATTCCGCGCGCAAGGCAAGCTGCTGGAGGCGCAGCGCCTGGAGCAGCGGACACGGTACGACATCGAAATGATGAGGGAGGTCGGCTTCTGCTCCGGCATCGAGAACTACTCCGGACCGTTAACCTTCCGTGAGCGGGGGGCGACGCCGTATACGTTGCTGGATTATTTTCCGGACGATATGCTGATCGTCATCGACGAGTCTCACGTCACACTGCCGCAGATCCGGGCGATGTACAATGGAGACCAGGCGCGTAAGAATGTGCTGGTAGAACACGGCTTCCGCCTGCCGTCGGCGCTGGATAACCGTCCGCTGCGGTTCGAGGAGTTCGAGGAGAAGGCGACGCAGCTGATTTACGTCTCGGCGACGCCGGGGCCTTACGAATTGGAGCACTGCGACACGATGGTCGAACAGATTATCCGTCCGACAGGTCTGCTGGATCCGGTCATCGAGGTGCGGCCAACGAAGGGGCAGATCGACGATCTGATCGGAGAAATCCGCGATCGCATTGCCAAAGACGAACGCGTACTGGTGACGACGTTAACCAAGAAGATGGCCGAGGACTTGACCGATTACCTCAAGGAAGTCGGAATCAAGGTAAGGTATCTTCACTCCGATATCAAAACGCTGGAGCGGATGAGTATTTTGCGCGACCTGCGATTGGGGACGTTCCATGTCCTGATCGGGATCAACCTGCTGCGGGAAGGGCTGGATTTGCCGGAAGTTTCGCTGGTGGCGATTTTGGATGCCGACAAAGAAGGGTTCCTCCGCTCGGAGCGATCGCTGATTCAGACGATTGGGCGGGCTGCGCGGAACGCGGACGGCCGCGTGCTGATGTACGCCGATACGATCACCGAGTCGATGGATAAAGCCATCAAGGAAACCGAGCGGCGGCGCAAAATCCAGATCGCGTACAACGAGAAGCACGGCATCACGCCGCAGACGATCCGCAAGAAGGTCCGCGACGTGATCGAGGCGACCAAGGTCGCGGAGAGCAAAGCGGATTACCTGGCCGATGCCAAGGGCAAGATGTCCAAGCGCGATCGCGAAGCGATGATCGCTCGTCTCGAGGCCGAGATGAAAGAAGCGGCCAAGAACCTGCAATTCGAACGCGCTGCCGAGCTGCGCGACGCGATCCTGGAGCTGCGGGCAGAGGCATAAGCGTAGGCGAGCTGGCGCCGTTTAGCAATATGAGCCAGCCATAGGGTGGCCAAACAAGAGCGCTGACCTATGGCCCTTGGCTTGGGGCGGCTGATACGGGGCTCTTAGGTTGTAAGTTGCTGTAACGGAACGGAGAGACCTTATTTGCTCTAGAGAGCAAGGTTTCTCGTTCTAACGGAACGAGGAGACGCTATTTGGCTTGATAATGCACTAAACGTCGTTATAGCTGGTGAATAAGGTCTCTGGGTTCCGTTAGGACGGGAAATATCCAGGAAATCAACGAATAACGTCGCTACGTTCCGTTAGAATCCGGGCGCCCTGGGAGTGGAGCGTCGGCAAACCAACCCTATGTGAATAGCATCGTGATGGGAAGCCGGTTTTAGAGAAGTGAAAGTTAAATCAAGTTTAAGAATCGGGTTTTCAGCACCGAGAAGGTTGGACGAAGGAGGGAGTGAGTAGCGGAGCGTAGTTAGGGCTACGTGAGCAACGGAGCGACTGACTGAATTTAAGATTCGACGTCGAAGATACTCCTGTGAATAGCATCGTGATGAGAAGCCGATTTTTAAACATCATATAAAAAAGGGAGATGAAGTTGTTGGGTCGCGAGAATATAGTCATCAAAGGCGCCAGAGCGCACAATCTGAAAAACATAGATGTCACGATACCGCGCGACAAGTTTGTCGTGCTTACGGGGTTGAGCGGCTCCGGCAAATCATCGCTTGCCTTCGATACGATTTATGCCGAAGGGCAACGCCGTTATGTCGAGTCGTTGTCTGCGTATGCTCGGCAGTTTTTGGGGCAAATGGATAAGCCGGATGTGGACTCGATCGAAGGATTGTCCCCAGCCATCTCCATCGACCAGAAGACGACGAGCCGCAACCCGCGTTCGACGGTAGGGACCGTTACGGAAATCTATGACTATCTTCGTCTGTTGTACGCCCGGATCGGTCATCCGCACTGCCCGGAGCATGGCATTGAAATTACGTCGCAGACCGTTGAGCAGATGGTTGACCGCATCATGCAATATCCGGAGCGAACGAGATTGCAGATCTTAGCTCCTGTCATTTCCGGCAAAAAGGGCGAGCACAAAAGCCTGCTCAGCGAAATCGCCAAGCAAGGCTTCGTCCGGGTTCGGGTGGATGGAGAGCAACGCGATTTGTCGGAGAATATTGAACTGGAGAAGAACAAGAAGCACACCATCGAGGTCATCGTCGACCGGATCGTGGTGAAGGAAGATGCGCGCAGCCGGCTGGCTGATTCTATCGAAACGGCGCTCAAAATGTCCGGCGGGCAAATTCTCGTTGATATTATTGGCCAAGAGGAGCTTCGCTTTAGCTCGAACTATGCTTGCCCGATCTGTGGGTTCAGTATCGAAGAGCTGTCGCCGCGGATGTTCTCGTTTAACAGTCCGTACGGGGCTTGCCCAGAGTGCGACGGACTTGGTGTGAAAATGATCATCGATAAGGACCTGCTCATCTCGGATCCTTCCAAATCGATTGAGGAGGGTGCATTTGAGGCTTGGGCTGGCGGCACCTCCAACTACTATCCGCAGTTTTTGAGATCGGTTTGTGAGCACTTTAATATCCCGCAAAATGTACCGGTTTCCGAGCTGACAGCGGACCAGATGGACAAGTTGCTGTATGGCACAGGTGATGTTAAGGTTCGGTTCCGCTATGAGAACGATTTTGGCATGAGTCGAGAAGCCTATGTGACGTTTGAAGGGATTATCCCTAACCTGGAGCGGCGCTACCGGGAAACGGCTTCGGAGGGCATTCGTGAGTTCATCGAAGAGTTTATGGGCTCCAAGCCCTGTGGTACCTGTCATGGCCACCGTTTGAAGAAAGAGGTTCTGGCCGTAACGGTGAACGGTCAGAACATCGCCCATGTGACGTCTTTGTCGATCGGCGAAGCAAGGGAGTTCTTTGGGAATCTGGAGCTGACGGATAAGGAAAAATCCATTGCCCACCTGATCCTGAAAGAGATCAATAACCGGCTTGGGTTCTTGGTGAACGTCGGCTTGGACTATTTGACGCTTAGTCGTGCAGCTGGAACCTTGTCCGGCGGCGAAGCGCAACGCATCCGGCTGGCGACGCAAATCGGCTCTAGCCTGATGGGCGTCCTGTACATCCTGGACGAGCCTAGTATCGGGCTGCATCAACGGGATAACGATAAGCTGATCTCGGCGTTAACCCACATGCGCGATCTCGGCAATACATTGATCGTCGTTGAGCATGACGAGGATACGATGCTAGCCGCGGACCATATCATCGATATCGGGCCGGGGGCAGGGATTCACGGGGGGCAAGTGATCTCGCAAGGGACACCTCAGGAAATCATGAACGATCCGCGTTCCTTAACGGGTCAATATTTGAGCGGCAAGAAGTTTATCCCGGTACCTTTGTCTCGGCGGAAGCCGGATGGCCGTTGGTTGGAGATCAAAGGGGCGAAGGAAAACAACCTGAAGAACATCAACGTGAAATTCCCAATCGGTGTGTTTACGGCGGTGACCGGGGTATCCGGCTCCGGTAAGTCGACCCTGGTCAACGAGATTTTGTATAAAACGTTGGCTCGCGACTTGAACCGGGCGAGAGTGCGTCCAGGCCAATACAAGGAAATCAAAGGCCTCGAGCACGTGGAGAAAGTCGTTGATATTGACCAATCTCCGATTGGGCGTACGCCGCGATCCAATCCGGCAACGTACACCGGAGTGTTTGATGATATTCGCGACCTATTCTCGCAGACGAACGAGGCGAAGGTACGCGGCTATAAGAAAGGCCGCTTCAGCTTCAACATCAAGGGCGGTCGCTGCGAAGCCTGCAAAGGCGACGGGATCATCAAAATTGAAATGCACTTCCTGCCGGACGTATACGTTCCTTGCGAAGTCTGCAAAGGCAAACGGTACAATCGCGAGACGCTGGAAGTCAAATATAAAAACAAGAGCATTGCCGATGTGCTGGAGATGACGATCGAGAATGCTACGGAGTTCTTCCAGAACATCCCGAAAATTCACCGCAAGCTGCAAACGCTGATGGACGTTGGTTTAGGTTATGTGACCTTAGGGCAGCCGGCAACGACGTTGTCTGGCGGGGAAGCCCAACGTGTGAAGCTGGCTTCGGAATTGTATCGCCGCAGCACCGGCAAAACGATTTATATTCTCGATGAGCCTACAACCGGCTTGCATGTCGACGATATCGACCGATTGCTCAAGGTGCTTCATCGCCTAGTTGACTCCGGCGAGACGGTGCTTGTGATTGAGCACAATCTGGACGTGATCAAGACGGCCGACTACTTGATCGATCTAGGGCCGGAAGGCGGCAGCGGGGGAGGAACGGTGATCGCTACCGGCACGCCGGAGGACATCGTGAAGGTAGACAAATCCTATACCGGACGATACCTGGCGCCGATTCTCAAGCGGGATACGAAACGCACCGCGGAACTAAACCAAGTCGAAGAGAAAGATCGGGAAGTCGTTTAGAAGAAATCGGGGCAGTCTCTATTTAGAGGTTGCTCCTTTTTTGGCTTGATCGATAAACGAGGACAATATAGCTGTCCGATCCCCTCTTGGCCCCCTCTTTTTGAGGATTATCCCGTTGCATCAGATCGTGGAAATGAGATACAGAAAGTAAGGCATGCCCTTTTCACACGGCACTCCCAGTCTCGCTTGATCCACACTCTGAACGAAAGGGATAATCGTGCAAAAAGGGCCAAAAGAAAGAACTAGACCGGCCCCCATAGGGTACCAGTCTAGTTCAATAGATGTCGAGTGAAGATGCTCAAGCATCTCTACTTAAGAGGCGATTCCCGCAGCTAAAATTTGGTTCAGCTGTTCTTGGAATGCCGGAACTCCGACGCGCCGAACGAAATCATGGAAGGATTCGGAGGCATTGCGATTCGTTTTATAGAATAATAGCAACTGCTCGAGAACATATGCCACTTGGTCGCCTTTGACGCGGCCTTTAAGCGCTTGGTTAAACTGGGCATGCGGCCCGTTTGCTCCACCGCCTAATGTACCGCCTACGGCAATATCAAATGCATCCACCATACCTTCCGGCGTCTTGATCAGAGAGCCCTGCAAGCCGATATCGGCAATATGCTTATGGCCGCAGGCATTCGGGCAACCGATAAAGTGGATGCGAACCTTCTCGTCCAGTTCGACATGCTGGTCCAGGTATTCTGCAACTTCAGCGGCACGGCGTTTCGTTTCAACGATGGCCAAGTTGCAAAATTCATTGCCTGTGCAGGAAACGGTCCGGCTCATAAAATGCTTCGGAAACGGAGTTAACCGCTGAAGAACTGGCGCTTTGAGCGCTTCTTCCACCTTGTCGTCCGGAATGCCGCTGATCAAAATATTTTGCGACATTGTGGTGCGGATTTTGCCTTCGCCGTATTGGTCAGCTACATCGGCCAGTTGCTCCAGTTCATCGGCGTTTAACCGGCCAACCGGTACATTAAGGCCGATATAATTGAGGCCTTCCTGTTTCTGCGGGTGCACCCCGTCGAAATAGGCAGCTTGCCAGCCGACGGTTTTATCTTCCCCGCGCGACTCCAGCTCACCAACCAGCTCGATCAGCTTCTCTTTAAATTTCTCCGGTCCCCAGTCGGCGACGAGGAATTTCAGGCGAGCGTGGTGGCGTTTCTCCCGGTAGCCGTAATCGCGGAAAATCGTGGTGACTCCAATCGCAACCTTCAGCACTTCCTCCGGTCTGACGAAAATATCCAGCGGTTTCGCTAAATGCGGCTTCGCGGATAAACCGCCGCCTACCATGACATGGAACCCGATGGTCTCTTTTCCGTCGATCACCTTGACCGCTGGTGTAAAGGCTAAATCGTTGATTTCCGCTTGCGCATTATTGTAGATGTTTGCGGAGATCGACATTTTATATTTTCTCGGCAGGTTGGAGAAGTCACGGTTTAGCAGAAAGAATCGGTTCACTTCCTCCACGATCTCCGTCGTATCGATTAATTCATCCTTGTCGATCCCGGCGAGCGGATTCCCTACGATGGTACGCGGGCAGTCACCGCAGGCTTCAAACGAATACAGACCAACCTTATCTAGACGCTCGAAAATATCCGGCAAGTTCTCCACCCGCAGCCAGTGGAATTGAATGGCTTGACGTGTCGTCACGTCCACCAGGTTGCGGCCGTACAAGCGAGAAATTTCCGCCAGCGCACGTGCTTGCTTCGTGGTCATAATACCGGTATTGATGCGCACGCGCATCATGAAGTGACCATCCTTTGGTTTTTGCTGATATACGCCGGCCCATTTGAAACGATCCATATCGTCAGCTGGAATCGAGTTGTAGCCTTTCACCGCGTACTCCTCAATAATCGTGCGGATGACGTCCAGCCCGTCTTTTTCCAATTTGACGAACTCGAATTTGTTTAATTTCTCCGGCTCTTTGGTCCATATCGGTTCATAAGCCATGCGATAACCTCCCTATGTTACGTTTGGGTAAAGAATCCTCAATGGATCCCGTTCATTAATTCCGACAATAAAACTATGAATAAGGTTATTTTTCATGGTACCATAGAAGCCTGAGAGCGTAAATAAAGTAAGGGGGCTTTCGGGCATAAAACTTCCTTATGAACAACTAAAGATCTGGTGATAATGTATTTGTCAATGATATCCTGCATAAAATAAAGCTTGAATCCGGCAACAAACACGTAAATTCAGCGAAAACTTTGACAAAATCTTGTCTTTCCTCTTGCATCCGAACCAGAGGGAAGATAACATAGAAGAAGAGTTGTGATTTCGTGGATTTCAAGAGGAGGTTTCGCGATGTTGCTCCAGGCAGCGGAAGAAACAGCAAAAACAACGAATTTTAACGGGTTCGATATTTTTATGATTTTGTTTACGATTGTGATTTTTATTGGCGTGATCCGCCTGTTGAGAGAGCGTCCGAAGAAGAACCTGTTCGCGATCGCTTTCGGGATTATCAGCTTGCTGGTCTTTTTGGCATCGGATGCGATCATGATTAAGACCTGGTTTAGCTAAGCCAAGGCGAGCGATACATATTTCATTATGTGAAATAAGCCAAGGCACTTTATTCTTGATAAAGGAGTAAGGTGTCTTTTCATTTTACAGGATCTGGATTATAATAAGGCCAGGTGAAGCACACCTTGACATCTTTTGGATGGCGAGGTGTGTTTTTTTATTTGCAACAAATGGATGATTTTATCAGAAAAGCAAGAACAAAGGAGGTATACAGCGAATGGTAGCGAATAAGTGAAGATACATATTTTTCCTTTGCATGAAATCTAAAAAATTAGGCGTGGGAGTGATGAAAGTGAAAAAGATGCTGATGGTGTGGCTGGTTGGATTGTTGGTGATCAGCTTGATACCGGGTGAGCCTCACCTTCATGCTGCTGGCGGGTTCCCAGACGTTAAGCAGGGGCACTGGGCTAAAGTGGCGATTGATTCAGCCGTGGCCAAGGGATATTTCAAAGGCTATGCAGATGGAAACTTCAAGCCGAATGGAACAGTAACTCGAGCTGAATTTGCGGCCTTATTGGCGCGGGTAGCTAAAGCTGAGGAGTCAGAGGTGACGGGGCATTCGTTTTCGGATTTATCGGGACACTGGAGTGAAGCGGAGGTCGAACGTGCGGTATCCCTTGGTTTTATTCAGCCGAGCGACTATCCGAACGGGTTTCAGCCGAATACGCCGATCACCCGCTTTGAAATGGCCAAGTGGATGACGTCGGGACTGGCAGCCAACAATGATGACTTTAAGCAAGCGTTGGAGGACACCAAGACAACGGTAATCCCGGTGAGAGAATATTTTAAACCGGGGATTCCACAGTCGAAATCTTCGTACGTTGCCGTCGCGTTAGGGACAAAGCTGATGAGCGGGTATCCGGACGGCTCCTTTGGGTTGGATAAGAAAGCGACTCGCGCGGAGACAGCCATCATTCTGCAAAATTACGAGCAGGTAAGTAATAGAGAAGCGGGGAGTTTTCTAGGACTGAAGGAACTGAGACAAGTGGGCACGGAACGTACGAATCTGGAGACGATCAGCCCCTTCACAACAGGCAATACTTCGTTAAATGATGTTGTGGAAAAAACGCTCACGTTTCGGAATAATGCAGGTAGTCTGAAGCTGCATCATTATATCGTTGTTGATACGGAAGACTTCAAGAATATCGACAGCATTTATGCTCCTTTGTTTGTAGATGAATCGGATTATAATAGTAGGCTTGACGAACCTGGGGTATATCGAGCATTCATTCATATTACAATTTACCCGAAAGCTCAGGATTTTAGCGTAGGACACTACATGAACGGTGTTCGAGACGGCATTGTCGCTGGGAGTAGAATTCTTAATCAAAGTATTATGGATAAATACGGGTATCAAACTTTACCTCATATCGAGTCAAAAAAATTTTTTAAAGAGCATAACAACCCTAATGGGATTACATTATGGGTTGAGGTTTTTTTAGATTCATCTCGTGAATTAAGAGATAGTATAAAAACAGATGATGGTTCGTATGCGTCTCTGAGTAATAAATAATAGGAGTGGCTGAATATTGAAGAGGTGCTTAGCCATTTTACTTATATTTTTACTTATACTCTCCACATTTCCTAATCGATCAAAAGCAGCATTCTTAAATGGTTATCCTTCGGATAACATTGAAATAACTCCCAATGGACCTGCACAAATGCAGCAGATAAAAGTGTTAGTGAAGGGAAGTGACGTGGCTAGACCCAAAATTGTTTGGGTACAAACTGATACTGACATTTGGACTGCTACTTTTGATAATGGAACACGAGTTGAGACTGGAACTCATAGTAGTGGTCAATCTGCGGTACCTTTAAAGAAACGTACGGATTTCGAGTTGAACATGGGAGCATACGCTCCTGATTTAATGGAGGATAGCTTAAAAAATACATTTTCGAAAACGTACATAAAGGATTTGGAAATTGAAGATATGGAATGGAGAGAATCAAATAGTTATGAGCCCATCGGCTCTAAACCTGTATTTCACGCTGGAAGTACGACCGCTACAATTAAAGTTTCTACAGGATACCCATTAGATTATTCTGATAAATATAAATACGCAACCCGAGCGGATGGGGCAGATAAGTTTATGGCGGAGTACTATATTCCTATGTTTGTAAATTACAAGGGATATGTACTGGAGAAGAAAAGGATGCGGGTATTGGAAAATGCCACATTGCAGGTGGGGCAGACGAAGGACATGAAGGCCGAGGTATCCACACAGGAGTATAATATGACGAATTGGATCGATAACTGGTACGATGTGACATTGGCTTCTGAGACAACTTGGTCTTCCGATAATCAGGCTGTAGCAACAGTTGATTCAAGAGGGAAAGTAACAGCAAAATCTGCCGGTACGGCGAAAATCACAGCCCAATGGAAAAAAGGACCTTACTGGTTATACGGATCAGCCACAATAACCGTAGGAACCGGTGGGGGAGGCACGCCGAATCCTACAGACCCTCCCCCTGGCGGCCAATGCACGCAGCCAGCCCCAAGCGGCAATGTCATTGATGTTCCCTTAAATGATCCTGCAGTAAGCGCAGTTATTAAAGCAGATAGTCGGGGGGCTGAGCGATTTAATGTGTTGGATGGGATTCCGACTTCCGAAAGTCTTTATGGGAATGTCTTTGCCAAAAGCTACTTATCGAAAAATAAATTCGTTGAGATGGCCGGGAAATGTACCTTTGAGATTACGGTTAATCGTGAGTATACGTTAACGTGGGATCCAGGCAAAGAGGTGGAAGGGCCGGATGGCACAACCTATAAGGAGCCGGATCCGCAAACGGACACGGAAACCGTGACGAAATCGTACACGATTGAACGTCCATACTCTTTTTGGGTGATCGATAACCTGGAAGTGTATCAAATTAACGAGGCCGCTTTGCTAAATTACGCTTTTGAAGGCAATGGCATTCGGATACAGCCTTCAGGGTACACGCCACCGACATATTCAACGGACCTTTCACATGGGTTTACGCCACCGGATCCGGAAAATCCGGTAGAAGCACCGCCGGGCAGTATGTCAGGAGGGGAGGAGAGACCTGATCCAAGCGGGGAGGATTTGAGTTCTTTTGCTGAGAGTGCCGTAGAAGATGTGAAAGTGAAGAATGACACCCTGATATTCAACGGAAACACCATTATGAATGGTGCTGAAACGAGCCGATCGGGAGCACGGCCGGGTCAGATCCCAGCAGCGCCGCAGATCAACGAAAACGTGCTGTACAGTCCAGGTCATGTGATCCCCACCAGCAAGACGAATAAGGCGGACCAACCTAGCGCTGGCACGATCTATTACGGGCTGATGAGCGGCAACATTAATGGCGGCTCCGACAAAAGCTATCCTATTTACGGGATCAACAGTGTGACCGTACATACACCTGTAGTGATGTACCCCGGCGTCTCCGACGACAAAGCGCACAATCAGAAGACGACGCCGGCGGCGGGGCGTTCGGCGGTGATTTTGGACCGGCCGTTTACCGTCACGATGCCAAACAGCGGCCAGCATGCCAATTACCTGGGGTATGGCAACCGGGACTATTTGAAGTATATCGGCAGCAAGCAGGTTCGCTTCCCGTTTGATGTCTATGAGGGGGCGAAAGCGAGATTTTATCCCAAAAATACCTGGATTGAAGTCGACAAGGCTCGGGAGCAGTTTGACTTCTACCTGCCCGTTTGGGTGGATGAAGGGTTCTATACCGTGGAGTTCCGCACCATCGCGCATAATGCGCCGGCCGGAGCGACGGAGCAGACGAACGCCAACTTGAACCTCACCCATCATATCGCTTATGGCACGGTGCCGGTTGACGTGATTGGGCGGGTGTTCGATCTTAACGTGACGGATATCGCCGATTACAACTGGGAAAGTGTGTTTCGGACGGCTCCGGGAAGTCCGGTGCCCACAGGGGCCGTTTACTGGGTTGGGCTCAACGGAATTGATGGGGCGCCAAGAGGTAATACGCCGCAGTATACGCTGCCGATCCGCCCCGGAAGCCATCCGCTGTACAAAAACGCGGTCATCAAAACGGGATACCACTTCAAGTTTGATCTGAAAACGAAAGGGAATATGTTCGGGCCTTTAGATCAAATCGTGATTACCCCCTCGTTTGATTTCATCGACGCCGTAAGCGGGAAGCGTCAGCCCGTCGATCTGTATTACCATACCGGGAACAGGAGTTACGTTCGGATTGGGTCAGCCCTGGATCAGGTGCAGCGCTACGTGATTCTGAATGATCGTCTGCGGAATGTGCCGATGGAAGAGTTGACGGATACAGCGCTTTACAAATACGATCACGACTACACGTTTGACCAGATAGCCGGGATTGGTCGCAGCCAGTTCGTGCAGCGGTTTATCCAGAAGCAGTCGATGCAAAAAACACCCGTCGGCAGCTTTAGCCTGCTGCGGTTACCGGAGGGCGTCCGCACGCTGATCGGTCCGAAGACGGGAATTCCTGCGGGCGTTGATCCAGCTCGGGTTAATGCCGCAGTGCAACGATGGTATGGCGAATATAGCCTACCAGCTGAGCTTTACGCCGTCCCGGCGGGGACGAACGTAGCGGAGTATGGACGGACGCATGGCGGGTTGACGGATCGGTCGGAGATCTTTTTGAAAAAAGGGTATATCGTGGTGAACTTCAACATCGAGACGGTGCGAAACGGGGAGACGGAGAAGCCATATCTTCAATATATCCGCGCGCCGCTGATGAACCAGTGGACTGGCATGGAAGGATTTGCACGGAGCGTTGTAGACCCTTACGGTCGGCGCTTCACGCTGAAGGATGGGGATGTGGCGTTTTACCATGCGGATCTGTCGAGTCGGGATGATTTCAGGCCGCTCGTGACGCATTAATTGTATTCGGACTAATGGCTCCTTTCCCTAGAGGGAGGAGCTTTTTAGGTTTGGCCATCCTTTTTCATCGTTTTCATAGCTGGATCGGATTGTCTTAATTCCTGGAGTAGTTGACTCACCCGACTCTGGGAAATGCCTATCCTTCTGGCCCATTCGCTCTGTGTGGAGTTGGGGTGGGTGCGCATGGCTTCCAATAGCCGTTCGTAGGCTTTACCGCGTTTTCGACCTCGTTTACTTGCAGCGATATCCTTGGTGGGACGACCCGGCCCCCTATTTTCTGCGGATGCGGTTACCGCAACCTCCTCTGTTCCCGGCGAGGCAGGTGGTGAACTGAGTTCCAGGGTAGCCTGAAGACGAAGCTCCTGGATGCAAGAGGGACAAATAAATTTTTCATGATAATAGAGCAGGTTATCCAGGGTCTGGCAGAACATGCAGGCTTGAGATTGATATTTACGAATCATGATCCATCGAGAATCGGGGTCAATGAAAAACTCCATCGGATCCTTTTCCTCGATGTCTAATACCCTTCTCCATTCAATCGGCAATACGATACGCCCGAGTTCATCCAGTGCTCGAACGATTCCTCTTCTTCTCATCGGCTTACCTCCTATAGGTTCATCCATACAGTAATTCGACATAACTTCAAAATTTCCTGTAAGCTCAAACCATAAGTACCTTTTTCTCCAAATCATTTATCACCTCTCTTCTACTAGCCTACTTAAAATGAAAAAGCCGTTTGCCTGAATTCTGTGATACAATATTCTAGTCTATTTTTCAGGCAAGTGAGATGTGGGAGGACCCTCAAGTGAAGAAGCCATGCCCGTTTATCGCCGTGGAAGGCGCCATCGGAGCCGGAAAAACCACGCTGGCCACGATGCTCGCTGAGCGGTTTGATTTTCCGCTGTTGAAGGAGATCGTGGAGGAGAATCCGTTCCTGGACAAGTTTTATCAAAATATCGAGGAATGGGCGTTTCAGCTGGAAATGTTCTTTTTGTGCAACCGGTATAAGCAATTGGAGGATACGGTGAAAAACTATGTGTCCCGGGGGTTGCCGGTCGTGTCGGACTATCATATTTATAAAAACTGGATTTTTGCCCAGCGGACGCTGCAAGGGGACAAACGGGAGAAGTATCGGCAGATTTATCATCTGCTGACCGACGATCTGCCTAAACCCAATGTGATTGTGTATATCCGGGCGGAATTGGCGACCTTGTTAAAAAGAATCGAAAAACGCGGCCGCAGCTTTGAGCAGGACATCGATCCCGGCTATCTGGAGCGGTTGATCGAGGATTATGAAACGGCGATTACGCAGATTCAAACGCGTGAACCGGAGACGGTCGTGATTACGATTGATGGCAATATGCTGGATTTTGTGGAGCATCCGGAGCATTTTGAGCAGATCGTTGCGAAGATAAAGGAGCACTTATAAAAGATGAGTCATGAATTGCACATCCCTAAAGACGCCTTAATCACGGTAGCAGGTACCGTCGGCGTTGGTAAATCCACGTTGACCACTGCGCTGGCTGCCCGGCTTGGCTTTCGCACTTCGATGGAGAAGGTCGATAACAATCCGTATCTGGAGAAGTTCTATCAGGATTTCGAGCGCTGGAGCTTTCATCTGCAGATTTATTTTCTGGCGGAGCGGTTTAAAGAGCAGAAGGCAATCGTTGAAGCGGGCGGCGGGTTTGTTCAGGACCGTTCGATTTACGAGGACACCGGGATTTTCGCCAAAATGCATGCCGATCAAGGCACGATGTCCAAGACAGATTACGAGACGTACACCAGCTTGTTTGAGGCGATGGTGATGACGCCGTATTTTCCACATCCGGACGTGCTTATTTACCTGGAAGGGAATCTATCGTCCATCCTGAATCGGATCCGGCTGCGGGGTCGGGAAATGGAGATCCAGACGGACGTCTCCTATTGGGAGCATATGCATGAACGGTACGCAAAATGGATCGAGGAGTTTGATGCCTGCCCGGTGCTGCGGCTGAACATTGATGAGTACGATGCCACAGATGAAGCGTCATTGGATGAAATTATCCGCCAGGCGGCAGAAATCATTCATGCGTCGCGGGCGAAGTGAAACGGTTAAGTATACAAGAGGTCAATGGGAGCTGGTGCTTCTGTTGGCTTCTTTTTTTATGTTGACAGGGGATTTCGTGGTGGAGGGTGGGCTTGGCTCGGATAGGATAGGTGTGTTTGGGGCTCTCTTTGATGATTATCCCGTTGCGTCAGAGCTTGGGGACAGAGAATACTTGAAAAAAAGAATAGGTTGCGCGGACAAGGCTACCTCATTTCGCCCCCTCTCTTGATCCCCCTTTCTGAACGAAAGGGATAATGGTGTAAAAAAGGCGTGAGAAGGGCAATAAGGGCTCTGAGGGCTGGCCCCATGTTTTTCCTTGCGAATGGATGGAAAAGCTAGAGTGCACGGGCAATGTCTGCTAGAATATATAAGTTGATAATTCGCTTAAATTTGAATTTTTGCAATCAAGTAGAATAGACGCCGGCTGCGGCCGGATTGGGAGGACATACATGAGCAAGACGACGTTAACGCGGCAGGATGTGGAGCTGCTGGCGCCGGCCGGCGATTGGGATTGCATGCGGGCGGCGGTGGCGAACGGAGCGGACGCGATCTTTTTTGGCGTAGAGAAGTTTAATGCCCGGGCGCGGGCGAACAATTTCCGGATGGACGAGCTGCCGGAGATTATGGCTTTTTTGCATAGCTATGGGGTGAAGGGGTTCCTGACCTTCAATATTCTTGTGTTCGAGGACGAGCTGCGGGATGCGCAAGAGTTGGTTGAGGCGTGCATCAACGCGGGGGTGGATGCGGTTATTGTGCAGGACCTCGGGTTGGTGAAGCTGATCCGCGAGTTGTCGCCGGATTTTCCGATTCATGGCTCGACGCAGATGACGATCACTTCGCCGGAAGCGGTGGAGTTCGTGAAGCCGTGGAATTTGGAGCGCGTCGTGCTCGGCCGGGAAAATAACCTCAAGCAAATCAAAGTCATCGGGGAACAGGCGAAGCTGCCGATGGAGGTGTTCGTGCACGGGGCACTATGCGTGTCTTACTCTGGCCAATGTCTGACGTCAGAAATGTGGGGCGGGCGCTCGGCCAACCGCGGCGAATGCGCGCAGGCGTGCCGGTTGCCGTACGACCTGATCGTCGATGGGGAGCAGAAGCCGATGGGCGATGTCGCCTACCTGTTGTCGCCAAAGGATTTGGCGGCGATCGACATCATGCCGGAGCTGATTGAGGCGGGCGTGACCTCCTTTAAGATCGAAGGACGGCTGAAAAGTCCGGAGTACGTTGCCAACGTGGTGAGCAAATATCGGAAGGCGATTGACCGTTATTTTGACGGGGACGATACGCGTCCGTCAAAGGAGGAGATCCGTGAGCTGCAGCAGAGCTTTTCGCGCGGCTTTACGCATGGCTTCCTGGAGGGGACGAACAATAAGAAGCTGGTCGACGGGACGTTCCCGAAAAGCCGGGGCGTGTACCTGGGCCGCGTAGAGAAGGTGCTGCGCGACGGCGTCGTCTGCAAGCTGGAGGCGCCGCTGAAGCGCGGGGACGGGATTGTGTTTGATGCCGGGGATCCGACGCAAAAAGAAGAAGGCGGCCGCGTCTACGACCTGCGCCGTCAAGGCGTAAAGCAGGAAGGCGAAGCCGGAGAGGGTTGGATCGTCGATATCGTGCCGGGACGTAATGACGTGGATTTGCGCCGCGTGCACGTCGGGGATCGCATCTGGAAGACGAACGACCCGGCGCTCGACAAGCGGCTGCGCCAGACGTACGAGACCGAGAAGCCGTACCGCGTCTTCCCGGTGCATGTGCGGGCGGTGGGCCACGCCGGCGGGCTGCTGAATACCTTCTGGACGGATGTACAGAAGGGAACGACGGTGCAAGTCGACTCGGAGCTGGAGCTCGAGGTCGCGCAAAAACGGCCGATGGACGCCGCTCTGCTCGAAGAGCAGTTCGGGCGTCTCGGCGGCACGGTGTTTCAGCTCGAGAAGCTGGATGCGGAGCTGTATGGCGACGTCATCCTGCCGATTCGAGAGCTGAACAGCATCCGCCGGCGGGCGGTGGAGCTGCTCGCCGCCGAGCGGCCGAAGCCGCCCGTGTGGACGCGCACACGGGCGGCGGGGGTGTTGGACGCCCCAGCCGTGGGCGGGGCGTCGATGGCGCCGCTGGCGCCGGCGGCGGCAGCCGCTGCGGTTGCGGGGCAACCGCAGCAGGCGCAGGGCCGCGGGCCCGCGGCGCCGGTGAAGCACGGCGAAGCGCAGCTCGCCGCGCTGTGCCGCAGCCTGCCGCAGGTGCAGGCTGCCTTGGAAGCCGGCGTATCGTTCGTCTACGCCGACTTCGAGTTTATCAAGCAATTCCCGGCAGCAGTTGAAGCCGTTCGCGCAGCCGGAGCTAGAATCGCGCTGGCGACGCCGCGCATCCACATGCCGGGCGAAAACGGCTACCACAACAACATCCTGCGCCTCCAGCCCGACGCAGTGCTGGTGCGCAACACCGGGGCGCTGTATTACTACCTGCGCCACCGGCAAGAGAACCCGTCGGCCGTGCATCCGCGGTTGATCGGCGATTTTTCGCTGAACATCGCCAACCACCTGACGGCCGAGCTGTTCCTGGAGGTCGGCTGCGACGTGGTGACGCCGTCCTACGACTTGAACATCCAGCAGATGGTCGATCTGCTCCGGGTCAGCCCCACGGCCGACATGGAGATCGTGATCCATCAGCATCTGCCGATGTTCCATACCGAGCATTGCGTGTACTGCACCTTCCTCAGTGAAGGAACGGACTACACCAACTGCGGCCGCCCGTGTGAAAAACACCGCGCTTCCCTGCAGGACCGGATCGGCATGTCCCACCCCGTCCGCGTGGACGAAGGCTGCCGCAACACGGTGTACAACGCCATCGAACAGTCGGGCGCAGAGTATCTGAACCATTTTCTCGAGCTGGGCGTGTCCAAATACCGTGTTGAGTTCCTCGAAGAAACGCCGGAGCAGGTGCATGAGGTCATCGACCTCTACAACAAAGCGTTACGCGGAGAAATCAGCGGCACCCAGGTATGGAAAACCCTCAAAGCGACCAACCAACTCGGCGTCACGCGCGGACAGTTGGTAAAATAAAAAACGAAGGGAGCCCCATGGTTCGCGGTAGCTATACCGTAGGGGGCTCCCTTCCATAAACACAAATAGACCGCCCTCGGCAAAGGAATCGGTCTATTTGTGCCCATTCTTACACAGCCTACCGCCCTTAAAAGCGGCTGTTGCCCGGGGCCGTGCCCCAAGCACGGCTCCTTAATCGTTACTTTCATTGTATCACAATCAAAATAAAATATACACGTTTGCGAACATTTTTCGCAGAGAAGCCTAACATTGCTCGTATTCAGGACATTTTCCACTAGACGCCAAACGGAACCAAGCAAGCCGACACGAACCAACCGCCTCAACGCAAATCACCCCGACTCGCTCCTGCCATCCAAGGTTTGCGAGATCTAAGGGGTGAGAGGATGTCGGACAAGCTCATCTGTACCGGTGAGTACTTCCGTGAGGAGGGAGGCGCCAAGCCTGAAACCGTATTTAAACACTGCCATCGAATGCATGTCGTTAGCTTGTGCCTGCAGATCCATCAGGTATTCCAGTTCGCTAAATTCTTCTTCGGTCAGCTTCTTACGCCATGATTCCGTAAGCTCCGAGATTTGCCGGCATAGAGGACGATACTTCGGATCTCGGGAGACAATCATTTCGTCCGGCAAAATATGCCCGGTATAAAGCTCTTCAATCAGACTACTCATACGCATCCTCCTTATTGATAGAGAGGCAGCGCCTTGAAAGGGAGGGCAGCACATGGTAGCATATTTATGCGGCCTTCCTTTGGAGGGTTGCCTCTGGGGGGAAGTGGCGGGTTCTTTTGCGAGATTGCGCCGCTTCCCTTTACTTTTGTTCGGACAAAAGCTTCTTGATCCCCAGCCGTATCGCCTCGGTGACGGTAAGTTGATGCTTGTCACAGTAAGCGATTAAGGCGTTATAAGTTTCTTCATCAAAACGTGCCTTGATAATGTATTTCTTGGGACTTTCCGCTTTTGGCCGCCCTGTTCGTGGGCTCAGTTTACCCACCTCACTTTCTGTGCCACACAATAAATATAATATTTTGTGACACAAAAAGTCAATCCTAAAAATTCCAGAATCTTGAAGAAAAACACCCTGCAAAGACATCTGTTTTCCTATCAAATACAACTTGTGGAACGTTTGTGAATTCGCTGTTCAAAGAGGCGATAACCCTTCTTTATCGCTTATAAAAATCTTGTCGATATGCTATAATGAAAGCGTAAACAAGCGAGTTGTAGAGCGGGTTTTAGCGATGTTCAGATCGCGTTGAAAAACTAGACGATTGTAAGTTGAACCCCGTCTAAATCTCGCTTGTGCCGTAGTTTTCACAAACCTTTAGGAGGGTGAAGGTGATGTTTGAAGGTTTCCTCGAGATGCAGTCAGTCGTGACTCGTGTACACGGACAATTGGAAATTGACGGCGAACAAGAATACCGCAAAATCGAGTTCGGCACGGAACGTTTCCTGCACACGCCGGAACCGGGGAATCGGATCCGAAACGAGGAAGAGCTTCCTCAGCGCTTCACATGGCGGAGATTTTGGACTCATTAATTTCGTTCTGTTTCTAAGAAATAAAATATCTTGTGCCTTAAGTCGGGCTCGGGGGAATCCCCGGGTCTTTTTTGCTAACCGTCAACTTGGAGTATGATATAATGATACTAGATAGATCATTTAAGAACGAGGGAGTCACAATTTCATGAAAATCCGCAAAGCCATCATTCCCGCGGCCGGGCTGGGAACGCGTTTCCTGCCTGCCACGAAAGCCATGCCCAAAGAAATGCTGCCCATCGTCGATAAGCCGACGATTCAATATATTGTAGAGGAAGCCGTGGCTTCGGGGATCGAGGATATTATTATTGTAACCGGTAAAGGGAAACGGGCGATTGAGGACCACTTTGACGCTTCATTTGAACTAGAGTATAACCTTAACGAGAAGGGCAAGTACCAATTGCTTGAAGAGGTCCGCAAATCATCGGAAATGGCGGATATTCATTACATTCGTCAGAAGGAACCAAAAGGTCTTGGACATGCCATTTGGTGTGCGCGCAAGTTCGTCGGTGACGAGCCCTTCGCGGTATTGCTTGGCGATGATATTGTGGAGTCGGAAGTCCCTTGCCTGAAGCAGATGATCGATGTATATAGTGAACATCAGGCTTCCATCGTAGGGGTTCAACCGGTGAGCTGGGATGAGGTATCTCGTTACGGGATCGTTGATCCGGTGGCGGTTCGGGATCGCGTCTACGAGGCGAAGCAACTGGTGGAAAAGCCAGAGGTTGGCCAAGCCCCATCCAATCTGGCGATTATGGGACGTTATATTTTAACACCCGCGATTTTTGACATCCTGGACAACCAGCGCATTGGAGTTAACGGTGAAATCCAATTAACCGACGCCATTTCGCGGCTCGGCGAAACTGAACGAGTATTGGCCTACCACTTCGAAGGCACCCGCCACGATGTCGGCGAGAAGTTGGGCTTCATCAAGACTTCGATCCACTACGCCCTCGAAAATCCGGAGCTTCGCGATGAGTTAATTAAATATATGTCAGAGATTATCTTGGATAGCTTAAACTAAATAAAGCCGGCCTCTCCTTAAGGAGGGACCGGTTTTTCGTCTACTGCATTAAAATGTTAAGTTAGCTAACTGCTCAATCGATGCCTTTTCGGATGGATCAACCTTCAGCAATCGGTCGTACACCGCTTGGTCGGTAGCTCCTGTCTTCTGCAAAGCAGCTAGGTACCAACGGGCAATTTCGCGGTTTGTACTATCGGACAAATCATCCTTAATTCCAACTTTGAAGATTTCCGCCGCCTTGGCCGGTTCATTCATCATAAATTGCATTTTACCGGCATTTAAGACCATTGGCTGCGTAATCTCAAACGGATTCCCCTGCATTTGCCCCTTAGGCAACGTCTTCAGGTGCTCTACACCATCGACAACATGCTGATAGGCAGCTAACCCGGTTTGGAAATATTGCTCCTTCTGAGCGATATCCTGCTCACCAAGCTTTTGATATCCAAGCTCATAGGATTGAACGATCAGGGTTTCGTACCAACTCATATCATATGCATAACGATTCGCGTTATCGCGGTAAACCTCATAAGCCTTGTCGTATTCGCCTTTGGACTGGTATAGCTTAATCAATTGTTTATACATGTCCTTATTGAAAGGTTCTTTTTTCAGCGCATTCGTAAGGAGCGCCTGCTCCTGATTGTAGAATGCTTCGTCTTTCGTTTGATCAAACCCGGCTTGCAACAGAGAGCTTAAGTACAGCACCGCATCGGGTTGGCCGCTGCGTTTCTTGAGCGCTTTATCCAAAGGAGCCTTGATCTCCTGGAAATCTGTGCTGGTCGCGATCAATTCTTTGCCTTTGGCCGCAGCATCGACGGCTTGAATATTCCGGATCGATACAAAGATCAAGATCAAGGAAGCGACCACCATGATCGTGCTGTACAACCCGCGCATCGTTCCTGGTTTAACGGTGAACTTTTTGACCGGTTGGTTGTCCATCGCTGCTGCCATCCCTGCAAGCCCCAGGAATACTAAGATACCCAGGAACACATAGCTCATGTTAAAGTCCATCAAGCTGTGCATCAGGATCGAGAGGACGATGATGAAGTAGACGAAATAGGACTCCTGCTTCTGTTCATCTGCTTGGATATATCCACGAATATACTTATAGAAAATAAAAGCCAAAAATGCGATCAACACAAGGAAGCCTAAGAGGCCTACCTCCACCAGATACTGCATCACAAAGCTGTGCGCCTGACGGCTGGTGTATGGGTTGTTCTGGTATTTTTCATAGATCGACGCCCAGGCACCGCCGCCGGCCCCAATAATCGGATAGTCTTTGACAACCTTCGCTGCATCCTTATAGAAAGTCATCCGTTCCAGGAAGCTGTGCTGCTGCAGGTTAAGGTTCTCCAGGCGTTCCCCGATATTCCCCGGCAATATATGCTTCAGGTTCGTCCCGAGGAATAACGCAGCTAAAACAGCAACCGCAAGTACCGAAACGAGAGGCAGCCACAAGCTGGCAAGTTTCTTGCTTGCCCATTTGCGAGTTCCGTTCTCCAATCGAGGAGCAACAAAACGTTGAATCAGGCAAGCAATGACAGCCAGCACGATGGAAGCTGCCAGGACGTAGAACCAGCCCTTGGCCGGGTCACCGATCTGTCCCAGATGGAATTGCTGTCCCAGCTCTGTGACAGGCTTGGCAATGACCAGCGTACCGATTCCGGCGATCAAGCAGTATACGATCCAGAGGATTTGTTTGGCCGGCTTTAGGAACAACAGTAAGATGATAAATACGATCGGCAAAAACACCAAACCGCCCCGGGATAACGTTAATAGAATCGAAAGGGCGATCGGTACAAGCATAAATGCATGGATTGCTTGGCTGTACCATCTTTTTGAACGTGTAATGGCGAAGACGGCTACAAAGAAAAATGCCATCAAAAACGCCGCATACGTATTCGGATATTGGAACACCGAAGCGAGACGTGGACCGTTCGCGTCCACCCAGATCGCTTGGGTGTATTGCCCGTTAACTACCGTACCTGTAAACCAGCCAACGATGGCCGACACAGTTTTCCCTTGTCCCAGCCAGTTGAACAGGCCAAAAAGCACAATGATATATCCAACGGTGATTACCGTCGTTTCAATGACAAGGTTCGACTTGCGGTTTTGCAGCAAATACAATGAAATGACAAACATAAAGGCATAAAGCGACTGAATCAGCACCATATTGGAAGCAAAGTACTGGCTTGCTGCCGAAATCAGTGCGATAATGTAAGTTATGGGAATAAGCAGAACGAACAAAACCGTCCAATCCCGCTGGTCTTCTAGCTTGAGGCTTTTGAAATAGGTGGCAACCCAACCTAGCATTAGTAGACTTCCCACAAGCACCGCCCAATAGATGGGTCTCTCGAAGTCTAGGACAAGCCCGTTAAACAACCCGGCTTGAAACGGCGCCCAAACCAGGAACAAAATCAACCCAATCATCAACACCAACAGCGCCGCAGGTAACTTCTCCCGATTTCTCGACGCTGCGGCCATTTTCCCGTATACTGGTTTCGACACGTGTTTATCTCCTTTGCGAATAGATACGACATTTATTTTAGCATATTGCGAGATGGGGAGCTAGATTTCCATCTTTATGCTAAATGTTAACAATTTGGTGGTGTTTAAAATCAAAAATACGTTTTTTCGGATGTTGTATAAAATCGCAGTATTCTTTAAGCCAATAATTATATTTCTTCTACCGCCAGGTGCGAGGCAACAGGTTAAGAGATTGCTATTAAAGAAGGCTTTCCCGATTGATAACCAATCTTCACGGCAAATTTATTCCAATTATCCCAAAGGGGTTAATTTGGTGGGATATGCGAGAGCGGAGATGGGGATCGGAGAGTCATGTAGAATTGCAGCGAGGAATTTGAATGCTGTAGATATTCCTTATGGGATTATCAACTTTACGGGAACGAATAATGCGAGAATGTCAGATCTCACTTGGTCTCATAAGGAAGTTTTGCAACCTGAGTACAATGTCAATTTATTTCATATTAACGCGGAACAGATGATGGAGATCTACGCTTATTACGGTAACTCCCTTTTTAATGGGAGGTATAACATCGGGTACTGGCATTGGGAACTTCCTGACTTCCCTGATGAATGGCTTGAAAGTTTTAACCTTGTAGATGAAGTATGGGTTCCTTCCACCTTTGTCGCAGACTCCATAGCCATGAAAAGCCCGGTTCCCGTAGTGAAGATTCCACATTCTATTGAAGTTAAAGTTGTGGAGTCGCGTAACCGGGAGTATTTTGGCTTGCCTGAAAACACCTTTTTGTTTTTGTCGATGTATGATGTGAAGAGTTATCAAGATCGTAAGAATCCAGAAGCTGCGATTAAAGCATTTAAAGTTGCATTTCAGCCGGACGACATGAATGTTGGGCTGGTCATTAAAGTGAATTGCTATAATAGCACTTTAAACGACTTGGAGGCCTTAGATGTACTTATAGCAAACTATGAAAATATATACTTAATAAAAGAAACCATCAGTCGTAACGATGTGAACGCTCTTCTCTCCTTAACAGATTGCTTTGTGTCATTACATCGCAGCGAAGGTTTTGGTCTTGGATTAGCCGAGGCGATGTATTTAGGAAAACCGGTGATTGGAACGAATTGGTCATCGAATACTGATTTTATGAATCACCAAAATTCCTGTTTAGTTGATTATGAATTGATCCAGGTGGGAAAAGACCAAGGTCCTTATAAGGCCTATCAAAATTGGGCTGAACCGGATGTTGAACATGCCGCTGGTTACATGAAGAAGCTAGTAAATGATAAGAGCTATTATCAGACGATTGCAGTTAAAGGTGAGAAATATATTAAAGAGTATTACTCTCCTGAAGCGATCGGCAAACTGATTCAGCAAAGGCTTGATTATATCCACTTATGGAAATTTGGAGGTTAACATGACTATTACTTGCGTAATCATGGCCGGGGGGAAGGGAGAACGGTTTTGGCCAAAAAGCAGAACCAATCTTCCTAAACAGTTTTTGAACATCTCCGGGAATAAATCTATGATTCAACAATCTATAGCTCGATTGGAAAAGTTGGTTGATATCAGTCAGGTGTTTATTGTAACAAATGGCTTGTATGCTGAACTGATAAAGGCTCAAATCCCACATTTACCCCATGACAATATCATTATTGAACCGGTGGGGAGAAATACGGCTCCTTGCATCGGGTTGGCGTCTATTCTTATTGAAGAAAAGTTTCCAGACAGCACCATGATTGTGCTGCCCTCGGATCATATTATTGAGAACGAAGAGGGCTTTGTAAAGATATTGAAAACAGCTGTAGAGGTAGCACAGGACAACAAGAGCCTGGTGACACTGGGAATTCAACCAACTTATCCTGAAACGGGATATGGGTATATAGAAAGTACTAATGATAAGCAAGTCATCAATGAGTTAGATGTACTTAAAGTAAATAAGTTTGTTGAAAAGCCAGATCTGCCAACGGCAGAGTCCTACTTGCGATCCGGGAACTATTACTGGAATAGCGGCATTTTTGTTTGGAGAACCGAGGTTATACGAAAATATATCCAAGAACTCATGCCAGATATGCATGATATACTAGAAACGATGCGTGTTGCGTTTGGTACTTCTGAACAGTCGGAAGTCATCGAATCCGAATTTGCCAAGATGCCGGACCAATCGATAGATTACGGCATCATGGAGAAGGTTAAAGACATCTATGTAATACCATGCATCTTTGGGTGGGACGATGTTGGCAGTTGGACAGCATTGGAGCGAATCAACGAATTGGACGAAAATGGGAATGTGATTAAAGGGAATATATTGAATCTAGACACTAAACGCTGCATTATTGAAAGTAACGGAAAATTAATCGCTACACTAGGGATTGAGGACCTGATAATTGTCGATACAGAGGATGTAACTTTGATATGCAGTAAGGATAAAGCACAGGAAGTTAAATTGCTGCTTAAGGAACTTCGTATGCAGAAATTAGAGCAGTACTTATAATCAGAATAAATGATGATGAATGGAGAGGTAATAACATGGCTAAAAACGCGCTAATTACGGGAATTACAGGACAAGACGGTTCTTACTTGGCTGAGCTGCTTCTAGAGAAAGGCTATAAAGTATACGGCCTTCGCCGAAGAACCAGCACACCGATGATGGATAACATTGAACATATTAAAAATGAGATTGAATTCATTGAAGGGGATCTGCTGGATCAGGGCTCGCTTGTCAATGCAATTCAGATTTCCAACCCTGATGAGGTTTACAATTTGGCTGCCCAGTCGTTTGTAGGGACTTCTTGGGATCAACCATCTTTAACTGGTCAAATCACGGGGATCGGAGTTACGAATTTGCTGGAAGCAGTTCGTTCCAAGAAGCCGGAAGCCAGATTTTATCAAGCGTCCAGCAGCGAAATGTTTGGTAAAGTGGTAGAAACTCCTCAGAAGGAAACAACACCATTTTATCCGCGTAGTCCTTATGGTGTAGCGAAAGTATACGGTCACTGGATTACGGTGAATTACAGGGAAAGCTACGATTTGTATGCTTGCTCAGGAATCCTGTTCAATCATGAGTCGCCACGACGCGGAATTGAGTTCGTTACTCGCAAGGTCACGACGGCTGTAGCGAGAATAAAATTGGGCTTGCAAAACGAACTTCGTATGGGCAATCTTGACGCGAAACGCGATTGGGGATTTGCTGGTGACTATGTTAAGGCGATGTGGCTGATGCTGCAGCAGGACAAGCCTGAAGATTTTGTAATTGCTACTGGCGAGACGCATACGGTACAGGAATTGGTTGAAATCGCCTTTAGTCATGTAGGGTTGAATTGGAGAGATTATGTTGTTATTGATCCTAAATTTGTCCGTCCTGCAGAAGTAGATCTACTCTTGGGGGATTGTTCTAAAGCCAAGGAAAAATTAGGTTGGAAACTTGAAGTTGGCTTTGAAGAGTTGGTAAAGATGATGGTGGAAAGTGATCTGGAAAAAAATTCTAAAATGTAAAGAGTAGTTACACATATAAGAGGTCCATTGGTTGTAAAAAAAGGCTTCATTTGTTTGTGAGGTCTTTTTTTATTAATAATTTTCTGATTTTTATGGCGATTACTATAGTTATGAGGAGAAGTTTTGGGATGCTGATTAAATTTATTAAGGATATCTATTACCAAAGAAGAATTCTTTGGAGTATGTCTAAAAGTGATTTTAAGTCAAAATACCTTGGTTCTGTACTTGGGGTTATATGGGGATTCATTACTCCTTTAATAACTATTTTGATTTATTGGTTTGTTTTTGAATTTGGGCTAAAGGCGGGAGAACGCCCAGATAAAGTACCATTTGTATTATGGATGGTGTCAGGGATGGTTCCGTGGTTGTTCTTTTCTGAAGTTATATCCGGAGCAAGTAATTCTCTGATGGAATATAGCTATATAGTTAAAAAAATTGTTTTTAATCTTAAATTGATTCCACTAATTAAGATTATTTCCAGCTCAATTGTACATGTGCTGTTTGTTATTTTGAATATGATACTTGTATTTTCATATGGTTATTGGCCAACTGCACATTGGATTCAGCTTCTAGTTATAATACCCTATTGTTATATAACGGTAATGGCGATTTCTTATTTTAATGCGGCGGTAATTCCGTTTTTTAGAGACTTTCCGCAGATTATATCAATTGCACTTCAATTTTTGTTTTGGCTAACCCCGATAATATGGGATATGGCTATAGTACCAACAAAGCTAAAATGGATATTTTTGATTAACCCTCTCTATTATATCGTTGAGGGTTATAGATCTGCTTTTGTTTATCAACAGAATTTTCTGAATAACAATATAATGTTTTGGGTTATGTTTGTTTGTATGTCTCTTCTTCTAGTTCTATCAATAAAGATCTATGATCGATTCGAAGGATCATACGCAGATGTTCTGTAAAATTTTAAGGAGAGATGGGAATGTTAAATGATAATCTCGAAAAAGTTCAACTTAATAACTTTGAAGATAAAGAAGTACTTATTTCTTTAAAAAATGTTAGTAAAGAATATAAATTGTATGCAAAACCAAATGATCGTTTTAAGGAACTTTTTACTTATAAGAAATATCACAATCTAAAAAAAGCATTAAATAACATTTCAATTGATATTAGAAGAAGAGAAGCTGTTGGTATTATTGGTTCTAATGGGGCAGGAAAATCTACCTTGTTAAAACTTTTAACAGGAATTATTAAACCAACTGAAGGCAGTATTTCAATTTCTGGTCGTGTTTCTGCAATCCTGGAACTCGGAGCTGGATTTAATCCTGAACGAAGTGGACTTGAAAATATCAGATATAATTGTATGTTAATGGGTTTGAGTGAGAGAGAAATTCGATCGCGCATAGACTCGATATGCGATTTCGCCGATATTGGGGAATATATTTATCAGCCAGTAAAAATGTATTCAAGTGGCATGATAGCTCGTCTTGCGTTTGCAACAGCAGTTAGCGTTGATCCCGACATTTTAATAGTTGACGAAGCACTTTCAGTAGGAGATGCGTACTTTCAAGCAAAGTCGATTGCAAAAATGAAGGAACTAATGAAGGATAAAACCGTTATTTTCGTTTCTCACACAATGGATGTTATTCGTAGTTTCTGTAAACGTGCAATTTACATTAAAGATGGCAGTGTATATATGGATGGCGATGTTAGGACTGTTACCCAGCAATATGAGACCGATAATAATAAACGTCTCGCTGTCTTAAATAAATCTATGTCCTTGGATTCGTTAGTTAACAAAAAAGCAGATATAGATGCTACTAGTCAAGTTACTGATAACCATTTGGAGTTATTTGATAGGGAATTCGATCAAAGAGTAAAAGATTTTCGTGCTGGAACTGGAGAAGTTAGATTTATTCGAGCTGATTTGTATGTGGATGGAAAATTGAGTAATACAGTACCTTTTGGATCCGTGGTATCGTTAAAAATTTATTTTCAATGCATTGAAGATATTAATGAAGGTGGAACTGTGGGATATACCATTCGAAATAGAAATGGCGTAGATGTTTTTGGCTTTAATTCTTATAATAAAATAGAATTGCTTCCAAAAATGAAAGCTGGTCAAATAATGGCTGCTAATGTTACCTTCCGCAATGTACTTGCACCAGGCGAGGGTTATGTTGTTGGATTGGGCCTTAAATCAAAGCTTCATCACTCTACATTCATGGATAGTATCTATTCGGCAATTATTTTTGATGTACCAACTTTACCTGATCAGAATTGGGTACCCGGGCTAATATATGTAGAGCAAAGTTTTGATTTAGAGTTAGTTGGTGGTGATAAATGAAACTTGTAATATTAGCTGCTGGTGTTGGGAGTCGATTGGGTTTTAATTTGCCAAAAGCGATGGTTGAAATTGAACCGGCCAAGACTATATTAGATTTTCAGCTAGATAATTTTTTTGGGGTTATAGATCCAAAAGATATTATTATTGTTGTCGGATACAAAAAAGAAACCATCATGGAACGCTATCCACAATTACAGTATTTATACAATCCAGATTATTCAATAACTAATACCTCTAAAAGCTTGCTTATTGCTCTAAATCAAATCAAAGATGAGGATGTTATCTTTATCAATGGAGATATTTTTTTCACAAAACAAATAGCTTATAAAATTAGCCAGTGTAAAGAAACCACATTTTTGGTCAATACTGAGCCTACTGCAGATGAAGAAATTAAATATAGATTGAATGAGTATGGGAAAATTTGCGAGCTTTCAAAAGAAGTGAAAGCACCTATGGGTGAATCAGTAGGAGTGAATTTTATTAGTGCTTCAGACGTTGAAATTGTAAAGAGAGAACTTGAAACTGTTCAAAATATGGATTATTTCGAAAAAGCTTTTGAAAATTTAGTCTTGAAATCAAAATTAGAAATATCCCCAGTATATGTTAATGGTGAATTTGTAAGAGAAATTGATTTTCTTGAAGATTTACAAGTTGTAAGGGATTATTTAAAAGAAAATAAATGAATTATTTTCATTGAGGTGAGTTAGTGAAGGACTTGTTAAGAAAGATGAGAAGAGTACTACAAAAACACACGATATATTATTGGTTAGTAGCATTTTTATATTGGTTCTTCAATAATTTCCTGACCTATTTTCCTAATCATTGGGTGCGTGTTCATTATTTAAAATTCTTTCTCAGGGCCAAGATAAGTAGGAGCGCCTATCTAGGAAAGGGACAAGAGGTAACAGGGTATCATACCGGTGTTTCTTTAAGGATTGGAAATAACACAATAATAAATCGGAATTGCTATCTTGATGGACGAGCAGGTTTAACTGTTGGGAACAACGTAAATATCTCATTTGGAGTTAGTATTATAACTTTACAACATGATTATAACGATCCTGAATTTTGCTGTTCAGCAGGTGCGGTTAACATACAGGATTATGTCTGGATAGGGGCTAAAGCGATTGTTTTACCAGGTGTTACGATTGGTGAAGGTGCAGTAGTAGCAGCAGGCGCTGTCGTAACCCGCGATGTTCCCCCATATACGGTAGTAGGTGGAGTTCCAGCTAAATATATCTCCGATAGAAACAAACAATTGACTTATACTAATACATTTAAACCATTACTCGATACTGATATTGCAGATGATAGTAATTACTATAGGAGTATGAATAAGTTGCACACTCAGAAAAAGAAAAGCATAGCCTTAATTACGTTATCTCCTTTTATTCCAGCAGATTCTGGTGGAAAACTTGCAATTGCGAATACAATTATCCCCTTAGCTAATGAGTATGACTATCATTTGTTTACGTTTATAGAAGAGGGAGATAAAACGTATGAGAATAATAAGGAGGAATATGACAAAATATTCAAATCTGTTACTTTAATTAATAAACCCAAAATGCTCCATGAATTAAAAAAAACAGAGAAAATTAAGTTTCTCCTGAAACATATTTTATATGGTCTACCTTTAATGGATATAAGTTTTTATAGCTCCGAAATGGTTAAAGCTGTAAAAAGATTATCTCATACTAATGGACTAGATTTAATTGAGGCACATAATCTTCATTGTGCTTATTTAAAGAATTTTATTCCCAAAGTTCCAATGATACTTGTGAATCAAAATATAGAAGGTGACTTGTTTCCATTCTGGGAACCGGATACTAATTCTAGAATTAAACGTGTGTTTTGGAGAAAAATAGCAAATATTAGCAGGAGAAATACTTATCAAATTGAAATTGAAAATAAATATAAAATTGAAACAAAAATTTTCTTGTCAAGGGATGACATGAATAGAGTTAATAATATAGAGACATATTGTGAATTGATCCCCATTGCATTTGATACCACTCAATATCATAAAAAGAAACGAATGGATGCAAAAACTCATGTTTTATGGTTAGGAGGGTTTGGTTGGTATCCAAATGAAGAGGGAATGCGCTGGTTTATTTCGGAGGTTTATCCTTTAGTAAAAGATAATGACAATTTAGTATTTCATATTATAGGGGCTGCCCCATTCGCAGAGTTATTGAGCCTTCATGAACCTGAGAAATTTGAGGTATTAGGTCGTGTGGATGACATCGCACCATACTTACAAATGTCTAGTGTGCTTATATCTCCAATATTGTCAGGTAGTGGTGTTAGAATTAAAATCCTAGAATCGATGAGCCAAGGTCTTGCTGTTGTCTCGACTTCTAGAGGAGCAAAGGGGTTAAGTGTTGAGCATGGAAAAGATATCCTTATTACGGATGACCGTATAGAGTTTGCTAATTATCTGAATAAACTTGCTGAAGATAATAGTTTAGTAGAAACACTAGGAATGAACGCACTAGAGTATATTAAAAATAATCATAGTTTAGAACATGCCTTGTTTATGAAGCGAAGAGCTTATAAACGAGTAACTTTGTAAGTAAAAGGGAGGGGTAAATATGGAGAGTCAACAGAGGTATGCTGCAAATTCGTTTAATAAGGTCGCTCAGATGCAGTTAATGAACATGATAAGTCCTCTTGCTACTAAGGTGTTGGACTTAGGTTGTGGTGACGGTCAGACTTCGCGAATGCTTCAAGAGTTGTTACCAAATGCAAAAGTATATGGTCTTACAGCCAATAAGGAAGAAGCGGAAACTAACAGTGATGACCAATTAAAAATAGTTTTTGGTGATGCACATCATCTTCCTTTTGAAGATAATTTTTTTGACGTGGTCTACGCTAGACATGTATTGGAACACTGTATTGCTCCGTATATAGCAATAAAGGAACTAAATAGGGTACTCAGTTTGGGAGGGCAGGTTGTCATTGCTGTCCCAGAAAATAATGAGTGGGCAGATAGTTATCCTGATCATTATTCAGTACTTAGTAAGACCATGTGGGAAAAGTTATTTGTTCAATGTGGGTTTAAAGTAAAACAATCACTTAAAGGAAGCTGGTTTGCATGGGGAGCTGCAGCTGAACTTCCAGAATTACGTTTTGAACTTGAGAAGACATCCGATTTAGCAACAGGTAAAGATTTAGTTCATGTGTTTACTCCGAAAGTTGGAGAACAACTAGTAGATCCTCCCCAATTGATTACACAAAAACAACTCGTATTTGTATTTCATAACTTAGTGACATATGAATCGTTAAGGAACGTTCTTATTGAATTAAGTAAGAGAGAGATAGAGTTTGATATTATAGTACCAACATCAAATAATGATAATAACGCACAACGGATGTTTGAAGACACTGCAAGAATTATAAAAAGGGAATTTCCTAATGTCAGATTAGGTGTTGATAATTTAAACACCCATTATAAAATTGCTTTTTATCCATTTTTACCTTTTTTCTTTTCGGTAGATTGCGATTATGTTGTCCGTTATCAATATGGTATTGGAAAAGCTTCGTATAATTTTGATGTATGGAGTATGAATTTTGATTATATTTTATGTCAATCTCCGTACGATTATAAGGCTCTGCGTAATTATACTCAGGCAAAGTTGCTAGGAAACCCTAAATTTATTAAAGAAGTGGATAGAAAATCACAATCGGAGAAATTTTCGATACTCTATATGCCTACATATGGAGAATTGAGTTCTATAGATGATTGGTTTGATTTTATTAAGACATTATCGCAAAAATATTACGTACGTATAAAACTACATCATATGACTTTATATTACGAACCAGAGCGAGTTACTAAGATAAAGGAGATCTTCAAGGATGAGGATATCTTTACTCATGAACATTTATTAAGTACTCTATATGAATCAACAGATTTGGTAATTTCGGATACATCTGGGGCGATTTTTGATTCTGTGCAGTACGGGGTTCCTGTAGCAATAATAAAAAAGAATCAGCAGGTATACCAAGAGGAACAAATATCATTAGAAGAATTATTAGTTTCCGAAGGGAAAGTAACTGCTATTTATCAAGACGAAAATTTAGACAAAATTGAATCAATCCGTGCAAATTATAATGAGTATTACGAAAAAGTGTTACAACTTAAAAAAGAAATTTTTCCAATAAAAGAGAAGGATGCATTGGAAAACTACTGTTCTTTTATTCTTAATTTATTAAATGATAATGTTGATAAAACTGCTTTAATAATAAACCGCAAAAAGCAGTCGTATCTACATCAACTAGATAAGACAGTCGTTCTTAAGACAAAATTGTTAGAAAATCTAGAAGAAACTTATGAGTTGCAAAAACAAGAAATTTTGTCGTTATTAAATGAATATAAGGTACGCGTTGGAGAACTTAGCGAACAAGTAGTCAAATTAGATGGCCAAAACCTTAATAAAGATACGCGGATTATGGAGTTGAGTAAAAAGCTCAACTCAGTTCTTGAGTCCCAAACAGAAAAAGATAATCGTATAAGAGAACTCAGTGAAACTATAGTTTCATTACAGAGTCTTCAGATAGAAAAGGATGCTCGGATTCAGGAACTCAGCGAAAATGTTATTTATTTAAAAAACAAATTAGCTTTAGCTGAAAAAAATAACGAACAGGAAGAGGAACAGGAACAGATTAATGAATGATAGTATTGATATCATCCATGGACATATAAAAAACAATAAAGGATGACTTGAATGTTTACTAGAAGTAAAATGAAAAGCATAGTTAAGCGGATGCTATATCGTTTTATTAAAGAGGAGACCCCAATTAAGGTAGCAATTGAGGATAATTACTACAATCCTTATGATGGTTTACAATATTTAAAAGACATCAAAGTAACAGTTATTGATAAAGATTACGCGATAGCTCCGTCCCAACCATTTACTTTGATTACTCCAGTAAAAAATGAAGCCCAGGACATTCTTTTATTTCTAAACAGTATTGAAAATCAAACATTGTTACCATCCGAAGTAATAATTGTAGATGGAGGGTCTATTGATGGTACACCTTCCATAATACGTGAATTTGCTAAAACAAGTAAAGCGAAAATTCGAGTAATTAAAATACAAAGTACAAGTATCTCACAACAGCGTAATATAGCAATTAATGAAGCCAAAAACGAAATTATTGTCATGGCTGATGCAGGGAATGTGCTTGATAAAAACTACTGTAAAAATATGGTGGGCGCAATGGTTGAGTTTCCAGATGCAGAGCTTGTTGGAGCATTATTTTATGCTCTACATGATGACTATGCGGAACACTTTATATATGGTTGGGATGGGTTTGAGGGATGGAATGAATACTTGCCAGCTGCAAAAACAATGGCAGTACGAAGATCTATCTTTTTATCAATGGGGGGGTTCCCAGAGTTTTTAAAATTTACTGGAGAAGACGCTCTCTTTGATCTTTACTATAGAAATATCAGTACCCATTGGGTTTTTAATAAGGCAGCGTATGTTTATTGGGATATTCCAAGGACTTGGGAGGATTGTCTCAAAAAGTTTTACTCATATGGTGTAGGATATGGTGAAAGTCATATGGGAGATGCTGTTTTTTACTTGCGCCAAGCTAAAATGAGAAATGGGATTTATTCTCCTGAGGTTGTCCCTATTACTGAACATATGTTTTCAGGCTATTTATTCGGTAGAGAGAAAAGAGCTGAAATAGAATTCAACATAAGAAAAGTAGATAGTGTAACAATAATCTTGTCGAAGAATCAATTACAATTTAGTAAATTAGCATGGGAGAAGGTTAAGCAACTCATAAATAATAATAACAAAGTAATATATATATCTTCACTTCGACAATTTCCGCAAATGAAACATATTGATTTTGACTTCACTTTACTTGAACTTTATGATCTTAACTGTGGGTTTAGTATAGAAGATATATTGAGACGATATGGACGATACATTCACAAAATGAGGGTTGAAGTTCTTGAAAATGATGAAAGTCTGAACTCCATAGCTGAAATTATAAAAGTTTGGAGGCAGAAACATGAAGAATCAAAGTGAGACATCCCTCAAAAAGCAACTTGATATACTTGAGGAACTAATTTCTATGCATCAAAAAGAGCATCAACACTCTGAAGAAAATCTGCAAGATTTATATACTCGGCTTTATGAAAGTTTATATTTGCTTAGAGATTATTCTACTGACTGGGAAGCCCCGAAGAAAAATACAATAAAATCAAAAATACTCAAGTCAATTCGTTATATTTGGAGAATTGGTGCAAATCCTTATATACGTTACCACAATCAATTTCATGGAGTACTCATCAATTTAATTTTTGTTCAATTTACTCTAATCCAACAACTAGCAAACAAAATTGATAAGAAGGCTTCTGATAATGATAAGTAAACTTAACCGGCCTATTAGAATATTTGTATCAGATATACAACCGATAATACCTGCAATCTCTGGTGGAAGGTTAAGACTTGCAGGTATTTGGGGGAACATACCAGATGGCTTTGAGATGAACTACGTTGGTACATTTGATGATAAAACACATCGGAAGAAAACCAAAAAACTCCTGAGTAAGAATGCAACGGAAATATTAGTGCCATGTAGCGAAGAACACTTTTATCATTTATCACTATTGAATGCGTATTTTCCAGGGTTAACGTTATTTGATGTTGCTTTCCATAGATTCGCACATTTTTCAAAAGAATATACTGCTACATCAATAGAGTATTTAAAAGAGGCAGATATTATTGTTTTTTCTCATCCTTGGAGTTACCCTTTACTAAAAAGATTTATCGATAGGGATAAGCAATATGTAGTATATGATGCTCAAAATGTTGAATCCTATCTTCGCAAAGAAACGCTCCTGAAAATTCAATATAGGGAAAAAGGATTAGAGTTACTTCAAGAAATAATTCAATTAGAAATTGACTTAGTTAGCAATGCAGATTTAATTTTAGCTTGTTCACAAAGAGACTTTGAACAATTTAATATGTTATACGGTGCAAATCAAAGCAAAATAATACTCGCACCGAATGGGGTTAAAATACCTAATTCAAATTGCAGTACTGCTTTAAAGAGAAAGTTCAAAAAGAAGTGGAAATTAAAAAGACCACATACTGTTGTCTTTTCGGGAAGTAACTTTGAACCGAATATAAAGGCTCTTCAATTTATAAATAAAATAGCTAATAATTGTCAAGAAATAGATTTTATTATTACAGGCGATATCAATAACGCTATATTGCCCGAAGAAAAATGTGATAATGTGCATTTAGTAGGGTTATTAAGTCAGAAGAAATTAGACGAACTTCTTCAAATGGCTGATGCAGGACTAAATCCAATGGAGTCAGGTTCAGGTAGCAATGTCAAGATTTTCACGTACATGGCAGCGAGTCTTCCAGTGATTACTACCCCAATAGGTGCTCGGGGTGTTGATGTAGCGGTAGAGGGGATCTTCGAAGGTAATGAAGTTATGGTAATATCGAGCCTCGAAGAATTCGAAGATAAACTAAAACTATTGCTACCGGATATTGAACGTCGACAAAGAATCGGGGAGAACGCACGGAAGATGGTGATGTTGAATTATAATTGGAAGGAGATTTCCAAGAAGGTATGTCAAGCCATGAAATTACATTTTCAGTTATAGTACCAACGTACGGACGTCCTGCTCACCTTAGGAATTTATTGGATTGTCTTTGCTTAAATAGTTTTAGGAATTTTGAAGTTGTCGTAATTGATCAATCGGAAATACCAACTAATGTAACTGAATATAAGAATAAGCTAAATCTCAATTACCATCATGTTTCATTTCGAGGAGCTGCTTTGGCACGAAATTATGGTGCTAAGCAAGCGGTTGGAAAAATTTTAGCTTTTATTGATGATGATTGTATACCTAGTAGAAGATGGTTGGAAGAGGCCTATATTTGTTTTCAAGATAAGGATATAGTTGGATTGGAAGGGAGAATATCTCCTGGTAAATATAAAAATAACCGAAAAAATTATAGGATTGTTTCTAATATTGGTAGAGAGGGTTTAGCATTTATGACTGCTAACCTTTTTGTTTTTCGAGATCATTTCATAAGAATAAATGGCTTTGATGAGAGATTTAATAATCCTCATTTTCGTGAGGACACAGATCTGGGTTGGAGATTGCAGGATTTGGGAAATGTTATGTTTTCAGATAAAGTCAAGGTAATTCATCCAATTGAAATAATTAATTCTAATCAAAATCGGGTACACTTTTTTGTTCACGATCCATTACTCTTCAAAAAAAAACCAGAAAAATATATAGAACTATTTCTTATTGAGAGACATTATATTCACACCTGTGGCTTTTGGGATTATTTTCTCAAAGGATTTGAACGACATGGAATTGATTATAATCTAATAAAAAAGCTATTATCGTGTAGGTCACTTAATTTAGGATATGTTCCCTTGCACAAATTGCTTCCGCTGATTGATTCTAGTAATAATTTGGCGTCCGCGTCGAAGCAACAATTATGAATTGAGTCGATATATTATGACAGAAATGATTTATTAAATAAACGAATGGGTACTATTTACAAGTATTAGCACTAAGAGGCGAAAAAGATTAAAGGTGGAGTGAATTTGAAAGCTATCATCCTAGCCGGTGGCACCGGCTCCCGTCTTTATCCCTTAACCAAAGTCACTAACAAACATCTGCTGCCCGTAGGGAAATATCCTATGGTTTTTCACGCTGTGTATAAACTCAAACAAGCAGGACTTACCGACATCCTCCTCATTACCGGGAAGGAACACATGGGTGACGTTGTGAGTTTACTCGGCAGCGGGAGTGAGATGGGGGTTTCCTTTACTTATAAAGTGCAGGATGAAGCCGGGGGAATTGCGCAAGCTCTTGGCTTGGCTGAACAGTTTGTAGGAAACGATCAAATGGTCGTTATACTCGGTGACAATGTGTTTGCTGATGAAATCACACCATATGTTGAACACTTTAAAAATCAGCAGACTGGAGCTAAAATATTGATTCAGAAGGTTCCAGATCCTAGCCGGTTTGGCGTTCCTGAACTTGAAGGGAATCGTATCATCTCCATCGAAGAAAAGCCTCGGATACCCAAATCCAGTTACGCAGTGACCGGAATATATATGTATGATCATAAAGTTTTTGAAATCATTCGCAGCCTAAAGCCGTCTGCACGGGGCGAATTGGAGATCACGGATGTCAATAACGCATATATTAAACGAGGGGAACTCACCTTTGATGTGTTGCAAGGCTGGTGGACGGATGCAGGGACGCATTCGTCATTGGCTAGAGCTAATGAATTGGCTAAGGATTTAGTATATGGTGAGGAATTTGGGCAACTCAAGCTTTGACGGGAGGGAGCTTGGTTATGAAATTAACCCCATTAAAATTGGAAGGGGTTTTCTTGCTTGAACCGGTGGTACATGGAGATCACCGGGGTTTTTTTATGGAGAGTTATAATAAAGCTGTATTGAAGCAACTGGGGATTAACTATCATTTTGTCCAAGATAATCAATCCTTGTCTTCAGAAGTAGGTGTCCTGAGGGGATTACATTATCAACTGAATCCGAAGGCGCAAGCCAAACTGGTCCGCGTCCTGACAGGTGCCATCTATGATGTGGTATTAGATATCCGCAGGTCCTCACCAACTTTTGGTCAGTGGATTGGGGTTACTTTAAGTGAAGCAAACAAGCGTCAGCTCTTAGTGCCTAAAGGCTTTGCTCATGGGTTTTGCACCCTTGAACCGAACACCCAAGTTTTCTATAAAGTAGACGAATATTATTCTCCGGAACATGATCGCGGCATACTATGGAATGATCCAGCTTTAAAGATTAATTGGCCGGTCAGTGAACCGTTGCTTTCGGACAAAGACCGGAGGCATCCAACATTTGCGGAGGCTGAAATGAATTTCGATTAGGAGGATTCCTTCAGATGAAACTTCTCGTTACAGGCGGTGCCGGCTTCATCGGCAGCAACTTTGTGCTATACATGCTGAAGCAGCATCCGAACTATCAGATTCTCAATGTGGATGCACTTACTTACGCCGGAAACCTGGAAAACTTGAAGTCGGTGGAAGGCAATCCCAATCATACGTTTATTAAAGCGGACATTACGGAAGCTAAGGCCATGGATGCTTTAATTGGTCAAGGCGTTGATGTCATTGTTAACTTTGCGGCGGAATCGCATGTAGATCGCAGTATATTGGAACCGGATATTTTTGTGAAGACCAATGTGTTGGGGACTCAGGTGTTGTTGGATGCTGCCCAAAAGCATGGGGTAGGGAAATATGTTCAAGTATCTACCGATGAGGTCTATGGTTCGCTGGGGGAAACCGGGCTGTTTACGGAGGAGACTCCGCTGGCACCCAATAGTCCTTATTCCGCCAGCAAAGCGGGTGGAGATTTATTGGTACGTGCATATCATGAAACCTTTGGGCTTCCGGTGAACATCACACGTTGTTCCAATAACTACGGGCCGTATCAATTCCCCGAAAAGCTGATTCCATTGATGATCTCTAAAGCATTATCTGATGAGCCGCTGCCCGTTTATGGCGACGGATTAAATATTCGTGACTGGCTCTACGTTGAGGATCACTGCAGTGCGATCGATCTAGTAATTCATCACGGACGTGACGGTGAAATTTATAATATAGGCGGAAATAATGAGCGAACCAATTTGCATATTGTGCGTACGATTTTGGAGCAGCTCGGCAAGCCGGAATCGTTGATCAAGCATGTGCAGGATCGTCCTGGACATGATCGCCGCTATGGTATCGATCCAACCAAAATCATGAAGGAACTGGGTTGGAAGCCAAAGCACTCGTTTGAAACCGGAATAAAGGAAACCATTCGTTGGTATCTGGACAACAAGGAATGGTGGACCCGAATTCAAACAGGGGTCTACCAAGAGTACTATGCCAAACAGTATGGTAATCGTTTGGGTGATCCATCATGAGAGTGCTTGTAACCGGAGCAAAAGGTCAGCTGGGCCATGATGTCGTGCATCTTTTTGAGAATGCAGGGCATCTTGTGTTGCCATGCGATCGGGACTCGTTGGATATAACAGATGATGCGATGTGTCTGGAACGTGTGCAACAGTTTAAGCCCGATGCGATCATCCACTGTGCAGCTTACACAGCGGTCGATCAGGCGGAAACCGATGTCGATGCGGCGTATGCCGTGAATGCCGTAGGAACGCGCAACATGGTGTTGGCGGCTGAGCGAGTGAAGGCGAAGTTTTGCTACATTAGTACGGATTATGTTTTCGATGGAACCACTGTTTCGCCTTACCAAGAGTACGATAATACAAATCCCCAGAGTGTCTATGGGAAGTCAAAACGAGCTGGAGAAACATTGGTTCAAAGCCTATCTTCCGCATTTTTTATTGTTCGGACATCCTGGGTATACGGTTTACATGGGCAAAATTTTGTGAAGACGATGCTGAAACTGGGGCAGGAAAAGCCGATACTTAACGTTGTAAACGATCAAAAGGGGTCGCCTACCTACACGATTGATTTAGCAACATTTCTGTTGGAATTGATTCAAACCGAGAAATATGGCATCTATCACGCTTCAAATACAGGGGAGTGTACATGGTTTGAGTTTGCGCAGGCTATCTTTGAAGAAGCTTCTGATGTACTTGGGCAAGCTTTTGCGGTACGAGTGGTGCCGTGCACAACCAAAGACTTTCCGCGCCCAGCTCCGCGCCCTCGAAACTCGGTGATCGATCACTTGTCCATTCGCACAAATGGATTTCAGGATTTGCGGCCATGGAGAGATGCACTTAGAGCTTTTTTGATTGAACTAAAAGCTAACCAGGATACATAAATTCTGGTTAGCTTTTGTTTTAACCTCCGTATTACCACGATACATAGACGGTTTGATATAATACATACATCAAACCCATAGCAAAGGAACCTCACCCCATGAATCCATCTGTCACCATTCAGATCGTCACCTACAATAGCGCCAATGATATCGCGGAGTGCCTGGAGGGCGTTCGGCAGCAATCCTATCCGATTAAGGAAATTATCGTTATCGATAATGCGTCCAAAGACGGGACGGTGGAGCGGGTACGAGCCTATATAGAGCAGACCCATGCGAGCAACATACACTTGGTTGTAAATCCAACAAACACCGGATTCGCTCCAGCCCACAATCAGGGGATCTGCATGACGCAAAGTGATTATGTGTTGGTGTTGAATCCGGACGTACAGCTTGGAACCGAATATGTCGAGCGTCTTGTGGGGATCATGGAGCAACGTCCAGAGGTGGGCAGTGCCACGGGGTTGCTTATCCTAAAGTCGTCCCCGGATGTCGTGGACAGTACCGGTATAGTAATGAACGGGATATGGCGTGCATTTGACCGTGGGGCGGGGGGATCGGCAAGTCAATGGAGAGAATCCGGTGAAGTATTTGGCGTATCCGGTGCTGCGGCCATGTACAGACGCGCGATGATCGATGAGCTATCGATTGATGGCGAGTTTTTTGATGCGGATTTTTTTGCTTACAAAGAGGATGTTGATGTAGCTTGGCGGGCAAATTTGCTTGGCTGGAAAGCCTATTATTGCGCGGAGGCCGTAGCGACCCATGAGAGAGGTTGGAAGAAGGGGAGCCGTCATACGCAGCCTTTGTTCATTCGCCAATATTCTTACATCAACCGATATAAAATGATTTATAAGAATCTATCGGGATATCGTTGGATTCAACATCTGCCGAAGCTACTTGCCTACGAACTGGCGAGTAATGGGTATATGCTATTAAGAGAACCTAAGGTCCTTGGGGCCTGGAAGGACTTTTTTGATAAATTGCCAGAATTGAGGGAGAAACGACGGGAGATACAGCGCAGAAAATCAAAATAAACGCCATGATGTGCTATAATGTCGATAGATTACTTTATTTGTAGATTCGGAGCGCACAAATCATGGATTTAAGTATATTGATCGTCAATTATAATACGCGCCAGCTGACGTTGGACTGTCTGCGGTCGGTATACGACTCCGAGACGGTCTATTCGTATGAAGTCATTGTGGTGGACAATGCTTCGAGGGATGGTTCCGTGGAGGCAATTCGAGCCGAGTATCCGGAAGTGGTGCTGATCGCGAATCAGGAGAACACGGGATTTGCCAAAGCGAACAATCAAGGGATGGCGATCGCGCAGGGACGCTATGTTCTCCTCTTGAATTCAGACACCGTAGTGCAGCCCGATACGTTTCAGATTATGGTTTCCTATATGGATGAACACCCAGAGCTCGGGGCATCAGGGTGCAAAGTCATCCTGCCGGACGGTTCGCTGGATAAAGCGTGCAGAAGGGGCTTTCCTACGCCCTCCGCGTCTTTTTACTATGCTTTCGGATTCTCGAAGCTCTTCTCGGACAATCCGCGGTTTAACCAGTATCAGCTCGGGTATATGGATCCGAACGAGACGTATTCGGTCGACTGCCTTGTTGGCGCCTTTATGCTGGTGAGACAGGAGACGATTCGTCAGGTTGGCGGTTTGGACGAAACCTTTTTTATGTACGGAGAAGATGTGGATTGGTGCTATCGCATCAAGCAAGCGGGTTGGGGGATACATTATCATCCTGCTACATACATTGTTCACTATAAGGGAGCTAGCAGCCGGCGTAAGCCTTTCAAGATCATCTATGAATTTCACCGCGCGATGTGGGTTTTTCATAGGAAGCATTATCTTCGCAACTACTCTTGGGTAACGAATGCAGCCGTGTACTGTGGTATTTCACTAAAGTTCCTCTTATCTCTAGCAAAAAACAAATTACTCCCGGTAGGCACGAGAACTCCATCGGGCGCAAACCAGCCGGAGTCGGCGGAAGTCAAAGTGGAGGTGAGATCATGATCCGTAAGAACCAACGGTTCTTAACTCAATTATATATTCTGACGGATTTTGTTTTCATCCAAATTTCCTTTCTGCTTGCTTGGTGGGTGAAGTTCGAAAGCGGTTGGATTCAGTACGAGCAGCCGCTTCCCGTGGAAATTTACGCTTTCTGGAGCGTCGTCTATGGTGCGATTGCGGTGATTGTGGGGATCTTAATTTCTTTGTACACCCCGAAACGCAAAAAGCGCTTCGCCGATGAAGCCTGGAAGATCTTGCAGGTTCATGTTGCTAGCTTGTTCCTTCTGCTGAGCTTGATGTTCTTCTTCCGGCAAGTGGACATCTCCCGTCACTATTTGGCGATATACATGACGTTCAATTTGCTCCTGATCATGTTCTATCGGTATTTCTTGAAAAATGCCCTAAAGCAGCTGCGGAAGAAGGGCTACAATAAACAGTTTGTCTTGATTCTTGGAGCCGGATCATTGGGCCAACGCTTCCATGATAATTTGCGGCAATATCCTGAACTTGGCTATGAGATCGTCGGATTTCTAGATGATCAGAAAGTTTGGGAGAGAGGCGAGGCAGCTCGCTATAAACCGATCCTCGGAAGGATCGATGAGTTGGAGCGTATTCTGGAACAGAAGTTGATTGACGAAGTGGTTCTGGCGCTCCCGCTGGAGGCGCATCACCGATATGCTCGAATTATAGCCGTATGTGAAAAAGCCGGCGTAAGAACGTTAATTATCCCGGACTTCTTTGATTATTTGCCGGCCCGGCCCTACTTTGATAACTTTGCGGGAATGCCGATGATTAACGTTAGAGATATTCCGCTGGATTTGGCCGGGAACCGGGTCGCCAAGCGGATATTTGATATCGTCTTTTCGCTGCTGGCGATCATCATCACCTCACCAATTATGTTGATTGTTGCGATTGGCGTCAAACTGACGTCCAAAGGCCCGATCATCTTTAAGCAGGAGCGGGTAGGGCTGAATCGGCGGACATTCCAAATGTACAAGTTCCGTTCCATGCGGGTATTGCCCGAAGGGGTTGAGGACACGGGATGGACGACCCAAAACGATCCGCGTCGCACCAAGTTCGGGGCGTTTATTCGGAAGACGAGCCTTGACGAGCTGCCGCAGTTTTTTAATGTACTGGCCGGGCATATGAGTGTGGTGGGCCCGCGTCCGGAACGGCCTTATTATGTGGATCAGTTTAAGGAGGAAATCCCGAAATACATGGTGAAGCACCATGTCCGGCCGGGCATCACCGGTTGGGCGCAAACCCATGGGCTTCGCGGGGACACATCGATCGAGGAGCGGATTAAATACGATATTTTCTATATTGAGAACTGGTCAATCTTATTGGATATCAAAATCGTACTAAAAACCGTCGTAAATGGTTTCGTCAATAAGAACGCGTACTGACGGGGCTATCCCTGGCAGTAAAAACGGTCTCTTCATTTCGAAGAGGCCGTTTTTATTTCCAACTCCTCACCCTGCCATCCCTCGATCCGCACCAACTTGCACCTTCCGCCAACGATCTCTCATTTTTCGGTAACCGATGCACAATCCTACGCTGACGCTGGCGCACAGGATAAATGAAATAAGGGTTTGGGCGTATACGCCTAGGCTGCCGAGATAATTTAAGGCCAGCAGGTTCGTATATCGCAGAATAAAGGCATGCACCAGATAGGCGCCAAAGGAGTAGTTACCGATGAGGCTTAACGTTAGCCCCGCCTTGGTGGGCCGGGTAAGTAGACGCTGTACCGCATAAAAAAGAAACGGAAGCATCGCGAGCGTGGCCAACAGCATCAGCGGCTTAAGCGGCCCTGTAACGTTGGCACTAGCCAGGTAGTCGCCAGCTGCCGCGCCTTGGTTGATGGCGGCTATTTTGGTTCCTATATAGATCAAGAAAAGTACAGTAAGCGCAAGGCTGATGCCCCAGAGGGAGCGTACGGCTTTTTTCCAACGTTCATAGTACAAGCCGACCCATCCGCCTAGTACGAAATAAAACGTCCAGAACAGAAAGTTTCGGTCCAAGAAGCGATAGAGGGTGTTCAAGATAGGTTGATCCGATTGAAAAACGCCCTTCGCCAGCGCCTCCAGCAAGAACAAGTTGGCTGCCAGGAACGCTAAAGTTACAGCCAGGTTCATCGGAGCCGGCCGCTTACCGGACAGAAACAGGCGGAACACGGGAAACAGCAGATAAAACGGGATAATCATGACCATAAACCACAAGTGATACGAGGCTTTTCCCGTCAGAGCCAGCTCCAGCACATGAAGAAGGTCCTTCCAATGGCTGAAAACGGCATCTCCGCTGCGAAGACTCACCCATATATAGTAGAAGACCGTCCAAAACAGATAGGGAAGGACGACCTGCTGCCCTCTTCTTTTTAAGAAACGTCCATATTGAAAGGATCGGTCGTAATTATAAAACAACACCACGCCGGTGATAAACACAAAGAGCGGTACAGCGAACCGAATCAATCCCAGAAAGGTTGTCCCCAAGCTGACGGATAACGGCGACATGTCGGGTTGAACAAACAAGCCGGCAATGGCGTGCTGCAGCACGACCGCTAAGAAGGCGATCCCGCGAAGCGCTTCAATCTCTTCCAGTTTTGTCTTTCTCTCCATAATGTCCTCCATAGGGGTTTGGCATAGAAAGACCATAAAGAAAATGTGCGCATTCGTCAACCGTATTCCTGAATCTACCGGAACTCTATGACGTTGTGAGATATGCTATAATGACCATTGACAATAAACGACATTTTTTAGGTCGAACACCTCCAAGTAGAATAGGATCATATACTCATGAAAAATAAACTTTTCTACAACCTCCTGCTGATCTTGGGCATCGTGCTGCTGGCGCTAAGCTGGCTGCCGGAGACGCCAAAGTCGGAGGAAGATGGCTTTCGAGCCCATCGTATGGTCGCGCACGCTATGGGCGGGATCGAAGGTCTGACGTATACGAACACTTATGACGCCTTTCTCGTAAACTATGATCAAGGCTTCCGCGTGTTTGAAGTCGATTTGCTGCTCAGCAGTGAAGGCAGACTCGTGGCGCGTCATGAGTGGGGAGAGAGCTTCACCCGGCAATTAGGGCAGGAGGACGAGTTGGCAGCGGATCGACAAGGTGCGGTTCTGAGCTACGCCGAGTTTAAGGCGGCGAAAATTCAAGGTGTGTACGAGCCGTTGGATTGGGACGATGTGCTGGAGTTGATGGAGCAGTACCCGGATGTGTATATCGTCACCGACACAAAGCAGTCTAGCCCGGACGAAATCCAGCAGATCTTCACCCAGATTGTCGATGAGGCCAAGGCGAAGGACCCAGAGCTCCTGAAGCGCGTGGTGCCGCAAATTTACAACCGGGAGATGTTGGAGCCTGTCCAATCGATCTATCCGTTTGACTCGGTGATTTTTACGTTATACCAAACACATGATACAGACGATGAAGTGGTGGCTTTTGCAGCGGACAAGCATCTCGCAGCCGTCACCATGTCGGATACGCGGGCGAACGCGCAGTTGATCCAGGAGCTCAACCGGATTGGCGTGCCCTCTTACATCCATACGATCAACGACCTGAAGACCATCGCCAAGTTCAAAAGGATGGGGGCTTACGGCTTCTACACCGACTTTTTGACGGAGGCGGATTTGGCGAAAAACACGGGAATGCTGTCCTTGTTAGACGGGTTTGCCTGGTAAAAACCGCATCTTGAAGGGGGACTCATAGGTTGTAGGTTGTCCGCTCTCTTCTCAAGATTATCCCTTTGCATCAGGGAGTGAGGAAGTGATCCGCTCTCCAGTCAGCCTCATCTACAAGATCTCCTCTATGATCACGCCAGCTAGATCTCACCCGTCTGAACGAAAGGGATAATCGCGCAAAGAGGCGCCAAAAAGGTTATAAGGAACATCATAGAGCCGCAAGAACTGCGGCGTTTTTGTGTTCGCATCTGACGCGAACATTGACAGGGTACCCCCGGTAACATAGACTAGAAACAGAACTGGAAATCTAGTCATGAACAGTAGTCATATATCAGATGGATGAGAGAGCGGGGCGGAGCGAAATGCCCCGTTTTTCGCGGTCCTTCTGCTGAATTTGTCGTTGGAGGAATGGAAATTGAAGCAGATGATATCTGGCTGGCGGCATGTGTTTAAGCTGGATCCCGACCGTCAGCTGGACGATCGGTCACTGGAAGCGGTGTGTCTGTCAGGGACAGACGCCGTGATGATCGGCGGATCGAGCGGGGTGACCTATGAGAATACGGTGGACCTGCTGTCTCGCGTACGCCGTTTTGAGGTTCCTTGCGTGTTGGAGATCTCCGATCTTGAGGCGGTGGTGCCGGGATTTGATCTCTATATGATTCCGATCGTACTGAACGCAGGACATCAAGATTGGATCATCGGGCAGCATGCCAAGGCGATCGAGCAGTACGGATACCTGATCCCTTGGGAACTGCTCGTGCCGGAGGGGTATCTCGTGCTCAATCCGGAGGCAACGGTCGCTAAGGTAACGGAGGCGCAAGCCCTGTTGGAGCCGGCGTCAGCCCGGTCATATGCCCAAGTGGCTGATCGTTTGCTTCAGCTTCCGATTGTCTATTTGGAATACAGCGGGCAGACCGGAGATTTTGAGTTGGTAGCGGACGTACGGCGAACCTTAGATCAAGCCCGTCTATTTTATGGCGGCGGGATCGTGGATGCCGAAATTGCGCGCTGCGCAGCTGCTGTGAGCGATACGGTGGTTGTAGGCAACGCGGTGTACGATAACCTGGAGCGGGCGCTGGAAACGGTAGCGGCGGTGAAGGATACCGCTAAGAAATAAAGGTGCACAATGACGATAAGAAGATGTTTCTATGGAAGGAGCAAGTTTGATGCAACCTGTGAACATACAAGAGGCGGTAAGCCGCCTGAATCCGCAGCAAAGACAAGCCGTTGAGGCGACCGAAGGGCCGCTTCTGATTATGGCCGGCGCAGGCAGCGGCAAGACGCGCGTGCTAACGCACCGCATCGCCTACCTGATCGCAACGCGCAAAGCTCCGCCGTGGGCGATTCTTGCGATTACGTTTACGAACAAAGCCGCCCGTGAAATGCAGGATCGGGTATCTCGATTAGTAGGCGGTCCGGAGGGACGGGACATTTGGGTGTCTACGTTTCACTCGATGTGCGTACGCATTTTGCGGCGGGATATTGAGCGGATCGGGTTCACCTCCAACTTCTCCATCCTGGATTCCACGGATCAGCTGTCGGTCATTCGCAACTGCATGAAAGAACAGAACATCGACACGAAGAAATTTGAGCCGAAGGCGGTTCAAGCGGCTATCAGCACAGCGAAGAACGAATTGATCACGCCGCAGCAGTATGAGCAGAAGATCGGCGATTATTTTGAAGGCATCGTGGCGAAGATTTATGCCCAATACCAGAAGCAGCTGCGCCAAAACAACTCCCTGGACTTCGACGACCTGATTATGAAGACCATCGAATTGTTTAAAGCAGCGCCGGATGTGCTTGATTTTTATCAGAAAAAATTCCAATACATCCACGTGGACGAATACCAGGATACGAACCGTGCACAGTATATGCTGTGCCGGATGCTCGCGGACAAGCATCACCGCATCTGCGTCGTTGGCGACAGCGACCAGTCGATCTATCGTTGGCGCGGGGCGGATATCAGCAATATCCTGAATTTCGAGAAGGATTATCCTGAGGCCAAGACGATTCTGCTGGAGCAGAACTACCGTTCCACGTCGACGATTCTGAACGCGGCCAACGAAGTCATTGGACATAACACCGGACGCAAGCCGAAGAAGCTGTGGACGGACAAGGCCGGCGGGGACAAGATCAAGGTGTACCGTGCGGAAACGGAGCATGACGAGGGGTATTTTGTTACAACGGAAATTCATAATAGCGTCAAAAGCGGGCGTAACTACCGCGATCATGCGATTTTGTACCGGACCAACGCGCAGTCCCGGGTCATCGAGGAAATTCTGATCAAATCGGATATCCCGTACCAGATCGTGGGCGGTATCAAGTTCTATGACCGCAAAGAGATCAAGGACTTGCTCGCCTACCTGCGCGTGCTGTCCAACCCGGATGATGATATCAGCTTGACGCGGATCATCAACGTGCCCAAACGGGGCATCGGCGATACGACCGTGGCCAAGCTGGCAGATGCTGCAGCGCAGCGAGGGACGTCGATCTACCGCGTGCTTGAGGTTGTGGACGATCTGGGGATTGCCGGGCGGACGCGGAATGCGTTGGTTGAGTTTTTTGACATGATTCATGGGTTGCATCAGATGGTCCCGTATTTGTCTGTTACGGAGTTGACGGAAAAGCTGCTGGAAGTCACCCAATACCGGCTGGAGCTGCAAAATGAAAATACGCTCGAAGCACGCTCGCGGCTGGAGAACATCGACGAGTTTCTCTCCGTTACGATGGAATTCGAGAACAATAATGAAGACAAGTCACTGGTTTCCTTCCTGACGGATCTGGCGCTGATCGCCGATATCGACAGCATGAACGATAACAGTGACGCGGAGAAACCAAACGACGACGCGGTTGTGCTGATGACGATGCACAGTGCGAAGGGCCTGGAGTTCCCCGTCGTGTTCATCATCGGCATGGAGGAAGGCGTCTTCCCGCATAGCCGGGCGTTCCTCGATAACGAGGAACTGGAGGAAGAGCGCCGCTTGGCGTACGTGGGCATCACCCGGGCCGAGGAGAAGCTGTACCTCTCGTGCGCGCAGATGCGCACGCTGTTCGGCCGCACGACGGCGAATCCGCCGTCCCGGTTCCTCGATGAAATCCCCGAGGAACTCAAGGAGGACGGCGGTCGCGTGCCGCGCGACCGCTACGGCCGGGGCGCCGGCGTGGGCGGCGCCTACAGCGGCCGCGGCTTCAGCAGCGCCGGCGGCGGCAACTTCGGCCGCCCGGTCACGGACGCGGCCGGCGGCCCATGGGGCCGGTCCGCTGCTGCGCCTAGCGGACCGGCCGGGCGCGGCACCGCCGCTCCGATGCGGAGCGGCGTGACCGTGACCGGCGGCGGCGCGTCAGGAGCCGCCGCCAAGACCGCCCCCGGCGATTTCAGCGCCGGGGACAAGGTCGCCCACGCCAAGTGGGGCGTGGGCACGGTCGTTGCCATCAAAGGCACCGGCAACGACACGGAGTTGCAGATCGCTTTCCCCGCACCGGTGGGGGTTAAGCGTCTGCTGGCCGGGTTCGCTCCGATCACGAAGGTGACCGACGGCGAGTGACCGATGGCGGATAACCGAGTATATTTGCCTCAATCCGGGGAAGGTTGAGGAGAATAGAGGTGGGGTGGGCTCCATCAGTAGAAAATAAGGGTAATTTATGTCCTTATGATCATTGAATCGGGCCTTCCTCGTGAAATAAGACCATTTTATGTTCTTATTTTGCTCCTATGGCCCAGATTTGCTTGGATTGGCTAGGGATAGCGTCATATTTTCCCCTTATTCCCCGCAAACTAGCGTATTCCCGATAAATAGCGGTAAAAAATACCCTTAAGATCATGGGCGGCACATAGTGCACTTGCCCCAATCGCTTAACCTACGGAGTGAACCCAATCGGGTTCCTCCGTTGCTATACATAACATACCTGCATGAAGGAGGGTTGTCCCTGCATGGATGCGATGCAAAGGATGGAGCAGCTCGTCGAGCAGCTGAACCGCTACAACTATCATTACTACACCTTGGACGAGCCGATCATCAGCGACAAGGAATACGACCAGTTGTATGATGAACTGACCGCGCTTGAGGCGGAGACGGGGATCACCCTGCCCGATTCGCCGACGGGGCGCGTGGGCGGCGAGCTGCTGGAGGGCTTCAAGCCACACCGCCATCTGGCTCCGCTGTGGAGCTTGGACAAAGCGCAAAACGAAGAGCAGTTGCTGAACTGGAACAACCGGGTTCTCAAGCTGATCGCCGACTACAACAGCAAAAACCCAACTACACCGCTGCCAGATCCGACCTACGTGGTCGAGCTGAAATTTGACGGGTTGACGCTCAACCTCACCTATACCGATGGACAGCTCGTTCAGGCTGCCACCCGGGGGAACGGCGTCGTTGGTGAGGGGATCTTACCCCAGGTCAAAACGATCAAATCCGTGCCGCTGACCATTCCTTACCGGGATGGCACCATCGAGGTGCAAGGCGAAGGCATCATGAATTTGTCTGTGCTGGCCAAATATAACGAGACGGCGGCTGAGCCGCTGAAGAACGCCCGGAATGCCGCTGCCGGCGCTTTGCGCAACTTGAACCCGCGGACAACGGCGGAGCGCAAGCTCAACGCTTTTTTCTACAATGTGGGGTATTCGGACAACCTGAAATTTCAGGATCATCGGGAAATGATGGCCTTCCTCAAGGACAACCGTTTCAAGGTGAACCCTTATGTCACCTACCATGCCAGCTTTGACAAGGTGATCGGAGCGCTTCATGAAATCGTGGAAAAGCGTCCGACCCTCGATTACCTCATCGACGGGGCCGTCATCAAAATCACCGATATGCGCACACGCGAAGTGCTGGGATATACGGACAAGTTCCCGCGCTGGGCGGTGGCTTTCAAATTTGAAGCGGAAGAGACGACAACGATATTGGAGTCCGTCTCTTGGAACGTCGGGCGAACCGGGAAAATCACGCCGCTGGCCAAAGTCGAACCGGTGGAGCTGGCCGGCGTCACCGTCCAAAACTGTACGCTCAACAACATCGGCGATATCGAACGCAAAAACTTGAAGTACGCTTTGGGCACCCGCGTATTCATCCGTCGGTCCAACGATGTCATTCCGGAAATTCTCGGCAAAGTGCCTGACGAACCGGAAGGCGGAGAGATCATCTACCCTGAGGTTTGTCCGGCCTGCGGCACGCCGCTGGAGCAGCGGGGCGCGCATTTGTTCTGCAATAATCGCTTGGGCTGCAAACCGCAAATTGTGGCGCGGATTACGCATTTTGCCTCCCGGGACGCCATGGATATTGAGACGTTCAGTGAGAAAACCGCCGAGCAGCTGCACGATGAGCTGAACCTTCGGGAGCCGGCTGATCTGTATACGTTGACGTTTGATGACCTAATCAAGCTGGAGCGCTTTGGCGAAAAGAAAGCCAACAAACTCCTCCAGGCGATCGAGGTGAGCAAAGGGCGCGATCTGGCTTCCTTCTTGTTCGCGTTGGGCATTCCGAACACCGGTAAATCGACGACCAAGGTGCTGGCCGATCATTTCGGCAGCCTGGAAGCGGTAATGTCCGCCACTACGGAAGAGCTGACGGCTCTGCCGGACATCGGCGGGATTGTGGCCGACAGCATTGTGAACTTCTTTGCCGATCCGTTCTATCAGGCGGGCATCCGCAAAATGCTGGACCTTGGCGTTTCGCCGAAGGCTCCGGTTAAGTCGGCCGCACCGGTGACGGGCTCCTTCTTCTCCGGCAAAACGGTCGTGCTGACGGGCACGCTGCATCAGATGAGCCGGGACGAAGCAACCGAACGGCTTGAGGCGCTGGGCGCCAAGGTGACCGGCAGTGTATCGAAGAAGACCGATCTGGTCATCGCCGGCGAGAAGGCCGGCAGCAAGCTGGCCAAAGCCCAGGAGCTGGGCATCCCGGTCATCGAAGACGAGAACGAGTTGATCCGGCTGTTAAACGAAAGCGAATAGAAATCAGAACGCATAGAGAGCTTACACCAATTCCTTTTCCTATCCCTGAGCACATCTGCGGACATCCGCGGGTGGGTTCGGGGATTTTTTTGCGGCCAGCGATCACAAAAGTGACGAGAATCATGGCAAACCAGCGGCGTTTTCTTCATCATAGGGCGGTGGACCGGAGGGTTCGATAGTTAAATATCATCATAAAAAGGATGGAGAACACATGAATCACGATGCGTTACAGTGGAAGCCTTCGCGCTTTAATGCGCACAGCGAAACCGATGACGGCGGACTGATGCTGTACAACAGCTACACCGGGGCGATTGCCGCCTGTTCGCCTGCCGAACGGAATCAGGTTCTGGAGTGGCTGACCCCGGCCGCGCCCGTTCCTGAACCTGCGCCTCCGCTGTACGAATCGCTGATTGAACAGGGATTCCTTGTCCCCGGCGATACGGACGAATTGCGGCGTGCCTTGTTCCTGCATCAATCCATGCATGCGCAGGATGCGATGCATCTGGTATTACTGGTGACGGAGGCGTGCAATTTCCGTTGCACGTATTGTTATGAATCGTTTCCTCGGGCGACGATGCGCGAGGAGGTGATCCGGGGGCTGGAGGCTTATATGGCTGAGCGCGCCCGCACGCTGAAGCAGCTGACGATCAGCTGGCACGGCGGAGAACCGCTGTTGGTCCCGCATGTCATTGAACGATTATCCCGTTCGTTCATGGCCGCCTGCGAGGCAAACGGAGCGGTATACGGCGCGGAAATGTCGACAAACGGATATTATTTGACGCGTGACAGATTCAAGCAGATGCTGGATCTTCGCGTGGAGCGATTTATGGTGACGCTGGATGGAGAAGGCGAAACGCACAACGCCCGCCGCGGCCTGAACGGAGGCGGGGACACCTACCAAACCATCGTAAATAATTTAATGTCATTAAAAGAGGTAGACCGGCCGTTTGAAATCAATTTGCGCGTGAACTTCGATAACAGCAATCTGGAGGAGGTTTCCCGGTTCATCCCGGTGCTTCGCGATTTATTTGGGGATGATCCGCGGTTTAAAGTTTATTTTCGCCCCGTTGGGTGTATGGGCGGGGAGAACGATCTCAATCTGCCGGTATGCGATGAGCGAACGAAAGATCGCAGCATTTGGGCTTTCAACGAGCAAGCGATCGCTGAAGGGCTTACGGTCAGTTCGTTTATCTCGGATATTTTGCTGCCAACGGGAGCGGTTTGTTATGCGGCGAAGCCCAACTCCTTGATTGTTGGATCGGACGGTATGCTGTATAAGTGCTCGGTTGCACTGGAGCAGGACAATAACCGCTTAGGCCGGATTTATGAGGACGGCACGATGGATCTCGATGTTGACAAGCTGGCGCTGTGGACGACTTCCGGCGAGGAGACGGATGAGAAATGCCAGGCTTGTTTCTTCCGGCCGGCCTGCCAAGGGAACCACTGCCCGCTGTACCGGATGCGGACGGGGAATCGCCCTTGCTCTTATGAGAAACGTCAAATCAAAAAGACCTTGCGCACGATTTGGCTGCAAGCGCAGCGGGGAGCGACGGCTCCTACTTCCGAAGCTTTGTCTTAACGTTGTTGGGGGGCGCCTAGTTCCTGTACACCCTAGCAAGGAGGTGATAGGCATGAAGGTCATCCGTTCCGCGGCACAGCCCGCACACGTCAAAACCGGCCGGGTATCCAAATCCGTTCCGGGTAACCTGAGCTAATCTGATCTCGCTCATCTATAGACCGATTCTCAAGGCAGGTAGCTGCAAAGAGGATCGGTTTTTTTTACCAAAATATGAAACTATCACTACTTACATACGTTATTATCATAGAGTCATCATTAAAAAACATTCATTTGGAGGTCGTAATGAAGAGGGACAAGTTCATGAAGGGGCTGCTGATTGTACTGGCCTGCATGCTGTTTGCAGGTTGTACCAGCCGCCCTGCGCAGGAGAAGGAGCAAACGTCGAGCTTTAAAATCATGTTTTGGGATGAACAGTACTTTTTTCAGCAATACGGTGATTTATTCGCGATCGGGCACCCGAACGTAAATATTGAAGTGGTCAACATGAACAGCATCTACAACAGCTCGAATGGTGAGCAGATCGATTATGAGAAAGCCTTCTCTGATTTCCTCGAGAAAGAACAGCCGGACGTCATCCTATTGGACTCCAGCAACTACGAGAAATTCGTGAATGATGGGAAGCTCATGGAACTGGATACGTTCATCGCGCGGGATAAATATGATACGGAGAGCATTTATCCGGCGCTCATCGAATTGCTGAAGGAGAAAGGCGGCGGCAAGTTATACGGGCTGGCTCCGACCTTTAGCGGCAACGCGATTTTTTATAACGCCGATTTGTTTGCGAAATATGGTATCGAACTTCCGCATGACGGGATGACCTGGCAGGAAATTCTCGACTTGGCGCGTCGCTTCCCAACGGAAGGGGATAAGGATACCCGCGTCTATGGATTTGGAGTGCAATACGGGATGTCGATGGAAAATCTGGCCTCGTACATTGCATCCGCCCAGGGGTTGCAGTTCTTGAATCCGGACACGATGAAGGTAACGATCAATACGGATTCCTGGAAACAAACGTATAAGCTGGCGATGGATGCGATTGACTCCAAAGCGATTTATATTCCCGACGAAAATGGCTTCCAAGGCGGGACGATGGAAGAGTACTATAAGAGCCGGCCTTTCTTGATGGGACGGGTGGCTATGTCTGTGGAAAGCCCCTACTTATTGCAAGACATGAAGCAGGCTCAGGATGTCATTACAGATTACAAGCCATTCCAGCTTGGTGTTGCTGCCGGGCCGGTGGATCCTGCCGATCCTCAGACGACACGGTCTTTGTACTTTAGCGATATCTTCGCGATCCGGGCCAATTCGCCAAATGCGGATGCGGCATGGGAGTTTATCAAGTTTATTAATGGTGAAGAATTCGCCAGGGTCAAATCCAGAACGTTGAATAACGGATTGCTGTCCCGGATGGGGATTTCCACCGAATACAACGGGGTCAACCTGGAGGCTTTCTATAAACTGAAACCGAAGTTCGATTCGAATTCAAGCCGCGAC